>NZ_MVHE01000081.1 GCF_002086155.1 Mycobacterium angelicum | reverse complement strand
TGTCGTATGCGCAGTCGCGGTTGTGGTTCTTACACCGCTATGAGGGGCCGTCGGCGACCTACAACGTTCCGTTGGCGTTGCGGTTGACCGGGCGAGTGGATGTGGCGGCGCTGGGTGCGGCGCTCGACGATGTGGCCGCCCGGCATGAGAGTCTGCGTACGGTGTTCGTCGAGGTCGATGGTGTGGCCTATCAGCAGATCCTGCCCGCCGCGGCGGTGCCGCTGGTCGTCTGCGACTTGGCGCACGGGCAGCCGTTGGCCGAGGCCGTCAATGATGCCGCGGGGTATCGGTTTGACCTTTGCGCCGAGATTCCGGTGCGGGCGGTGCTGATCAGGGTGTCGCAGGCTGAGCACGCGTTGATTGTGGTGGTGCATCACATCGCCGCCGACGGCGCGTCGTTGGTGCCGTTGGCGGTGGACCTGGCCGCCGCGTATGCCGCTCGTTGTGCTGGGCGGGTACCGGGCTGGGCGCCGCTTTCTGTGCAGTATGCCGATTACACGTTGTGGCAACAGCAGGTGTTGGGTGATGAGGATGACCCCGAGTCGGTGCTGGGCCACCAATTCGCCTACTGGCGAGACGAATTGGCCGCCGCTCCCGAGCAGATCGCGCTGCCGCTGGACCGGCCCCGCCCGCCCCGGCAGTCGTTCAAAGGTGCACAGCACTCCTTCACCGTGGAGGCGGGGTTGCGGACGCGTATTGAGCGGCTGGCCCGTGCGACGGACACCACGGTCTCGATGGTGCTGCAGGCCGCCCTGGCAGTGTTGTTGCGCAAGCTGGGTGCCGGCGACGACGTCTGCATCGGCGGCCCGATCGCCGGACGCACCGATGCCGCCCTGGCCGACCTGGTCGGATTCTTCGTCAACACCTGGGTGCTGCGAGTGGACACCTCGGGCAACCGCAGCTTCACCGAGTTGCTGCAGCAGGTGCGCACCAAGGCGCTGGCGGCCTACGAAAACCAGGACGCACCCTTTGAACGGCTGGTGGAACTGCTCAATCCGGCCCGCTCCACCGCACACCATCCGCTGTTCCAGGTTTCCTTTGCGCTGCAGAACAATCCGGCGCCGAGCCTGCGGTTGCCCGGGCTGGCCATCGAGGCGATGCCGGTATCCACCCACACGGCCAAATTCGACCTGTCCATCAACTTGTTCGACACGCCGTTCCGCCCCGGCCGCACCCAGCCGCTGCCCGGGCTCATCGAGTACGCCACCGACCTGTTCGACCCGTGCACCATCGAAGCGATCGCCGGCTACTACCTGCACATCCTGGACGCCGTCACCGCCGACGCCGCCCGGGCCATCGATACCATCGAAATCATCACCGCCGTCCAGCGCCGGCGGTTGCTCAACGCACACCACACGACCATCGCGTTGCCCGCGACGACCTTGCCGGAGTTGTTCACCGCCCAGGCCGCCCGCGCACCGCATGCGCCGGCCGTGCAGGATGACCGGGAAACCCTGACCTATGCGGAATTGGCCAGCCGGGTAAATCGGCTGGCGCGGTTCCTGATTGCGCAAGGCGTGGGCCCGGAGCTGGTGGTGGGCCTGGCGATGGGCCGCGGGGTGAATTTGGTGGTGGCCGTGCAGGCGATCGTGGCCGCCGGTGGCGCTTTCGTGCCGGTGGACCCCACTCACCCCGTCCACCGCAACAACCACGTGCTGACCACATCTGATCCGGTATGTGTATTGAGCGACGAGGGGTTCGAACCCGAGGACGGCGTGCTCGCCTTCGACCTCAATCACCTTGACGTATCGGCGTATTCGGCCGACCCGATCACCGATGCCGACCGGCTGCTCCCACTCGAACCGGATCATCGCGCCTACGTGATGTTCACGTCGGGTTCGACCGGACAGCCCAAGGGCGTGGCGGTGACTCACCGCGCGATCGTCAATCACCTGCTGTGGATGACAGCCCAGTACCGAATCGGGCCCAAGGACGTGTATCTGCAGAAGACCGCCATCACGTTCGACGTGTCGCTGTGGGGCTATCTGGTACCGCTGATTTCGGGGGCACGGTTGGTGTTGGCTGCGCCACAAGGGCAGCGGGATCCCGGGTATGTGGCCAAAGCGATTGCCGCCCATGGTGTGACGCTGACCGACTTCGTGCCCCCGATGCTATCGGTGTTGTGCTCGTCGGCGACACCGCAGCAGCTGGCGTCGTTGCGCGAGGTTTTCGTCATCGGCGAGGCATTGCCCGCCCACACCGCGGCAGCGTTTTCCGAGATCTGTGTGGCGGGCCTGCACAACCTCTATGGCCCCACCGAGGCAACGGTTGCGGTGACGCACTGGTCATGCCGGCCGCACGCCGGCGCGTCGGTCCCGATCGGGGTACCGCAGTGGAACTGCCGGGTATTCGTCTTGGATGCGGGCTTGTGCGTGGTGCCGCCGGGGGTCCCCGGTGAGTTGTACATCGCCGGCGAGGTCTTGGCGCGCGGCTATCGGGACCAGGAGCCGATGACGGCGTCGCGGTTCGTGGCCTGCCCGTTCGGTGGCGTGGGCGAGGCCGGGAAAAGGATGTATCGGACCGGGGACGTGGTGCGCTGGAATGCACAGGGCGACTTGGAGTTTGTCGGCCGCGCCGACGACCAGGTCAAGATCCGCGGCTTCCGCATCGAACCCGGCGAGATCGAAGCCGCATTGACCGAGCATCCGCGGGTGGCGCAAGCCGTAGTCACTCCCCGCGGCGACCAGCTGGTCGGCTATGTGGTGCCCGAATCGGCCGCCGGCCCGAACACCGACCTCGCCGCGCAGGTGCGCGAGTTCGTCGGGCAGCGGCTGCCGGAGTTCATGGTCCCGGCGGCGGTGATGGTGCTGGACGCGTTGCCGCTTACGCTCAACGGCAAGGTGGATCGAAAGGCGCTGCCGGCACCGGAATTCACCAGCACCACCACCTACCGGGCCCCGCGGGATCAACGGGAGGCGTTGTTGGCGGCGTTGTTCGCCGACGTGCTGGAGGTGCCGCGGGCCGGTATCGACGACAAGTTCTTCGACCTGGGTGGGCACTCGCTGACGGTGACCCGGCTGGTCGCGCGCATCCGTGCCGAACTGGGGGTGGAGGTGCCGATCCGCGCCCTGTTCGAGGCGCCGACGGTGGCCTTGCTGGCGGACTGGCTGGACACCCACCGCGGTCATGCAACCCGTGCGGCATTGCTGCCCCAGCCGCGCCCGGCGCGAATCCCGTTGTCGTACGCGCAATCCCGGTTGTGGTTCCTGCACCGTTACGAAGGCCCATCGGCGACCTACAACATCCCCTTGGCCCTGCGGTTGACCGGAGACCTGGACGTGGCTGCGCTGCGCGCGGCCCTCGGCGACCTGGTGGCCCGCCATGAGAGCCTGCGCACCGTCTTCGGCGAGATCGGCGGCGTCGCCTACCAACGGATCCTGCCGATCGAAGAGGCCCACGTGCCGCTGACCGTCACCGACCTGAGCAGCCGGGAACTACTGACCGAGGCCGTGAGCCGGGCAGTGGGGAACCCGTTCGAGTTGGCTACCGAGATCCCGGTGTGCGCCGCGCTGATCGCGGTGGCCGAATGCGACCACGTGTTGCTGTTGGTGGTGCACCACATCGCCGCCGACGGCGCCTCGCTGGCGCCCCTGGCCCAGGACCTGGCCACCGCCTACGGCGCCCGGCGCACGGGGCAGGCCCCGCAGTGGACGCCGCTGCCGGTGCAGTACGCCGACTACACCCTGTGGCAACAGCAGGTATTGGGCGACGAAGACGACCACACCTCGGTACTGGCAAGCCAATTCGACTATTGGCGAGCCGAATTGACCGGTGCGCCCGAACAGATCAGCTTGGCTGCGGATCGGCCCCGTCCCGCACAACGGTCGTTCCGCGGCGAAGTGGTGCCCTTCACCCTGGAGGCTGGTCTGCGGGAACGGGTGGAGCAGCTTGCCCGCCGCACCGGGACCACGGCGTCGATGGTGCTGCAAGCCGCGCTGGCGGTGTTGTTGCGCAAGTTGGGAGCCGGCGACGACGTGAGCATCGGCAGCCCGATCGCCGGACGTACCGATGCGGCACTGGCCGATCAGATCGGGTTCTTCGTCAACACCTGGGTGCTGCGCGTGGACACCTCGGGCAACCCGGATTTCGAGCGGCTGCTCGAACAGGTGCGGACCAAGGCGCTGGCGGCCTACGAAAACCAGGAGGCCCCGTTCGAGCGACTGGTGGAACTGCTCAACCCGGCCCGCTCCACCGCGCACCATCCGCTGTTCCAGATTTCTTTTGCGCTGCAGAACAATCCGGTACCGGCCCTGGCGTTCCCCGGGCTGGCGGTCGAGGCCATCCCGGTGTCCACCCACACCGCAAAGTTCGATCTCTCGATCCAACTGTTCGACATCCCCGAGGTCGATGGGCAGCCGCAACCGATGCCGGGGCTGATGGAGTACGCCACCGACCTGTTCGAGCACGCCACGGTCGAGGCGTTCGTCGGCTACTACATCCACATCCTGCGGGCCGTCACCGCCGAGGCGGGCCTGCGCATCGACACCCTGGCGATCACCACGCCCGGTCAGCGTGAGCAGCTGCTGGCCGCGCACGCCACGGCCGACATTCCCGACGCAACGCTGCCGGAGCTGTTCGCCGCTCAGGTGGCGCGCACTCCAAATGCGATTGCGGTGCGCGATGGGCGGCAGAGTGTGACGTACGCCGAGCTGGCCGTCCGGGCAGACCGGCTGGCCGCTCGTTTGAAAGGCACGGGGGCGCAACCGGAAACGATCATCGCCGTGGCGTTGGACCGCGGTGTCGAGCTGGTGACCGCGCTGCTGGCGGTCAGCCAGGCCGGGGCGACGTACCTGCCGATCGACCCGAAGTATTCCAGCCAGCGCACCACCTACATGTTGGCCGATGCGGCCCCGCGACTGTTGATCACCGACTCCGCCACCGCCCCGCAGCTGCCCGCGACCACGATTCCGGTGCTGCTGCTGGATCGGCTCGGCGCCGACGACACCGCCGGCCGTCCTGATGAACGGCCGCATCCGGACAGCCTGGCCTACATCATGTACACCTCCGGATCCACCGGAAAGCCCAAAGCCGTTGCCATCACACACCGCAACGTGGTGGCACTGTTCGCCGGACTGCGGCGGACATGCGAGTTCACCGCCACCGATGTGTGGGCCTGGTGCCACTGCCCGGCCTTCGACTTCGCGGTGTGGGAGATGTGGGGCGCCCTACTGCACGGTGCCGAGCTGGTGGCGGTGCCGTGGACCACGGCGCGCGCACCGCGGGAGCTGTGGCAGCTGATCGTGCGCGAACGCGTCACGGTGCTCAGCCAAACCCCGTCGGCGTTCTATGAACTCATGCAGGCGGAGCGCGAAAGCGCCATTACCGCAACCGAATCCGCGTTGCGGCTGGTGGTGTTCGGCGGCGAGCCGCTGCGCACGTCGCGGCTGCAGGGCTGGTACCCCGAAGACCGCGTCCAGGTTCCGACGCTGATCAATATGTACGGCATCACCGAAGCCACCGTGCATACCACGCACCGCACCCTGACCAACAGCGACGCCACGAACATGGCGTCGGTGATCGGTGGACCGCTGGACAATGTCGAGGTCTACGTGCTGGACACCGGGCTGTGTCTGGTGCCGCCCGGGGTGGCCGGCGAGTTGTACATCGCCGGTGCCGGGGTGGCCCGCGGCTATCGGGGACGAGCCGGGCTGACGGCCTCGCGGTTTGTGGCGTGCCCGTTCGCAAAGCCGGGAGCGCTGGGGGCAAGGATGTACCGGACCGGCGATGTGGTGCGCTGGAATGCCCAGGGCGACTTGGAATTCGTCGGCCGCGCCGACGACCAGGTCAACATCCGCGGGTTCCGCGTCGAGCCCGGCGAAGTCGAAGCCGCACTGTCCGCTCATCCCCGGGTCGCCCAAACGGTCGTCACCGGGCACGGTGATCAACTGGTGGGCTACGTGGTGCTCGATGCCCAACGGATGCTCGAACGCGAACCCGAACGCGAAGCGGAGCTGGTCGGCCAGTGGCAGCAGGTTTACGGCGGGTTGTATGAGCAGACCCGGGCGGAGTTGGGACACGACTTCGGCGGCTGGAACAGCAGCTACACCGAGCAGCCGATTCCGCTGGCCGAGATGCGCGAGTGGCGGACGGCAGCGGTCGCACGAATCCGGGGGTTGCGGCCCAAGCGGATGCTGGAAATCGGGGTCGGCTCGGGGCTGTTACTGGCCAAGCTGGCGCCGCAGTGCGAACAGTATTGGGGCACCGACTTTTCGGCGGTCACCATCGCCCGGCTGCAGGCACAGGTGGCCACCACGACGTGGGCGGATCGGGTGCGGTTGAGCGCTCAGCCCGCCGATGTGGCCGACGGACTGCCGGAGGGTTACTTCGATGTGGTGGTGCTCAATTCGGTGATCCAGTACTTCCCCAGTGCGGGGTACCTGCTGGATGTGATCGCGTTGGCGTTGCGCCTGCTGGCTCCCGGTGGGGCGATCTTCCTCGGCGATGTGCGCAATCTGAGTCTGCTGTCGGCGTTCAGCACGTCGGTGGTCTGTGCACAGGCGCAGGACGAGGAGACCACCGGTGTGCTGCGCGATCGGGTCCGTCGGGAAATGCTGGCTGAGCAGGAATTGCTGTTGTCGCCAGAGTTTTTCATCGCGCTGGCCGAGCAGGTCGCCGAAATCGGCGCGGTGGACATTCAGCTCAAGCAGATGAGTGCGGTCAACGAGCTCAGTGATTACCGCTACGAGGTGGTGCTGCACAAACAGCCGGCGGCAGTCATCTCGTGCGCGCAGCTACCGGCCGAGCCGTGGCAGCGCTGGGGCAGCCTGGACGAGCTGCACTGGTATCTGGACGGGCAGTGCCCGGCCGGTTTGCGGGTGACCGGGGTGCCGCACCGCACGGTGTGCAGAGACGTGGCGCTGGCAAAAGCGCTGGCGCAGGCCGAGAGTCGGGTTCCCGTTCGCCAGTTGGCTCTCGACGCTTCGGTCCACGGCGCGGTGCTGCCCGACGAGTGCCGCCGGTTGGCGCAGCGCGCCGGTTACGCGGTTGCGGTGACGTGGTCGCCGACGCCGGGTCTGGTTGATCTGATCTTCACCCCCGCGGGCGCCGGGCCGGCCCTGTCGGAGGTGTACCTGCCGGCCACCGAGGTGCGTGGCATGGCCGGATATGCCAATGACCCCGCGTCGATCCAGCGTGGCGGCGAAGTGCGCCGGTTCGTCGCAGAGCGGTTGCCCGAGTACATGGTGCCCGCGACGGTGATGGTGCTGGATTGCCTGCCGCTGACTGTCAACGGCAAGGTCGATCGAAAAGCGTTGCCCGCGCCCGAGTTCGCCGGCGCCGCGACGTATCACGGCCCGCGCGACGTCCGGGAGGCGGTGTTGGCGGGGCTGTTCGCCGAGGTGCTGGGGCTGACGCGAGTCGGGATCGACGACGGATTCTTCGACCTGGGCGGGCATTCGCTGACGGTGACCCGGCTGGTCGCGCGGATTCGCGCCGAACTGGACGCGGAGGTGCCGATCCGGGCGCTCTTCGAAGCGCCCACCGTGGCGCAGCTGGCGGCCTGGCTGGACGCGCACCGCGGTCGCGACGTGCGCGCCGCGCTGGTCGCCCAGCCGCGTCCGCAACGAATCCCGTTGTCCTATGCCCAGTCCCGGATCTGGTTCCTGCACCAATACGAGGGGCCGTCGGCCACCTACAACATCCCGTTGGCCCTGCGGTTGACCGGACAGCTGAACGTGACGGCACTCGATGCGGCCATCGGTGACGTGGTGGCCCGGCACGAAAGCCTGCGCACGCTGATAACCGAGATCGACGGCGTCGCCTACCAGCAGATCCTGCCCGAAGCGACGGCCCCGTTGACCGTCACCGGGCTGGCAGACGGGCAGTCGCTGGACGAGGCGGTGAACCGGGCCGCCCAATATCGCTTCGAGCTGGCCAGTGAGATCCCGGTGCGCGTGCAGCTGATTCGCGTGTCCGACGTCGAGCACGCGCTGGTGCTGGTGCTGCACCATGTCGCCGCCGATGGGGCCTCGTTGGTGCCGCTGACCGAGAACCTGGCCACCGCCTATGCGGCCCGCTGTGCCGGCCAGGCTCCGGTCTGGGCCCCGCTGGGTGTGCAGTACGCCGACTACACGCTTTGGCAACAGCAACTGCTGGGCGACGAAGACGACCCCGCGTCGGTTCTGGCGCGCCAATTCACTTATTGGCAAACCGAATTGGCGCAGGCCCCCGAACAGATCGCATTGCCGTGCGACCGGCCCCGTCCGGCGCGGCAGTCATTCCGGGGCGAGCTGGTTCCGTTCGACGTGGACGCGAAGCTGCGCGCACGTCTGGACAACCTGGCCCGCGCGACGGGCACCACCGTGTCCATGGTGTTGCAGGCCGCATTGGCGGTGCTGTTGCGCAAACTCGGCGCCGGCGACGACATCTGCATAGGCGGGCCGATCGCCGGACGTACCGACGCAGCGCTGGCCGACCTGATCGGATTCTTCGTCAACAGCTGGGTACTGCGCGTCGACACCTCGGGCAACCACAGCTTCACCGAGCTGCTGGCCCAGGTGCGCACCAAGGCGCTGGCCGGCTATGAGAACCAGGACGCCCCGTTCGAACGGCTGGTGGAACTGCTCAACCCGGCCCGCTCCACCGCACACCATCCGCTGTTCCAGGTTTCCTTTGTGCTGCAGAACAATCCGGTGCCCCAGCTGGAGTTGCCCGGGCTGAGCATCGCGGTCATGCCGGTGTTCACTGGCACCGCAAAGTTCGACCTGTCGGTGCACATGTTCGATATGCCTGCCGTCGGCGGTCAGTCGCAACCGTTGCCCGGTCTGATCGAGTACGCCACCGACTTGTTCGACCGCCCCACCGTCGAGGCGTTCGCGACCTACTACCTGCACATCCTGGACTCGGTAACCGCCGACGCCGGCCGGGGTATCGATTCGATCGAGATCACCACGTCCACCCAACGCGAGCTGCTGCTGGCCGCACACACCGACACCCGGTTCCCCGAGACGACCATCCCGGAAAGGTTCGCCGCCCAGGTAGCACACACGCCGAATGCCCCAGCGATGCAAGATGATCGGCGCAAGCTGACCTATGCCGAGTTGAACGTTCGGGTGCAGCTATTGGCCGCGCGGTTGCGCAACCATGGGGCGCGACCGGAAACCATCGTCGCCGTCGCGCTGCCCCGCGGGGTCGAGCTGATCACGACGTTGCTGGCCATCAGCCACACCGGGGCGGCCTACCTGGCCCTCGATTCCAGCTACCCCAGCCAGCGCATCGCCTACATGCTCGCCGATGCCGGCCCGCAGCTGCTCATCACCGACGTGGCGACCGCGCCCATTCTGCCCGAGACCACGATCCCGCGGCTGATCGTGGATGAGCCCGACGCCGACGATGCCATGGACCACGCCGAAATGCGGCCGCATCCCGACGATCTGGCCCACATCATCTACACCTCCGGATCCACCGGCACCCCCAAAGCCGTTGCCATCACGCACCGCAACGTGGTCCAGCTGGCCTCCGATCGGCGGTGGGGCGAGGCCCACGAACGCGTTCTGGTGCACTCGTCCATCGCGTTCGACGCCTCCACCTACGAAGTATGGATTCCGCTGCTGCGCGGTGGCTGTCTGGTCATCGACACCAGCGCGAGTCGCGACGTGGGCGAGTTGGCGCGGCTCGTCGCCGCGGACCGGGTGACCGGGCTATGCCTTACCCCGGCGCTGCTCGACCAGCTGGCGCAGGAGTCCATCGCAAGCTTGGCGTCACTTCGCCAGCTCTGCGTGGGTGGCGATGTGTTGTCGCCGGCCACGGTCGGCAGGCTGCGTGCCGTCCACCCCCGGCTGGAGGTGCTGAACGGCTACGGCCCGACCGAAACCACCATGTGCGCAACCGCTTTCAGTTGCGACGGCGCCGACGATCCGACACCGATCGGCGGTCCGCTGGACAATGTGCGGGTCTACGTGCTCGACGCGGGCATGTGTGTGGTGCCCCCCGGGGTGCCGGGGGAGTTGTACATCGCCGGTGGCGGTGTGACGCGCGGATACCGGGGGCAGCCCGGGATGACGGCGTCGCGGTTCGTGGCGTGCCCGTTCGGGGGCGCGGGCCGGCCCGGGGAACGTATGTATCGCACCGGGGACGTGGTGCGCTGGAATGCCCGGGGCGACTTGGAATTCGTCGGCCGCGCCGACAGCCAGGTGAAGATTCGCGGGCATCGCGTCGAGTGCGCCGAGGTGGCTGCCGCGCTGTCGGACCACCCGGGTGTGACGCAGGCCGTGGTCATCGCCCGCGAAGACGGGCCGGGCGGCAAACATCTCGTCGGCTACGTCACCGGACCCGTCGACCCGACCGAGGTGCGCGCCCGGGTCAAGGACCGGCTGCCGTCGTACCTGGTGCCCGCGGCGGTGCTGGTGCTCGACGCGCTGCCGCTGACCGCCAACGGCAAGCTCGACACCCGCGCACTGCCGGAACCGCGCTACACCGATACCGCGGAATACCACGCCCCGACCACCCCGGTGCAGGAGATCCTGGCCGGGCTGTACGCCCAGGTACTCGGCGTCGAGCGGGTCGGCATCGACACGTCGTTCTTCGACCTGGGCGGCGATTCGCTGCTGTCGATGCGCCTGGTCGCCGCCGTCAACAAGACACTGGGCACCGACCTCAAGGTGCGTGTCTTGTTCGAAGCGCCCACGATCGAGGGCCTGAGCCGGCGGCTGGACGGCTCCTGCAGCTCGGCCGAAGTGCTGCCCGTCGAGATACTCAAGGACGGGGTCGGGGTGCCGCTGTTCTGCCTGCCGCCCGGGGGCGGTATCAGTTGGGGCTATCGCGCCCTGGGCGAATATCTGGATTGCCCGGTGATCGGCCTGCAGCAAGACCCCGACGCTGGACAATCGATTCGCGAGCTGGCCAAGTACTACGCCCAGACCATTCAGACGCTGCACCCCGACGGCCCGTATCACCTGCTCGGCTGGTCTTTCGGCGGCGGTGTCGCGCATCAGGTCGCCGTGGAGCTGTGCCGGCAGGGATGCGTGGTCGAATGCCTCATCGTGCTGGACCCGACCGCGCTCGACGCGCCGGACTTGGAACCGCTGACCGAAAGCGACGTGCTGGAGATGGCTCATCAGCAGTACGGGTCGGAGTTCGCGCTGCCGTCGCGCCAGCTGGTGCAGACCATCATCGGCAACGTCAACACCAACGCGGTGCTGCAGGCCCAACACGTCCCCGAGGTGTTCGACGGCGACATGATCATCTTCTCGGCGCGGCCCGGCGACACCAGCGTGCCGCTGCAGAAGCGTTGGCGCCCATACGTTTCCGGGAACATCGCCGAATATCCCGTCGACTGCACGCACGAACGGATGCTGACCCCGGCTGCCCTGAGATCGTTCGGCGACCAGATCGCAGCCGCGCTTCAGATCAAAAGCGTGCACCGGGGCCCCGCCACATGAAAAGCTGCACGGCATGGCCGTAGCTATCGCCCGACCCAAGATCGAAGGAAACATCGCCGTCGGCGAAAACCGTCAGATCGGCTTCGCCGAATTCGGTGCCCCGCAGGGGCGTGCGGTGTTCTGGCTGCACGGCACCCCGGGCGCCCGCCGCCAGATTCCGACCGAGGCCCGCGTCTACGCCGATCACCACAACATTCGCCTGATCGGCGTCGACCGCCCGGGGATCGGCTCTTCGACGCCCTATCAGTACGAGACCATCTCGGCGTTCGCCGACGACCTGCGGACCATCGCGGACACCCTCGGCATCGACAAGTTGGCGGTCGTCGGCCTGTCCGGCGGCGGTCCTTATACCCTCGCGTGCGCCGCCGGCCTGCCCGACCGGGTGGTGGCGGCCGGGGTGCTGGGTGGGGTGGCCCCGACGTGCGGTCCCGACGCAATCAGCGGCGGTCTGATGGACCTCGGCTCGGCCGTAGCGCCGCTGATCAAGCTGGGTGGCGCCCCGCTGCGGGTCGGTGCCAGCCTGCTGATCCGGGCGGCCCGCCCGGTCGCCTCCCCGGCGCTCGACGTCTACGCCATGCTTTCGCCGCAAGCCGACCGGCATCTGCTGGCCCGCCCCGAGTTCAAGGCGATGTTCCTCGACGACCTGCTCAACGGCAGTCGCAAGCAGCTGGCCGCCCCGTTCGCCGACGTCATCGTCTTCGCCAGGGACTGGGGATTCCGGCTGGACGAAGTGAAAGTGCCGATCCGCTGGTGGCACGGCGACCACGACCACATCATCCCGTTCTCGCATGGCGAGCACGTGGTGGCGCGACTGCCCGACGCCGAGCTGTTCCACCTGCCCGGAGAAAGTCATCTGGCCGGGCTGGGGCGTGGTGAAGAGATCCTGGAAACGCTGATGAAAATCTGGGACGAGCAAGGCTGAACCATGACCGCCCCGGCCCGGGCACCCAAGCTGCCCCTCTACTACACCGACATTCCGCGCGCGGTGGTCGAGTACGGGCAACTGATGACCGCGCTGCCGCTGCGCCGGACGCTGCCGGTCGGTGACGGGCACCCGGTGCTGGTGCTACCCGGCTTGTTGGCCGGCGACGGCTCGACCTGGACGTTGCGCCGGCTGCTGCGCCGCCTGGGGTACCGGACGCACGGCTGGGGACTGGGCCGCAATATCGGCCCGACCGCCAAAGCCGTGACCGGGATGGCCGAGCGTCTCGACGAACTGCACACCCGCTACGACGCACCGGTCAGCCTGATCGGCTGGAGCTTGGGCGGCATCTTCGCGCGCGCCCTGGCCCGGCGGAACCCGTCGGCGGTGCGTCAGGTGATCACCCTGGGCAGTCCGTTTCGTCTGGAAGACCAGAGCCACACCCACGCCGGGCCCAGCTTCAGGCGCTACGCACATCTGCACGTCGAAGCACCCGTGTTGCCGGTGCACTTGGAGGCCGAGCCGCTGGCGGTGCCGGCTACCTCGATCTACTCGCCCTACGACGGCATGGTCGCCTGGCAGGCGTGCCTAAATCTGCCGTCGCAGCGGGCGGAGAACATCGCCGTGCTCAGCAGTCACATCGGCTACGGGCACCATCCGGCCGCGGTGTGGGCCATCGCCGACCGGCTGGCGCAGCCGCTGGGCAGCTGGACTCCGTTCCGGGCCCCGGCGGTGCTGCGGCCGCTGTTCCCCCGGCCGGCTCCGCAGAAGGCTTAGGTAGCCTCGCTGACGTGCTGCTGGCCTCGCTGAACCCGTCACTCGTCAACGCCCACGACATTCCCGACGCGGTGCGCATCGACGGCGCCGTGCTGAGCCGCAGCGACCTGCTCGGTGCGGCGACCTCGGTCGCCGAACGGGTCGCCGGTGCCCAGCGCGTCGCGGTGTTGGCCACGCCGACCGCCTCGACGGTGCTGGCGATTACCGGCTGCCTGATCGCCGGCGTGCCCGTCGTCCCGGTACCCGCCGATGTCGGAGTGGCCGAACGCCGGCACATGCTCACCGACTCCGGCGCCCAGGCCTGGCTGGGACCGATGCCCGACGAGCCCGAAGGGCTGCCGCACATCCCGGTGCGGCTGCACGCGCGGTCCTGGCACCGCTACGGCGAGCCGTCACCGGACGCCGTCGCGATGGTGGTCTACACCTCGGGCACCACCGGTCCACCCAAAGGCGTGCAGGTGAGCCGGCGCGCGATCGCCGCCGACCTCGATGCGCTGGCCGACGCCTGGCAGTGGACGGCCGACGACGTGCTGGTGCACGGCTTGCCGCTGTATCACATCCACGGTCTGGTGCTGGGTCTGCTCGGCTCGCTGCGCATGGGAAATCGCTTTGTGCACACCGGAAAACCGACACCGGCCGGTTACGCAGGAGCGCAGGGCACGTTGTACTTCGGGGTACCCACGGTGTGGTCGCGAGTGGTGGCCGATCAAGCCGCTGCCGAGGAGCTGCGCTCGGCGCGGCTGCTGGTTTCGGGCAGTGCGGCGCTGCCGGTTCCGGTGTTCGACCGACTGGAGCAGCTCACCGGCCACCGGCCCATCGAGCGCTATGGCGCCTCGGAATGTCTGATCACCATATCGACGCGGGCCGACGGCGAGCGCCGTCCGGGCTGGGTGGGCTTGCCGCTGACCGGCGTGCAGACCCGGCTGGTCGACGAGGAGGGCCGGCCGGTCCCGCAGGACGGGGAAACCGTTGGCAGACTTCAGATTCGCGGCGCCACGTTGTTCGACGGCTACCTGAATCGGCCGGAAGCCACCGCCGAGGTATTCGACGCCGACGGCTGGTATCGCACCGGTGATGTGGCGGTTATCGACGGTGGCGGCATGCACCGCATCGTGGGTCGCGAGTCCGTGGACCTGATCAAGTCAGGCGGATATCGCATCGGTGCGGGCGAAATCGAGACGGTGCTGCTCGGCCACCCCGATGTGCAGGAGGCGGCCGTCGTCGGAGTGCCCGACGAGGATCTGGGCCAGCGGATCGTTGCCTACGTAGTCGGGTCGGCCAATCCTGATGACTTGATTCAATATGTGGCACAACAGCTTTCGGTACACAAGCGGCCCCGCGAAGTACGCCTCGTGAGTGGGCTGCCGCGCAACGCGCTGGGCAAAGTGCTCAAGAAGCAGTTGCTGTCGGAGTCCTGACTTCGAGTGTGTAGCGAAGGCGCCCAAACCGCCGGTCGCGCGCCATGAATACCCACTCAAAGCCACAGGCACACAACCAATTCGGTTTACCGTCGAGTGTGAACGCTTGGCTTCGAGTGTGAACTCTTCACTTCGAGTGTGCAGTTGCTGTCAGAGCCGTGATATACGGCCTGAGAAATAGAGAGGTCGCGAGCGCGCGCAGCGACGACGCGCTCGCGACCTGAAGGTGGCCGTATCACGGAACCAGAGCCCAGAAGGGGTGGGTGACGGACCAAACCGGGTGTGTCAGGTCATCGGTGTAGTGGTAGATCGGGTGATCGGCGGGCGGAACCGGGTGCATCGGAGCGCCGGCCGCATGCATGGCCCCAGCGCCAGCGCCAGCCCCAGCGCCCGGCCCCGCAACAGGGTGCCCCGGGCCGGCAAAGGGCTGCGCCGGGGCGGCCGACGCTACCGCGGGTCCGGCCACGGCTGCGGCGAGCGAGATACCGGCGGCGCACAGAACGCCCGCGGACAAGGTGCGAATCTTAGGCATTTCGAACTCCCTTCGAGTCAGTGCAGGTGCGCTCGGCAGCGGAGACGGTGGTGTCGACGCCCTCACCAATTTGTCATGTGTAGTTGACAATTTGAAGTTAAGCCGCGGGTCGCATAGCGTCAACTATGGTTGACTAACTCGCTGAAAACGCACAGGCGGTTCGCAGCATCTTCCCTGGGTGAGGCCACAGCAGGGCTGGATATCGTGTTTTGTCGTGACAGGTGTCGACACGATTAGCCCTGGCGCGCCGGTCACACCGATGAAGCGGGTGGCAACGGCCTGCCTGGTTGGCTCGACCATCGAGTTCTACGACTTCCTCATCTACGGCACTGCGGCAGCGCTGGTGTTTCCCACCGTGTTCTTCCCGCATCTGAGTCCGACGGTGGCCACGGTGGCGGCGATGGGAACCTTCGCCGCCGCGTTCGTGTCCCGGCCGCTGGGCGCGGCTGTGTTCGGATACTTCGGCGATCGCCTGGGCCGCAAGCGGATTCTGGTCGTCACGCTGCTGATCATGGCCGCGGCCACCGCGATGGTGGGAGTGGTCCCCAGCGCGGCCACCATCGGGTCGGCGGCCCCATTGGTCCTGACCCTGCTGCGGCTGTTGCAGGGATTTGCCCTGGGCGGGCAATGGGCCGGGTCGGCGTTGTTGAGCGCGGAGTCCGCGCCCGCCGCCAAGCGCGGCCTGTTCGGGATGTTCACCCTGCTCGGGGGAGGCGTCGCACTGATCTTGACCAGCCTGACCTTTCTCATCGTGAACTACACCATCGGCGAACACAGCCCCGCGTTCATGCAGTGGGGATGGCGCGTTCCCTTCTTGATCAGCACCGTGCTGATCTTCATCGCGCTGTATGTGCGACTCAACATCGACGAGACGCCGGTGTTCGCCGAAGCGGACCACACCGCCAAGGTGCCGATGATCCAAGCGTTCGTCCGGCAGCGGCGTGAGATATTGCTGGCCGCCGGCAGTTCGCTCACCTGCTTCAGTTTCGTGTACCTGGCGAGCACCTACCTGATGACGTACGCCCACACGCACCTGGGTTATTCGCGGACGCTGATCTTGTTCGACGGTGTGCTGGCCGGGCTGGTGTGCGTGGTGTTCGGTGCGGTGGCGGCCGGTCTCAGCGATCAGGTGGGCCGCCGTCGCATCATGCTGATCGCCTGGACGGCGGCCTTGCCGTGGGCGCTTGTGGTGATGCCGCTGATCGATTCGCGCAGTCCCGCGCTGTTCGCGTTGGCTATCGTCGGCATCTATGCCATCGCCTCGTTCGGCTACGGCCCGACACCGGCGTATATGCCCGAACTGTTCGCGACTCGCTACCGCTACACCGGCACCGCACTTGCGGTGAATCTGGCCGGCATCGTCGGCGGCGCCATCCCACCGTTGCTGGCCGGCACGCTCGTGGCGAGCTACGGCAGCTGGGCGATCGGCGTCATGCTGGCCGCCTTCGTGGTGACCAGTCTGGTGTGCACCTACCTACTGCCCGAAACGGCCGGAAAAGAGCTTGCCGCAAGCTAATTGGCGTGCAGATCAGCGTTGAGCTCGATGCCCTGACCGTCGCGGGCCACCACCTCGACCGCGCCGCTCACGGAGTTGCGGCGAAACAGCACGTTGCTTTGACCGGACAGGTCGCGCGCCTTGACCGAACTGCCGTCGGGCATGGCGACCTTCGTGCCGGCGGTGACATAAAGCCCCGCCTCCACCACGCAGTCGTCTCCCAGCGAGATGCCCAGACCGGCGTTGGCGCCCAGCAGGCACCGCTTGCCGATCGAAATGATCTCGGTCCCACCGCCGGACAGCGTGCCCATGATCGAGGCGCCGCCGCCGACATCGGAGCCGTCGCCCACCACCACGCCGGCCGAGATGCGGCCCTCCACCATCGATGCGCCCAGCGTGCCGGCGTTGTAGTTGACGAAGCCCTCGTGCATCACGGTGGTGCCCGGTGCCAGGTGGGCACCGAGGCGCACCCGGTCCGCATCGGCGATGCGCACTCCGGAGGGCAGGACGTAGTCGACCATGCGCGGGAACTTGTCGACGCCGTACACCGTCACCGTTCCGTGGCGGCGCAACCGGGCCCGGACGGCTTCGAAGCCCTCAATCGCACAGGGGCCGCGGTTGGTCCACACCACATTGGTCAACACCCCGAACAGGCCGCCGGCGTTGAGTCCGTGCGGCGCCACCAACCGGTGCGAGAGCAGATGTAACCGCAGGTAGGCGTCGTGCGCGTCGGCGGCGACATCGTCCAGTGAGCCGATCACCGTGCGCACCGCGATGGTCTCGGTATTGCGGTCGTCGTCGCGGCCGACCAGCGAGGCCAGCTCCGCCGGAACGTCGGACAGGGCCAGCCGGGAGGTGGCGCTGGTGCCCGATTCGGTCAGTTCCGGTGCGGGAAACCAGGTGTCGAGGACCGATCCGTCGGAAGCCAGCGTCGCCAGTCCAATGCCTGCAGCTCCAGTCACGGTCGACAAGGTTACTTCGGCCGCTGCCCGCCTCGTTAGGCTGGCCCTGTGCTGGACTTGTGCGGGGATCCCGTGGCGTTGACCGCGGCGCTGGTCGATATTCCCAGCGAGTCGCGGAACGAGGAGCGCATCGCCGACGAGGTGGAAGCCGCCTTGCGGGCGCAGACCTCCGGCTTCGAGATCGTGCGCAACGGCAACGCGGTGCTGGCGCGCACCGCGCTGGGGCGGCCGTCGCGGGTGCTGCTGGCCGGCCACCTGGACACCGTGCCGGCGGCCGGCAATCTGCCCAGCCGGCTGGTCGACGGAGAGCTGCACGGCTGTGGCACCGCGGACATGAAATCCGGTGATGCCGTCTTTTTGCATCTGGCCGCCACGGTGGCCGAGCCGGCACACGACCTGACCCTGGTGTTCTACGACTGTGAGGAAATCGATTCGGCCGCAAACGGTTTGGGCCGCCTCGAGCGCGAGCTGCCGGACTGGCTGTCGGCCGACGTGGCGATTCTGGGCGAGCCCACCGGCGGCTGGATCGAGGCCGGCTGCCAGGGCACGCTGCGGGTGGTCGTCAGCGCGACCGGTACGCGTGCGCATTCCGCGCGTTCCTGGCTGGGGGACAACGCAATTCACAAACTGGGCGCGGTACTGGACAGACTGGCCGGGTATCAGGCGCGCAGCGTCGACATCGACGGATGTACCTACCGTGAGGGCCTGTCGGCGGTCCGCGTCGACGGTGGTGTGGCCGGCAACGTGATTCCCGACGCGGCTTCGGTCACCGTCAACTACCGCTTTGCCCCCGATCGCTCCGCGGCGCAGGCGCTGCAGCACGTCCAAGACGTTTTCGATGGGCTCGACGTGCGGCTCGAGCAGACCGACGCCGCGGCCGGCGCGCTGCCCGGGCTGTCCGAGCCCGCCGCCAAGGCCCTGGTCAAGGCCGCCGGTGAGCAGGTCCGGGCCAAGTACGGCTGGACCGACGTGTCACGCTTTGCGGCCCTTGGCATTCCGGCGGTCAACTACGGCCCGGGTGATCCCAACTTGGCGCACCGGCGCGACGAGCGGGTACCGGTGCGGCAGATCACCGCTGCGGTGGGGATGCTGCGTCGCTATCTGGCCGGCTGATTTACCGCTGTTTTCAACGACTTTGGGCGTTATGGCGCCGTATAGCAAACAATCCAATTGACTAGTTGCCGTACGAGACTTCCTGTATTTTGTTTGCCAAATGAGCGAGCTAATTTGGTCGGTCAAGGCGAGTCAGGGAGTGTTGGCATGTCGTTTGTGGCGGTGGTACCGGAGCTACTGGCGTCTGCGGCTACCGAGGCGGGCCGCTTCGGGTCCGCGTTGAGTGGGGCGACTGCGGCGGCGGCGGGCCCGACGACGATGGTGCTGGCCGCGGCAGAGGATGAGGTGTCCGCGGCTATTTCAGCGCTGTTTTCCGCTCATGGCAACGAATTTCAGCTGCTTAGCGCTCAAGCGGCGGCTTTCCACGACGAGTTTGTGCGGGCTTTGACGGCTAGCGAAGTGGCATACGCGTCCGCCGAAGCGTCCAATGCATCGCCATTGCAGGTGCTGCTTGACGTCATCAACGCACCGATCCTGGCAACAACTGGACGCCCGTTGATCGGTAATGGCGCCAACGGCGCCGACGGTACCGGGGCAAATGGCTCCCCAGGCGGATGGTTGCTGGGTAACGGCGGAGCCGGCGGGGCGGGCGCGGCGGGGCAAACAGGTGGACGGGGCGGAGATGCCGGCTTGATCGGGACCGGCGGCGCGGGTGGGACCGGCGGCTGGCTCTTGGGCAACGGCGGAACCGGCGGGTCCGGAGGCGGCGCAAATGGCGTCGGAGGCACGAATGCGGTGACCGCCGGAGCAGGTGGGGTAGGCGGAGCCGGCGGACTGTTCGGAGCCGGCGGCACTGGCGGGCAAGGCGGGTTTGGGCTGGACAGCAACATCGTGATCGGTGGGGCAGGGGGCGCTGGCGGGACCGGCGGGGCAC
>NZ_MVHE01000080.1 GCF_002086155.1 Mycobacterium angelicum | reverse complement strand
CGGCCGTCTCCCACCCCCAGGCGCAGGCCCCGGCACCAGCTCAGGCCCCAGCCCCGGCACAGCAGGAGCCCATCCGCCTGACGGCCGGCGAACAGCTCACCGAATCCGCGCCGGAGGATCAGCCCAGCGGCTTGGTCCCGCGCACGGATCCGACCAACGGCCTGATCTTGACCAGAGTGCTCGAGCACATCCCCGGCACCTACGGGGACACCGGGACCCGCCCGCCGGAGTAGATGTCACGGGTCGGTTTGGGCTGCCGGTGTGGGCTCAGGTTCGCGAGGCCCCATGTCGAGCCGAAACGGCGGATACTCGTCGCACAGCAGCGCGGCATAGGCGCGCACCCGGAAACCCCACCGATTGATTCCGAGCACCAGGTCATACAGACCGCGGGGATAGCGACCGGTGAATAACAGTCCCACCACCGCCGCGAGCACCAGCACCGCCAGCAATGACGGCAGCCGCAGGCCCACCCACTCGTGGCGGTGCACCATGAAAACCCGCCATCCGCCGGAGAAGAAGACGGCCAGAATCAGGTAGTGGGGAAGCACCAGTAGCCACCACTTGATCAGCACCAGGCCCCGATGCAGGCGCTGCGGATAGTCGACCGTCAAGTCGGCGGGATAATCGGCCTTCGGACGCAGACTGAACGGCGGGTATCGATCCGTCCCCAGCGCCGAGAACGCGTAAAAGCCGACGCGCCAACGCCAGCGCAGCACTCCGACATTGAACTCGAAAAGCGCCCGCGGATACCTGCCGGTGACCAGGATCGCAAAGAATGCGACCACCGTGATCACCACAGCCGCGACGTGCAGGAAAATCAGCACGAGGTAATGGGGCACCGCCAAAATCCACTTGACCAGCCACTGCCAGCGCGACAACCCGGGATCGAGATCACCGCGGACCCGGACCGGATAAAGCTCGGATTGCACCATCGGCGCTCCTTAACCAGCTATCTGCGTCTATTCAATTACGTGGCAACAGCATTGGATCAATTGTCCTTGACGTGAACCGCGGTGAAGGACACGTCCACATCGTCGGTGACCCGAAGGGACCCCATCATCAGCGAGTAGGGCTTGACACCGTAATCGGACTGCTTGACCGTTGATTGCGCCGTCATCCGCCAGGAGTCGCCGACATCATCTGTGCGCAAATCGATTACGTGCTCACGCGAGGCCGCACGGATATGCAGCGTTCCGGACAGGCGGTAACCGTCGGCCGCCTTGTCAATGGCCGCAGCGACGAAACGGATATCGGGATAGCGGCCCGCGTCGAGCGACCTCAGCGCATTTGCCCGAACCAGGCCCTTCTCGGGCCCGGATAAGCCTTTGATGCCGCCCTCGCCGCGTAGCACTTCCAGCGAATTCACCTCGACCGCAAGCTCTGCGGCGATCGGTTCTGCGCCCGCCCACCGCACCGTGGCGCGCCACCGGGTCATCGCAATCGTGAGCCGATGGCCCATGCTCGCGGCCCGGCCCGCAACACCGGTGTGTAGCAGCAACTCACCAGCTGTTGAATCCAGGGTCCATACGTCGCCCACGCAACGACCTTATTCGACCCCGGTCCGGGTCACACGGTGAGAACCGTGCGGTAGCGCGAGCGCGCGTGCTCCATGTCCGCGTACCCGTCGGCCGCCTCCGACAGCGGTCGCTGCTGGCTCCAGGCCCGCACCCCCGACAGGACCGCGAAATGCATCGTCTCCTCGACGTCGCGGGCGGTGCCGGAAGGGTGGCCGGTGACCGTGAGGCCCGGCCCGATCAGTTGCGCGGGGCTGATCGGCAGTGGTTCGGCGGTGACACCGACGACGATGAGTTCGCCGCGGGGCGCCAGCCCGCTCACCGTTTCTGCCATGGCTTGGGAATTGCCGGCAGTCGCCAATACGACGGCTGCTCCACCGAGTGCCTGCATGGCTGCTCCGACATCCTCATTGGTGGAGTCGATGTAGTGATGGGCACCGAGCTGGCGCGCGTCCTCGGCCTTGGCGGCACCGCGCGCAATCGCAATGGTCTCAAAGCCCATCGCGCGGGAGAATTGCACGGCCAGGTGCCCGAGACCGCCGACGCCCAGGACAGCGACCCGGTCGCCGGGCAGGGCAGCGGTGTGGCGCAGCGCGTTGTACGTCGTCACCCCCGCACAGCCCATCGGGGCGGCTTCGACGAAGGAAAGCTCGGACGGTATCCGCGCCAACGCGTTGGCCGGCACCGTCACCGATTCCGAATACCCGCCGGGGTAGTGCCAGCTCGGCACTCGCATGTTCGCGCAGTGAATGAAATCGCCCTTGCGGCACGGGATGCACTGGTTGCAGTGTCCGCCGAACCAGCCGATCGCCACTCGGTCGCCGACGGCGAAGCCGACGACACCGGCGCCGAGTTCGGCTATGGTGCCGGCGATTTCGTGCCCCAGGGTCAAGGGCCACGGGATGTCTGGAAAGCCGCCGTTGACGAAGGCACGGTCGGTGCCGCATACGCCACACGCCGAGACCGATACCCGCACCCAGTCGCGACCGGGTGCAGTGGTTTCGGCGTCAACGACCTCTAGCGATGCGCCCGGTGACTGGATTTGGGCAGCGCGGTGCGTGGCCATGGGTATCCTAGTGCGCCACAGGGCAATTGCCGCCCCCGTTGCTGTGGTAGTCCACCTGCCAGTGTTTGATTCCGTTGAGCCACCCCGAGCGCAGCCGCTCGGGCTTTCCCACCGATTCCAGATCGGGCATGGCGTCGGCGATCGCATTGAACATCAAGTCGATGGTCATCCGCGCCAGGTTGGCGCCAATGCAGTAGTGCGCGCCGGTACCGCCAAATCCCACGTGCGGGTTTGGGTTTCGCAGGATGTTGAAGGTAAATGGATCGTCGAACACTTCCTCGTCGAAATTGGCCGAGCGGTACACCATCACCACTCGTTGCCCCTTCTTGATCTGCACGCCGGACAATTCGTAGTCCTCTAACGCCGTGCGCTGGAACGAGGTGACCGGAGTGGCCCACCGGACGATCTCGTCGGCGGTGGTGGCCGGGCGCTCCCTCTTGTACAGCTCCCACTGATCGGGGAACTCGGTGAAGGCCATCATGCCCTGGGTGATGGAGTTGCGGGTGGTCTCGTTGCCCGCGACGGCCAACAGAATGACGAAGAAGCCGAATTCGTCCTCGGAGAGTTTGTGCCCGTCGATGTCGGCCTGGACCAGTTTGGTGACGATGTCTTCGCCGGGGTTTTTAGCCCGATCCGCCGCCATCTGCATGGCATACATGATCAGCTCGACCGAGGCGTTCATGGCGTCGTTGGTGGCGAACTCCGGATCTTGGTCACCCACCATTTCGTTGGACCAGTGGAATAGCTTCATCCGGTCCTCCTGCGGCACCCCGAGCAGGCCGGCGATGGCTTGTAGCGGCAGTTCGCACGACACCTGTTCAACGAAGTCGCCGGTGCCCTGGGCGGCGGCGATCTCGACGATGTGCCGCGCGCGCTCGTTGAGATCCTCGCGCAGGCGCTCGACGGCGCGGGGGGTGAAGCCCCGGGAGATGATCTTGCGCAGGTGGGTGTGCTGCGGGGCATCCATGTTGAGCAGGACGAACTTGCCCCGCTCGATCTGTTCGCCGACCGTGCCGTCTTTATACCTTGGCAAGGCCGTCTTCTGCAGGCTGGAGAAGACATCGCTGCGCAGCGAGATCTCTTTGACGTCCTTGTGCTTGGACACCACCCAAAAACCGCCGTCATCGAATCCGCCGACGCCGAGCGGCTGCTCGTTCCACCAGATCGGTGCGGTTCGGCGCATTTCGGCCAGCTCTTTTACTGGTAACCGCTCGGCATAGATATCTGGGTCGGTGAAATCGAACCCGGGAGGCAGATTGGGCGTCGGCGTGGTCTTGGATTCCGCGGCGGTCACAGGCCTACTCCTCGATACGGCGATGTCTCGTGGTTGTCTGGTGCCAATAATCCATTGCTACACCGAAGTTGGGAAGGATTGCGGCGACACCGATGAGTTTGGGCATGTCGGCGGTCTAGACCGGGAGAGCACCGCTTAGCGAAAAGGTGCTCGGACTCGTTGTGAGGTCCATGGGTCTGGCTGGGGTGCTCCAGGCCCGGGCGCACCGGAAGACTCCTCGACTGTGACCGGCAGCGGCGTCCTCATCTGTGCCTACCGGCCGGTCGGCCGGTCGGCTGGTTCGGCTGCGGTTCGGCTGGTTCGGCTACCTAGCCGGTGTTGACCCAGCCGGCGAGCACGACAGGCTCGCCGCGGTGCAGCGGCGACCAGCTCAGATCGGCGCTGAACCCGGGCTCCAACGGGGGCGGGCCGGCCTGCATCACTCCCCGGACGGCGGCACACAGGTATGCCCGCAAGAGGCTGTTGCTGTACCGGGTGCCTCTGGCGAGGATGCGCTTGGGAAGGTCGATCACGCACACTGAAATAAGGTCGAGCGCGTGAGCGTCGGTGCGGTCCCACATTCCCAGCGCTAGGCGCGTGATCGCCGCGCTGAATTGCTCGTCCACCTCGCGCAGCTGTGCGGTGATTGCGTCAGGTATCGCCAAGCCGAGCAACTCTTCTCGGCTGACGAGTAGCAGCAGCGCACCCGATTGGGGGTAGCGCGTGGGATACACAAGCGAGGTCTCCGCGGCGGCCAGCACCTCATCGAGCGGTGTGCCATCGGCGTGCGCCCGCTCGATCAACGAGGTCAGCAAACCGGCGAAGCGTCGCGCGGCACGCAGCCAAGTCTGACCGATCAGGCCTTCTCGCGACCCATACATTTGGTAGATCTCAGCCGTGCAAAGACCGGTGAGCCTGGCAACCGCGCGAATCGTCACGGCGTCGAGTCCGGCACGGCTGACAAGATTTTCAGTGACATCCAGTGCGACGTCGATAACCGGGTCCGCATCCCAGCGCTGAGAACTCGACATATGTTGACGCTCCTTCTTCCCAGCGATGCGGCCCGCCGCATCGCGCAGTTCGGCATGTCGGTGATGGACGCGAGTTACTGTGCCGGGCAAGCCATGCATAAAGCATGGATAATGCTGAAATGCGCAGGTCGACGCGCATTTGTGGGTCACGGATCGACCGGTGGCGGGCCGACCTCGACGATTCCCCGGATTGCGGCACGCCGCGAACACCTCGTCAAGTGGAGTGCCGCAGGCCTGCGCCTCGTCTACCAACGTGCTGAGCAGTCCGAGAAAGCGCCGCGCTGCGCGCAGCCAGGCTTGCCCGATCAGACACTCGCGGCAGCCATACATTTGGTAGATCGCGGCCATCGATGCGCCGGTTATCGCGGTGACCGCACGAAGCGTCAATGCCTCCAATCCACCTTGTCCCGCAAGGCTTTCCGCGGCATCCATCACCGAATCCGGATCGCACAGTTGGGTACCCATCGATCGACGCTCCTTCACAACCACGCGCCGCGTTCAGCTCGTTCACTGATGCGACCACAGTGCGCGATGAGCGTTCACAACTCTTTGACCAATTATTGAATGCCCTGGTCGGGAGGCTTACCAGGACGACCAGTCGTCGTCACACCACCGGAACGGCGGGGTGTTCGGCATACCGTTGCAGGCAGGAACGCGCGCGGGCGACGGTTGCCGCGGGGGCGAGCTTCGTTTCGCGGTACGTCACGAAAACCTCAGTGCCCAAACGATCGGCGAGGGCGCCCAATTGCTCGGGGCGCAGCGGCGGACGCTTTCCGGCGTCGACGACCATGCGGTGCAGAAACAGCGCGTCCTCCTCGGCTCCGAGCCGGGCCAGGAATCGGGTGATGTAACGCAGTGTGACCCACTGCTCGACCCAGTCGCCGACCCGCTCCCAGTGGTCGAGCACGTCGATGAACATGCGCGCCGCTTCCGCGGGATCGCCGTGCACGGCACGCGTGGCGGCGCCTTCCATCAACGCGATGCCGAACCACCAACGATTCTGCACATCCCCAGCCAATCGCGCTGCCTCGTCGAACAGGAAGAGCGCGCGCTCGGGTGCTGACTTCTTCAGCAGGTATCCCAGCGAAAAATAGGCCATCGACTGCGCCGTCGGGTTGCCCGTGCTGTCAGCGATCGCCACCGACTCCTCGGTGACGGCCAAGGCGGCATCGGGGTCACCCAGTGCAGCCTGACCGACCGCCAGCGCGGAAACCGACTGCACCAGACGGATTGGGTCGTCCTCGCGGCGGGCGCGCAGCGCCTCGCTATCCCAGTGCACCCAAGCGGCATAGGGGTCGTCGCTGAACAGGGCCATGTCGGCCTGCACGTCAGCGGGGTAGGCGATGCGCGCAGCGCCACGGTCTGGAATCCGCCCGTTGACCAGGTCAGCCAACGCACGCGCGCGCGACGGGTTCCCACCGTTCCATGCACCGCGGGCAGCCGTGCCTACCACGGCGACGAACAAAGGATGGGCAGGATCTGCCACAGCGATGAGGCGCTCGGCCCATTCTGCTACCTCGAAACCGATGCGCAGGCCGACAAGTTCGGCAACCGACGCAACCAGCCGCATACCCATTTCGAGCTCGTTGTCGGACATCGCCCGCTCGAACGCGACCCGCAGGTTGTCGTAATCAGGCAGCATCCGCTCGACCCAGTCACGCTCCTGTGCGGTGTGCAAACCGGCCCCGGTCTGCTCGGCGAGCTCGGTGAAGTAGAGCGCGTGGCGCTTGGCCAACTGGTTGTCAATCCCTTGCTCCCGCAGGCGTTCCCGACCGTAGGCACGCAGCGTTTCCAGAACGGAATAGCGCGTGCGGTCGGTGATATTGCGCACCACCACCATCGACTTGTCGACCAGACCGGCAAGCAGGTCGAGCGTGTCGTCCTCGCGCGACCCCTCAGGCCCGCAGACCGCGTGGGCCGAGTCGAGGTCGAAGGAACCCGCGAACACCGAAAGCCGGGCGAACAACGCCTGCTCGGGTTCGACCAACAGCCGATATGACCAATCGATCGTCGCGGCCAAGCTTTGCTGGCGGGCCGGCGCTCCGCGCACCGCACCCCGCAGAAAACCCAACCGGTCCAGCCGACGAACCACATCAGGGGCACTCATCACCCGCATCCGCGCGGCCGCCAACTCCACGCCCAACGGCAGACAATCAACCCGCCGGCAAATCTCAGCCACCGCATCGATGGGCTGCACATCGAAATTGAAGTCCGGCCGGCCGGCCTGGGCCCGATCGGCGAACAGCCGCGTCGCGTCGTGCACTGGCAGCGGCTCGATGACGACCATGTGTTCACCCTCGACACTGAGCGGCTGTCTGCTGGTCGCCAGCACCGAAACTCCCGGACACTGCTGCACGATCCGCTCCACCAGGTCAGCGGCCGCCTCCAGCACATGCTCGCAGTTGTCGACCACCAGCAGAACCTCACGGGACCGCAGATACTCGATCACCGACTCTTCGATATCCAGGCCGCGGTGCTGTTGCAGCCGAAAGGCCGCGGCCACAGTGTGTCCCACGGCGTCACCGCGCTCGACCGGCCCCAATTCGCACACCCACACGCCGTCGGCGAAGCGATCGTGTTCACGCCGCGCGACCTCGAAGGCCAGGCGTGTCTTGCCCACACCACCGACACCGGTCAGCGTCACCAGCGGCCCCATCCGCAACGCGGCAACGCTGCGCGCCAACTCGTCTTCATGGCCGACGAAGCTGGTAGTTCGGCGCAGCACTGCCAACTGGTGCTTATCGCCGGTGTGCACAGGCGCTGACCCGGCGTCGGCTGCGGGTCCGCCGCGCCGCACGGCCTGGTCGCTGTCGGCCTCGCCGGCGAGGATCCGTTGATGCACCTGGCTGAGCAACTGGCCGGGTTCGACGCCGAGTTGCTCGATCAGCCGCGTCCGCGTCTGGCGGTAGGTGTCCAGCGCATCAGCCTGCCGGCCACAGCGATACTGGGCCAGCATCAACTGGGCGGCCAACCGCTCGTCCAGCGGGTGCGTGGACATCCCCGCGATGAGGTCCGCGAGCAAATCGGCGTGGCGTCCGGCGCGCAGGGCAGCATCGTTGCGGTCCAGTTCGACTGCGAAGCGTTCGGCCTGTACGCCGCTGCGAACTTCGTTGACCCACGGGGTATCCAGGAACATAAACGGTTCACCGGACCACTCGGCGAGCGCGCGTTCGAACAATGCCGCGGCCTGCACCGGATCCGCGGTCGTGCGCGCTTGAGCTGCCAGATGCCGGAACCGATGCAGATCCACCGACCGCGCATCGGTGCTGAGCATGTATCCGGCCGGCCCACGCGAAATCACCACGCCCTCGGCGGCGGCAAGCAGGGTTCGCAGCCGAGACACGTAGCCCGCCAACGAGTTCCGCGCGCGCCGCGGCGGTCGATCCGACCACACCCGATCGACCAACTGCTCCGGCGAAACGGCATGGTTCACATCGATCAGCAACGCAACCAACACACAGCGGCGGCGCGCATGGCCGATGTCGAGCCGCTGCTCACCAACGCGCGCTTCGACGTCGCCGAGTAGGCGAAACTCGACCGTCATCGGGTACACCCTTCCCGCAAACGCGCAGCAAGACAGCATGTCCGGCAACGGCTAGTCGATGGATCCGGCAAAGACGATAATGGCCTTGTGGGCCATGCCACAATCGTTATGCTTTGGTGAAACTCGCCGGTGCCGTAGAGGGGTGGAACATGATTCGCGAAATGCTCGCAGCCGCAGCGGTCGCGGGGGCCGCAATCGCTGCAGCGCCCGTCGCCGGCGCCGACAACGGCCGCTGGCCGGGGGATGTACCGGGGATGAACTACGACGCCTCGCTCGGCGCCCCCTGCGACAACTACGAACGCTTCATCTTCGGGCGTGGCCCCAGCGGTCAGGCCGAGGCCTGCCATTTCCCGCCACCCAACCAATTCCCGGCGGCCGACACCGGCTACTGGGTCATCTCCTACCCCCTGTACGGCGTTCAGCAGATCGGTGCGCCGTGCCCGAAGCCGCAAGCAGCGGCCCAATCGCCGGCCGGCCTGCCGATGCTCTGCCTGGGAGCTCAGGGGTGGCAGGAGGGCTGGTTCACGGGGGCAGGATTCTTCCCGCCTGAGCCATGACGCGCGACCGCCAGCCTGCGGAATCACCGGTACCGCGGTGGTTGCGTTTCGTGCTGGCGTCTGACCGTGCCGGGTCGGCGTGGTACATCGGGGCCGGCTTCTTCTTCGCACCAGTGCTTGCCGTCCTCTCGCCATGGCCGGCGGTGACCACCGTGTTGTGGTGGGTCATAGGGCTGGCCGGACTTTGGCTCGGCCTGCTCGGAATCGCTATGGCCGCGGGCCTGGCGCGGGTACTGCGCTCTGGCGCGGAGATACCGGAAGACTACTGGCGAACCCTGGTCGACTACTGACCCGGCGACTCCGGTTGGACGGCTTCGCCGGGTCTACAGTCGTATCAAGCGTTCGCCAATGAATAGGAGACTCCGATGGGCTTCAATCCTAAAGATGCCGTCGACGCGGTCCGTGACATCGCGACCAATGCCGTGGAAAAGGCGTCGGACATCGTCGAAAACGCAAGCGACATCATCCGCGGCGACATCGCCGGCGGCGCCAGCGGCATCGTGCAAAACTCCATCGAGATCGGTACCCACGCGGTCGACCGGGTGAAAGAGGTGTTCACCGGCGGGGACGACGACGACCTCGACTGAGACGGGCTGGCCAGGGCCGCGTCAGACGGCCGCGGCGGCGTTGAGTTCGTCGAGCCGGGCGGTCGCCTCGAGGTACTCCTGCACCCAGCGCTCGATCACGGCAGACGTCTTCTCCACCTTGCTGAACTGACCGACCACCTGGCCGACGGGATTGAACGCGACGTCGACGGTCTCGTTCGGGTATTTGTTCGTCGCGCGCACCGCCATGCCGGAGACCATGTACTGCAGCGGCATACCCAGCGGCTTGGGGTTGTCGGGCTGCTCCCAGGCCTCGGTCCAGTCGTTGCGCAGCATGCGGGCCGGCTTGCCGGTGAACGAACGGCTACGCACGGTGTCACGGCTGCTCGCCTTCGCGTACGCGGCTTGCTGAACGGGGGTGTTCGAGGCTTCCTCGACCATCAGCCACTGTGAACCCGTCCACGCCCCCTGGGCACCGAGCGCCAGCGCCGCGGCGATCTGCTGGCCACTGCCGATACCGCCGGCCGCCAGCACCGGCACCGGGGCGACCTCCTTGACGACCTGGGGCCACAGCACGATCGAGCCGACCTCGCCGCAGTGCCCACCGGCCTCGCCGCCCTGGGCGATGATGATGTCGACGCCCGCGTCGGCATGCTTGCGGGCCTGTGACGGGGAGCCGCACAGGGCGGCGACTTTGCGCCCTTCGGCATGGATGTGCTTGATCATCTCGGCCGGTGGCGTGCCCAGCGCATTGGCGATCATCGTCACCTTGGGGTGCTGGAGTGCCACCTCGACCTGTGGGGTGGCGGTGGCCTCGGTCCAGCCGAGGAGCTGCAGGCTGTCGTGGGCGGCGTCTTCGACCGGAACGCCATGATCGGCAAGTATTTTGCGGGCGAACTCGAGATGTTCCGGCGGCACCATCGACTGCAGCGTCTTGGTCAGCTCCTCGGCCGACAGGTGCGAGTCCATGCCTTCGTATTTGTTCGGGATGACGATGTCGACCCCGTACGGGTGGTCACCGATGTTCTCGTCGATCCACTTGAGTTCGATTTCCAGCTGCTCGGGGGTGAAGCCAACGGCACCGAGCACGCCGAAACCGCCGGCTTTGCTCACAGCGACGACTACATCGCGGCAGTGGGTAAAAGCGAAGATGGGAAACTCAATACCTAACGTGGAACAGATAGGTGTGTGCATAATGGGCTCTCCTGTCAGAGTTTGCTAAGGGGGTTGCAGTCGGGGTGCGTACGGTGGCCACCAGTTGTGCCGGTTCGCGCACCGTGTACGTCAATCAGCGACGGGGTCATGGGGCGGGAAACGCCAAATCATCTCGCCCTCGTCGGTCAGCTGTGTGTGCTCGTTCACGCGAATAATCAAGTCGCCGTCCTTCTGCTCCCGTGGGACCAAGCTCAAGCCTCCGCTCTCGCTAACTCCGTTCTTCGGGTCATACTCCACAACCGCGCGTTCGTCGCGCAGTGTCTGGTAGAACTTCGTCAGATCTCGGAGCGTGTCGTTGGACATACCTCGGCCGCCGGTGGCGACGTACTCGCCATGGTCGAGGAGCCGGAGGTACAGCGGGGCGGGACACGAGGTGTCCGGAATCTGAAATGGCCAGTTTCGGATAACGATGTCCCTCGGGGTTGAGCCGCCCCCATAAGTTTGCTGAAGCCACTTCGCGAACTGAGGTGTGTCTTCAAACACTCCCTAGCTCCCGTCTGGTCGAATCCTGGTGCTTCTGGTCCCGGCTGCGGATCAACCCTCGGTCCCCATTTCCACAATGCTAAGAATCGGGAACTCGATACCGAGTTGATCGCATATGGCGGTGTGCATGCCTGCTCCTGGGAAGCTAAAACCGATGCTACGAGACTAAGCAAATTGAAACGTGTTCTAGTTTAGTACGGACGACGCCGCCGTGGCCAGCCAGGTGTTGCGCGTGACGACTACGACCCATCATCACTGCGGCCCCTAATGGTCAAAGCGGCAGGCTATGAGCGATCCACAGCACCAGGAATCCCAGCATGCAAGCGGCACAGAAGACGTGATCCCGGTACACAGACCGGGCCAGGCGGCTCTGCTCGGGCGCAGTGTCGGTGCGGTTTCCCAGCCGAACCGCGCTGGGGACGGTGTGCGTGAGCGCCAGCAGGACCGGGAGACCCGCCAGACCGGCCGACGTCAGCAGCAACCAGGCCGGGTCATGGCCGTTAGCCGTCCGAATCCCTAACGCGCCCAACAGGATAACCATGACTACCGCAATCAGTCGGCCCATCGGGCGCGACGTGGTCGTGGCGCGGTGGTAGTAGGCCGCGATGGAGGCGAGCACCGCTTCGGGCAGTTCGGGACCGTGCTTGCGCACCTGAACGTCGAAGATCAGGTCCATCCACAAGACGGCGAGCAGGAATCCGCCGCATGCGGTGAGGAGCGAAGCCACGATGCGTATTCACCTCCGGTGGGCGCGGGTTACCGGCGCAACCGCCCGATACGTGCCGGGGCCGAACCGGCTAATTAGAACAGGTTCTAGCAGCCTGCGGTAGCCTGGCCGGTCATGGGACGAGTGGACACGAAAGTTGCACTGATCAGCGGCGCCGCCCGGGGCATGGGGGAGTCACACGCGCGGTTGCTGGTCGCCGAAGGCGCCAAAGTCGTCATCGGCGACATCCTCGACGACGAAGGTCAGGCACTGGCCGACGAACTGGGCGACGCGGCGCGCTACGTGCATCTCGACGTGACGCAGCCCGAGCAATGGACGACAGCGGCAGCCGCGGCGGTGCGGGAATTCGGGACGCTCAACGTCCTGGTCAACAACGCCGGGATCATGAACTACGGTCCGCTCAAGACTTTCGACCTGGCCAAGTGGCAGCAGATCCTGGACGTCAACGTCACCGGCACGCTGTTGGGCATCCAGGCTGTCGTGGATCCGATGATCGCCGCCGGCGGCGGTTCCATCATCAACATCTCGTCCATCGAGGGGTTGCGGGGCGCAGCATGGGTGCACGGATACGTGACATCTAAGTGGGCGGTTCGCGGGCTGACCAAATCGGCGGCACTGGAGTTGTCGCCCAACAACATCCGCGTGAATTCCATTCATCCGGGCTTCATCCGCACCCCGATGACCGCGAAGCTTCCGCAGGACCTGCTCAACATCCCGCTGGGACGGCCGGGGGAGCCACAGGAAGTGTCGATGTTCGTACTGTTTCTCGCCAGCGACGAATCCTCGTATGCGACCGCGGCCGAGTTCGTAATGGACGGCGGCCTGGTGGCCGACGTCTCACACAAGTCGCTATAGCTGTTGGAACAGCTTGTGCTACAACACGTTTAAGCGTTGTTGCGCAGGCGACCCCGTACCGTGCGGACGGCGACCACAGCGATACCGACCACTAGCGCGATGAACAGCGATTGCACTGCGCCGATTGCAAGGCTGTTCACGTCGTAGGCGTCGGCGCCGCTGACACATTGGAAGCTCACGCTGGTTCCCGACTGGCCGGGCTTGTAGCTGTAGTGAGAGGTGTTGTACGCCAACTCATATGGGCGGCGACAGACGATCGGGCTCATCCACAGCGCGCTCGACGGGAACACCGCCGTCAACGCCGCCGCACCGCCGACACACACGCCTAGCAGCCCGCCGACCATTCCGATGATCGCCCCGATACGATCGGCGCCCTTCGACTTACGTCGCGGGCCTTGCTGAGCGAAGCCGGCCTGACCACCGAATGCGGCCGGCCCGTTCCCCGGATAGACGACCGAGTGACTCGTTTTGATGGTCACGTTCGCGTGCTGCAGCGCATCCTCGAGCTTCGCTTGCGACATGCCCGCGTCCGCCGCAGCGCGCTGCAATGCCTGCCGGAGCTGATCCATCTCCGGCCCCGACGGCCCCTCGGGTCCAGCCGCACCGCCGGTTCGCAAGCCTTCCAGCAACGACTGCGCATACCGGCGAGCGTGCTCGTCGTCGCCACCGTACCCGGGTTCGTCCTGGCCGGCGGCCGCCCTTGCTTCGGCCAGCTGACGCTCCAGCTCCGCGATGCGCCGCTGGTTGGCCAACTGGCGCTCCAGCTCCGCGATGCGCCGCTCGGGGTCATCCTCGTTCATGAGCAGATGGTCCCACGCCAACCCGTTCGCCGACTCTTGATCGACGAAGGCACCGCGGGTAGCGTATTGCTCGCAATTACGACACCGCGGGTAGCGTAATTGTAGTTCACTCGAAAGGATCGGCTCGATGCGCAGCCTGTACGCCGGCCTGCCCTTCACCACGCCCGCCGCCGAGATCGAGGACGCGCTGCGGGACGTAAGCATCCCGACGCTGCTGCTTTCGCTGGTGCACATCACCGGCGACGCTCGTTACATCCGCGACTTCAAGCAGATGGGCGTCTTCCTCAACGAAATTCAGGGTTTCATGTCCGAGGAGGACAAGGCTCGCGCACGTGCTGCGGCCTTACCGGTGATCACCGAATATCGCGATCGCGGCTGTCCGGAGCCGGCGCCGCTGCGGCCGGAGCTGGTCCGGGAAATGCTGGATTGGGCTGCCTGCGAGCAGGTTCCCGACGACTATGTACCACTGCTGCTGGAAGAAATCGATCTCGAGGGCGCCGATCCGCGCCGCCCGGCGCCCGTGCCGAAGGAGCCCGCCGCACGCCTGCCGGTTCTCGTCATCGGATGTGGCGAGTCCGGGATCCTAGCCGGAATCCGGCTCAGCCAAGCCGACATTCCGTTCAACATCGTGGAAAAGAACCCCGGCCCCGGCGGAACCTGGTGGGAGAACAGCTATCCCGGTGCCCGTGTCGACGTGGCGAACCATTTCTATTGCTACAGCTTCGAACCCAACAACGACTGGACACACTTCTTCGCCGAGCAGTCCGAGTTGCGGGACTACTTCACCAAGGTGATGAACAAACATGCGCTGGCTGAGCACGTGCGGTGGAACACCGAGGTGTTGTCCGCGGAGTGGGACGATCACCCGGGCATCTGGAACGTGTCGGTTCGCGAGGCCGGCGGCCGGATCAGCACGCTGCAAGCGCGGGCCGTCATCACCGCCGTAGGACAGTTGAACCGGCCCTACATCCCGGATTTCGAGGGCGCCGGCACCTTCGCCGGACCGGCGTTTCACTCCGCCGCCTGGAACCATTCGGTTGACCCGACCGGCAAGCGGGTCGCGCTGATCGGCGCCGGCGCCAGCGGTTTCCAGATCGCGCCCGCCATCGCAGGAATTGTCAAGCACCTCAGCGTGTTCCAGCGCACCGCACAGTGGATGTTTCCCAACGCGATGTATCACGACCGAGTCGGCGACGGCATGCGCTGGGCGATGCGCCATCTCCCGTTCTACGCGCGGTGGTATCGCTTCCTGGTGCTGTGGCCGGGCTCCGACAAGGGCCTCGACGCCGCGCGCAGCGACCCCGACTACGCCGACCAGGACTACGCCGTCAGCGATATCAACGCCGCCGCCCGAATGATGTTCTCCCAGTGGATCACCAGCCAGGTGGGTGAGCGTGACGATCTGCTGGCCGAGGTGATGCCCGACTATCCCGCCACCGGCAAGCGCACCCTGCAGGACAACGGCAGCTGGCTGCAAACGCTGCAACGGGAGAACGTGGAACTGATTCGCGCTCCCATTCAGCGAATCACGCCCCATGGCATCGTCACCCAGGACGGCACGACGCACGACGCCGACGTCATCGTCTACGCCACCGGCTTTCGTCATACCGATGTCTTGTGGCCGCTGAAGATCCTGGGCCGCAATGGAATAGATCTGCACACCATGTGGGGTAACCGCCCCTACGCCTACCTCGGCATCACAGTTCCAGAGTTCCCGAACCTGTTCCTCATCTACGGGCCGGGGACGCACCTGGCCCACGGAGGCAGCCTCATCTTTCAGTCCGAGCTGCAAATGCGCTACATCGACCAGTGCCTCAAACAGCTTGCCGAGCAGAATCTGCATTCGCTGGAACCGAAGCCAGGCGCCGCCGCCGAGTGGCATCGGCGGACCCAGGCCGAAATCAAGAAGATGGTCTGGTCCCACCCGGCCGTCAAACATTCCTATTTCAAGAACGCCGACGGCGAGATCCACACCGTCAGCCCGTGGCGCCTCGACGAGTACTGGGCCGCGGTGCGCGAGCCCGATTGGTCCCAATTCGTTCTGCGACAAGGAAAGTGAGCACGCCAGCATGCGCACGGTAGTCATCGACGGGCCCGGCAACATCCAGGTCGTGACCCGGCCGGATCCGGCGCTCACCGGGCCCGACGGAGCGATCATCGCCGTCACGGCGGCCGGCATCTGCGGATCCGACCTGCATTTCTACGAAGGCGAATATCCGTTCGCCGAGTCGGTGGCGCTCGGCCATGAAGCGATCGGCACCGTTGTGGAGACCGGACCACAGGTGCGCAGCGTGCAAGTCGGGGACCTGGTGATGGTGTCGTCGGTGGCCGGCTGCGGCGCCTGCCCGGGGTGTGCGACCCGCGATCCGGTCATGTGTTTCTCCGGTCTGCAGATCTTCGGTTCCGGCGCCTTGGGCGGCGCCCAGGCCGATCTGCTCGCCGTACCCGCCGCCGACTTCCAGCTGCTCAAGATTCCCGACGGCATCACCGGCGAGCAGGCGCTGCTGCTGACCGACAATTTGGCCACCGGCTGGGCCGCAGCCCAGCGGGCCGACATTCCGTTCGGCGGCACGGTGGCGGTATTCGGCCTCGGAGCGGTGGGGCTGTGCGCGCTGCGCAGTGCGTTCATGCAAGGCGCCGCAACGGTTTTCGCTGTCGATCGGGTCGCGGGCCGCCTGCAGCGTGCGGCCGAATGGGGCGCCACACCGGTCGAGGCACCCGCAGCAGAGGCGATCCTGGCCGCGACGGGCGGCCGCGGCGCCGACTCGCTCATCGATGCGGTCGCGACCGATGCATCACTGACCGACGCGCTCAACGCGGTGCGGCCCGGTGGCACCGTCTCGGTTGTCGGGGTACACGACCTGCAACCGTTTCCACTTCCCGCCCTGGCTTGCTTGATCCGCAGCATCACGCTGCGTCTGACCACGGCGCCGGTACAGCGCACCTGGCCGGAGTTGATCCCGCTGCTGCAGTCGGGCCGGCTCGATGTCGAGGGCATCTTCACCACGACACTGCCGTTGGACGAAGCGGCCAAGGGTTATGCGACGGCGGGGTCGCGGACCGGCAAGGATGTGAAGATCCTGCTGAAGCCCTAGTACTTGGTTGCCGCTATGTACTGCGAGCGCATGAATCCGTCGAGCTTCACGTCTATGTCCGGCGGAGTCATTCCGTAGCCGGCTTGCAGCGCAAGGGTGTTCTGGACCGGCTCGACCGCCCAGCCGTGCGCGGCCAGCCAAGCGGCGGGGTCGGCTTTGTTGTCGTAGGTCAGCGCCGAAAAGTCCACGCTGCCCGACATATCGACGCCGGGGTGGCTGGCTTCCAGCGCGGTCAGCTGCTCGTGGTCCAGACGCGACCCCAGTGCTCCGATGGCAAGCCGGCTCCCGGGCGCAGATAGCTCGTCGATGCGGGTGAACAGTGCGTGCTGAGCATCGTCGGTGAGGTAGGGCAATATGCCCTCCACCGACCAGGCGCTGGGTTGCTGCGGATCAAAACCGGCCACTTTCAACGGCGCCGGCCAGTCGGTACGCAGATCCGCTGCCACCTCGATTCGGGTGGCTGCCGGCTCGGCGCCGTGCTCGCGCAGCACATGGGCTTTGAACTCAAGTACTTTCGGTAGGTCGACTTCGAAAACCGTTGTTCCCGAAGGCCATTCCAGACGATACGCCCGCGAATCCAGACCCGCCGCGACGATCACCGCCTGCCGCACCCCAGCGTCGCCTGCGGCTGTGAAGAAGTCATCGAAGAAGCGGGTTTGCACGCCGTAGAGCCGCGGGAACGTGGTCTCATCCGCCGAGGTGCCCGGATTGGCCAGCAGACCGGTGAGATACGGATCGGCCGAAGCGGTGATGAAATGCTGCGCGTATTCGTCGCGAACCAGCGGTCGCGGGCTCAGCGCGTGCACTGCCCGCCAGCCGGCCACCAGCAGCGCGGTGTAGCCCACGCTGCTGACAATGTCCCACTGATCGTCGTCGGAGCGCAGCGAGCCGAATTCAGGTGTCGTCATCATGGCCAACGTACCCGCCACTCAGAGCTCCAGCATGACGGTCACCGGTCCGTCGTTGACCAGTTCGACCTCCATATGCGCGCCGAACACCCCGGCCTCCACGTGTGCGCCGAGACGCCGCAGCGCAGCTGCGAACGTCGCCACCAAGGGCTCAGCGACCGCGCCGGGGGCCGCGGCATTCCATGACGGTCGGCGGCCTTTGGCCGTGTCGGCGTACAGCGTGAACTGGCTGACGACCAATATCGGCGCATTGACGTCGGACGCCGACTTCTCCTGGGCGAGAATACGCAGATTCCAAAGCTTTTCGGCCAGTCGCTGCGCCTGGTCCGGACCATCGCTGTGGGTGACGCCCACGAAAGCGAGCAGACCCTGTCGGTCGGGCCGGATGGCACCCACCACTCGGCCCTCCACCGACACCGCTGCAGAGGAGACCCGTTGCACCATAACTCGCATGGGCCTCGATGCTGCCATGCGACAGTAGACGAATGTCTGTGCTGGTCGCGTTTTCGGTTACCCCGTTGGGTGTGGGCGAGGGTGTCGGCGAGATCGTTGCCGACGCGGTGCGGGTGGTCCGCGATTCCGGTCTGCCCAATAAAACCGATTCCATGTTCACCGTGATCGAAGGCGACACCTGGGAAGAAGTCATGGCCGTCGTGCAGCGCGCGGTGGCAGCCGTGGCCGCCCGCGCACCCCGCGTCAGCGCCGTGATCAAGGCGGACTGGCGAAGTGGTGCTACCGACGCGATGACGCAGAAAGTCGCTTCGGTCGAACGCTATTTGTCGCCGGGTTAGGCCTGTAGCGCGGCGGTGAACGCTCGCTCGGCATCGTCGCGTGGACCGCGAACACCACGGATTCAACGAATGCCACCAAAGCCAGTGGAATTCGAGCCCCCAGCTCCATTGTCGCCGGGTGGATTGCATAACGTGCCGGCGATTTGCCAGCTGTGGTTTCGACCGCCTCACCGAGCCCGATAGACGCCTCGTCCTGCGATTCGCGCGGCGCTCGCGCCGACGCGGGAGATGGCCGCCGCAGCGCCGCCACCATGCAGAAGTTGGGCATTGGCTGCGTTGCTGGTTGCGTCCACCTTGAGCTTGGTCGCGTCGGCCGCCAGTGCCACAAACTCACTCATCGCCCCATAATCGCGCAACGCTTCGTGGTCCGAGCACCGTGGATAGAGATTTATTTATTGCGCTCAACTAATTTGCTAATTTCTATTTGCCGAAGCGCGGCGGGAATTTTAACCAAAAGCCGAAATCCTGGTGCCGGAATTGTGATACTTATTGCCTTCTTCATATTCAGCGACGGGCCATCGGGCGGCCTGCTGGGAGGACCACCATGTCGTATGTGATCGCGGCAACGGACATGTTGACGACGGGAGCGGCGAACGTAGCCGGCATCGGGTCGTCACTGAGTACGGCCAATGCGGCCGCGGCTAGATCGACCACCGCGGTGCTGGCTGCCGCCGAGGATGAGGTGTCGGCGGCGATCGCGGCGCTGTTCTCCGGGCACGCCCAGCAGTACCAAGCCCTGAGCACTCAGGCGGCGGCATTTCACACGCAGTTCGTCCAGGCCTTGACCGGGGCCGGAAGCGCATACGCCGCTGCTGAGGCGGCCAGCGTCAACCCATTGCAGACCCTCGTCGATGACGTGCTGGCTGTGATCAACGCGCCCACGAATCTGTTGTTGGGGCGTCCGCTCATCGGTGACGGCACGAACGGAGCACCCGGGACGGGGGCACCCGGCGGACCTGGCGGAATTTTGTGGGGCAACGGCGGCGCCGGCGGGTCCGGCGCCGCCGGGATGGCCGGCGGCCGCGGCGGCGACGCCGGGCTGTGGGGCAATGGCGGTGCGGGAGGCGCCGGCGGGACCGGCACAACGGGCGCGGCCGGCACTCCGGGGAGCAGCTCCGCAGCTGCTGGCAATGGTGGCGCCGGCGGGGGCGGCGGACTGCTTTTCGGCCTCCCGGGGACTG
>NZ_MVHE01000007.1 GCF_002086155.1 Mycobacterium angelicum | reverse complement strand
GGCACGGCGGTGCCGGGGGAAATGCAATAGGTATGGGTAACGGTGGCGCCGGCGGGGCTGGCGGCCACGGCGTGGTGGGCATTAATGACGGAGCCGGCGGCGACGGCGGCGCGGGTGGTCACGGCGGGACGTCGGGCGATGGCGGTGTTGGCGGACGCGGTGGGGACGGGGCCGCGGGGATCAACGGTACCAATCCGGCACCCTCCGGCACTGCCGCGAGCGGCCAAGCCGGCGTCCCGGTCAGCGGAGGTGGCGCGGTCCAGGGCGGTAATGGCGCTAACGGTGACAACGGTGGCACGAGTCTCAACGGCGGGACCGGTGGCGCCGGCGGCCATGCGGCGTCATCCTCGTCGACGGATTTTGCGACCGGTGGTAATGGGGGTAACGGCGGATCGGGTGCTTCCGGTGGGAACGGTGGTGGCGGGGGCGCTGGTCAAGCGCTTGGAACCGGTTCGGCGCAGGGCGGGGACGGTGGTTCCGGAGGTAACGCGCTAGCCGCGGGCGGTTCGGGCGGCAACGGTGGTTCCGCAGGCGGAGGATTTGTCGCCCAGCCGGGCGCCGGAGCAGGGATTGGCGGCAACGGCGGCGGCGGCGGCAACGGCGCCGGGGGCGTGGCCGGCGGGAACGGGGGTGCTGGCGGTAACGGAGGTGTCGGGGGCGCTGCCGGTGTGCTTGGTGGCGTCGGCGGCGCCGGCGGCGTCGGCGGCAACGGTGGTGTCGGCGGCAGCGGTGCTGCGGGCGGCGGCGGTGGTTCAGGCGCGGCTGGTGCTCTGTCCAACTCGTTTAACGGCAGCAATGTAACGGGCGGCTCCGGTGGCGCCGGCGGTGATGGCGCTGCCGGCGGTGCCGGCGGGAACGGCGGTGCTGCGGGCGCGGGCGGCGCGGGTGGTGCGGGCAGCGTGATGGGCGCCGGCGGCGCTGGTGGAGCCGCCGGAGTCGGTGGCGCCGGGGGCGCGGGCGGCGGGGGAGGCTCGGGCGGAAATGGTGGTGAGGGCGGCCTGGCCCTTGGCGGTGGCGGTGGCAGCGGTACTGGCGGTGCCGGCGGGAGTGCCGGTGATGGCGGCAACGGTGGTAACGGCGGTAACGGCGGCGCCGGTGCCGCCGGAGGGGCCGGCGGGGCGGGGGCGACCAAGGGCCTGTCAGGTGCCGATGGCTTCGCCGGGCTGGGCGGCGCTGGTGGCGTCGCAGGTGGCGCTGGTACGGCCGGCCACGGTGGTATGGGCACTACCCAGAGCGGGAGCAATGGAGCGTCCGGCAAGGCCGGCAATACGGGCACGCAAGGCCACCCGGGTTAGTCAACACTGCAAAACTTCGGCGGCGCGCTCAGGACGGTCCCGCCAGCTTGTCGGTGGTCGGCGGTAAGTTTGGACAGACATGAGTGTGCAAGCGACCGACTCCGACCAACTCCTCGAAGGTCTCAACCCCCAGCAGCGCCAGGCGGTGGTGCATGAGGGTTCGCCGCTGCTGATCGTCGCGGGCGCGGGCTCGGGCAAGACGGCGGTGCTGACCCGGCGCATCGCGTATTTGATCGCGGACCGCGGCGTGGGCGTCGGGCAGATTCTGGCCATCACCTTCACCAACAAGGCCGCCGCCGAAATGCGTGAACGCGTGGTGAAGCTGGTCGGCGACCGGGCCCGGTACATGTGGGTGTCCACCTTCCACTCCACCTGTGTGCGCATCCTGCGCAATCAGGCATCGCTGATCGAAGGCCTCAACTCCAACTTCTCCATCTATGACGCCGACGATTCGCGGCGGCTGCTGCAGATGATCGGCCGGGACATGGGCCTGGACATCAAGCGGTATTCGCCGCGGCTGTTGGCCAATGCGATTTCCAACCTGAAGAACGAGTTGATCGACCCGCACCAGGCCGTCTCCGACCTGACCGACGAGTCCGACGATCTGGCGCGCACCGTCGCCTCCGTCTACGGCGAATACCAGCGGCGGCTGCGCGCGGCCAACGCGCTGGACTTCGACGACCTGATCGGCGAGACGGTGGCGGTGCTGCAGACCTTCCCGCAGATCGCTCAGTACTACCGGCGGCGCTTCCGGCATGTGCTCGTCGACGAATACCAGGACACCAACCACGCGCAGTACGTGTTGGTGCGGGAATTGGTGGGCCGCGGCTCGGACGCGATTTCCGATGAAGTCCCGCCCGGCGAACTCTGCGTCGTCGGCGACGCCGATCAGTCGATCTACGCGTTCCGCGGCGCCACGATCCGCAATATCGAGGACTTCGAACGCGACTACCCCGACGCCACAACCATTCTGCTGGAACAGAATTACCGCTCGACGCAGAACATCCTGTCGGCGGCCAACTCGGTGATCGCCCGCAACTCCGGGCGCCGGGAGAAGCGGCTGTGGACCGACGCCGGCGAAGGCGAGCTGATCGTCGGCTACGTCGCCGACAACGAGCACGACGAGGCGCGGTTCGTCGCCGAAGAGATCGACGCGCTGGCCGAGCGCGGCGACATCACCTACAACGACGTCGCCGTCTTCTATCGCACCAACAACTCGTCGCGGTCGCTGGAAGAGGTGTTCATCCGCGCCGGCATTCCCTACAAAGTCGTTGGGGGAGTGCGCTTTTACGAGCGCAAGGAGATCCGCGACATCGTTGCTTACCTGCGCGTGCTGGACAACCCCGGCGACGCGGTCAGCATGCGGCGCATCCTGAACACGCCGCGGCGAGGCATCGGCGACCGGGCCGAGGCGTGTGTGGCGGTGTACGCCGAGAACACCGGCGCCAGCTTCTCCGACGCGCTGCTGGCCGCAGCTCAGGGCAAGGTCCCGATGCTGAATTCCCGTGCCGAGAAAGCGATTTCGAGTTTCGTCGAGTTGCTCGATGAATTAAGGGGCCACCTCGACGACGACCTCGGCGAGCTCGTCGAAGCGGTGCTGGAACGCAGCGGATACCGCCGCGAGCTGGAGTCCTCCACCGACCCGCAGGAGCTGGCGCGGCTGGACAACCTCAACGAACTCGTCAGCGTCGCACACGAATTCAGCATCGACCTGGCCTTGCAAATAAAAGAAGCTGAGGCGATGGCACCCGAGAACGAGGACGTGCCGGACACCGGTGTGCTGGCGGCGTTTCTGGAGCGGGTGTCGCTGGTCGCCGATACCGACGAAATACCCGAGCACGCCGCCGGTGTGGTCACATTGATGACATTGCACACCGCGAAGGGTCTGGAGTTCCCGGTGGTGTTCGTAACCGGTTGGGAGGACGGCATGTTCCCGCACATGCGGGCGCTGGACGATCCCACCGAGCTGTCCGAGGAGCGGCGGCTGGCCTACGTCGGCATCACCCGCGCCCGGCAACGGCTGTACGTGAGTAGGGCGATCGTCCGTTCGTCTTGGGGCCAGCCGATGCTGAATCCGGAATCCCGGTTCCTGCGCGAGATTCCGCAGCAGCTCATCGACTGGCGGCGCCTGGCGCCCAAGCCGTCGTTCAGCGCGCCGGTGAGCGGGGCCGGCCGGTTCGGGAGCACGCCCCGCCCGTCGCCGACCCGCTCTGGAGCAGGCAAGCGTCCGCTGCTCGTCTTGCAGCCCGGCGACCGCGTCACGCACGACAAGTACGGCTTGGGCCGCGTCGAGGAGGTCTCCGGCATGGGCGAATCAGCGATGTCGCTGATCGACTTCGGCAGCTCGGGCCGGGTCAAGCTGATGCACAACCACGCCCCGGTCAGCAAGCTCTAGCCGCCTCGCCGAACGTGCAGTGGTCGCGAAAAAATCGCGAATTGTTCGCAGTGAGAACACGTTCGGCGACACGCGTGGGGCGCTAATCGGCCCACAACACCCAGCGCTTGGTCTGCGGGTGTAGCGCCAGCAGCACGCTGGCGATCGGCAGCACCGGTAGCGTGTGCACGATCCACCCGACGCGGGCGCCCGCGATGAACACGCCGCCATAGGTCAGCACCGCCACCACTGCACCCGCCGCGATCAGGTAGCGCCCGACGGGACGCCGCAGCAGCAGCGTGATGACCCCGGAGACCGTCGCGATCGCGAAGACCAGGGCGAGAAACCCGACGGCCACGCAGAACAGCCGGTCGGTACGCCACCAGCCGGCGATCAGATCGGTGGCCACCACCGAGGTGGCCCAGCCGCTGACGATGCTGACCGCACACGCGGCGACGGCAGTGCGGGAACTCGGCTCCAGCAGCGACATGCCTGGCAGGCGGTTGGCGCGGATGGTCGCGTCTTGAGCTGGTAGCCCACGCCCGCCTGGCAGTTGGGTGGTCTCAGACGTCGACACCGCCGGCAGCGGTCCCGTCGGCGCCCGACGAATGATCCGCGTCCGGGTTTCCGGGGGCAGCGGCTTCCCGGCTTCAGGCTCGGGCGGATTCTCGCGCGCAGGGGGGTCGTTCGGCGCCGTCACCGGTCAGCCGGCGTAATTCCCGACGAAGAGTCCCCGCTTGGCCAGCCACGGCACGGGATCGATGCGCTCGCTGCCGCCCAGCAGCACCTCGAAGTGCAGGTGGGGGCCGGTGGAATTGCCGCGGTTGCCCATGGTGGCGATCTGGTCGCCGGCCATCACGCGCTGCCCGACGCTGACCAGCGTGGTGTTGACGTGGCCGTAGAGCGTGACCGTTCCGTCGGCGTGCAGCAGCTTGACCCACATTCCGTAACCGGCGGTGGGACCGGCGTCGACCACGACACCGTCGGACACCGCGACGATCGGCGTTCCGATCGAGTTGGCCAGGTCGATACCCGCGTGCAGCACACCCCAGCGGTATCCGAAGTTCGAGGTGAAGATGCCCTTGGTGGGCATGACGTAGAGCGGCTGCTGCAGTCGCGCCTCACGCTGGGCGCGCTCCTGGGCGAAGGCCACGCCGCGTGCCAGTTCCTCGTTGTGCACCGCGGCATCTGCCGCCGGCTGGGAGGCGATCACCTGAACACCGCGCGGCGCGTTGGCGCCCGAACCGCCGTTCATTGCCGACGCGTTCGCGGTCAGCACGGTCTCGGTCCTGGGGGCGTCCTGGTGGTGGGTGACGCTGTGCGCTGCCGCGGCGGCCGCGCCGGCGGCCATGGCCGAGATCAGCAGGCGGCCTTTGGCTGCGCTGGTCGGCTGCTTGCGGTGCTGTCCAGCGCGGCGGGGAAGCGGAATGACGTTGGTGATCTCCGAATCCGAACCAGCCGGACGGGCGCCGTGAACAACCAGAACCAGCTCCTCGGTGGGGGCGGTCAGGTCAACGGGAGTCGGATCGTCGGCCTCGCTGAGGTCGTCGAGTTCTGGAGCGCCGAGCAGCTCGGCTTCGTTATCGAAGGTGTACTCGTCACCGAAATCCAGTTCATCGAGATCGGCGAGTTCCAGATCGTCGAATTCCTCGAAATCCAGTGCAATGATCTCGGTGACTTCATTGCGGTCATGGTGCAACCAACGATCGCGGGGTGCGCGAGCCGAACCAACGGCGGAGCGAGCGAATCGGTGCTGGGACAACCTGAATGTCCTCGGATCGTGACCATAACGTTATCTGGACCTTGAGCACGGTATCGGTTGACGGCTCGAACTGGCAACCTTGGTATGGAATCTCGCCAATAATGTGACTTGGATCACGTTTCAAGCGAATGAACGTTCGGTGAGCTGCGCCACACCGGTGGATGCGAACGTCGAGTCGTTTTGCCGCCTCGATACAGTTCCTCCGTGCGAGTTGCCCAATCCGGCAGCGCTTACCTATTGGCCTAGCAACAAGTCGACGAAGACAGTGAGCCCATGGACCTTTTCGAGTACCAAGCCAAGGAATTGTTCGCCAAGCACGGTGTGCCGGGCACTCAGGGCCGAGTGACGGACACTGCGGAGGGCGCAAAGGCCATCGCCACCGAGATCGGTGCGCCGGTGATGGTCAAAGCCCAGGTCAAGACGGGTGGCCGGGGCAAGGCCGGCGGCGTGAAATACGCGGCAACCCCCGAAGAGGCCTACGAGCACGCCAAGAACATCCTGGGCCTGGACATCAAGGGCCACATCGTGAAGAAGTTGCTGGTCGCTGAGGCCAGCGATATCGCCGAGGAGTACTACCTGTCCTTCCTGCTCGACCGGGCCAACCGCACCTACCTGGCGATGTGCTCGGTGGAGGGCGGCATGGAGATCGAAGAGGTGGCCGCCACCAAGCCGGACCGGCTGGCCAAAGTTCCGGTGAATGCCGTCACGGGTGTTGACCTGGCCTTCGCGCGGTCCATCGCCGAGCAGGGCCACCTGCCGGCCGAGGTGCTCGACGCGGCCGCGGTCACCATCGAGAAGTTGTGGGGGGTGTTCGTCGGCGAGGACGCGACCTTGGTCGAGGTCAACCCGCTGGTCAGGACGCCGGACGACCGGATCCTGGCGCTGGACGGCAAGGTCACCCTGGATGCCAACGCCGACTTCCGGCAGCCCGGTCACGCCGAGTTCGAGGACCGCGCGGCCACCGACCCGCTCGAGCTCAAGGCCAAGGAGCACGACCTCAACTACGTCAAGCTCGACGGCGCGGTCGGCATCATCGGCAACGGCGCGGGCCTGGTGATGTCGACGCTGGACGTCGTGGCTTACGCCGGTGAGAGGCACGGCGGCGTCAAACCCGCCAACTTCCTGGACATCGGCGGCGGCGCCTCGGCCGAGGTGATGGCCGCCGGCCTGGACGTGATCTTGAGCGACCCGCAGGTCAAGAGCGTGTTCGTGAACGTCTTCGGTGGCATCACCGCGTGCGACGCGGTCGCCACCGGCATCGTCAAGGCGCTGGAAATCCTTGGCGACGAGGCGAACAAGCCACTGGTGGTGCGTCTCGACGGCAATAACGTCGACGAAGGCCGGCGCATCCTGGCCGAAGCCAATCACCCACTGGTGACGCTGGTACCGACGATGGACGAGGCCGCCGACAAGGCCGCCGAGCTGGCGAGCGCCTGAGATAAGGAGACCTGACCACATGGCTATCTTCTTGACCAAAGACAACAAGGTCATCGTTCAGGGCATCACCGGCAGCGAGGCCACCGTCCACACCGCGCGGATGCTCAAGGCGGGCACCCAGATCGTCGGCGGCGTCAACGCACGCAAGGCCGGGACCACGGTCACTCACGAGGACAAGGGCGGGCGGATCGTCAAGCTGCCGGTCTTCGGCGGCGTCGCCGAGGCAATGGAGAAGACCGGTGCCGACGTGTCGATCGCGTTCGTGCCGCCCAAGTTCGCCAAGGACGCGATCATCGAGGCCGTCGACGCCGAGATTCCGCTGCTGGTCGTCATCACCGAGGGAATCCCGGTGCAGGACAGCGCATATGCGTGGGCCTACAACCTGAACAAGGGCGGCAAGACTCGCATCATCGGCCCCAACTGCCCGGGCATCATCAGCCCCGGCCAGGCGCTGGTCGGTATCACGCCGGCCAACATCAGCGGTCCCGGTCCGGTGGGGCTGGTGTCCAAGTCCGGCACGCTGACCTACCAAATGATGTACGAGCTACGCGATTTCGGGTTCACCACGTCGATCGGTATCGGCGGCGACCCGGTGATCGGCACCACCCACATCGACGCCATCGAGGCCTTCGAGAAGGACCCCGACACCAAGCTCATCGTGATGATCGGTGAGATCGGCGGCGACGCCGAGGAGCGCGCGGCGGAGTTCATCAAGGCCAACGTCTCCAAGCCGGTCGTCGGCTATGTCGCGGGATTCACTGCGCCCGAAGGCAAGACGATGGGCCACGCGGGTGCCATCGTCTCCGGCTCATCGGGGACGGCGGCCGCCAAGAAGGATGCGCTGGAGGCCGCGGGCGTCAAGGTCGGCAAGACGCCGTCGGAGACGGCGGCGCTGGCCCGGGAGATCCTGAAGACTCTCTAGCCGGGTGTGACGCCGCTGCGGCCGTTCGGACCGAACACTAAGTAGCCACCGAATCCACCGGGCGCGCCGATGCCCGGGGTGAGTCCGATGCCGCCGTTGCCGCCGGCGCCACCGATGCCGAAGAGGATGCCGCCGTAGCCGCCCTGGCCACCGTTACCACCGAACGCCAGGTCGGACGCACCGAAGCCATTGCCGCCGGCGCCGCCGAGCCCGAACAGGATGCCGCCGAGGCCACCCAACCCGCCGACCCCGCCATGGCCTCCGGTCTGGGCTGCCCCGCCGGCACCTCCGGCGCCGCCGATGCCGAAGAAGGCGCCGCCGTCGCCGCCGTAACCGCCGGGCCCACCATGCCCGGCGGTCAGCGACGCCCCGCCGGCCCCGCCGTTGCCGCCGAAACCGAACAGCTGGCCGGCGCCGCTACCGCCGGTGCCGCCCTGTCCGCCGATGTTGTTGATGCCCGGGGCGGCGCCGCCGGCACCGCCGTCGGCGCCCGTGCTGATCAGGTTGAACAAAACGTTGCCGCTGCCGCCGGTACCGCCGACGCCTGCGATGCCGACGGTGTTGTTGGTCGCGCCGCCGGCGCCGCCGGTGCCGCCCAGGCCGAAGAGCAGACCGAGTCCGTCGCCGCCCTGGCCGCCCCAGCCGGCGACGCCGCCGATCCCGCCGGCCCCGCCGGTACCGCCGTTGCCGAGAATGATGCCGCCGCTGCCGCCCCAGCCGCCGTCCCCGGCGACGCCGCCCGGTCCGGCGTTCCCGCCGACTCCGCCGGCGCCGCCGTTGCCGAAAAGGCCTGCGGCACTGCCGCCGTCGCCGCCGAAGCCGACGAAGCCGTTGAAAGCGGCGCCGCCGGCGCCGCCGCGGCCGCCATTGCCGAACAGGAAGCCGCCGTTGCCGCCACTGCCGCCGTTCTGGCCGGGTCCACCGGACCCGCCGGCGCCGCCGTTGCCCCACAGCAATCCGCCGTTCTGGCCGTTGGAGCCGGTTCCGTCGACGCCGTCGCGGCCGTTACCGATCAGCGGGCGTCCCAGTATCGACTCGACGGGCCCGTTGATCGCGTTGAGCAGCTCTTGTAGTGGGTTGGCATTGGTGGCCTCGGCACTGGCGTAGGAGCCCGCGGTCGCGTTCAGCAGCTGGACAAACTGCTGGTGAAATTCCGCGGCCTCGGCGCTGAGCGACTGATAGGTCTGCGCGTGCGCGCGGAAGAGCGCGGCGACGGCCGCCGATACCTCGTCACCGCCCGCAGCGAGCAACGCCGACGTGGGGTACGCCGCGGCGGCATTAGCAGCAGTGATCGTCGAGGCGACGTTCGCCAAATCCGACGCCGCCGCCGTAACGAAATCCGGCACCGCGACCACATAGGACATTTCCGACCTCCGAGTGCTGCGGCGACCACCTGCGGATCGCCGAACAACAAGACCGTATTGCCGTCCGGGCGCCTACCGATCCCAAGCTTTAGCGCGTGCTACCGGTGCTACGCGCCGGGTTTGCCCGGCACGCCAAACAGTTGTCCGCCGTCGCCGCCTTGGCCACCGGTGCCCGATGGTGTTCCAGGCGCGCCGTTACCGCCGTTCCCGCCGAAACCGATCAGGAACCCGGCGCGTCCACCCTTGCCGCCGCTCCCGCCGGCAGTAGTAGAAACTCCGCCCGAGCCGCCAGTGCCGCCGTCGCCGAACAGCAAGCCTGCGTCACCGCCGGCACCGCCGGCACCGCCGGTAGTCCCGCCTAACCCGCCGAGGCCGCCGGCTCCGCCAGAGCCGGACAACGTACCGCCGGCCCCGCCGGCACCACCAGCACCTCCGCCAAATCCGCCGGCACCGCCGGCGCCGCCCGATCCGTTGAGGAATCCGCCGTGGCCGCCGATGCCGCCGGCACCGCCCGGCGCGGCCCCAGCTGGGTTCGCAACACCGTCCGCGCCCGCACCACCGGCACCGCCGGAGCCGAAGATCATGCCGCCTGCGCCACCGGCGCCACCCGCGCCGCCATTGCCGGCCTTCCCGCCGAGAGCGTCGAAGCTCACGCCGCCTTGGCCGCCGGCCCCGCCGGTGCCGAACAACCCACCGGTGCCACCGACGCCGCCCGTGCCGCCGGCGGCGCCCAGCACTGACGTACCGCCGGCGCCGCCGGCACCGGCAGCGCCGAACAGCCACCCCGCAGCGCCGCCGGCGCCGCCGGTGCCACCCGCACCGGTCCCCCCGGTGCCGCCGGCTCCGCCGTTCCCGATCAATAGCCCGCCGGCTCCGCCGTTGCCGCCGGGTGACTTATTGCTGTTGAGCCTGCCGTTCCCGCCGGCTCCGCCGTTGCCGAACAGGCCGGCGGCGCCGCCGTTGCCGCCGGCGGGGTGGGCGGCCGTGCCCGCGCCGCCGTTGCCGCCGCTGCCGAACAGCAGCCCGCCGGCCTGGCCGTCTGCCCCGGGGGCGCCGTTGGCGCCGTTACCGATCAGCGGGCGTCCCAGCGCTTGGATGAAGGGCGCGTTGATCGCGTCGAATATCTGTTGCTCGAGGGTCTGCAACGGCGAGGCCGCCGCGGCCTCGGCCGTCGCATACTGAGCCGACCCACCGGTCATGAGTGCGACGAACCGCTCGTGAAAGGCCGCTGCCTGAGCGCCGAGCGCCTGGTAGTTCTGCGCATGCATGCCGAACAGGGCGGCCACCGCCGCCGATACCTCGTCGGCACCCGCGGCCATCACCTGCGAGGTCGACGCGGCCGCGGCTGTGTTGGCCGCGCTGATGGTCGAACCGATATCGGCCAGATCAGCTGCTGCTGCGGTCACGAACTCTGGTGCGGTAATCACAAACGACATCAGCCACCACCTCCGCGTGAGGTTTTCATCGTAAGAGGATTCGGCGCCGGACATTCCCTGCTTGCCAAGGATTTCTCGACGAGCCAGCCCTGGTTCGTAACTGAGGCAACGCACGTTAGATAGTTGGGCGATGAAGCTGGATCCCCGGACGCCGGTCGTCGTCGGTGTCGGTCAGGCCGCCGAGCGCATCGATGACGGCGAGTACCGGGCCATGTCACCGGTCGAGCTGGCCGCGGCCGCTGCCCAGGCCGCCGTCGACGATTGCGGTGGTGCCGCGGTGGCCGCGGCCATCGACACGGTGGCCGGAGTGAGGCAATTCGAGATCTCGGGTCCGGTGGCGACGGCGCCGTTGGGGCGGTCCAACAACTATCCGCGCTCGGTGGCAAACCGGTTGGGCGCCAACCCAACTCGCGCGATCTTAGAGATCGTCGGCGGTCAGGGGCCGCAGCACTTGATCAACGAGCTGGCCGCCGAGATCGCCGGCGGCCGCTGCGAGGCCGCCCTGATCTTCGGCTCCGATGCGACGTCGACCCTGCGGCATTTCGCGCGAGCCGAGGCGAAGCCCGACTTCACCGAAACCGTCGACGGTGACCTGGAAGACCGCGGGCAGGGCATCGACGGACTCATCTCGCGCTACACCGTCGTTCACGGTCTGATCGATGTGCCCACGCAGTACGCGTTGCTGGAAAATGCGCGACGGGCCAGAACCGGTTTGGGCCCGGCCGAGTATCGGCGCCGGATGGGCGAACTGTTCGCGCCGTTCACCAAGGTGGCCGCCGCCAATCCGTTTGCCGCCGCGCCCGTCGAACGCAGCGTCGACGAACTGATCACCGTGACCGAGAGCAACCGGATGATCTCCGAGCCCTACCCGCGGCTCTTGGTTGCCCGCGATCAGGTGAACCAAGGTGCGGCCGCGCTGCTGATGTCGGTCGAGGCGGCGCGCCGGCGGGGTGTGCCCGAGGAGAAGTGGGTCTACTTGCGCGGGCACGCCGATCTGACCGAGCAGAGTCTGTTGGAGCGCCCGGATCTGGGCCACGCCCCGTCGGCCGTCATGGCGACGCGCGAGGCGCTGGAGGTGGCCGGCATCGGCGCCGACGACGTCGCGACGTTCGATCTCTACAGCTGCTTCCCGGTGCCGGTGTTCAACATCTGTGACGGCCTTGGCATCGCGCCCGACGATCCGCGCGGCCTGACCTTGACCGGTGGCCTGCCGTTCTTCGGTGGCGCCGGCAACAACTACTCGATGCACGGCGTGGCCGAGACCGTGGCCCGAATGCGAAGCGCCCCAGGCTCATTCGGCTTGGTAGGGGCTAACGGCGGAATCATGAGCAAGTATTCGGTCGGGGTGTACTCCACGAGTCCGGCGCAATGGCAGCCGGACCGCAGCGCGCAACTACAGGCTCAGCTCGACAGCGCCGCCATTGCCGCGGTGACCGAGCGCGCCGAGGGCCCCGGGACTATCGAGACCTACACCGTCCGACGCGACAACGGCAGGCCCACCGGCATCATCATCGGCCGGCTGGACAGCGACGACAGCCGGTTCTTGGCGACGACCGAAGACGACGGCCTGATCGCATTGCTGACCGACGGCGACCCGCTGGGCACCGACGTGCGGGTGCGCTCCTTCGACTACGGAAACCGCTGCTTTCCCCGCTAGACCATCGCGGCGAGTTTGCCGGCCAGCCGCTCCACATACGCGGCGATCTCAGCCTCGGTTCGATCCGGCAGTCCGAACAGCACTTCGGTAACCCCGAGCTCGGCCCACCGCGCCAGCTTCTCGGGCACCGGCTTGAAGTCCAGGGCAACGATCTGTGGAGCGCCGTCGCGGCCGGCCGCCGCCCAGGTGTCCTGCAGCAACTTCACCGGCTCGTCGATGTCGAAGTCGCGGGGCGTGGTGATCCAGCCGTCGGCGCTGCGCGCGATCCACTTGAAGTTCTTTTCCGTGCCGGCCGCGCCGACCAGCACCGGAATGTGTGACTGCACCGGCTTGGGCCACGCCCAACTGGGACCGAACTTGACGAACTCGCCGTCGAAGGACGCCTCCTCGTCAGTCCACAACGCGCGCATGGCTTCCAGGTACTCGCGCAGCATGGTGCGGCGACGCCCGGCCGGCACGCCGTGATCGGCGAGCTCGTCGGTATTCCAGCCGAAGCCGACGCCGAGGCTGACCCGGCCGCCGGACAGATGATCCAGCGTGGCAATGCTTTTGGCCAGCGTGATCGGATCATGCTCGACCGGCAGCGCCACCGCGGTGGACAACCGGACCCGAGACGTCACCGCGGCCGCGGCGCCCAGACTCACCCACGGGTCCAGCGTGCGCATGTAGCGGTCGTCAGGCAGCGACGCGTCACCCGTGGTGGGATGGGCAGCCTCCCGCTTGATCGGGATGTGGGTGTGTTCAGGCACGTAGAACGTCTGAAAACCGTGGTCGTCGGCCAGCTTTGCGGCCGGGGCCGGGGCAATGCCGCGATCGCTGGTGAAAAGTACAAGCCCGTAATCCATGCACCGAATTAGAACGTGTTCTACCTGCGATGAGCAAGCGGCCCGATCGGCCGACGAGCAGGTCGGCCCGGCGCGACCAGCAGAACGTGCGCTAGCGTGGTTGATCGAGTCGCGCACCGGAATGCAACCGGAAGTAATCAGGAGGAGCCATGACCTACTCGACCGGCAGCCCCGGATATCCGCCTGCGCAGCAGCCCGGCGGGTCGTATGGCGGCGCCACTCCTGGTGACGCGCAGAGCAAGCTTCCGCTGTACCTCAGCATTGCGGTGGCCGCCCTCGGGCTGGCCGCGTATCTCGCCAGCTTCGGCCCGCTGTTCACCATCAGCTCCGATCTGGGTTCCGGCGGCGGCACCGTGTCGGGCGACGCTGGGCTGGCGGTAAGCGCGGCGCTGCTGGCCGCCCTGCTCGCCGGCGTCGGTGTGCTGCCCAAGGCCAAGAGCTACGTGGCGGTGGTTGCGGTGCTCTCGGTGCTCGGTCTGCTGCTGGTCGTTTCGGCGACGGTCAACAAGCCCAGCGCCCTTTCGTTCGGCTGGGCGTTGTGGATCGTCCTGATCTTCAGCGTTCTACAGACCGTAGCGGCCGTCGGCGCGCTACTGCTGGACGCCGGGGTGATCACTCCGCCGGCGCCGCGGCCCAAGTTCGAGCCCTACGGCCAGTACGGCCAATACGGGCAGTACGGCCAGTACGGCGGCGGCCAGCCGGGCGGCTACTACGGTCAGCCGGGTCCGCAGCAGTCCGCGCACAACCCGCAGCAGTTCGGCGGTTACTCGTCCAACCCGAACCCGTCGAGCGGCGGATTCAGCGCCCAGTCGCCTTCGCAGACGCCGACGCAGGCCGTGCACCAGAGCCCGTCGACACCGCCCACCGGCTTCCCGAGCTTCGGCCCGCCGCCTCCGGTCAGCGCGGGAACCGGTTCTCAGGCCGGCTCGGCTCCGGTCAACTACTCCAACAACCCCGCTGGGGGCCAGCAGCAGTCGTACGGCCAGGGCCAGCAGTCGTCGTCTGGTCCGGCGCCGGTTTAACCGGGCGCCCTCGCGCCGGCCCGTGTGCCACGAGTGATAAGGGTGTCAAGAAGCGAGGACGATCGGTCAGCGGGTGCTCGCCAGGCACGTGACCTAGTCAGGGTCGCCTTCGCGCCCGCGGTGGTGGCGCTGGTCGTCATCGCCGCGGTCACGCTGCTGCAGTTGCTGATCGCCAATAGCGACATGACCGGCGCACTGGGCGCCATCGCAAGCATCTGGCTCGGCGTGCATCAAGTGCCGATCTCGATCGGTGGCCGCGAGCTGGGCGTGCTGCCGCTGCTGCCCGTCATGTTGATGGTGTGGGGTACCGCGCGGACTACGGCGCGGGCCACTTCGCCGTATTCCTCGTGGCTGGTGATTCGTTGGGTGGTTGCCTCGGCCCTGGGCGGACCGCTGCTGCTGGCGGCGATCGCGCTGGCGGTCATCCACGATGCGTCCTCGGTCCTCACCGAACTGCAGACACCGAGTGCGCTGCGCGCGTTCACCAGTGTGCTGGTGGTCCACGCCATCGGTGCGGCGATCGGGGTGTGGTCCCGGGTGGGCCGACGGACGCTGGCCGTGTCGCCGCTGCCGGCTTGGCTCGGTGATTCGGTGCGTGCGGCTGCGGCGGGAGTGCTGGCCTTGCTCGGGCTATCCGGGTTGGTGACGGCCGGATCGCTGGTTGTGCACTGGGCGACGATGCAAGAGCTTTACGGGATCACCGATTCGATCTGGGGCCAGTTCAATCTCACCGTGCTGTCGCTGCTGTATGCGCCCAACGTCATCGTCGGCGCGTCGGCTGTCGCGGTCGGCTCCAGTGCGCATATCGGGCTGGCCACGTTCAGCTCGTTCACCGTTTTCGGCGGCGACATCCCGGCGCTGCCGATCCTGGCCGCAGCCCCCACGCCGCCGCTCGGGCCGGTGTGGGTCGCCTTGCTGATCGTCGGCGCGTCCTCTGGTGTGGCCGTCGGGCAGCAGTGTGCGCGCCGCCCGCTGCCGCTGCTGCCCGCCACGGTCAAGTTGCTGGTCGCGGCGGCTCTGGGAGCGCTGGTGATGGCGCTGCTCGGCTACGGCGGAAGCGGCAAGCTGGGCAACTTCGGCGACGTCGGGGTGGCCGAGGGCGCCATGTTGGTCGGTGTGTTCTTCTGGTTCGCCGTCATCGGTTGGCTCACGCTGGTGATGACGGGCGGTATCAGGCGGCGGCCGCGACGGCCCAAGCCCAAGCCCGCGCCGGCGGCACCGCCGCCGGAAGAAGACGAGGAGCCCCTCATCGGACGCTTCGACGAGGAGGACGAAGCGCCCTGTGAGGAACCGCCGCCCCACCCCGACCCCGACGACGAGTCCCACGACGAGTCCCCAGACGACCCCGGTGAGTCCCCCGGCGACGACCCCGAGGCATCGAGTCTGCGCTGAGCGCGACGACACGCCGAGCGGGGTAGCGCTGGATGCAGTTTCGGCGCGCCCGAAGGCGCCGCAAGCCGCCCGACTAGGCTGCCCGTGTGCAGGAACCGCTCCGTGTGCCCCCAAGTGCACCGGCGCGGCTAGTGGTACTGGCATCCGGCACCGGTTCACTGCTGAGGTCATTGCTCAACGCCGCCGTCGGCGACTACCCGGCACGCGTCGTCGCCGTCGGGGTGGATCGCGACTGCCCGGCCGTCGAAATCGCAGCCGAAGCCGAGATCCCGGTTTTCACCGCCCGGCTCAAAGACCATCCGGACCGTGCCGCCTGGGACGCCGCCGTCACCGCGGCCACCGCGGACCACCACCCCGATCTCATCGTGTCAGCGGGGTTCATGAAAATCCTTGGACCGCAGTTCCTTTCACGCTTCTACGGCCGAGTCGTCAATACCCACCCGGCATTGCTGCCGGCGTTCCCCGGAGCACACGGTGTGGCCGACGCGCTGGCTTACGGTGTCAAAGTCACCGGCTGTACCGTGCACCTGGTAGACGCCGGCACCGACACCGGGCCGATACTGGCGCAACAGCCCGTTCCAGTACTTGACGGGGACGACGAGGCGACATTGCACGAACGCATTAAGGTCATCGAACGCCGGATGTTGGTGGACGTGGTCGCTCAGATGGCCTCTGGCGGCCTCACCTTGGTCGGAAGAAAGGCAACCCTGGGATGAGCATCGACAAGAAGCCGATCCGGCGCGCGCTGATCAGCGTGTACGACAAGACCGGCCTGGTCGAGCTTGCCGAGGGTCTAGCCGCAGCCGGCGTCGACATCGTCTCCACCGGATCAACGGCGAAGACCATTGCCAATCAAGGGATTCCAGTGACACCCGTGGAGGAGGTCACCGGTTTCCCCGAGGTCCTCGACGGCCGGGTCAAGACATTGCATCCACACGTTCATGCCGGGCTGCTGGCCGATCTGCGCAAGCCAGAACATGCCGCTGCCCTCGAACAGCTGAAAATCGCCGCGTTCGAACTCGTCGTGGTCAACCTGTATCCCTTCAGCCAGACCGTCGAATCCGGCGCGGGCATCGACGAATGCGTCGAGCAGATCGACATCGGCGGCCCATCGATGGTGCGCGCGGCAGCCAAGAACCACCCCAGCGTCGCCGTCGTCACCGACCCGCGCGGCTACGACGGGGTACTGGCCGCGGTGCGCGACGGCGGATTTACCCTCGCAGAGCGCAAAAGGCTGGCGGCCCTGGCGTTTCAGCACACAGCGGAGTACGACATCGCCGTCGCGAGCTGGATGCAGTCCACGCTGGCGCCCGAGCATCCCGAGGTGGCCTTTCCCCAGTGGTTCGCTGCCAACTGGCGCCGCTCGGCGATGCTGCGCTACGGCGAGAACCCGCATCAGCAGGCGGCGCTCTACACCGATCCGGTCGCTTGGCCCGGCCTGGCGCAGGCCGAGCAGCTGCATGGAAAAGAGATGTCCTACAACAACTTTCAGGACGCTGATGCGGCGTGGCGAGCCGCCTTCGATCACGAACAGACGTGCGTGGCAATCATCAAGCACGCCAACCCTTGTGGCATCGCCATCTCCGACGTCTCGGTTGCCGACGCCCATCGCAAGGCGCACGACTGCGATCCACTGAGCGCCTACGGTGGCGTGATCGCGGCCAATACCGAGGTCAGCGTCGAGATGGCGGAGTACGTGGGCACCATATTCACCGAAGTGATCGTGGCCCCCGCTTATGCGCCGGGCGCCGTCGACCTATTGACCCGCAAGAAGAACATCCGGGTTCTCGTCGCATCCGAGCCGCTGACCGGTGGCATCGAGCTCAAGCCGATCAGCGGCGGACTGCTCATGCAGCAGCGCGATGAATTCGACGCGCACGGCGATAACCCGGCGAACTGGACCCTGGCCACCGGCGAGCCCGCCGATCCCGCCACGCTGACCGACTTGGTGTTCGCGTGGCGCGCCTGCCGCGCGGTCAAGTCGAACGCCATCGTGATCGTCGCCGACGGTGCCACCATCGGTGTGGGCATGGGTCAGGTCAACCGGGTCGACGCCGCCCGGCTGGCCGTCGAACGCGGCGGCGATCGGGTCAAGGGTGCCGTCGCTGCCTCCGATGCGTTCTTCCCGTTCCCCGACGGCCTAGAGACGCTCACCGCCGGCGGGGTCAAGGCGATCGTGCACCCCGGCGGCTCCGTCCGCGACGACGAGGTAACGGCCGCGGCCACCAAAGCCGGGATCACCCTCTACCTAACGGGCGCTCGTCACTTCGCGCACTAAGCCGACAGTGAAATTACCGACGCGACACGCGGGAAAGTCCGTCGCGAAATTCACTCTCGTCGCCAGACGAATGGCGGCGTCGTAGCGTGGAGTGGTGACTGCACCGAGCAACCTGCCCCGAACCGTCGGCGAGCTGCGCGCCTCTGGTCATCGTGAACGGGGGGTCAAACAGGAAATCCGGGAAAATCTGCTGACGGCCTTGGCCGAAGGTGACGATGTTTGGCCGGGCATCCTGGGCTTCGACGACACCGTGATCCCTCAGCTGGAACGGGCGTTGATCGCAGGCCATGACTTCGTGCTGCTCGGCGAACGCGGGCAGGGCAAGACGCGACTGCTGCGGGCATTGACCGGACTGCTCGACGAGTGGACTCCCGTGATCGACGGATCCGAATTGGGTGAGCATCCCTACACCCCGATCACGCCGGAGTGGATCCGGCGCGCGGCCCAGTTGCAAGACGACCTGCCGGTGTCGTGGAAGCACCGCGGCGAGCGCTACACCGAGAAGCTGGCCACTCCCGACACCAGTGTCGCCGACCTGGTCGGCGACATCGACCCGATCAAGGTCGCCGAGGGACGCAGCCTCGGCGACCCCGAGACCATCGCCTACGGGCTGATCCCACGAGCCCACCGCGGCATCGTCGCGGTCAACGAACTTCCCGACCTGGCCGAACGTATTCAGGTGTCGATGCTCAACGTCATGGAAGAGCGCGACATCCAGGTCCGCGGCTACACCTTGCGGCTGCCGCTGGACGTCCTGGTAGTGGCCAGCGCCAACCCCGAGGACTACACCAACCGCGGTCGCATCATCACTCCGCTCAAAGACCGCTTCGGCGCCGAGATCCGCACCCACTACCCACTCGAGCTGGAGGCGGAAGTCGGCGTCATAGTCCAAGAAGCGCATTTGAGTGCTCAGCTTCCCGATTACCTGATGCAGGTGATCGCCCGGTTCGCCCGCTACTTGCGGGAGTCTCATTCGGTCGATCAGCGCTCCGGTGTTTCGGCGCGGTTCGCCATCGCGGCGGCCGAGACGGTCGCGGCGGCGGCCCGGCACCGTGGCGCGGTGCTGGGGGAGACCGACCCGGTGGCGCGGGTCGTCGATCTGGGCACCGTGATCGACGTGCTGCGCGGCAAGCTGGAATTCGAGTCCGGTGAGGAAGGCCGCGAACAGGCGGTGCTCGAGCACCTGCTGCGCCGCGCCACCGCCGATACGGCGTCCCGGGTGCTCGGCGGCATCGACGTCGGCTCCCTGGTGGCCGCCGTCGAGGGTGGCTCCGCGGTGACGACGGGTGAGCGGGTGTCGGCCAAGGATGTGCTGGCCGCGGTTCCGGGGCTATCCGTGGTGGACAAGATCGCGCGCAAGCTGAATGCCGAATCCGAGGGAGAGCGCGCCGCCGCGTTGGAGCTCGCGCTGGAAGCCTTGTATCTGGCCAAGCGCATCGACAAGGTGTCCGGGGAGGGCCAAACGGTCTATGGCTAAACCTTCTGGGGGGCACTCGACGCGATACTCGGCGTACACCGGCGGACCCGATCCGCTGGCTCCGCCGGTGGATCTGCGCGAGGCGCTTGAACAGATCGGCCAGGACGTCATGGCCGGCACCTCGCCGCGCCGCGCGCTGTCGGAGTTGCTGCGCCGCGGCACCCGCAACATGCCGGGCGCTGACCGGCTGGCCGCCGAAGCCAACCGTAAAAGGCGAGAGTTGTTGCGCCGCAACAACTTAGACGGCACGCTACAGGAGATCAAGAAGCTGCTCGACGAGGCGGTGCTGGCCGAACGCAAGGAGCTGGCGCGCGCCCTGGACGACGACGCCCGCTTCAACGAGCTGCAGCTGGAGTCGCTCCCGCCGTCGCCGGCCAAGGCCGTTCAGGAACTGTCCGACTACAACTGGCGCAGCGGCGAGGCCCGCGAAAAGTATGAGCAGATAAAGGATTTGCTCGGTCGCGAGATGCTCGACCAGCGGTTCGCCGGGATGAAAGAGGCGCTGCAGGGCGCCACCGACGAGGACCGCCAGCGCGTCAACGACATGCTGAACGACCTCAACGACCTGCTGGACAAGCACGCCAGGGGCGAGGACACCCAGCAGGACTTTCAAGATTTCATGGACAAGCACGGCGAGTTCTTCCCGGAGAACCCGCGCAATGTCGAGGAGCTGCTGGACTCGCTGGCCAAGCGGGCCGCCGCCGCGCAGCGGTTCCGCAACAGCCTGTCCCAAGAACAGCGTGACGAGTTGGATGCCTTGGCGCAGCAGGCATTTGGCTCGTCGGCGTTGATGCAATCGCTTAGCCGCCTCGACGCCCACCTGCAAGCGGCGCGACCGGGTGAGGATTGGACCGGGTCGCAGCGCTTCTCCGGCGACAACCCGTTCGGAATGGGCGAGGGCACCCAGGCGCTGGCCGATATCGCCGAGCTGGAGCAGCTGGCCGAGCAGCTGTCGCAGAGCTATCCGGGCGCCACCATGGACGACGTCGACCTCGACGCGCTGGCCCGTCAGCTCGGCGACCAGGCGGCCATCGACGCGCGCACGCTCAACGAGCTAGAACGCGCACTGGTCAATCAGGGTTTCCTGGACCGCGGTTCCGACGGCCAGTGGCGACTTTCGCCAAAGGCCATGCGCCGCCTCGGCGAGGCCGCGTTACGCGATGTGGCCCAACAACTTTCCGGGCGCCGCGGCGAACGCGATCACCGGCGCGCCGGCGCCGCCGGCGAGTTGACCGGCGCGACCCGGCCCTGGCAATTCGGTGACACCGAGCCCTGGAACATTCCGCGTACGCTGACCAATGCCGTGCTGCGGCAGGCCGGAACCGGCGCCCCGCGCAATGCCATCCGCATCAGCGTGGACGACGTCGAGGTCTCCGAGACCGAAACCCGCACTCAGGCCGCGGTTGCGCTATTGGTGGACACCTCGTTCTCGATGGTGATGGAAAACAGATGGCTGCCCATGAAGCGCACCGCACTCGCGCTCAACCACTTGGTGTGCACGCGTTTTCGCTCAGATGCCTTGCAAATCATCGCCTTTGGCCGCTACGCCCGCACGGTGACCGCCGCCGAGCTCACCGGGTTGGAGGGGGTCTATGAACAGGGCACCAACCTGCATCACGCGCTGGCGCTCGCCGGGCGTCACCTACGCAGGCACCCCAACGCGCAACCGGTCGTGCTGGTCGTCACCGACGGTGAGCCCACCGCCCACCTGGAGGACGTCAGCGGTGACGGGTCGTCCGTCTTCTTCGACTACCCACCGCATCCGCGCACCATCGCCCACACCGTGCGCGGGTTCGACGATATGGCCCGGCTGGGTGCGCAAATCACCATCTTCCGGCTGGGCAGTGACCCCGGCCTGGCCCGGTTCATCGACCAGGTCGCCCGCCGCGTGGAAGGCCGTGTGGTGGAACCCGATCTGGACGGGCTGGGTGCGGCGGTGGTGGGCGACTACCTGCGGTCGCGGCGCCGTCGCTAGGACGCGCAAAAGGCCTCGTCAGACCTGCCCCAAGCACTAATCTCTAACCGGCCGGGGCGCCGAGGCCCCGCGGATCGGGGTAGCTGCATGACGGTCGCGTTGGAATGTCTGAAGTGTGGTGCGCGCCCGCGACCCAGCGCGAAGTTTTGCGATGAGTGCGGATCGCCAGTCACGCCGGCCGATACTTTCGCGGAGTACAAGCAGGTGACGGTGATGTTCGCCGACGTGGTCCGTTCGATGACCCTCGCGGTGGAGGTGGGTCCGGAGCGGTGGCGTGAGCTGATGACCGAACTTGTCACTCGCGCAGCGGCGGTCGTGCACCGCTACGGCGGCACGGTTGATCAGTTCACCGGTGACGGGATTTTGGCCGTGTTCGGTGCTCCGGTCGCTTTAGAGGATCACGCGCTGCGCGCATGCATAGCCGGCCTTGGCGTTCAAGATGAGGTCAAGCGGCTCGCCGTCGATGTCGAACGTCGTGACGGCGTGGCCTTGCAAGTCCGGGTGGGTCTCAATTCGGGACAGGTGATAGCCGGTGAGGGCGGCTCTGGTGTATTGAGCTACACCGCTATCGGCGAACAGGTCGGCATGGCTCAGCGCATGGAATCCGCCGCTCCGCCGGGCGGGGTGATGCTCAGCGAATCGACGGCACGCCTCGTCGATGGCGCTGCGGTCCTGGGTGAGCCCGAGCTGGTGCAGATCAAGAACAGAACGGATCCGGTTGCGGCGAGGCGCCTGCTGAGCATCGGTGGCCGACGCGAGCCGTCGGCGCTGCGGGAATCGACGTTGGTGGGCCGCGAGTGGGAACTACCGGCATTGGCGGCGGCGCTCGATCGATCGATCAACGGACGCGGATCGGTGGTGGGGCTGGTCGGTCCGGCCGGCGTCGGGAAGACCCGCTTGCTCGCCGAAGCCGTGACGCTCGCCGAAAGCCGTGGTGTTGCGGTGTTCAGTGCCTTTTGTGAATCGCACGCTACCGATATCCCGTTCCGCGTGGCGGCGCGCCTGCTGACGGCCGTTGGTCAGCTGGACGGTCTCGACGATGAAACTGCGCGGGAACGAATGCGGGCGCGGATTCCGGACGCCGACCCGCAAGACATGTTGCTGATCGACGATCTGCTGGGCATCGCCGATCCGGACGTGCCAGCGCCCAGCATTGATCCGGATGCGCGGCGGCGTCGGCTGGCCGCGCTGATCAAGGCCGCTCAACTTGCCCGTGCCGAGCCTGCACTGCTTGTCGTAGAGGATGTGCACTGGATCGATGAGGCGAGTGAATCCATGCTCGCCGACGTTCTGGCGGTGGTGCCGCAAACCCGCTCGATGATGCTGGTCACTTACCGGCCCGAGTATCAGGGAGCCCTGTCCCGCGTCCCCGGCGGGCAGACCATCGCCCTGGACCCGCTGAGCAAAGAACAGTCTGCGGCGCTGGTCGCCGACTTGTTGGGCGTTGATCCATCGGTTGCTGAGATCGGCGCGCTCATTACCGCCCGCGCCGAGGGCAACCCGCTGTTCGTCGAGGAGATGGTCCGCGACCTCGCCGAGCGCGGCGTACTGGTGGGCGCACGCAGCGGCTACACCTGCGACACCGATGTCGACGAGGTTGGCGTGCCCCCAACGTTGCAGACGACCATCGCCGCCCGCATAGACCGGCTGAGCCCGGCGGCCAAACGCACGCTTGCCGCCGCGGCGGTCGTCGGGTCGCACTTCACCACCGACCTGCTGGCGAGCATGGAAATAGATGCTTGCGTCGACCCGCTGATCAGCGCCGACCTCGTCGATCAAGTGCGGTTCATCGCCGGTGCCGAATACGCCTTTCGGCATGCGCTGATCCGAGCCGTGGCCTACGAATCGCAGCTGATAGCCGATCGTTCGCGACTGCACCGGCGACTAGCGGCTGCGATCGAAGCACGCGAGCCCGAATCAGCCGAGCAAAACGCGGCGCTGATCGCCGAGCATCTGGAGGCGGCTGGTGATCTGCATGCCGCGTTCGGCTGGCAGATGCGTGCCGGAGCGTGGGCGACCAACCGCGATGTCGCGGCGGCGCAACGAAGTTGGGAGCGCGCCCGCAAGATCGCCGACAGCCTGCCCGCCGACGATGTGAACCGGTTGGCTATGCGCATCGCGCCCCGCACCATGTTGTGTGGGATCGCCTGGCGGGTCCATCTCGATGTTGCCGGCGCCCGCTTCGAAGAATTTCGTGCGCTCTGTGCCATGGCCGGGGATAAGGGTTCGCTGGCCATCGGGATGGCCGGTCTGGTGATGGATCACGCCTATCACGCGCGGATGCGGGCGGCCTCGGAGCTGGCCTCCGAGGCCATGTCTGTCATCGAATCGATCGGTGACCCGAACCTCACGGTGGGGTTGTCCTTCGCGGCGATTCATGCCAAAGGGATCAACAACGAGTCGTACGAAGCGTTGCAGTGGTCCCAGCGCGTGATCGACCTGGCCGACGGAGATCCCACCAAAGGCCAGCTGATTTTCGGGTGTCCGTTGGCGCTCGCCTTCGCGTCGCGGGGGATTGCCCGGTACTGCCTGGGCGACTCCGGTTGGCGCGAAGATCTGCGACACGGTCTGACGATGGCCCGCAACGCCGACCCCATGTCCTATGCCACCGTCGCCAGCTATATCTATCTCGCCGGCATACCGATGGGAGTGCTGACGCCCGACGATGACGCGGTCGCCGAGATCGAGGATGCCCTGCGGATTGCCGAGCGAGCCGGTGATGATGTCGCGCTGGCCGTCGTCGGAATGGCCTTAGGCGTTGCGTTGGTGCACCGCGGAACGGACCGGGATCGTCAGCGGGGATTGGAGCGGCTGAACGAGGTCAGCGAGCTGATTCTGCGCCAGACGCATAACCTGGATGCCTTGCCGATCGCGAAACTGTACCTGGGCCGTGAAATGGCTCGGGATGGAGATCACGATCGCGCCTTTCCGCTCATGCGCGCCGCCGTCGATGACCTGTTCGGGGAGGAATGGCTGCTGTTGTGGGGCATACCGACGACAGGTGTGCTGGTTGAGACCTTGCTCGATCGCGCTACGGACGCCGATTTCACCGAAGCCGAGGCCGCGATCGAGCGCTTGGCGGCGGCGCCGACACGGGGTGGTGTCGTTTTGCGCGACCTCCTGGTACTGCGGCTGCGGAGTCTCTTGGCGCGGACCCGCGGCGATGCCATGCACTATGCAGAGTTGCGGGATCGCTACCGCGACATGGCGACATCACTGGGCTTTGCGGGGCACCGCGCCTGGGCCGAAGCGCTGCCCTGACCGCGCCGCGGCTAGTAGGCGTCTACAACGCGTCCGCCGGGCGACCCGTACAGATACGGGTAGTGCACGTCGGGGTCGTTCGGCGGCCGCAACGACGGCTGGGGCGGTTCAGTGCGCCACGCGCCCGGCAGGTGACAGCCGGTGTCGTAGGAATAGGCCAGTGGGCTGCCGGCGTCGCCGTTGACGAGGCTGATTGTGACGCCGTCATCGCGGATTTGGGAGTCGTTGGGGACGCCGAGCGGCAACGGCGGTTGACCGGGTGCGGAGTTGTTGGGCCGAAAACCAGCCGCGGTGAACGCCGGCGCCAGATCGGCCACGATCTGGGCCCATTGCTCGCCGGACGGCGCCGGGCGCCCGAAGAACAGATCGCTTTTGACCTGTCGGCCGATGTTGCGGTTGAACGGCTCGTTGCAGCCGTTGGTGGGATGGCTGACCGTGACGTCGGTCGAGAATTGCGTCTGCGGTGAGTATTTCGCGATCGCGGCCCGGATCGTCGCGTCCAGGTCGCCGAGCTGTTTTTGGACGGCTTCCAAGTCCGGGCGCTGGTTGACGATCGTCTGCAGCCGGTCCAGCTCGTGCCGCCCCGGATTGGCATAGGGGTCGACGGGTTTGAGGCATCCGGCCAGCAGGGCGGCGACACCGAGTATCAACGGGACCCGAAATCTCATGGCTTGATCACATCGTCGGGCAGGCCCGCCAGCACTGCGGCCATGTTGTATCCACTCATCCGAAGTTGATTGTTGCTGCCGTCGCGAGCATATTCCGAATGCCCGTATGCCCGCTCGTGCAACAGGCCGTCACCACGCGCCCCGCCTGGCGCAATGCCCGTCCCGACCGACAACTCGGCCATGCCCGGCACGTCCTGCGGCGCGGCGCCGAACGCGCCGAGCTCCGAAATGGTCTCGGCGACAAAGTCATTGATACCCACTTCATAGAAGGCATGCCCGGGTGCGACTCCAAGCCGGGCGGCGTCGGTGACCTCGATGCCCGGCGAACCGTAAAACACGACGTCACTGACCGGAGCGCCACGCTGCAGCGCCAGGCTGGTGATCAGTGAGCCGTAGGAATGCCCGAAGGCGGTGATGTGCTGGTTGGGCACGTTGGACGCGGCGGCCAGACCTTTGTAGAAGTTGTTCAGCGGCCCAGAACCTTTGCGCGCCAGCCAATCCTGCGCGACGTCTTTGAGGTTGCCCGGCGCGTCGTAGCCAAGCCAGGCAACCGATGCCACCGCGTCCGGGTTCGGCAGCCCCGCTCGTGCCCTGAGTTCGGCCGCCTTGTCGCGTTGCGTGGCGGCCTCCCTGACCATTTGGTTCACGCTCGAACTGACGCGGGTGTTGAGGCCGCCCACGGTGACGCCGACGCGCTCGGCGTTGTCGACGTCGCCGACGGCCAGCGCCGCCAGAACTTTGCGGGGGTGACTCCTGGTCTCCAGCAGTATCAGGCTGGTCCCCGGTTGCCCGGCGAGTGTGTCGCGCAGCGCTTTCAAGTCCGCCAACTTGTCGGTGTTGGTGTGCCAGACGCCGTAGCCGTCGTACCAGCCCTGCTGCAGCCGGGCGATTTCGTGTTGCAGCACAGCAACATTGAGTTCATTGCGGATATCGGTGGGGATGCCGTCGAGGTTGCGCAGCGACGCGCCGAACCACTCCTTGACCCGGTCCTGCTGACCCGGAGTCAGCCCATGCCACCACTTACTAACCTCGGCTGGAGGACTGCCGGGCGCCGGTAGCGCCGGCATCTTCGGCGGCAGGTGGCTGAGCTGCGTGGCAACCTGTTCGGGCGACAGGTCGCCGTCGGCGCCGCGAATCGCCGCCGCCAGATCCTCGTCGGCGATTTCGGCATCGGCCAACAGTCGCTTGATGTTCGCGGTCAGCCCCACCGCCGCGTCGATGATGCGCAGTTGATCCGCTGCGGAGAATGACGACAAGTCGGACGGCGGCAACGCCACACCCGTCGCGTCGTTGATGACGAGCCGGCTGTCCCGCGCGGTATCGCGAATCCTGGACAGCTGCAACTTGATTCGGGTAACTTCATCGGTGGATTTCTCCGCCGCCCGGGCCACCACCTCACACGCATCGGCGTGGCTGTCCAGGACGAGGGTGGTGTGGTGCGTGGCGGCATGCGCGGCCTCGGCGGTATCGCCGCCGAAATCGAAGAGGCTCATCGTCTCGGTCAGGGCCGCAGCGGCGGTGCGGGTACCGTGCGCACGCTTGATCGCGGCATCGAACACCGACCTGATCGACGCGGGATCCCACCGCTCGACGTCGGCCAGCGTCAACGTCATCGCAGGGATGCGGCGTTGGTCTGCTCCATCTCGGTCAAACCCGCCGCGGCGAAGTGCATGCCGCAGGAGTGTTCGCCGAAGCGGCCGACGTGGGCGGCGCTCGCAGTCGCCCACCGGTCAAGCAATCCCGTCAGCGCTCCCGCCGAGGACCCGACCCACCCCGATTGCGCGCCTTCGGCCGCGTCCTGGCAGGACCGCTGCAAAGCCAGCAGCGATTCGCCATGGCCGGCCAGCCGATTGCCCATATCGCAAAGCGCGTCGGAAAACGCGCGTAATTCCACCGCCATAGCGCGGAGTATGGCACGGAAGATCAGCGCGGGCTATTCACCCTTCACAGGCTTGGCCGGCTATTTGCGGGGCTTGCGCGCTTTGCGCTTAATGCCCACTCCGCCCCACAGGGAAAAGCCGCGGATATTCACCTTGGGGGCGCCGCGGCTCCCCTCGCCGACCACCTGGCGGTCGAAGCCGCCCATCACGCCGCGGCCATGGATTTCGACGTTGACTTCGGGAGGCAGCAGGATAGTTTGCACACCCATAATCGAGTACGCATGAATCTCCACCTCGGTGGAGGTGAAGTCGGCGTAGCGCAGATCCACCACGCCGCTGCCCCACAGCGCGAAGGTGGTCAGCTTCTTCGGCACATTCCAGCGGCCGCGCCGCTCGAACCCGCTCAGCAAGGCCAGCAGCAGCGTGGACGGCGCCGGATTGCAACTTCCGCCCCGCCGGGGATTGACCGGCGCGCCCGGCAGATCGGCCCGCAGCCGGTCCAGTTCCTGGTAAGTCGTCGCCGCATACGCCCTGGTCAGACGGTCTTCGTACTCGTTCAGCTCCAGGCGGCCCTGCTCTGCTGCGTAAGCCAGCAACTGCGCAAGCTGGATGCGATCGGTGTCAGCCGCCCGTGACGATTCGTCACGGTCGGCCTTCGCGTCACGTTGCGCTGGATTGCTCATCACCCACGAGCGTACGACTTCTCGATTTTGCTGCAAGGGGAGTTGCCTAAACTGCAACCTGCCCCCGGCCGGGCCCTTCGTGGCGAACAACGCCCGCCTGCCCGCAGAGCCCGCAGAGCCCGCACGGGCGGTATCGGCGCCGGTATCGGATCTGCCCACTTTGTCCCGACGCTTTCTGTGCACCGCGACTTCGCCGCGGCGCAGGCCGACGCGTTATTCTTCACACGGCAGTGGCGCCCGACGAAATAGCTCGCCATCCGGGGTATAAGGCTCAATTAACCGCGAATATCGCGGGGTACGCGGCTGCAATTGGGGAGGTATCGACGAAACGACAATAGGAAACCTCCCACATGCAGATCGACCTCGCTTTGAAAAAGCCCACCGAAACCACCGCCGGAAATTATTTTGTCGGCAATTATCCACCTTTCTCCTATTGGAATGCCGACGGCGCTGAAGACGCGTACGCGGCGTTGGCGCAGCCGCCCGCCGCCGGCACGCCGCTGGGGGTTTACGTCCATTTGCCGTTCTGCCGGCGCCGCTGTCACTTCTGCTATTTCCGCGTCTACACCGGCCGCGACGCCAAACCCGACCGGGTAACCAGTTATCTCGACGCGGTGCTCAAGGAGTCGCACCTCTACAGCCAAACGCCATTGCTGTCGGGCCGGCTGCCCCGCTACGTCTACTTCGGCGGCGGCACGCCGTCGTTTCTGTCGGTACCGAATCTCACCAAACTTTTCGGGGGGCTGCAGCAGCACTTCCCGTGGACCGACACCGACGAAATCGCATTCGAGGCCGAGCCCGGCACGCTTACCGACGACAAGCTCTACGCGCTACACGATCTGGGCGTGACGCGGCTGAGCGTCGGCGTCGAGAATTTCGACGACGACATTCTGAAGGTCAACGGCCGCGCGCACCTGTCCAAAGACATCCACCGGGCCGTCGAAGTCGCCCGAAAGGCGGGCTTCGATCAGATCAATGTCGACCTCATCGCCGGCATGGTCAACGAGACCGAAACCAACTGGCGGGAATGCGTTCGCAAAGTCATCGACATGGGACCCGAGTGCGTCACCGTCTACCAACTCGAAGTCCCTTACAACACCGCCATTTACAAAGAGATGCGCGCCAACGGCCAAATCGTCGCCCCGGTGGCCGACTGGCCGACCAAGCGCGCGTGGGTCGACTACGCCTTCTCGGAGCTGGAAAGCGTGGGCTACACGATCACCAGCGGCTACACCGCGATCCGCGATCCGGGCGTCAACAACTTCATGTACCGCGAGCATCTGTGGCGCGGCGCCGACATGATGGCCCTGGGCGTTTCGTCCTTCGGTCACCTCGGCGGCACCCACTGCCAAAACGAAAAAGACTTCGGTCCGTACGTCGACCGCCTCGCCCGCGGCGAGCTGCCTATCGCGCGTGGCCTGGCATTGACCGATGACGACCGGCTGATTCGCGAATTCATCCTGCTGTTGAAGCTCGGCCAGGTCGACCCGGCCTATTTTCGGGGCAAGTTCGGCGTCGACGTCTGCGCGCGCTTTGCCGCCCCGCTGGCCCGTCATCAGGCGGCGGGACACCTGGAGTTCGACGACGATCGCGTCACGCTCACCCGGCAGGGGCTGCTGCGGGTCGACGAGTTGTTGCACGAGTTCTTCCGTCCGGAACACCGCGGACCCCGGTACGTGTGATGGGTAAGACGAACACTTATGACGTCGTCGTGGTCGGCGGCGGACCCGCCGGAGCGATGGCATCGACCGTGCTCGCCATGCACGGGCACCAGGTGTTGCTGCTGGAGAAAGAGAAGTTTCCGCGCTACCACATCGGCGAATCCTTCCTGCCCTACAGCTACTTTCCGTTGCAGCGAATCGGAATGGTCGACAAGCTCGGCGAGGAGAAGTTCGTACGAAAGTACGCGGTGCAATTCGCAAGTGGGGACGGCCGGGTATCGGCGCCGTTCTATTTTCACACCCACCTGGATCACGAGGCCGCCATAACCTGGCAGGTCCTGCGCAGCGAATTCGACCAGATACTTTTGGACAACGCCCGCGAGAAGGGCGTCGAGGTCCGCGAAGAGACCAGGGCTACCGCGATCCTGCGCGACGACGGGAAAGTCGTCGGGGTCAAGGCAATCGGCAGGGCTGGCCGGGAATACGACATCGGCGCGGCAATGACCATTGATGCCAGCGGTCGCGACATCTTCACGCTCAGCAGAAACAATGGCCGCAAGTGGGACCCGGTAATCGACAAGACGGCGGTGTGGACCTATTACCGTGGCGCCCTGCGGGATCCCGGCGTCGACGAAGGCACCACCACCGTGGCGATGGTCCCCGAGCGCGGCTGGTTCTGGTACATCCCGCAGCGCGACGACATGGTGAGTGTCGGGCTGGTCGCCGAAAAGGATTACCTGTTCTCCGGCACGCGCGACCTCGACGAAATCTTCCAGCGCGAAGTCGGCAACAACCTGTGGATCAAGCAGCATTTGGCGCCGGGGCAACAGGTCGGCAAGTACTACGTCACGCGCGAGTATTCCTATCGCGGCGAACACTGCGCGGAGGACGGATTGGTATTGGTGGGCGACGCCTTCGCCTTCCTCGATCCGGTGTTTTCCTCCGGCGTCTATTTCGCATTGCGCAGCGGCGAACTGGCCGCCGACCAAGTGCATGACTGCTTGCGCAATGGCGACGTAACGGCTTCCCGCTTCACGTCGTACGCCGAACGGATCTGCGGCGAGATCGAGGCGATGCGAAAACTGATCTACGTCTTCTACCACCCCGGGTTCAGTTTCGGACGGCTGATCCGGGCCAATCCGGAAGTCCGCGGCGACCTGACCGATTGCCTGATCGGCAACTTGGACAAGGACTTTCACCGCCTTTTCGACGCCGTTGCCGAACAAGCCGCGATCCCGGCGCCATTACCGTTCGGACGTCCGCGAGTGGCGAGCTGAAACCGCAACATCGGTTGCGAGATAACCCCTAGGAGCACTGGATGGAACGATGTCAGGAATCGGATGTCGCGGCTGAACCGGCCCCCGCGCCAACCTCGGATTGGAGCCCGCTTGCACATCCGGTGTTTCGCGCACTGTGGACCGCTTCGGCGTTGTCCTACACCGGATTCGAGATCCGGAACTACGCGGCGCCATTGCTGATGGAGGATTTCCACCAGCCTTTCCACCTCTTGGAAGGCATGAAGCAGTATGCGTTCGCGGCTTCGACCCTGCCGATCCCGCTGTTGGTGTTGTTCGCCGGCGCGCTTGCCGACCGCGTCGACCGCCGCAAGCTGCTGATCGTGACCCACGTGTGGATGATGCTGGCCGCCGCGGCGTTGGGTGTGCTCACCATCGCGAACATGATGACGCCGTGGATGTTGTTGGCGTTTCTATTCGTCATCGGTGCCGGCTACGCGATGATGAATCCGACGCTGCTGGCCGTGCTGCCCGGGCTGGTCGATCCGAGCGAACTCAAATCCGCGATGGCGCTCAACAGCGTCAACATGAACGTCGCCCGGGTAATGGGACCGGCGATCGGCGGACTCGTCATCGTCGCCGTCGCGGGGCGCGAGCCGTACTACGTCGGAAAGGGTTTGGCATTTCTCGCGACTGCTCTCTCGTTGGTCGGCGTGGTCGTCGTGCTGACCAAATGGAAGCCGGCCCCGCGCGACTCGGCCGCGCCCGCCGAGTCGGTGCTCGCGTCGGCCTGGAAAGGGGTGCACTACGCATTCACTTCGCCGCGATTGCTGCAGATCAACGCCCGGATCTTCTTGTTCATGGTGTGTGCGGGAATCCTGCCCACCACGTGCGCGGTCATCTGCAAACAAACTCCTGCCCTCATGGGCGAGGCCGGGGCTTCCTATCTGATGGTGTCGTTCGGCGTCGGCGCGCTGGTCGGTGTGTACCGCATGCAAGGGCTGATGCGCCGTTTTGGTGTGGAACGAGTCGTGGTAATCGGCACTATCGTGTGCGGCTTCGCGATCCTCGGCGTCGCGGAAATGACGTCTGTTTACGTCGGCTGCATCGCGATGTTCTTCGCCGGCTTCGCCTGGGTGATGATCCCGACCAACTTCAACATAGCCACTCAGTCGGCGGTACCCGCGTGGATCAAGGGCAGGGTCATGGGCGTTTACGTGCTCGTGTTGTGGGGCTCAATGGCATTGGGCTCATTGATTTTCGGCCGGCTGGCAGACAGCGTCGGACAGCGGTCCTCGCTCTTTGCGGCGGGCGTCGGAGTGCTCGTCGGCTCGATCGCGATCATCTGGATCAGGTTGGTGCCCAGGCAGATTGAACGGGTTTAGCCGCTGGGTGCAGCCCAGCTGGGCGGGCGTTTCTGCAAGAAGGCGAGCATGCCTTCGCGTGCTTCGTCGGATACGAACAGTCGGGCCGATTCCTCGGTGAGGCGTTCGGCGTTGCGGTCGAAGCCGTCCAGCACCGCCGCGGTGGTCAGCGCTTTCGAGGCGGCCAGGCCCTGTGGTGAACCGCGGCCTACCTCAGCAATAACGGCGGCCACCGCGGTGTCGACGTCGTCTGCCGCGATCGTCACCAGTCCGATATCGGCCGCTTCGGCGGCTCCGAAGGTTTCGCCGGTCAGGTAGTAGCGGGCCGCTGCCCGGGGGGACAGCTTCGGTAGCAAGGTGAGCGAAATAATTGCCGGGGCAACGCCAATGCGCGCCTCGGTCAGTGCGAAGGTGCTGCGTGGGCCGGCCACCACCAGGTCACACGCGCCGACCAAGCCGAACCCGCCGGCCCGCACGTGCCCGTTGATCGCGCCGATGATCGGTAACGGTGACTCGACCATGGCGCGCAAGAGCGCCGTCATCTCCTGCGCCCGCGCTACGGCCATGTCGTAGGGGTCGCCACCGCCCGCCTCACTCAGGTCCGCGCCCGCGCAGAACGTGCCGCCGGTATGTCCGAGCACCACCGCCCGCACCCCGGGATCGGCTGCGGCGTCGCGCAATCCATCACGCAGCTGGACAACCAGCGTGGTGGACAGGGCGTTGCGATTGTGTGGTGAGTTCAGCGTGAGGCGCGCCACCGGGCCCGTCGCTTCGGCGGGACCGGTGTATTCGACGAGTGTTTCCATCAGCCGAGCTTCAGTACGAGCGGGGCAGGCCCAGCGACGTCTGCGCGACGAAGTTGAGCACCATCTCGCGGCTGATCGGTGCGATCCGGGCTAACCGGGCCGAGGTCATCATGGCGGCCACACCGTACTCCTTGCTTAGCCCATTGCCGCCCATCGACTGCACGGCCTGGTCGACCGCGCGGTTAGATGCCTCGGCCGCAGCGTATTTGGCCATGTTGGCCGCCTCGGCGGCGCCGCCGTCGTCGCCGTGGTCGTAGAGCGTGGCCGCCTTCTGCATCATCAGCTTGGCGAGTTCGACCTCGATGTGGCACTGCGCCAACGGGTGTGACAGCCCCTGGTGCGCACCGATCGGAGTGGACCAGACCTTGCGCGTCTTGACATAGTCGACGGCCCTGTTGAGCGCGTAGCGTCCCATGCCCACCGCACTGGCCGCACCCATGATCCGCTCGGGGTTCAAACCCGCGAAAAGCTGGGCGATCGCAGCGTCCTCGGCGCCGACGAGCGCATCGGCCGGCAACCGGATGTCGTCGATGAAGACCTGGAATTGGCGCTCGGGGCTGATCAGCTCCATTTCGATTGGGGTATAGGTGAATCCGGGTGTGTCGGTGGGTACTACGAAGAGCGCGGGACGCAGCTTGCCGGTCTTGGCTTCCTCGGTGCGACCCACCACCAATACCGCTTGTGCCTGGTCGACGCCGGAGATGAAGACCTTTTGGCCCCTGAGGATCCAGTCGCTGCCGTCGCGCCGGGCGGTGGTGATGATCTTGTGCGAGTTGGACCCGGCGTCCGGCTCGGTGATGGCGAATGCCATCGTCAGGGAGCCGTCGGCAATGCCGGGAACCCAGCGCTTCTTTTGTTCCTCGGTGCCGAACTTGCTGATGATGGTCCCGTTGATGGCGGGTGACACCACCATCAGCAGCAGCGCGCTGCCGCCTGCCGCCATCTCCTCCATGACCAGGGACAGCTCGTACATTCCGGCGCCGCCGCCGCCGTATTCCTCGGGGAGGTTGACGCCGAGGAAGCCGAGTTTACCTGCCTCAGCCCACAATTCGCTCGTGTGCTCGTGATTGCGTGCTTTGGCCAGGTAGTACTCGGCGCCGTAGTTGGACACCCACGCCGCCACCGATTTGCGCAGCGCCTGGCGTTCCTCGCTCTCGATGAAGCTGGTGTCAGTCATTGCGAATCTCCTTTTGAATCGAGCGCTTTTGAATCAGGCGCGTCCACTCGCGCTGAGTCTTAATCGTCGTGACCCGCTTCCACTCGCGCGAGCACAGCTCCGACTTCGACTTGCTGGCCCGTTTGCACGTTGAGTTCGGCGAGGACTCCGTCGGCCGGCGCGGCGATGGTGTGTTCCATCTTCATCGCCTCCAGCCAGATCAGCGGCTGACCGGAACTGACGGTGTCGCCGACCGCGGCGCCGATCCGGACGACGTTGCCCGGCATGGGAGCCACCAGTGAGCCCTGTTCGACGGCAGAGCCAGGCTCGGGGAAGCGCGGTAGCGCGACCAGGTGAACCGGTCCCGGCGCCGAGTCGATGTAGACGTCAACGCCGTAGCGGGCCACCCCGAAGCTGTGGGCCACTCCGCCGTCGGCGAGTACCACCTGGTCCGGTGTGGCCGAAACCAGTTGTACCGTCGGGTCGTTGGGCAGCGCCAATCCGGTTCTGGTGAACCGGTATTCGATGCGCTGTTCGGCGTCACCGTCGTCGCGGTATGTCTTGACCTGGAAGCCCGACGCCAGGTTGCGCCAGCCACTGGGAACCGGGGTGAACACCCCGGCCGTCGCGCGATTGTGCGCGGCGTCGGCCAGCGCGGCCGCGATCGCCGACAGCCGGGTCGCCGCTGAATCCGCGAGCGGCGCCGACAACTCCGCCAGGCCGTGCCTGTCGAAGAACGCCGTGTCGGTGGCGCCGTCGAGAAAAGCGGGATGGCGCAGCACATTAACCAGCAGCTCACGGTTGGTGCGCAGGCCGTGCAGCTTAGCGCGGGCCAGTGCGTCGGCGAGCACCAAGGCCGATTGCCGGCGCGTCGGAGCGTAAGAGATGACCTTGGCCAGCATCGGATCGTAATAGATCGAAACCGTGCAGCCGTCGACGATCCCGGAATCCAGCCGAATGCCGGTCCGGTTGCCCAGCGAGCCGAACTCCGAGCGCACGGCGGGCAGCGCGATGGTATGCATCAGGCCCGCCTGCGGTTGCCATCCGCGGGCCGGGTCCTCGGCATAAAGCCGGGCCTCGATCGAATGTCCCTGGGCGGCAGGTGGTTCGGCATCGAGTCGGCCGCCGTCGGCAACCATCAGCTGCAGCTCGACGAGATCCAGGCCGGTGGTCTCCTCGGTAACCGGATGCTCGACCTGCAGCCGGGTGTTCATCTCCAGGAAGTAGAACTCACCGTCATCATCGGCAAGGAATTCCACCGTACCTGCGCCGGTATAACCGATTGCCTCGGCGGCCAGCCGGGCGGCGTCGAACAGCTTGGCGCGCATGCCCGGTGTTCGCTCGACCAACGGCGACGGGGCCTCTTCGATGATCTTCTGATGGCGGCGCTGAATCGAGCACTCGCGTTCACCGACCGGCCACACGGTGCCGTGAGTGTCGGCCATGACCTGAACCTCGATGTGGTGCCCGGTGGGCAGGTAACGTTCGCAGAACACCGTCGGGTCGCCGAATGCGGACTGCGCTTCGCGCTGGGCGGCCGCGACTTCGCCTGGCAGCGCGGACAATTCGCGAACCACCCGCATGCCGCGGCCGCCGCCGCCGGCGGACGCCTTCACCAGCACCGGCAACTGAGCCTCGGTAACCGTGTCGGGGTCGAGTTCGTCGAGCACCGGCACCCCGGCGGCCGACATCAGCTTTTTGGACTCGATCTTGGAGCCCATCGCCCGCACCGCGTCGACCGGCGGTCCCACCCAGACCAGGCCGGCGTCCTGCACTGCCGCCGCGAATTCGGCGTTCTCCGATAGGAATCCATACCCCGGGTGAACGGCGTCGGCGCCGGCGGCGCGGGCGGCCGCAATAAGGGCCTCGGCATTCAGATAATCGTTGGTCTGCGCCAGGTGCACCCGGGCGTCCGCCTCGGCGACGTGTGGTGCGCCGGCGTCGGGATCGGTGTAGACCGCGACGGTGCCCAGACCCAGCCGACGGCAGGTGGCGAACACTCGCCGGGCGATCTCGCCGCGGTTGGCGACCAGCACTCGAGTAATCATGGGATCACATTCTGAAGACGCCGAAGTTCGACGTCCCCTTGATCGGGCCATTGGCTATGGCGGACAGACACATTCCCAGCACGGTGCGGGTGTCGCGCGGGTCGATCACCCCGTCGTCGTAGAGCATCCCGGACAGGACCAACGGCAGCGACTCGGCTTCGATCTGTCCTTCGACGGCGGCGCGCATGGCAGCATCGGCGGCGTCGTCGACCTGCTGCCCGCGGGCCTCGGCGGCCGCTCGCGCCACGATGGACAGCACGCCGGAGAGCTGGGCGCCGCCCATCACCGCCGATTTGGCGCTGGGCCAGGCGAACAGGAACCGCGGGTCGTAGGCGCGTCCGCACATGCCGTAGTGGCCGGCGCCGTAGGAGGCGCCGATCAGCAGCGAGATATGCGGGACGGTCGAATTGGATACGGCATTGATCATCATCGAGCCGTGCTTGATCATGCCGCCCTCTTCGTAGTCCTTGCCCACCATGTAGCCGGTGGTGTTGTGCAAGAACAACAGTGGCGTGTTGGAGCGGTTGGCCAGCTGGATGAACTGCGTGGCCTTCTGCGACTCCTCACTGAACAGCACGCCGCGCGCATTGGCCAGGATGCCCAGCGGGTAGCCGTGCAACTGGGCCCATCCCGTCACCAGAGACGAGCCGTACAACGGCTTGAATTCGTCGAATTCGGAGCCGTCGACGATTCGGGCGATCACCTCGCGGGGGTCGAACGGGATGCGCAGGTCGGCGGGCACGATGCCGATCAGCTCTTCGGTATCGAACAGCGGCGCTGTCACCGGCTTGGGTTCGGGCCCCTGTTTGACCCAGTTCAGCCGGGCGACGATGCGACGGCCGATCCGGATCGCGTCGAGTTCGTCGAGTGCGAAGTAGTCGGCCAATCCGGAGATGCGGGCGTGCATTTCGGCGCCGCCCAGCGACTCGTCGTCGGACTCCTCGCCGGTGGCCATCTTCACCAGTGGGGGACCGGCCAGGAATACCTTCGAGCGTTCCTTGATCATCACTACGTGATCGGACATGCCGGGCACATAGGCGCCGCCGGCCGTGGAGTTGCCGAAGACCAGCGCGATGGTGGGGATCCCGGCTGCCGAAAGCCGGGTCAGGTCGCGGAACATCTGTCCGCCGGGGATGAAGATTTCCTTCTGGGTGGGCAGATCGGCGCCGCCGGATTCCACCAGCGAGACCACCGGAAGGCGGTTCTGTAGCGCGATCTGGTTGGCCCGCAGTATCTTTCGCAGCGTCCAGGGATTGCTGGTGCCGCCCTTGACGGTGGGATCGTTGGCGACGATCATGCACTCCACGCCACACACCGCGCCGATTCCGGTGACCGTGCTGGCCCCGACTTTGAACGCGCTGCCCCACGCCGCGAGCGGACTCAGTTCGAGGAACGGCGAATCCGGGTCGACGAGCAGTTCGATGCGTTCGCGGGCGGTGAGTTTGCCGCGGGCGTGGTGGCGTTCGACGTACTTCGGCCCGCCGCCCTCGAGTGCTTCGGTGAGTGCGGCGGTGATTTCGTCGAGCTTCCCGGTTGCCGCGGATGCCGCCTCGACGAAGGTTGCCCCGTTGGGATCGAGAGTGGACTGCAATACGCTCACGATTGATACCCCAAACGCTTGGCCGCCAAAGCGGTAAGGATTTCGGTGGTTCCGCCGCCGATGCCGAGAATCCTCATGTCGCGGTATTGGCGCTCGATTTCGGATTCGGCCATGTAGCCCATGCCGCCGAACAGCTGAACGGCTTGGTGGGCCACCCATTCGCCGGCCTTGACGGCGGTGTTCTTGGCGAAACAGACCTCCGCGATGAGGTCGGTCTCACCGGCGAGTTGACGTTCCACCACATGGCGCGAGTAGACGCGTGCGACGTCGATGCGGCGCGCCATGTCGGCCAGCGTGTTCTGCACCGACTGTCGTGAAATTAGCGGGCGGCCAAAGGTTTCCCGGTCCCGGCACCACTGCGCGGTAATGTCCAGGCAGCGCTGGGCGCTCGAATAGGCCTGCGCGGCCAGGGCGATGCGCTCGGCGACGAATGCCTGCGCGATCTGGGCGAAGCCGCTGTTCTCTGCGCCGACCAGATTGGCCTTCGGCACTCGTACATCGGTGTAGGACAACTCGGCGGTGTCCGAGGACCGCCAGCCCATCTTGTCCAGCTTGCGGCTTACCTCGAATCCTGGTGTGCCCTTCTCGACGACAATCAGCGAAACCCCCGCGGCCCCAGGGCCTCCCGTGCGTGCCGCGGTGACGACGAAGTCGGCGCGCACCCCGGAGGTGATGTAGGTCTTGGCGCCGTTGATCACGTACTCGTCCCCGTCGGCGACGGCCGCGGTGCGCAGATGCCCGACGTCTGACCCGCCGCCGGGCTCGGTGATGGCCAGCGCACCAATCTTCTCGCCGGCCAGCGTCGGGCGCACGAACGTTTCGATCTGCCGTTGATCACCGGATGCGATCATGTGCGGAACCGCGATGCCGCAGGTGAACAGCGACGCGAAAACGCCTCCCGGGGCACCGGATTGGTGCATTTCTTCGCAGACGATCACCGAGTCGGCGCCGTCGCCGCCACCGCCGCCGGCCGACTCGGGCAGACCGGCGCCCAACAGGCCGGTGGCCCCGGCGCGCCGGTGCAAATCGCGCGGCAGGTCGCCGGTGCGTTCCCACTCCTCGACGTTGGGCAGGATCTCCCGCTCAGCGAACGCGCGGACTGTCTTTCGCAGCTGATCGCGCTCGGGTGTGTTCCAAATGCTCACAAAAGCCTCTCCGGAATGTCGACGTGTCGGCTGCGCAACCATTCGCCCAGCCCCTTGGCCTGCGGATCGAATCGCGCCTGATATGCGACGCCCTGACCGAGGATCCCCTCGATCACGAAGTTCACCGCCCGCAGATTGGGCAGCACATGGCGGGTGACCTCTAATTCGGCGGCTTCCGGGAGCAGTTCCTTGAGCAGCTCGACGGTCAGGGTGTTGGCCAGCCAGCGCCACTGCTCGTCGGTGCGCACCCACACCCCGACGTTGGCCGACCCGCCCTTGTCGCCGCTACGGCCACCGGCGATCAGGCCCAGTGGTGCCCGGCGGGTCGGACCGGTGGGCAATGGGTCCGGCAACGCCGGTGGGTCCGCCGGGGCCAGCTCCAAAGTCTCGGTAGCGCAAGGTATCTCGGTCCGAGTGCCGTCGGGGTGCACTGCGACGTGCGGCACCTGGGCGGCATCGACGTAGCCGGGGGTGAACACGCCGTACACCTGCCCCTCGCCGGGCGGAGCGGTGACGGTGAAGCCCGGATAGCTGGCTAGGGCCAATTCGACTGCGGCCGAGGAGAATTGACGACCGACATTGGCCGGGTCGGGGTCACGTACCACGCAGCGCAGCAATGCGCTGGCGGCCTCTTCGGTGTCCGCGTCGGGGTGGTCGGTGCGGGCCAGGGTCCACTCGAGTTCGGCGGGCTTGACGGTCAGGCTGGATTCCAGTTGGCGGCGCACCAATTCCGCCTTGGCCTCGATGTCCAGGCCGGTCAGCACGAACGTCATGGCGTTACGGAAGCCGCCGATGCTGTTCAGCGACACCTTCAGCGTGGGCGGTGGCGGTTCGCCCACCACCCCGCTGATCCGCACCCGGTCGGGTCCATCGGAGGACAGCTCAATGGTGTCCATCCGGGCGGTTACGTCCGGGTTGGCGTAGCGGGCGCCGGTGATCTCGTAGAGCAGTTGCGCGGTCACGGTGTCGACACTGACCAGGCCACCGGTTCCGGGGTGCTTGGTGATCACCGCCGAGCCGTCGCCGTTGACCTCGGCCAAGGGGAAGCCGGCGTGTAGAAGGCTGGTGTGGCCGGGGACCTCGGTGAAGAACGCGTAGTTGCCGCCGGTGGCCTGAACGCCGCATTCGATGACATGCCCGGCGACGACGGCACCGGCGAGCTGGTTGTAGTCGGTGCGGCCCCAGCCGAAGTGGGCGGCCGCGGAGCCGACGATCACCGAGGCGTCGGTGACCCGGCCGGTCACCACCACGTCGGCTCCGGCGCCAAGGCAGTCGGCGATACCCCATGCGCCCAGGTATGCGTTCGCGGTGAGCGGCGAGCCGAGACCGAGTTCGGCCGCGCGGGGCTGCAGGTCGTCGCCTTCGACGTGGGCCACCCGGGCCGGGATGCCCAACCGTTGCGCCAGGGCGCGAACCGCGTCGGCCAGCCCGGCGGGGTTGAGGCCCCCCGCGTTGGCGACGATCCGCACTTCGTGGTCGACGGCCAGCCCCAGGCAATCTTCCAGCTGGGTCAAGAACGTCTTGGCGTAGCCGCGGTCCGGGTTCTTCATCCGGTCGCGGCCCAGGATGAGCATGGTCAGTTCGGCCAGGTAGTCGCCGGTTAGGTAGTCAACGTCGCCGCCGGTGAGCATCTCGCGCATGGCCGACAGCCGGTCGCCGTAAAAGCCCGAGCAGTTCGCGATACGCACGGCATTGGAGACGGCATGAGAACCGGCCCTGGAAACGGCAGCCATGCGCGTCCTCCCTCCGTTGGGATTATTCGGTCGGCGAGATTAACCAACCAACCGGTAGGTCAGCATAGCCCGATCGAAATGACGGGTGGTGAATACCCGCCTGGAACCCGTTTTGGCCAGCAGCAGCTCACCGATTACCCTTTGTGTAACAAGTCGCCGTTCGGCCGACCGGCCATGCCGCGCGACACGCCCGACCCGAAACCCCAATTGAGGAGTAAGGCCCGACCATGGCCGTACCTAAGCGCAGGATGTCGCGCGCGAATACCCGAAGCCGGCGCTCGCAGTGGAAGGCCACTAAGACCGATCTGGTCGGCGTCAACGTGGGCGGCCACAAGCACAAGGTGCCGCGCCGGCTGCTCAAGGCCGCCCGCCTCGGCCTCATCGATCTCGACAAGCGCTAGCCGCGATCACAGCTGCCCCACCGGTCTCTAGGTGGGCCATGCACTTTTTGCTCATCTCATCGACAGTTTGCAGGTGTCGCTCGGAGGCGGGCAAAGGACCCTTCCCTACCGTCAGGGGCCAATGTGGCGGGTGTGGTTGGAGTTTGCCGGGCGACGCCACGACATCGGCGCGTCTCTCAGCCCTGTCTCAGGCGTTCGTACGAAACTAGTTCCGTGCGGATACTTGTCGTCGACGACGATCGCGCAGTGCGCGAGTCGCTGCGCAGGTCGCTTTCTTTCAATGGTTACTCCGTTGAGCTGGCCCACGACGGGCTCGAGGCCCTGGAGATGATTGCCAGCGATCGACCTGACGCACTGGTGCTCGATGTCATGATGCCGCGGCTCGACGGCCTCGAGGTGTGCCGTCAACTCCGCAGCACCGGTGATGACCTGCCCATTCTGGTGTTGACCGCGCGCGACTCGGTATCCGAGCGGGTGGCCGGCCTGGACGCCGGCGCCGACGACTACCTGCCGAAGCCGTTCGCTCTGGAAGAGCTGCTGGCGCGGATGCGGGCGCTGCTGCGCCGCACCAAACCCGACGATGACACCGCCGAGTCGGTGGCCATGCGGTTCTCCGACCTCGCGTTGGACCCGGTGACCCGCGAAGTCACTCGCGGCCAGCGGCGGATCAGCCTCACCCGCACCGAGTTCGCTCTGCTGGAGATGCTGATCGCCAATCCGCGCCGGGTGCTGACCCGCAGCCGCATCCTGGAAGAGGTGTGGGGCTTCGACTTTCCCACCTCCGGCAACGCGCTGGAGGTCTACGTCGGCTATCTGCGCCGTAAGACCGAGGCCGATGGCGAGCCGCGGCTGATCCACACCGTGCGCGGCGTGGGTTACGTGCTTCGCGAAACACCGCCCTGATGAGTTGGTTCCGTCGCCCTCCCCGGGCGGGCCGCGCGCCGCTGAGAGCTACCAGCTCGCTGTCCCTGCGGTGGCGGGTAATGCTGCTGGCGATGTCGATGGTCGCGATGGTCGTCGTGTTGATGTCGTTCGCGGTCTACGCGGTTATCTCGGCCGCGCTCTACAGCGACATCGACAACCAGCTGCAAAGCCGGGCGCAGTTGCTGATCGCCAGCGGTTCGCTGGCCGCCGATCCCGGCAAGGCCATCGAAGGCACCGCCTACTCCGACGTCAACGCCATGCTGGTGAACCCCGGCCATTCCATCTACACCGCTAACCAGCCCGGCCAGACGCTGCCCGTGGGCACGCCGGAGAAAGCGGTGATCCGCGGCGATCTGTTCATGTCCCGGCGCACCGCATCCGATCAGCGGGTGCTTGCCATCCATCTGCCCAGCGGCAGCTCACTGCTGATCTCCAAGAGCCTCAAACCCACCGAAGCGGTCATGACCAAACTGCGCGCGGTGCTGCTCATCGTCGGTGGCGTCGGTGTGGCGGTGGCCGCGGTGGCCGGCGGCATGGTCACCCGCGCCGGGCTGCGTCCGGTGGGCCGGCTCACCGAAGCCGCCGAACGTGTGGCACGAACCGACGACCTGCGGCCCATCCCGGTCTTCGGCAGCGACGAACTGGCCAGGCTCACCGAAGCGTTCAATCTGATGTTGCGAGCGCTGGCCGAATCCCGGGAGCGGCAGGCCCGGCTGGTCACCGATGCGGGGCATGAATTGCGCACCCCGCTGACGTCGCTGCGCACCAACGTCGAATTGCTGATCGCTTCGATGGCACCCGGTGCGCCGCGGCTACCCGAGCAGGAGATGGTCGATCTGCGCGCCGACGTGCTGGCCCAGATCGAGGAATTGTCCACGCTGGTGGGCGATTTGGTGGACCTCACCCGCGGCGACGCCGGGGAAGTCGTGCATGAGCCGGTGGACATGGCCGACGTCGTCGACCGCAGCCTGGAGCGGGTCCGGCGGCGGCGTAACGACATCCACTTCGACGTCCAGGCCATTCCCTGGCAGGTCTACGGTGACGCGGCCATGCTGTCGCGTGCAGTGCTCAATTTGATGGACAACGCGGCGAAGTGGAGCCCACCGGGCGGCCATGTCGGTGTCGTGCTGCGACAGCTCGACCCGTCGCACGCCGAACTGGTGGTTTCCGACCGGGGTCCGGGCATCCCGCCACAAGAGCGCCGGCTGGTGTTCGAGCGTTTCTACCGGTCGACGTCGGCGCGGGCGATGCCCGGTTCGGGCTTGGGGTTAGCCATCGTCAAACAGGTGGTACTTAACCACGGTGGATCGCTGCGCGTCGAAGACACAGAGCCGGGTGGCCAGCCCCCTGGAACCGCGATCTACGTGCTGTTACCCGGCCGGCCGATGCCGGCCACGGCCGCGGCTGCGCCCCAGCCGGGTGCCGCCGCGAACGGGTTCGCGGACAGCGCGAACTCTCGGGGTTCGGCGAACGTTATCTCAGAGGATTCTCAGTCCGCGCGCGCAAGGTAGTGGGGCGGTTACTGTTGAAAACCACATCCATGCTTGCCGCGCATGGCCACGCTTCGTAGGAAGCCCAAGAACAAGAGGAAGAGCGACTTAGCGACATGACGAATCACCCGAGGTATTCGCCACCGCCGCAGCAGCCGGGATATCGCGCGCCTAATCAGCCTGTGCCCCCCGCTTATGCCCAAGGGCCGGCGTACAACCAGCAGATCGATTGGCGCTACCCGCAGTCGTCGTCCTCCCAAACAAGCCAGTTCCGGCAACCCTACGAGGGTTTCAGTGGCACCGGCGCCGGCCCGATTCCCGGCGGTACCGGTGCCGGGCCGATCCCCGGCGGGACGGGTCCCGGGCCGATACCCGGGAGCACCGGGCCTGGTCCGATACCCGGGATGCTGCCGCCGATGGGCCCGATGGGTCCGCCGCCCACGGTGATACGCCAACGACGGCCTCGCGCAGGAATGTTGGCCGTTGGCGCGCTCACCATCGCGGTGGTGTCGGCCGGCATCGGCGGCGCGGCGGCCTCGGTGGTCGAGCTCAACCGCTCACCCGCCGGCCTCAACGGCGGATCCTCGGCGACGGGTGCTGCCCCCAGCGTCCCAGCGGCCAACATGCCGCCCGGCTCGGTTGAGCAGGTGGCCTCCAAAGTGGTGCCCAGCGTCGTCATGCTCGAGACCGACATGGGCCGACAGTCAGAGGAGGGCTCGGGCGTCATCCTGTCCGCCGACGGCCTGATCATGACCAACAACCACGTCGTCGCGGCCGCCGCCAAGCCGCCGGCCGGCCCGCCGCCCAAAACCACGGTGACGTTCTCCGACGGCCGTACCGCGTCGTTCACGGTGGTCGGTGCCGACCCCACCAGCGATATCGCCGTCGTCCGCGTGCAGGGCGTTTCCAACCTCACTCCGATCGCGATCGGCTCTTCCTCGGATCTGCGGGTCGGCCAGCCGGTGGTGGCCATCGGGTCGCCGCTGGGCTTGGCGGGCACGGTAACAACCGGGATCGTCAGCGCGCTTAACCGGCCGGTGTCCACGACAGGCGAGTCGGGCAACCAGAACACCGTGCTGGACGCCATTCAGACCGACGCCGCGATCAACCCCGGAAACTCCGGCGGCGCTTTGGTCAACATGAGCGGCCAACTGGTCGGCGTCAACTCGGCCATCGCCACACTGGGCGCCGATTCCGGTGACGCGCAGAGCGGCTCGATCGGCCTCGGCTTCGCCATTCCGATCAACCAGGCCAAGCGCATCGCCGACGAGTTGATCAGCACCGGCAAGGCGTCACACGCCTCGCTCGGCGTGCAGGTGACCACCGACAAGGGCGTCCCGGGGGCCAAGGTCGTCGACGTCGTGCAAAACGGTGCCGCCGCGAACGCCGGCCTGCCCAAGGGGGTTGTCGTCACCAAGGTCGACGACCGCCCGATCAACAGCGCCGACGCGCTGGTGGCCGCGGTGCGGTCCAAGGCGCCGGGCGACAAAGTCACGCTGACCTTCCAGGATCCGTCGGGTAGCAATCGCACCGTGCAGGTCACGCTGGGTAAGGCGGAACAGTGATGATGGTCGATCCGCAGTTGTCGGAGCTCGGATATACGGTTGCACCCATGGAACAGGGTGCGGAGTTGGTAGTCGGCCGGGCACTCGTCGTCGTCGTCGACGATCGCACCGCCCACGGGGATGAGGACCACAGCGGCCCGCTGGTCACCGAATTGCTCACCGAGGCCGGGTTCGTGGTCGACGGCGTGGTTGCGGTCGAGGCCGACGAGGTCGAGATCCGAAATGCGCTCAACACCGCGGTGATCGGCGGCGTGGACCTGGTGGTGTCCGTCGGCGGCACCGGAGTGACGCCTCGCGATGTCACCCCGGAAGCCACCCGCGACATTCTGGACCGGGAGATCCTCGGCATCGCCGAGGCCATCCGGGCCTCGGGCCTGTCCGCGGGCATCATCGACGCGGGCCTGTCCCGCGGTCTGGCGGGTGTTTCGGGCAGCACGCTGGTGGTCAACCTCGCCGGCTCCCGCTACGCGGTGCGCGATGGGATGGCGACGCTGAATCCGCTGGCCGCCCACATCATCGGGCAATTGTCGAGTCTGGAGATCTGACCCGAGCCGGTCGCGCTACTGCGATTCGGCCTCCGCGCGGGGTCCGTGGTCTGGTGTCGGTGCGCCGCTGCCGTGTTTACCTGACGAGCTTCCGTTGGTCTGCGCGAGCAGGTCGCGGATTTCGGTGAGCAGCACGACTTGCGCGTCGTCGGCCTGCTCGACCTCACCCTTCTTGCGCAGCGTGCTGTAGGGCAGGACGACCAGGAAATACACCACCGCCGCGACGAGGATGAAGTTGATCGCGGCCGCCAGCAGGATGTTCAGGTCAATGGTTTGGCCGCCGCCGATGCTGATCTTCAAGGCGCCGACATTGGACTGCTGGTTTACCCCGATTCGGTTGATCAGCGGCGTGATGATGCTGTCGGTGAATTTCGTGACCAGTGCCGTGAACGCCGTACCGATGACCACGGCGACCGACAGGTCGACGATATTGCCCCGCGAGAGAAATTCTTTGAACCCTTTGAGCATCGAACGTCCTTTCTGCAGTGGACAGCTGCTGATCCCCGGGTGACCCAAGAAAAACCTAACCCACCCGGAGCAATTTGCCACGGTGCGCAGACCACTATGTTGTGATGGGCGTGGCGGGGGCTGCCTTGCTGCGGTGAACGTCGGGGGTCGGGGCCAGGCGGACGCTGGGACCGGAGTAGGTACTTACACAAACAATCCAACAGGTGTTTAATAGTCCCCGGCTACACCACGCGAAACTGCGCAGCAGAGGACTCGATGAGCCGCGAACCCTTCGTTCAGCTCAAGCACTTGAGCCGTACCTTCCAAGAAGGAGTAACTCAACGCAAAGTCTTGGACGATATCACCGGCGATTTCGAACCAGGCGAGTTCGTGGTGCTCTTGGGGCAAAGTGGCAGCGGCAAGAGCACGCTACTCAACCTTATTAGTGGTATCGAAAGGCCGACAACGGGTGAGGTCATCATCAATGGCTTTTCTATTACCGCGAAGAACGATCGAGACCGGACTCGGTTTCGGCGCGATAACATTGGGATTGTATTCCAATTCTTCAATTTAATCCCCACCCTGACCGTGCTCGAAAACATCACTTTATCCCAGGAGCTGGCCGGTGTGCGGCGGCGAAATGCGGTTGGTATCGCGCGCGATCTGCTGCAAAAAGTTGGTATGGCCGGACGCGAAAGCACTCTTCCCGACAAGCTCTCCGGTGGAGAACAACAACGAGTGGCTATTTGTCGGGCGTTGGCGCACAATCCGTTGCTGGTGCTGGCGGATGAGCCGACAGGCAATCTCGACAATGAAATAGGGGACAAGGTATTGGCGCTTCTGCTTGATCTCACTCGTGCAGCAGGCAAGACGCTGATCATGGCCACACACAATCCGGCGGTGGTGCACCAGGCAGATCGAGTTCTCTATTTGCATAGCGGAAAATTGGTGACTGGGATGGCCCATGGAACCGAAGTGGACGACCGGGTCAGCTCGGGGCCCATCAGCTGATTGAGATGAGAATCCCAACGGCGCTTACTTCTTTACCGCTGTGGCGCACGGCTTGGCGCCGCGCGCGCCAGCGTCCATTTCAATATATTCTCCTGGTCCTGGGTATCGCCCTGGGCGTGGCCATGGTCGTGGCCATCGACCTGACCAATGTGTCAGCCCAACGCGCACTTGACATCTCGGCCGAGGCCATCACCGGAAAAGCAACCCATCGGCTGGCCGGCGGCCGTGGCGGCAGCCTCGACCAGGAGATCTACCTGGACCTTCGAAAGCGCGGATTCGATTTGTCGGCTCCCGTGGTCGAAGGGTATGTGCTGGCCCCGAAGTTGGGCAATCGTCCCATGCGTTTGATGGGGATCGACCCTTTTGCAGAGCCGCCTTTTCGCCCGGCTCTATGGCAGCAGCAAGATCTTGAGGCGGCCAGCAATTTCCTCGTCCGGCCGAACGGCGTCATTTTGAGCCGGGACGTCGCGGCGCAATATCATTTGGCGCTCGGTGACAGCTTCGTCGTGCAAGTGCTGGGTGCGCCCACCACCGTCACCCTGGTGGGACTCTTTACCCCGGCTGACGCAATTACCGCACAACGGTTGCAGGAATTGATCATCGCGGATATTGCCACGGCGCAGGAGCTGTTTCACATGTCTGGCAGACTTAGCCACATCGACATGATCATCAAGGACGAGGTCACCGCCACGCAGATCAAACAAGGATTGCCGAGCGGTGTGCGGCTAGAGGCGGCGACCGCGAAAAGCAATACCATGAAACAGATGATGACGGGGTTCGCGGTCAATCTCACCGCCATGAGTTTGATCGCCTTGCTGGTCGGCGTATTTCTTATCTACAACACCGTGACATTCAATGTTGTGCAGCGACGTCGGCTGTTCGGTATTATGCGATGTTTAGGTGTCACGCGCGACCAGCTGTTTCGCTTGATAATGACCGAAACTCTCGTGGCCGGACTGCTCGGCAGCGGATTGGGCCTCTTATTCGGCGTTTGGCTGGGCGAAGGCCTTATTGGCGTGGTGACTCAATCGATCAACGATCTTTACTTCGTAGTCAATGTACGTGAAGTCGCTTTATCGCCGGAAAGTTTAGTGAAGGGGTTGGTCGTCGGCGTCGTTGCCGCGTTGCTGGCCGCCCTGCCGCCTGCGGTCGAGGCGATGCGCAGCCCTCCGGCCAGCACCCTGCGCCGGTCCGCACTGGAAGGCGAAGTGAGCACGCTCGTCCGGTGGCTGGGGGTAGCCGCGGTTTGCCTGGGCGGCTTTGGCGCTTTGCTGCTGTGTTGGCCGGGCAAGAACCTGGCCGTCGCGTTCACCGGCCTGTGCGCGGTCATGATCGCCTTCGCGCTGTTCGCGGCGCCGGTGGCACGGTTTGTGATGGTGCGCCTGGCACGGTTGTTCGGCCGCCTCTTCGGTCCATTGGGAGCGCTGGCCCCACTCGATATCGTGCGCTCACTGAGCCGAACCTCTGTCGCCATAGCCGCGTTGACGACGGCCGTGTCGGTAATTGTCGGCGTCTCGCTGATGGTCGGCTCGTTTCGGCAAACGTTCGCCAATTGGCTCGGGTTGACCTTGCAAACGGACATCTATGTTTCTGCACCAGCCCTTACCTCCACGCGCCCCAGTGGGAATCTGCCTCCGGATGCCGTGCGGACGCTGAAACAGTGGCCAGGCGTACGCGAGGCAATCACGAGTCGCTTTACGGCCGTCTTTGCCCCCGACTGGGGGCGAGAGGTGGACCTGACGGCGGTCACGGGCGATATATCTGACGGAAAGCGACCGTATCGCTGGATCAGTGGTGACGAGCACACACTGTGGCACCGCTTCTTGGCCGGCGAAGGGGTAATGCTGTCGGAGCCGTTGGTATCGCGCCAAAATCTGCGGACTCCGCCAGGACCGATAACGCTGATGACGGAGTCGGGCCCCCGCAAGTTCCCGGTCTTAGCGGTCTACTCCGACTACACCTCGGATCAAGGGGTGGTGTTGATGGACCAGGCCACCTATCGGTCCAATTGGCGCGATCCAGATGTGACGAACATGGCGCTCCTGCTGAAGCCGGGCGTGAGTGTCGATGGCTTGCTCGGTGAACTACACGCAATGTTCGAAGGGCGAAAAGATCTGGTCATCCAATCCAGCCGCAGTCTCCGCGAAGCCGCGCTGGTTACCTTTGAGCGCAGCTTTGCCGTTACCGGTGCCTTACGGCTGGTGGCCACCGTGGTTGCCGTCATCGGGATATTAGGCGCTTTGATGAGCTTGGCTTTGGAGCGGGTTCGTGAATTGGGTACTTTTCGTGCTATCGGCATGAGTCGACGTCAATTGTGGAGATTGGTTCTGTTTGAAGCCGGGCTGCTGGGCGGGACGGCGGGTTTAATTGCGCTGCCTTCGGGCTTTGTATTGGCGTGGATACTTATTCGCATTATCAATTTGCGATCGTTTGGCTGGACCCTGGACATGCATTTTGACTTTGGATACTTCGGCCAGGCGTTTTTGGTGGCAGTGGTCGCTGCCCTGGCGGCGGGTATCTATCCGGCTTGGCATACGGCGCGGCTGAGCATTGCCTCGGCCATCCGGGAAGAGTGATCGCCATGAAGAAGACCGGACTGGTGCTTATTGCGCTCCTTGCCTTGGTAGCGGGTCTGTGGTGGTGGCAACAACCAGAACGGTCGGGAGCGCCCACTCGATCCATGCTCGGCCTCTTGGCCGACGAGAATACGGCTGGATACGCCGTGGCCACGGAGCCCGGTGCCATTCGATTTCCGCGCGATCTGGGGCCGCACGAGGAATACCAGGGTGAATGGTGGTATTACACCGGGAATCTGGCAACCGCTGACGGTCGGCTTTTTGGCTATCAGCTCACCTTCTTCCGCCGGGCTTTGGCGCCTCCGCTGAAAGCGGCGGCTACCGTCGACGCATCCGCGTGGCGGGCTGACCAAATCTATTCTGCGCACTTTGCGGTGAGCGACATCGGCAACGGGTCCTTTTATCCGGTGGAAAAATTCAGCCGGGGTGCGGTGGGCCTCGCCGGCGCGAGCGCGCAGCCCTATGCGGTGTGGTTGGAAGATTGGTCTGTGCACGAAGGCGACAACAATTCGGTCCACGTCACCGCGAAATCGGACCACGCTACCGTCGATCTGACGCTAACCCAGACATTGCGGCCGATTTTGCATGGAAATGACGGTCTGAGTCCCAAAGGCGAGGAAGCCGGAAACGCCACTTATTACTATTCGATGGCACGCCAGGAGACCCGCGGAACCGTGACGGTCAATGGCCAGAAATTTGCCGTGACCGGCCTCAGCTGGAACGACCACGAGTATGGTAGCAGCGCGTTGGACGCGGACGATATCGGCTGGGATTGGTTCTCGATGCAATTTGACGACGGTACCGCCCTGATGATGTTTCAGATTCGGCAATCCAATGGCCGGGTGAAGCCGGCGTCCAGTGGGTCCTATATTTCCAGTGATGGCACCGTGACCCACTTGACGCTATCCGATTGGCGCTTGATCCCCAAGGAGCATTGGACGAGTCAGCACAGTGGCGCCACCTACCCCATTGGATGGGAAATCGAGATCAGCAAGTTGGGCTTGACCCTGTCCGGTTCGGCCTTGATGCCCAATCAAGAGTCACCGCTGTCAACGACGTACTGGGAGGGGGCGGTGGCTTTTGACGGACATCGCCGGGATACACCCGTCAAGGGCCGGGGATATGTTGAAATGACTGGATACTCGCGCTCCACACACTGATTTGAAGAAAGGAAAAATGATAGAGCTCAGTTACAGTACATTTGGCTTGACCAATATCGATTTCCTCGATTCCATTATTGAAGTAGACAAGGTGGGATATCCGGGCATCGAGCTGGCTTTTCACCGGGATCACTTCAATCCGTTCAACCTGACCGATGACTACGTCGGCGAGATCAAGCGGCGACTGTCCGCCGTGCGGAGCAAAGCCGCCTGCGTGGCAACCGCTTCCCATTTCTTCAGCCCCGCCCGTCCCCACGAACCATCGCTGATGAGCCCCGATCTAGCCGGCCGGAAACGCCGCATCGACCTCATCCGTCGGGGCATCGACGTCGCTCGCAAGCTGGATGTTCCCCTGGTCACTTTCGGCAGCGGCTTCATCCGCGACGAACACGTGATGAACCCGTCGGCCAATCCGCGCGAACTGCTGGTCGACAGCATTCATCAATGTCTGGCGAGTGTGCGTGACGACGAAGACATCACGCTGTTGATCGAGCCCGAGCCTGGCATGTACATCGAAACAATCGAAGACGGGCTGAGCCTGATCGATGAAGTCGATTCGCCCAAATTTCAATTGCATCTGGATATGTGTCACCTGTATTGCTCTCATGAGGATTATGTCGGCGCGTTAGCAAAGGCTGCGCCGCATGCCCGCTTCCTGCATGTTTCGGACGCGCAGGCCGGTTACAACCTGAAAATCCTGAAAATGGCCGATGATCTGACGCTCGATCTTGACTTCGCCAACTATCTGATCTATTTCCCCGAAACCGCGGAATTTCTACTCGCGGATCCCCGGCATCCGATCTATTTTTATGATCAGACACCCTCCAAAGAAAAGGCGGAGCGGATTGCGGATGTCATAGACTCGCTGGGCATAGCGGAGCAACTTACCCTGGTGGACTATGGCAAACTCGGTGCAAACTCCTCACCGCTCGACGATGAGATTTTCACGTATCTCATTTCCGTACCCGGGCTGAGTTACGATGTGCTCGAGCGGGCTCGACCGATCATCTTGTACTTGCGGACGACGAAAGACGCGCGCGGTGAATTATTGATGGACAAGATGGTCGCAAATACGCTGACCGGAATCGTGCACTTTCATGAGATTCCGGGCGAAGGCACGATGGACTTTGCCTCAAGTTTCAAGGCACTGGAAGCCGGCGGTTTTTCGGGTTATGCTTCTGTGGAGTTGTATCACCACGTTGCATCCTGGCAGAAGGCAATGGGCGATAGCTTTAGACATTTATCGCAGTTCGTGTAGGAATAACAACCTCGACTGTAGAAATGTGGGCGCTTACATGATTCAACTGGAGCAACTCGGCTGGCCGGCTGACACGGTCGGCGAGCTCGACCATCGCTTGTTAAGGGTGCCGCACGTAAAATTGCGCTCCGCAAATGAGGGGCCTCGAGGCGACATCGTCTATTGTATCGACCTGCGCATCAACGAACCCAATGTTGAATTCTTGTCGGCAACGGAGATGCACTCGCTGGAGCATTTTTTGCTGTATGGCTTTCTCAAATATATGCCCGATAATTTTCTGTCGGTGGGCTTGATGGGATGCCAAACCGGATTCTATCTGGTCCTGCATAACGAAGGCAACGCGGAGAAGATCTGCGATACCTATGAAGCCATTCTCAACGACGTATTGCTTGCCAGCGAAGTGCCTTTCGCCAACATTCAGCAATGTGGCAATGCTAAAAATCACAGCGTGGCGCTCGCTCAGGCCGTCGCCAAGAACGTGCTGGATGCGCGCGCCAACTGGCGGCGGGTGATATGACCGATACCATGTTGACCAGACGCGTCAAATACGCGTCTACAGTCGAATATGAAGTCGTCGACACGCCAAACCTATTCGATCCGCAGAATATGGCCCTGCTCTCGTCCGGAAAAGTCAAGAACGGTTGCCGGTTCGTGGTCGTCGATGGCAACGTGGAACGCGATTTCGGCACGCAAATGCGAAGCTACTTCTCACATCACGGGATTGCGACCAAAATCGTTGTGTTCCCCGGTGGTGAAGAGAACAAGACCGCTGAATATTATTTCTCTCTCGTGCGCGAACTGGATGCCTTTCCCATTCATCGCAGGGATGAACCGATCATCGCCGTCGGTGGCGGGGTGTTGACCGACGTGGTCGCTTTCGTCGCAAGCACCTATCGCCGCGGTGTGCCGCATATAAAGGTGCCCACCACGTTGATGGGCTATGTCGATGCGGCTGTAGGCATCAAAAATGGCATCAATTTCAACGGCAACAAGAACCGCCTCGGCGCGTTCCAGGCTCCCCAAAAAGTTTTGCTCGACAAGTCGTTTCTCAGGACCCTGCCGCGCCGGCACATACTGAACGGCATTTGCGAGATCATCAAGCTGGCGGTCATCACGGACGCCGCGCTGTTCGATTTGTTGGAAGCGCTCGGGCCGGAAGCTGTCGACGTTCAACTGCAAAGCGATGAAGGTTGTGCGATCCTCGACCGCGCGGTAGCGGGGATGATCGAAGAACTTGAGCCCAATATCCTCGAAGAGGATCTCGATCGCAAAGTGGATTTCGGTCACACCTTTAGCTATGGATTGGAAACGCGTTACGAAGCAGACCTCTTACATGGTGAGGCGGTGTTGCTGGACGTCCTCCTTTCGGTGATGATCTCCCGCGAGCGGAAACTGTTGACCGATGAGGAAGCGACCCGGATCTTCAACCTGGTCGAAAAGCTCACCATCGTTTTGGATATGTCACTCCTCGATCCGCAGGTGCTCTGGGCCTCGCTGGAGGAGCGCGTCTACCACCGCAATGGGTTACAACGTGTGCCCATGCCGCACGGCATCGGAAGATGTACCTTCGTCAACGACATTGCGTATAGCGAAATAGAGCAGGCAAGCAGATCTCTCAACGACTGGATGATGGTGCCACGGTGACGACTTTCGACAATGTAGATGGCGGCGAGGTTGAAAAATTCGACAAAGTGTCGGATATCTGGTGGGACCCGAATGGTGAAATGGGCGGGCTTCATTCGATCAATCCGTTGCGCACAAAGTTCATCCAAGACGTGGTCAGTATTGAGGGCCTGAAAATTCTGGATGTCGGCTGCGGCGGTGGAATCCTTTCGGAAGCCTTGGCCAAGGCAGGTGCCCAGGTGACGGGCTTGGATATGTCACGCCAATCGCTGGACGTCGCGCGCGCTCATGCGCGCAGCGAAGGATTGAATATCGCGTACCTGTATGACAGCGTCGAAAATGTCGCAGCGCAGGACTCGGGGGGCTTTGACGTTGTGACATGTATGGAGATGCTCGAACATGTGCCGGAACCGGAGCAGATCGTGGCGGCGTGCGCTCGCGCCCTGAAACCCGGTGGACACGCCTTCTTCTCAACGATCAACCGCACACCGAAGGCGTTCCTGTTCGCCATCGTCGGCGGCGAATACATTTTGCGTCTTTTACCTCGGGGCACCCACACGTATAGCAAATTGATTCGGCCGGGAGAATTGACGGCTTGGAGTCGTGCCAACTCGCTAGATTTCGGCAAGTTCGCCAGCCTGATCTACAACCCGTTCACCAAGAGATTCAGACTCGCCGCGGATTCTGTCGATGTGAACTACCTAGCGCATTTCACCAAGAAGGGCTGACGAGTCAAGCGGAGTCATCGCACATGAAAGAGTTCTTCGCGCTCTCCCGGACCGTCCATGGTGTTCTGGATCTCGCCACTCCGGCAGTTTGCGCGGGACTTGCGCTCGGCAGCTTTCCCGCATGGCAGGTTATTCTCCTTGCCGTCTTCGTAGGCTTCTCCGCGTATACCGCGATATATGCCCTTAATGACCTGGTCGGCAAGGCTGTGGACGAGGAGAAGTTTGCCGGCGGTATCAATGCGGGTTATTCGGTCGAGGCGTCGGAGTTGCGTTATCCCTTGGCGCAGAAGGCGCTGAGCCTGCGGAAGGGAATCCTCTGGTTTGCGCTGTGGTTCATCGCGGCAATCATTGGCTCCTTCTTCTTGAATCCGGCCATTGTGGTGATTCTTGTTACCGCAGCGGTTCTGGAAGTGGTCTACGTGCTGCTCTTGAAAATCACCTATTGGCGAACCGTGGTCAGTGGTTTGGTCAAATCGAGCGGACCCATTTCCGCTATCTTCGCGGTCGCGCCCAAGCCGTCTGCCGGCTTGGTTTTGCTGGTGCTTGCCTGGGTTTTCTCCTGGGAGGTCGGAGGGCAGAACGTGCCGGCCGACTGGAACGACACGGTGGAAGACAAACGCGTCGATGCCAAGACCATTCCGCTGGAGCTCGGCACCGAAACCGCAGGCAAGGTCGTCCTGTTCGCATTGGGAATTACGGTGGTCAGCAGCTTGTGCATGCCATTGGTCTCACCGCTACATCTGGGTGTGCCTTACGTGCTGGCCAGCGCCGCGATCGGCACCTATTTCCTGCTCATACCGGCGTGGCGATTGCATCGTGCTCATGAGGGGAGACAAGCGGCAAAGCTGTTCGACAGCGCAAGTTATTATCCGCTGGCTTTGTTGCTGCTCATCATCGCTTTCGTGCTGATTAAGTGATCTTCAGAAGCGTCGAATCGACCAGTGTGGACAGTGTTTGTCTCGCGGCGCAGTCGGGTAAGGAGGCCAGCTCGTCGCGGGCTTGTGCCACGTACTTGCCCACGGCTGCCTTTGCCTGAGCCAGGCCCGCCGCGCTGCGGAGCAGCGTGAATACTTCGGCAACCTGGTCGGAATTTCCGGCGATGCTGATAATGTCCTCGGAAATGTGAAACGCGGCGCCGATAAGGCGGCCTAGTCGCGACAGACGAGCGGTCTGCTCTTCGCCCGCGCCGGAAAAGGTCGCTCCCAGCTGCCCGGCCGCCGCGATTATCGATCCAGTCTTCTCCTGCACGCACTGAAGGTAATGCTCCAGGCGGTCGATATGGGTTGGCGCGCTGCGTGTTTCGCGCATCTGGCCGGTGACCAATTCGGCGAATGTCTCGGCGATGGTCTGGAAGGCTCGCGGGCCGAGCCACGACCCCAGTCGAGACACCGTCGCGAATCGGTAGTCGCCGGCGAGAATTGCGACGTTATTGGCCGAGCGGATCTTCGATGTGTCAACTCGCGCCGCTGCCTTATCCACGACTGTGTCGTGGCACAGCGTCGCCAGATGCATCAACTCAACTGCCGCGCCGGCGAGCGTGACCTGCTGCGCGTCGGGATTCGGCCCGAATTGTGCCGCGAGGACCGTGAATAGCGGCCGGAACCGAATATCGTTGGTTTCCAACGATTCCGGCACCGCGTCGCGGATGATTTCGTCGCCCTGAGCGAGCTCAGTGCGAATCAGCTCCTCGATCCGGGTTATGCCGTCGCGGACACTGATTGCAAATTGCGGATCGCTGAACTCCACGCCGCCGAGCACGCTCATAGATGCGGTCACGGGTACAACATATTTCTTTTCGGTCCAGTCGTCGCGTTGACATGTTGGCGCGCCCGGCGTTTCGTCCCTCAGTGCAAAATCAGAGTGACCGACTGACCCAGTGCGGCTCCAGCGACCGCATTCGCCGCGCGGCCCGGCAGCGCCACCAACACCACTCGGTCGATGTCGGCTGCCTGCAGCTTTTGTTCGGCTGAAATCAAAACCACGATGGCGTCGGTGGCCAGAACCCGGGCAACCGGTTGTGGGTCGTGGGCCGGTGCGGCCAATACGTCGACGATGTCGCCGACCCGGATCAGGTCAATCAGGGCGCTGTCGGCCAGGTGCAGGGGTACTATGCGCGCCCCGGGGCCGGCGGTGGATTCGGCCAGCCGGCTGCCCAGCAACCGAACATCGGTAAGTACCTCGCCACGGCGCGTCGGACTGGCCAGGGTGGCCCCGACGACAACAGCCAGGTCGCCCTGCGAGCCGTCGGGAACGGTTGCCGTCAACCGCTTTTCGATCCGCAGGTCGTCAGCCGTCAGCGCGGTGCCCGGCGTGAGGTCGCGGGCGGCGACCAGCACATCGGCACGGTCGCCGTCGGGATTCGACCGCAGCGTCGCAATGCCGGCCAATACGACGAGGCCGCCGGCGGCGACGCGCCGGGCCAGCACCGTGCGCGTCCAGTCCGGACGCAAGGATGCCGAAATTCGGCTCAAAAAGTGTGGATTGAGCGATTCGCCCACGCCGCAACGGTAGCGCCGGCCGGCCGCCGGCGATTACGCTCAGAAACCTTGTTGTGGATAACTTGCTAGCTTGAGGTGGCCGCAGCGGGGGTGGAGCCGCTGCTTGCCTTCTCGCTCGATGCCGAGCTCGACTTCTCGCTGGACCCCGAGCTCGAACCGGAGTCACTCGTCGAGGACCCGTTGGTCGAGCTCTTGGATTTCTTGCCTGATTCGCGACTGTCGGTGCGGTAGAAACCGCTGCCCTTGAACACAACGCCGACGGCGTTGAACAACTTGCGCAGGCGACCCGAGCACTTTTCGCAAGTGGTCAGCGAGTCGTCGGTGAAGGCCTGCACAACGTCGAAGCGGTCGGCGCACTCGGTGCACTCGTAGCTGTAAGTCGGCACAACAACCTCCGGAAAATATAAGCCTGGCTTAGCACTCTACCGTCTCAAGTGCTAGAACCGCCACGTGACCTCGATCATTCCCCGCCGCGGCGTGAGTACGTGCGTCATTCGTACGTCGTGCGGCTCGGAGGGCAATTCGTCCACGAATTCTTCGTCGCGCACCACTGCGACCAGGCGCGCTCGCGGATCACGGGCCGCCAGCGAGCGGTCGTAGAAGCCCTGGCCGCGGCCCAGCCGCACGCCCCGGCGGTCGGCTGCCAGCGCCGGCAGCAGTACCAGGCTCGCTTCGGCCAGCGCCGACTCCGGTAGCCACGGCTCGGGCGGCTCGAGCAGCCCCCACCGCGCGGTGACCAGTCCCTCCGATCTGTACTCGCCCCAGCGCAGCGGCACCGGAGTGTTGTCTTCGCTGGTGCGCGCGACAGGCAACAGCACCCGGCCGGCGCGGCGCAGCAGGACGTCCAGCATCTCGATCGACCCCGGTTCGGCGCCCACCGGCACGTAAGCGCAGACGGTGTTATCGCCGGTCACGACCTGTTCCAGGTGCTCACAGAGCAGCCGGGCCTCGGCGGCGCGAACGTCGTCGGCGACATGTCGCCGGGCCGCCTTCAACCGGTCCCGCAACGCGGATTTGCTCGCCGCCGCCGTGCCCTCCGCCATGCCCTACACGATGACAGCCCCGGCTTTGGTGCCGCCACAGCAACTCCGCAGGTATATGGCGCTATGGTTTGAACAATGTCACGCCCAGAAGCACCGGTCCCGTTCACGGCGATCGTCCCCGCCGCCGGTCTGGGCACGCGTTTTCTTCCCGCGACTAAAACGGTGCCCAAGGAGCTGCTGCCCGTCGTCGATACGCCCGGCATCGAGCTGGTGGCCGCCGAGGCGGCCGGCGCCGGCGCCGAACGTCTGCTGATCGTCACTTCCGAAGGCAAGGATGGCGTCGTCGCACATTTCGTCGAGGATCTGGTGCTCGAGGGCACCCTCGAGGCGCGCGGCAAGAAGGCCATGCTGGCCAAGGTTCGCCGTGCCCCGGCTTTGATCAAGGTGGAGTCGGTGGTGCAGGCCGAGCCACTGGGCCTCGGGCACGCCATCGGCTGCGTGGAGCCCAGCCTGTCCGACGACGAGGACGCCGTCATGGTGCTGCTACCCGATGACCTGGTGCTGCCCACCGGCGTCCTGGAGACGATGTCGCAGGTGCGGGCCGAACTCGGCGGCACGGTGTTGTGTGCCATCGAGGTGTCGCCGGAAGAGATCAGCGCTTACGGCGTTTTCGACGTCGAGCAGGTCCCTGACACCGACATTCCTGACGTGCTCAAGGTCAAGGGGATGGTCGAGAAACCCAAGGCCGCCGAAGCTCCGTCGATGTATGCGGCTGCCGGCCGCTATGTGCTGGATCGCGCCATCTTCGATGCGCTGCGCCGCATCGACCGTGGTGCCGGCGGCGAAGTCCAGCTCACCGATGCCATCGCGCTGCTGATCAAAGAGGGCCATCCAGTGCATGTCGTTGTGCACCGCGGATCCCGACACGACTTGGGAAATCCCGGCGGGTACCTCAAAGCTGCGGTTGACTTTGCATTGGATCGTGACGACTATGGCCCGGATTTGCGGCGATGGTTGGTGGCGCGATTGGGCCTGACCGAGCAATAGCCGGGTTCTACGACCTCGTGCCACGTGGGTCGACGGAAAGGCGCGCTGTGCGTTCTGTGGAGGAGCAGCAGGCCCGGATTACGGCAGCAGCGGTAGCCCCTAGGCCGATACGGGTTGCCATCGCCGAGGCGCAGGGATTGATGTGTGCCGAAGAAGTCGTGACCGAGCGGCCCATGCCGGGCTTCGATCAGGCCGCCATCGACGGATACGCGGTGCGCAGCGTCGACGTCCTCGGTGTCGGCGATGCCGGTGGTGTCGAGGTTTTCGCCGAAGGCGACCTAGAGGGCCGCGACGTACTGAGCCTGCCGGTAATGGGAACCATCGAGGCCGGTGCGCGCACGCCCAGCAGGCTGCAGCCGCGCCAGGCCGCCCGGGTGCAGACCGGTGCCCCGCTGCCGACGCTCGCCGATGCCGTCCTGCCCTTGCGCTGGACCGATGGCGGGATGAACCGGGTCCGGATCTTGCGTGGGGCGCCGTCGGGCGCCTACGTGCGACGGGCGGGCGACGACGTGCAGCCCGGTGACGTCGCGGTGCGCGCCGGGACGATCATTGGGGCCGCGCAAGTGGGGTTGCTGGCCGCGGTGGGCCGGGAACGGGTGCTGGTGCACCCCCGGCCGCGGGTGTCCATCATGGCGGTCGGTGGCGAGCTGGTCGACATTGCGCGCACACCGGGCAACGGGCAGGTCTACGACGTCAACTCCTACGCCTTGGCCGCGGCCGCCCGCGATGCCGGCGCGGAGGTGAATCGCGTCGGCATCGTCAGCAACAACGCCAAGGAACTCGGCGAGATCGTCGAGGGCCAGATCAACCGGGCCGAGGTGGTGGTGATCGCCGGCGGGGTCGGCGGCGCGGCGGCCGAGGCGGTCCGCTCGGTGCTGGCCGAGCTCGGTGAGATGGAAGTCGTCCGGGTCGCGATGCATCCGGGATCCGTCCAGGGTTTCGGACAGCTGGGCCGCGACGGCGTTCCGACGTTTCTGTTGCCGGCCAACCCGGTCAGCGCCTTGGTGGTCTTCGAGGTGATGGTCCGGCCGCTGATCCGGCTGTCGCTGGGCAAACGCCAGCCCATGCGCCGGATCGTGCAGGCCCGCACGCTGTCCCCGATCACGTCGGTGGCCGGGCGCAAGGGATTTCTGCGCGGTCAGCTGATGCGCGATCAGGACAGTGGCGAATACCTGGTCCAGGCGCTGGGCGGGGCGCCGGGGGGCTCGTCGCATCTGCTGGCCACGTTGGCCGAAGCGAACTGTCTGGTGGTGGTGCCCAGCGGGGCCGAGCAGATCCGTACCGGGGAAATCGTCGACGTCGCGTTCCTGGCTCAGCATGGCTGACCGGGATACTCGTGAATCTGTTGCGCGCTAATTTCCGGCATCCCGGGTGGCCGACTTCAGTTGGGCCGCTGCGGGTGTCGGCCGGCATGGTGCGATTGCGAGCCGTACGAATGCGTGATGGCGCGCAGTGGAGCCGGATCCGGCTGGCCGACCGCGCGCATCTCGAGCCGTGGGAACCCAGCGCCGAGGGCGACTGGAATGTCCGGCACACGGTTGCCGCGTGGCCGGCGTTGTGTTCGGGTGCGCGGTCGGAGGCCCGCAAAGGCCGGATGCTGCCGTACGCGATCGAGCTGGACGGGCGGTTCTGCGGTCAGTTGACCATCGGCAACGTCACTCATGGGGCGCTGCGATCGGCCTGGATCGGTTACTGGGTGTCGAGCACGGCGACCGGGGGAGGGGTGGCTACCGGGGCGTTGGCGCTGGGGCTCGACCACTGCTTCGGGCCGGTCGGTTTGCATCGGGTGGAGGCCACGGTGCGTCCGGAGAACGCGGCGAGCCGGGCCGTGCTGGCGAAAGTCGGGTTTCGCGAGGAGGGGCTGCTGCGCCGCTACCTCGAGGTCGACCGGGCGTGGCGGGATCATCTGCTGGTGGCCATCACCGCCGAAGAGGTCTACGGGTCGGTGACCTCGACTCTGGTGCGTGCCGGGCGCGCCAGCTGGCCCTGACGTTCTTGTGTCTTTCGTCGAGATTGCCGTCATGGTCGTGATCCGTGCCGAACCACGACCATGACGGCAATCTCGGCGCGCCGAGACGCGCCGAGGCGCGCCGGGACGCGCCGCCTTGAGGAAACCGCAATAAAAATGTGGCTGGCGTGACATATGTGGCGTGTGATGCTTGAAAGAGGCAAATTACAGGTGTGTAATTGCCCTGGTCACAGTGACCCGGACGCGCTGGCCCGAAAGGCGCCAGGCGGTGAAAGGAGCAGGTCATGCCAAGCATCCCGCAGTCGTTGTTGTGGATCTCGCTCGTGGTGCTGTGGCTGTTCGTGCTGGTGCCCATGCTGATCAGCAAGCGAGACGCGGTCCGGCGTACCAGCGACGTGGCGCTGGCCACCAGAGTGCTCAACGGGGGCGCGAATGCCCGCCTGCTCAAACGTGGCGGCCCGGCCGCCGGTCATCGCAGCGACCCCGACTGGAAGCCGGAAGCGGAGTATGAGCACGACTCGGCCGACCCCGACGGGGAGGCGGACACCGACCGGGTCGAAATCGCTGACGTGCAGCAGCGTCCGCGGCCCGTCGTGATGGCAATGGCCAAGGCGGACAAGACCGTTGAGCCCGACGAACCCGACTACCTGGATGTCGATGTGGTCGAGGACTCGGCCGCGCTTCCGGCGGGGGTCAGTGCCGAGATGCCCGAACCCACTCTGGTTGCCGCCGACGAGCCCGCCGAAGAAACGATGGAGCCCGAAGCCGAGCACGAACTGGCCGACGACGAGTACGAGTACGTCGAGGATTCCTCGGGCCTGGAGCCCGCCGAGGAAGACGACGACGACGCGCCGGTCACTTACGCCTCGGGAGCGTCGCGGCGGCGCCGCTTCGAGTCGAAGACCGCCGCGGCCGTCAGCGCCCGTAAGTACGCGTTCCGCAAGCGCCTACTGATGGCGATGGCCGTAATCCTGATCGGGTCGGCCGTCGCGGCCTTCGAAGTGTCGCCGCTGGCCTGGTGGATCTGCGGCACCGCCACCACATTCACCGTCCTTTACCTGGGGTATCTGCGCCGCCAAACCCGCATCGAGGAGAAGGTTCGGCGGCGCCGGATGCAGCGGATGGCGCGGGCCCGGCTCGGCGTGGAGAACACCTATGACCACGAGTACGACGTGGTGCCGTCCCGGTTGCGACGTCCCGGCGCGGTGGTCCTGGAGATCGACGACGAAGACCCGATCTTCGAGCACCTGGACAACGCGGTGCCGATGCGCAACTACGGCTGGCCGCGCGACCTGCCGCGCGCCGTCGGGCAGTAGTGCGCGGTTCGATCAACGGGGGTCGCGGCTGGTAGCCTGCTAGCGATCAGGGGCTATGGCGCAGTTGGTAGCGCGACTCGTTCGCATCGAGTAGGTCAGGGGTTCGAATCCCCTTAGCTCCACCACATTTCTGCAGGTCAGAGCGCAGGTCAGGGCTGCAAAACCACCGGTTGTCGTGGGCCGGTTTCCGATTATTCCTTTCAGGCGTACGGTCCAGGTCTGAACTTGAAGAAGTTTGAGGCGGTGCGTATGCGAATTGTCGTCGATTTGAACCGCTGCCTGGGCTATGCCCAGTGCGTGCCGCTCGCGCCGGAGGTTCTCAAGCTCAACGGTGAAGAGGCCCTGACGTACAACCCGAACCCGGATGACAGCCAACGTCTGCACGTATTGCGCGCCGCGGCATCGTGCCCGGTGCAGGCGATCATCGTCGAGCAATTCGCCGGCGAGTGACGGGCCGGCCATGACCGGCGGGGACGCCCATAAAGACGATGGACGCATCGTCATCGTCGGCGCCTCTTTGGCCGGCCTGCGCGCCGCTGAAGCGCTGCGCAAAGAGGGTTTCCGCGGACATCTGACGATCATCGGCGATGAACCCGACGAGCCGTATGACCGGCCACCGCTGTCCAAAGCGGTACTCACCGGATGGGTGGGTGCCGATGCGACCAAGCTGCCCCGCATGCGCGACGTCAAGGCAGAGTGGCGGCTCGGTGTCGCCGCGACCTCTCTGGACCGCGCCAATTCCGTTGTGGGCCTTGCCGATGGCAGCGAAGTCCCGGGAGATCGATTGTTGATCGCGACCGGGGTGCGATCGCGCCAGTGGCCCAACCCCGACGAAGCGGCGCTGGACGGCGTCCACACCCTGCGTACGAGCGCCGACGCGGCCCGGCTGCAAGCGGCTCTGGCCGACAAGCCCCGGCGAGTCCTCATCATCGGGTCAGGCTTCATCGGTTCCGAAGTTGCCTCGGTGTGCCGCGGCCTGGGGCTGGAAGTCACCGTCGCCGAGCGGGGCCCGGCCCCGCTGTGCGGTCCATTGGGCGGAGTGATCGGCAAGATCGCCGCCGAAGTGCAGCGCGAGGCCGGGGTGGATCTTCGCACCGGGGTTTCGGTGCTGGGCATGGAAGGCGACGCGAGCGGACACGTGCGTCGGGCACGGCTGTCCGACGGCAGCACCCTCGATGTCGATGTGGTGGTGACCTCGCTGGGATCGATCCGCAATGTCGAGTGGCTCGAGGGGGCCGGTCTGGCCACCGGGTTCTGGGGTGTGGGTTGCGACGCGGGCTGCCGAGTGTTCGACGTCAACGGCGTGGTCACCAATCGCATCTTCGTGGCCGGCGATATTGCGCGGGCCCCGCACGTGCTTTACGACTACCAGTTCTTGGCCATGGAGCACTGGGACAACGCGGTGCTGGGAGCCCAGGTTGCGGCCCACAACATGTTGTGCCACGAAACGGACCGCTGGGCGCATTTGATGATCCCGCAATTCTGGTCGGGCCAGTTCGGCATCAACATAAAATCCGTCGGGGTTCCCTCCTACGGCGAGGAAATCATGTTCACCCAGGGCTCGGTCAAGCAACGCCGGTTTGCCGCGGCCTACGGCCGCCGGGGGCGCATCGTCGGTGCCGTCACCTTCAATCACGGCAAATGGATCCCCTATTACGAAGCGCAGATTGCGCGTTCGGCACCGTTCCCGCCGAATCCGGCTGGCACTGATTTTCCCGAGGACATGCGGGTAATGCCGGCCGATTTCCCGGCGCGCGGGGTGCCCACCGAGGCGCCCGACGTGGTGCTGACCGGTCACGACCCATCCGAACGCCGAGCCGAATTCCGGCCCCGCCGAAGCTGATTGACGACAAGCGAGCCGTTATGACCCCCGAAGAGGCCTGGAACGAGGCCATGAAACACGAGAACCGGGCCAACCCTTACCCGTTCTTCGACGAGCTGCGCAAGACGCCGGTCGACCGGGTGGCCAACGGCGTCTACGCCGTCACCGGATATGAGGAACTCATTGCACTGGCGCACGATCCGCGAGTCAGCTCCGATATGCGCAGGAGTCCGCTGGGTGCGCGTCCCCGGGAAATCACCGATCCGGCAGTGGCCGAGATGGTCGAACGATATGGGCAGGACGCCAGTTTCATCATGCAAGACCCGCCCGACCACGACCGGGCGCGCCGATCGTGCATGCGGTATTTCGGCCCACCGCATGCGGTAGACGTCATCCCCAGCCAGGAGCCGCTGTGTCGCCAGATCGTCAACGACCTGCTCGATGCGGCGATCGGCAAAACGCGCATCGACGTGGTCGACGAATTCGCCTACCCGCTGCCGGTGCAGGTGATCTGCCACATCCTGGGTGTGCCGACGGAAGACGAGCCGCAGTTTCACGCCTGGATTGCCGACGTGATGGCCGGCATCTTCGACTTGGGTCCCGAGATCGAAACCGAGGAGGGCCAAGTCCGTCGCGCCAAAGGCCTTGCGGCTAACCAACAATTCAGGAGATACCTGATCGGGCTGGTCGAGCGGGCCGAGAAATCGCCGTGCCCCGGCATGATTTCGCAACTGGTGCACGACCGCGGACCCGACGGACCCATGTCGCCGAGCGAAATCGTGAACAACACGGCACTACTGTTGGTCGCCGGCCACGATTCCACGGTCAACCTGATCTCGCACTGCATCCTCACCGTGCTGCGCAACCCGGAGTCCATCGAATTGTTGTGTAGCCGGCCGGAATTGATTCCCGGCGCCATTGAAGAGGTACTGCGCCTGCAGTCCTCGGTGCAGTTCTTCCCCAGCCGCTCGGCGCTGGCCGACATCGAGATCGCCGGCACGGTAATCCCCAAGGGAGCGCCCATTTTCCTGATGTACGGCGCAGCCAACCGTGACCCCCGGCGCTTCGCCGACCCCAACAGCTTCAACCCCGAACGAAAAGACAACGAGCACGTGGGTTGGGGGCGCGGCATTCACGTCTGCTTCGGCGGTCCTCTTGCCCGCCTGGAGGTCAACACCGCATTCGAGGCGTTCCTGCGCCGGGTGGTAAACCCGCGGTTGGTAGCGGACCCGCCGCCGTACCGTATAAGCCAGGTCTTCCGAGGGCCGCGCCATCTGCTCGTCGACTTCGACGAAATAGCGCCCGAAGAAGGACGAGAGAGGCCCTAGGCTTCCGGGTATGAGTAGGGCTTTCGTCGTCACATTCGCATTCGGGTTGCTCGTTGCGCTGTTCGGTCTGATCTGGGCACTGCAGGGTTTCGGCGTGCTGGGCGGCAGCCCGATGAGCAATACCACCACCTGGTCCATCATTGGTCCGATCACCGTGCTGATCGGCATCGGGATTGCGGTAATCAGTTGGCGGAAACTGTCTTCCAAATAGGAAGTCGCCCTAGCCGACGGTGAAGTTCACCGTATGCCAGCCGGTGGCACCGTCGGGGTCAGGGCTGGCCCGCTCGGAGGTCTGGACGGCACCGGTGTTGTCGGTGGCGCGCACCGAGATGGTGTGTTTGCCAGGGCTGTCCGCCTGCCACGGGAAGCGCCACAACCGCCACGTCTCGTTGGAATAGCTTGCGCCCAGTTCAGCCGGCTGCCACTCGCCGTCGCCGATGCGTACCTCCACCGCCCGTACGCCACGGTTTTGCGCCCACGCGACACCGCCGAACATTGCGGGTCCCAGCGGCACTTGCTGGCCACCCCGCGGCACGTCGATGCGCGATTCAGTCTTAATGGGTGCCCGCGCCGCCCAGCCCTGGCGGGTCCAGTACGCCTTGGCTCTGTCGAAGCGGGTCAGCTCCAAGTCGACGACCCATTTGGTAGCCGATACATATCCGTACAGCCCGGGCACCACCAGCCTGGCCGGGTAGCCGTGTTCGATCGGCAGGGGCTGGCCGTTGAGACCGACGGCCAGGAGCGCATTGCGCCCCTCGGTGAGTGCAGCTACCGGTGTGCCGGCGGTGAACCCGTCGATCGACGTCGAGAGCACCATGTCGGCGTCGGTGTGCACATGGGCCGCCGCGAGCAGCTCAGCCACCCGGTAGCCCGTCCAGACGCCGGTCGAAATCAGGTTGCCGCCAACGGGATTCGACACACAGGTCAACGTCGTCACCGTTTCGACGACTTCGAAGCGGGCAAGGTCGTCGAGGCTGTAGGTCACTTCCCGATCCACCATGCCGTGGATGCGTAGCCGCCAGTCGTGTTGGCTGAGCTGGGGGACACTGAGTGCGGTGTCGACCCGATAGAAGTCGGCGCTGGGAGTGATAAAGCTAGGTAGCGCAACGCCATTCGGTTGCACATCGGCAGGTATGGGCGGCGCGGGTGATCGTGGCCGGGGAAGGGTGAAGTTGTTTCGGTCGCCGGCCACCGAATGCACCGCCCGCGTGATGACGGCACCCACCACGCCGCTTACCAGTCCGAATCCGAGCAAGCCGAACACGACCAGCCGCCGTCTGCCGGTATCCGCCATGTCTTCGGGGTCCTCCGGGCCGGGCCAGAAACGGCGGGTGAGAAAACGCAGAACCGCCACACCGCATGCGGTGCCCGCAACGGTGGGGATCAGGTCGACTGCCGTCGCACCCTGCCTCGACAGCACTGCGGCGCAGCCCAGAACGCCCGCCGCGGTGAGCACGGCACTGCCGATCGGGCGCCGCTGGGTCTCCAGGCTTCCGGCGATCGCTGCGATCGTAATGATGCCGACGAGCACGGCGCCGGCCAGGAAGAGTTTGTCCAGAGAACCCAGCGTCTGAATCGCCCACTCTTTGATGGGCCCCGGTGTCAGGTCGACGAGCACGGCGCCGATCGCGGTACGTGCATCGGCCCGCGCTCCGAACGGGATGTCCGCTAACTGGGCTACCCCAAGTGAGACGAACGCCGCGGCGACACCGGCAACCATCCGCGCATTCGACTGGGTCATCGAGCTACTGTACTCGCATTCGGCCGTATGACGTGTAAAACGTTGGCGGGCAGGCGAAAGCGGAAGTCAGGTCAGAGGCGCTGATGCGAAGGTGCGGGCGGGTTCCCCGGTGTCGGCCCGGCAGGTCGCGGCAAGACCGCCGAAGCCGACGATGGCCGCCGCGGTCAGCACGGCGATGATCACGCAGCGGTGCAGCAATCCGACTTCCGCGACGGGCGCGGCGCTTATCGCGGCGTCGCAGGTGGGGTTGGGTGAAGTGGTCATGACACTGATCGTTCATTCGGCGACCACCCCGCAGTAGTGGCCGCGTCCTTGCAGGGGTACAAGCGCGCCTTGTATCTAACGGCTTAGACGCGTAACGGACGCGGCCGCACCAGCGTCGGCCACCAGAACCACGGCCCGAGGATTCGCACGATGCACGGCACGACGAACGATCGCACGATCAGCGTGTCGAGCAGCAGGCCGATGCACACCGTCGAACCCACCTGACCGATCGTGCGCAAATCGCTGGTGAGCATTGCCAGCATGGTGAACGCGAACACCAAACCCGCAGACGTCACCACGCCACCGGTACTGCCCAGCGCGCGAATGAGACCGGTGTTCAACCCGGCATGAATTTCTTCTTTGGCCCGGGCGATCAACAGCAGGTTGTAGTCCGATCCCACCGCCACCAGGATGATGAACGTCAGCGGCAATACCAGCCAATGCAAATGCAGGCCGATGAGGTGCTGCCAGACGAGCACCGAAAGACCGAACGCCCCGGCATAGGAGAAGGCGACGGTGCCCGGAATCACCAAGGCCGCCACCAGACTCCGGGTGAGGAACATCATGATCAAGAAGATCAGCACGAAGGCGGCGATCGCCACGATGAGCAGATCGGATGCGGAGTACTGCTTGATGTCCTTGTCGTTGGATCCCGAGCCGCCGATGTAGACCCGCGCGCCGGCCAACGAGGTCTCTTTCAAAGCGATGGTTATCGCCGCGGGGAACTGTTCGACATGGGTCACGCCTTCGGGGCCCATGGCATTGCCCTCGTGGGTGACGATGAACCGAGCCGCCTTACCGTCCGGCGACATCATGAGCGTCATACCGGTCTGGACGTCTTCGTTGTCGAAACCTTCGTGGGGAATGTAGAAGAAGTCGTCGCTGCGGGCCCGGTCGAAGTCGAGCCCCACATTGATCAGGTCGTCGAATGTCTGGTCGGTCTGGATCGACTGCAGATTCGCCGAACCGTAACTGTTGACCAGCAGCGCCTGCAGGGCCGCCGTGTCGTCCCTCATGAGCTTGAACTGTGTGACCATTTGCGGCAGCAGCTTGTCGATGATCTCGAGAGACCCGACGGCCTGGGTGATATCGGCGGCCAGGTGGTCGATGCCGTCGAGGGTGTCGAATACCGATCTGAAAGCCCAGCAAACCGGAACGTCGAAACAGTGCCGCTCCCAATAGAAATAGCTGCGGATGGGCCGGAAGAAATCGTCGAGATTTGAGATCTCTTCGTTCATCTGGTCGGTGACCCGCTTCATGTCCTCCATGGTGACGACCGTCTTGTGCATCTCGTCCGACATCCGCTGGAAGAGGCCGACCAATCTGTCCAGTACCGCGACGGTGTGCGATTGAATCTCTGCCTGCCGGTCGGTATTGGCATTCTGCTGCATGTTGAACGGCAGCTGTTGACCGTTGCCGCTGCCTTGCGTGGTGAACAGATAGGGCAGCGTGGCGTGTTCCAATGGCCGGCCCATGGGCCTGGTGATGCTTTGCACCATCGCGACGCCGGGGAGGCGAATGAGGCTCTTGGCGACCCGGTCCAGCGAGATGAAGTCCGCCGAGTTTCGCATGTCATGGTCCGTCTCGACCATCAGCATCTCGGAGAATAGCTTGCTCTTGGTGAAGTGCCGGTTGGCCGCCGCAAACCCTTGGTTGGCAGGGGCATTGGGCGGCTGGTATTGGCGGTCGTCGTAGTTCACCCGGTAGGTCGGCACGAAGATCGCACCGATCATGACGACGGCCGAACTGGCCGCCAGGATCGGCACCGGCCACCGCACTACGCTCGCCCCGATCCGGCGGTACAACCGCGCCTTGGCCTGCTGCCTTGGATCGAAGAGCCCGAACAGACTGCCCACCGTCAATAACGCCGGGCCAAGCGTCAGCGCTTGCACGATGGTCAACACCATGCTGATCGCCACGGCCGGACCCATGGTGTGGAAGTAGTTGAGCCGCGCAAAGGTCAGGCAATAGCACGCGCCGGCAATGGTCAGACCCGAGCCTACGATGATGGGCGTCACGCCCTTGTAGGCGGTGTAAAACGCCTCTTCTCGGTCTTGGCCCGCCTGTCGCGCCTCGTGGTAGCGACCCATCAGGAAGATGCCGTAATCGGTGCCCGCTCCCAACGTCAGCGCGACGACGATGTTCACCGCGAACGACGAGAGCTCGATGAACCCGAAATGCCCGAGGGTTGCCACCATCCCCTTGGCGACCAGCATCTCGATCAGAACTCCGAGCAACGGCACCAGCAGCGTGCTGATCGAGCGGTAGACGAGCAGCAGCATCACCACGATCAGGATGATCGTCACGATGGTGATGTTGTTCAGACTCGAATTGGCGATGGCCACTGTGTCCGAGGCAAGCGGCGCCGCGCCGCTGACGTAGACCTTGAGGCCGGGCGGCGGGGTGTCCTTGGCGACGGTATCCCGAACGGCGGCAACGGACTGATTCGCTTGCATTTGGCCGATATCGCCGGCCAGCCGCAGCAGCACGAATGCGGCCTTGCCGTCGACGCTTTGCGCCCCCGCCGCGGTGATCGGCTTGCCCCACAGATCCATGACGTACTGCACGTGCGCGGTGTCTTGCTTGAGCCGGCGCATCAGGTCGTCGTAGTACTGGTGGTCCACATCGCCCAACGGCCGGTCGGCTTCCAGGACGACCATGGTCAAGCTGGTCGAGGTGGACTCGCGGAACTTCTCACCGATGCGCAGCATGGCCCGTTGCGACGGCGCGTAATGCGGCACCATCGGCCCGGCGAGTTCTTCTGCGACCCTTTCCACTTGGGGCACAAAGGTATTCGTCGAGACTGCGAGCAGGCCCCAGAACAAGATCATCGGTATGGCGAAGGTGCGGACCGTTCTTGGGATGAAGGGCCGTTTCGCCCGCTGCTCGCTCACGCGGATTTCACTCTGCAGGTAACGTCCGCATCCTGATGGGTGTCGGATTGTTCGTCGCGGACAACGCCATTGACCAGTATCCGGCAGCCGATCTGGCCACCGTGAACCTGCGCCGAAAGACTGCCGGACACCACGGTCAGCGTGGTCGCCTCGGTGTGCGACCAAGGCAGGTTGGTGATGTCGACCCGATGCGGATGGCCGTCGACGTCGACGTAGACGAGCATCCCCCCGGCACCGGCAGAGCCGAACAACTCGTAGGTGAGCCGTTTGAGCGTGGACCGCTCCGGCGCTTGCGGGCCGTTGACCGTGATGACCGGCTCAGGAGCGGATTGCTGATGCACCTTCCACATGCCCAATACGCCCACCGCGACCACAATGACGGCGACCAAAGGCATCCAGGCTCGCGCCAACACGGTCCTGCCGACTGGGCGGGGGCTCACTCGATCACCCCTGAAGAATCCGGTTCCGGATCGTGCATCCTCACCTCCGCCTCATGCCCATGCCTGACGGAACGCTACTGCAGACGCTTTTTCATCCGCGCGCTGCTGCGTAATCGAATGGCGAGGTTCGTCGACGTCAGCATCGGGAACACACCGAGAAATGTCCGCTCTGATGGAGTGGCCCCATGCAAGTGGTAGAGACTGCCGAACACAAAAAAGCAACCCAGCATGAACAAAGTGCCGGGAATGCAGAGCGCCATCAATGATCCGCGATCGGCAACGATGCGTTTTGCATAAGTCAATTCGTCGTCGGTCATCGGTTCGCGTTTGCGCACTTTGGCCATCACCGTTTTAGCGCTGCCAAGCTCTTCGCTAATCGGAGTAGGCCCGCGGCCCACGAGCCGTTTTACGAATACCGAAGCGACGGTGGCAAAGATCAATGTCAGCGCCAAGGTCACCATTGTCAGATAACCCCATAGGCCTACGTCCATTGGTCCGCTCCCTCGCCGCGCCCTTGAACCTAGCATCGCGCGGCGCTGCCACGGCGGACGAGACGTCAGGTAGTGACGGCCATCAGGTCGCCGCTGGTCGCCCACGCTTGCAGGAAGAGTGCAAAGGGGACTTGCTCGTCGGCTCCGCGACGGGTACCGCTGTCGTTGAGGTGGACGATTTCGGCGCCGGTGTCGACGCCGGTCACCACCACGGTGTGGTTATGCCCGGGGTTACCGCTGTTGTCCCAATCCTTGACAGGCTGGTTCCAGATGAGTTCACCATTGACGCTGGCAACCACCTTGTGGCCGGCGCCCAGTGCCTGCTCGAGCCCCGCCATGTCGCTGTTCACGATCACCGCGGCGACGTTGTAGCGCGCCAGCAGCGTCGGAATGTCCCTGAACCAGGTGCCCTCTCCCGAATTCGGGTCCTGAGGGTTAGCCGGACGGGTGTAGATCGGGCCGGGGCCCTGCGAGCTCGGAGTCGACTGCGCCATCTCGATAATGTCCTCCTCAGCGGGCTCCGCACCAGTCATTTCACCGACCACGTCGGCGCTCGACATGAGGACGCAATCGTCCCAATACTGCTGGTAGCGCCAGTACTTGGCGGCCGCCGCCGGATCGCCGTACATGGCGCCCGGCGTCGAGCCGGCCGGGGCGGCCAATCCCAGCACCACACCACTGGCCACTGCAGCGACGGCGAGGGTCATGGGGAGGGTCTTGGCGAGCGTCGCCAACCTGATGGTCCTCATCGGCTGCCCCTTTCTCCTTCTGCGGTGGAGCGGAGTTCGGGTGCAAAGGATCCGACGCCGGCCTTGGCGTTTTCTAAAAGGATTCTTGGCGTGACGGCCGCCGCGGCAACCGGTGAACGCGGCCGCTATCGGGATACGAGCGAAAGCAGTTCTGCAGTAACAAGTTCGGTCGTATAGCTGCGTTCACCTGACGACACGGTGAGCACCGTACGCGCGGGTTGGTCGGGGTCGCCCGCAACGGCCTCGGCGAAATGCTGTGCGTTCTGCAGTTTGGTGAGGAAAGTTGCACTGCCCCCTGGCGCGATGTCGTGTGGAACCTCAGCGCCGGCGCCCGGCTCGTCGACCGGAACCAATGACGTACCACCGCGATCGGCGCGTATTGCCCACCCGGCGACATGAAATGGCACCCGTCCGGCGTTGACGACCTTCACGCCGATGAGGAACTGGCCCTCCGGGGTCGCTTCGGCCGCGTTGAGCAGGGCCTCGCGTACGTCGGAGCCGGCATCGTTGGTCACCAGTCCCTCGGGCGTCAAACGGCCAATGACGGGTGTCAGCTTCGGCCGCCGTCTGGCCCGCAGGGCCGCGACCACTTGCCAGCCGAGCGACGCCGCGGCGAGCACGATGGCGATCACGCTTAGGACGAACGCGGCGACGGTCACCGGGCCACGCTACCAACCCGTAAACCGCTGTGATCAGGGCGATCCCGCGCGAAGCCTGATGAAGTTCCTAAATTCAGCTGAACATTCGCTAAGACAAGCGTGGCGAAGACCAAACCGTAACAAGCGGCCCCTACTGTCAGGGAAATGAGTACCAAGTACTACCTGCAAAAGGTACCTGTCGAAGCTGTCGAGCCGGGCTTTTCACTGGCCATTCCCGCCGACGGCGAGTATCGCCTGTTTCAGGTCGAATGCACGCAGCTGAGCCAGCGCAGCGGCCAGCCCGTGATGGTCAGGCTGACGTCAGAAGCCGTCAACGGCGGCGAACCGTGGGTCTTGGAGTACGAAGCCGGCACGCCGGTGGTCCGGCTACTCGGCCTCTGCCAGGCGGCGTCGTAGGCGGCTGTCACCGAGGTTTGGCGGCAGTGACGAACTGCAGCGCGCGCTGCGCGTGTTGGTCGATGTCGACCAGTCCCGCCGCGGCGAACAGGTCGACGAAGGCGTGCGCGTCGAACATGGTCAGTCCGATCGCGCGGGCGACGGTGTTCAGCGCATAGCGGATGGGTGGTGCTTGTCCGGAATAGCTGGTGAGGATCGCGATCCGCCCGCCGGGGCGAAGTACCCGTACCATCTCGTGCGCGATCCGAAACGGCTCGGGCATCAGGTACAGGGCGCCGAAACAGCAGACGGCGTCGAATGTTTCGGCGCCGAACGGCAGCTCGCGCGCATCGCCGCGGACATAACACGTCTGCGGCGTGCTGTTGTCCAGTACCGCCCGGGTCAACATCGGCTCGGAGATGTCGAACCCGACCGCGAGGCCGCCCGCCGGCAGGTGTGCTGCCAGCGGAACGGTGAAATTGCCTGGCCCGCAAGCCACGTCGAGCAACCTGTCGGCATCGGCCAGATGTAGCGCCGCCGCGGCGCGGCGCTGCTCGGCGCGGGTGGTGACACCGCTGGCCAGATAGAACGACGTCGGCCGCCACAACCGTTCGTAGACGGTTGCCACGAACGCACTGTTCATCGCGCGCTGAGCAAACGTCGGGACTGGAGAACTCGTCGATTCCCCCAGCACGTCGAGAAACCCATGCCGCAGCACCGCGGACTTGTCGAGCAGACCGCGAGTGAGCTCGATCGGATCCTTGGTGTCGTCCATCCCGGTCCATCTTGCCGCAGCGGCAGCCGACGCCATAACCTGAGTCGAATCTGGTCGTGGAGGGAACAGGGGCGGATATCGCGGTGGCCGAACTGACCGGCGCTCGGGTCGAAGAACTCGCGGGCCTGGACATCTTTCAGGGATGCCCGCCCGAGGATCTGATGCCGCTGGCAGCCAGCGTCGCGCCGCTGCAGGCCGGGGCCGGCCAACTGCTGATGCGCCAAGGTGAGCAGGCCGTTTCATTCCTGCTCATCTCGTCGGGCAGTGCCGAAGTCAAACACGTCGGCGACGACGGAACGGTGATCGTCGACCAGGCGTTGCCGGGGATGATCGTCGGGGAAATCGCGCTGCTGCGTGACATTCCGCGCACGGCAACGGTTATCACCACCGAGCCACTGACCGGTTGGATCGGCGACAGCGACGCGCTGGCCCGGATGGTGCACATCCCCGGGATCATGGACCGGCTGCTGCGCACCGTGCGGCAACGGCTGGCCGCCTTCGTCACGCCCATCCCGATTCGGCTGCGCGACGGGACCGAACTGATGCTGCGTCCCGTCCTTCCCGGCGACCGGGAACGCACCGTGCATGGACACGTCAAGTTCTCCCACGACACGCTGTACCGGCGATTCATGTCGGCCCGTGTCCCCACCGAGGCGCTGATGCATTACCTGGCGGAGGTCGATTACGTCGACCACTTCGTGTGGGTGATCACCGACGGCGGCGACCCGGTGGCCGACGCGCGCTTCGTACGCGACGAGACGGATCCGACCGTCGCCGAAATCGCGTTCACCGTCGCCGACGCCTATCAAGGCCGGGGGATAGGCAGCTTTCTGATCGGGGCGCTGGCCGTCGCCGCGCGCCTCGACGGGGTCGAAAAGTTCTCTGCGCGAATGCTTTCCGATAACGTGCCGATGCGAACCATCATGGATCGCCACGGCGCGATTTGGCAGCGCGAAGACGTCGGGGTCATCACTACCGTCATCGACGTGCCGGGTCCACGCGACCTGGGCCTCGGACGCGACATGGCTGAGCACATCAAGCGGGTGGCCCGGCAGGTGATCGAGGCGGTCGGCTGAACGCCCATGAGCCGCTCACAGGCCTGGATTGGCGCGCTGGCAGCCCTTGCGGTGGGCGGGTGCGCTCACTCGCCCGCGCCGGCGCCATCGTCGGTTCCGTCGTCACCGCCGGCCCATCGGGCCGCCATCAACCCGGGCAACATCAAACGAGTCGCCCGCGAACTGCCGCCCGGCTACGAGGTGACGAACGAAATCCCCAGCGGACTATCCCCGCGGGTGATCTGGGGTGTGGAGGTCGACGCGGCGGCCAAGCCGCCCGAGTGCTTGACGCTGGCCGATCCCGGCTATGGGCTAGACCAATCCGCGCAGGGTCTTTCCGGGTCGGGCTCGGGCGGCATCGTCGACGCGGTAGTGGTGAACGTTGCCGTGGCGCTGGACCACAGCGTCGTCGCAAACTGCGGGCAGTGGACCGTATCGGACCGGCACACCACGGCCCGGGTGGGCCTCGTCGACGCCCCGCACATCGACGGCGCCGAAACCGTCGGCATGGTGGCCGATATCCGCACAGCCGTCGAGTCGGGCAGCCAGATCGATTCGCGGACGGTGACATTCATCGCCTACCTGGGCGACTACTACGTGTTCACCACGCTGACCACCGATCCCGGTTCGATGCTGCCGCCGTTGCCGCCGCAGTTCGCCGCCGATCTGCTGGTCAAAACGGTGTCGACGTTACGCAGTTGAGCACCCGCGCTTGGGTAGGGTGACCACAATGTTGAAGGCAGTGCTCGCTGTCGGCTCGGTGTGCCTGCTCGTCGGCTGCTCGCCAGGGGCCAATTCTTCGCAACCCGCCAAGGTCGAGATCGCCAAGGTCGCCGAAGTGAAGTCGAGTTTCGGCCCGGAGTTCAAGGTCACCGAGGTCGGCCTGCGAGCTATCGATCCGGCCTTCTTTTCGTCGCGGAAGTTGCCCGAGGGGCTGACCTTCGATCCGCCGAACTGCGCGAAAGCGGCTGCCGGCCCGGACATGCCGGCCGGAGTGCAAGGCAACATGGCCGCCGTCTCGGCCGAAGGCAACGGCAATCGGTTCGTGGTGATCGCGGTGGAGACCTCGCAGCCGTTGCCGGTCAACGACCCGGGCCAGGACTGCAAGAAGGTTGCCTTCAGCGGCGCCCAGTTGCGCGGCGCCATGGAGGTGGTCGATGCGCCGAAGATCGACGCGGCCCAGACGCTGGGTATCCACCGCGTGCTGCAGGCGGTGGTCGGCGGGGCGGCGCGCACCGGGGAGCTGTACGACTACTCCGCGCACTTTGGTGATTACCAGGTGATTGTCATCGCCAACCCACTGGTGATCCCGGATCAGCCGCTGGTCAAGATCGACACCCAACGGGCCCGGGATCTACTTGTCAAGGCCGTCGCGGCGGTGCGCAGCTGATTGCTAACGCACGCCACGCGGGCGGAACTGGATGCTGACCCGCGGGCCCGACGGCGCGGACGTCTTGGGAACCGAGTGCTCCCAGGTGCGTTGGCATGACCCGCCCATCACCAACAGGTCGCCGTGGGCCAGCGGCAACCGCAGCGACGGGCCGCCGCCGCGGCGGCGCATCGCGAAGGTGCGGGTGGCGCCCAGGCTGACGATGGCGACCATGGTGTCCTCGGTGCTGCTGCGCCCGATGGTGTCGCCGTGCCAGGCCACGCTGTCCGAGCCGTCGCGGTAGCAACACAGTCCGACGGTGGTGAACGGCTCGCCCAGCTCGCCGCCGTAGATGTCGTTGAGCCGCCGGCGAAGCCGCGCGAGTTGCGGATGCGGCGGGTCCTCGACCGTAAGGTCGTGGAAGCTGACCAGGCGCGGCACGTCGACCAGCCGGTCGTACATCTGGCGGCGCTCGGCTCGCCACGGCACTTTCGCGAGGAGTTCCCGTAGCAGGTCATCGGCCCCGCTGAGCCAGCCGGCGCGCACGTCGATGAAGGCGCCGTCACCGAGTTGCCTGCGCTCGTTGTGCTGGAATAGCGAGCCTTGTACCGCGATCGCCACGACCGCGATTCTATCGCACACGCGTTCGATCAGCGGGTGCGCGGCGCGCTCGCAGGCTACGTTTGTCGTGTGGCTGTCGAGTTGGGGTCGGATTCCGAGGTCGGAACGCTGCGGGTGGCAATCCTGCACCGCCCGGGAGCCGAACTGCGCCGACTCAACCCGCGCAACGTCGACCAGTTGCTCTTCGACGGGCTGCCGTGGGTATCGCGCGCGCAGGACGAGCATGACGAATTCGCCGAGGTGCTGCGTTCACGCGGGGTGGAGGTGCTGCTGCTGTCCGATCTGCTGACCGAGGCGCTGCACCACAGCGGTGCCGCCCGGATGCAGGGGGTGGCCGCAGCGGTTGACGGACGGCGATTGGGTTTGCCTCTGGCGCAAGAACTTTCGGCATACCTGCGCAGCCTCGACCCGGTCGCGCTGGCGAATGTGCTGACGGCCGGCATGACGTTCAACGAGCTGCCCGCCGAGATCCGGGCCGCGGTGTCGCTGGTACTTCGCATGCACCACGGCGCGGATTTCGTCATCGAGCCGTTGCCGAACCTGGTGTTCACCCGCGATTCGTCGATCTGGATGGGGCCGCGGGTGGTGATTCCGTCGCTGGCGCTGCGGGCGCGGGTGCGCGAGGCGTCGTTGACCGACCTCATCTACGCCCACCACCCACGGTTCACCGGCGTGCGACGGGCCTACGAATCGCGTACCGCCCCGGTCGAGGGCGGTGACGTGCTGTTGCTGGCTCCCGGTGTGGTCGCCGTCGGCGTGGGGGAGCGCACCACTCCGGCCGGCGCGGAAGCGTTGGCGCGCAGCCTTTTTGACGACGAGCTGGCCCAAACGGTGCTGGCGGTGCCGATCGCGCAGCAGCGGGCGCAAATGCATCTGGATACGGTGTTGACGATGGTCGACACCGACACGGTGCTGATGTATGCGAACATCGTGGATACGTTGTCGGCGTTCACAATTCAGCGCACACCCGACGGCGTGACCATCAGCGACGAGGCCCCGTTCCTGGAGGCGGCGGCCGCGGCGATGGGCATCGACAAACTGCATGTCATCCACACCGGCCTGGACCCACTCGTCGCCGAACGCGAGCAGTGGGACGACGGCAACAACACGCTGGCGCTGGCGCCCGGTGTCGTGGTGGCCTATGAGCGCAATACCCAGACCAACGCGCGTCTACAGGACGCGGGCATCGAAGTGCTGACCATCGCGGGCTCTGAATTGGGTACCGGCCGCGGCGGGCCGCGCTGCATGTCCTGCCCGGCCGCGCGCGATCCCATTTAGCGCATGTCCCCGTCCGCCGAGATTGCCGTCAGGGTCGCGACAAACGCGGAACCACAGCCGCTACGGCAATTTCGGCGCTGACCGGCGGGCCAGCGCCGCACGCACCCGCGCTATGACGACGGCGGGGCGATCCTCGTTGATCACCTTGATCACGTGCCAACCGAGACCTTCGATCATTTCACCTCTGCGAATGTCCTTGACGTACTGTCGTCGATCACTGCGATGGTGGTCGCCGTCGTATTCGAGGGCGACTTTCGGTCCCTCCCAGCCCATGTCGAGGTAGGCGACGAGAGTGCCATCCGAGATCTTGATCTGCGTTGCCGGTCTGGGTAATCCCGCATCGATGAGGACTAGCCGCAGCCAGCTCTCTTTCGGCGACTGGGCGCCACCGTCCATGAGTGACAAGGCATCTCGGCATCGCCGTACGCCCCTGGCGCCCTTGTGGCGGGCGATCAGGGGCGCTATTTCATCGGCCGTCAGGCCGCTCGCGGCCGACAGAGCGTCCAGATGAGTGACGGCCCGGTCCCGCGGCAGATGACGAGCGATATCGAACGCCGTACGAACCGGATTAGTCACCGCTAGCCCGCCCACTTCGATGACGTCGTCGGCTCCCAGCCGCTCCCGGCGGACGATGACGCCCGCGGGCGGATGGCTGAACTGGCCGATCAGGTCTACCGGCGTGAAGTTGTCCAGCCATTTCGCTTCGTGCAGCGCGGCTGCCGCGAGCCCACCGATGACGCCCCTTCGCCCTGACCACAACCAGGCCGCGTGGATGTTGTCCCACAGTGTCCTGTCGGCGTCCTTGGGCAGGTACACGTTGGGATGGAGTTGCCGGTAGTTCCAACGCAATTGGCCGCGGGTCAGGGTTCCGCCGGCGATCGCTTCGCTGGCCAGGAATACGGTCACGCGGCGATCATGCTCTGGGCGACCGACACGCCTCGCCGAAATTGCCACCATGGTCGTGACGCCCGCCGAACCACAGCCCTCACGGCAATCTCGGCGCAGGAAGCGGGAACCGGAACGAGCTAACGCCAGCTGGGCAGCCAGATCTCCATGTTCCAGGTCTGCTGGGATATCGGCAGACCGGTGAGCACCGGGAACAGCCACGCGAAATTCGTCACCACCAGCGCCACATAGCAGCACACGGCGATCAGGCCCAAGGTGCGGCGCTCCCTGCTCTGGCCGGGGTGGTGGAGGATATCGCCGAGTATCAGCGCAATGGCCATCACCAGAAACGGCCCCATCGTCGCCGCGTAGAAGAAGTACATCTGCCGGTCGATGTCGGCGAACCACGGTAACCACCCGGCGCAATAACCGGTCAGGACAACCGCATAACGCCAGTCCCGGCGGACGAACATCCGCCACAACGAATACAACAGAACGGGGACCGCCAGCCACCACAGGGCCGGTGTGCCGACCAGCATCTCGGCCTTGACGCACGACTGCGACCCGCAGCCCGGGACGTTCTGCTGATCGATGGCGTAGAGCACCGGCCGCAACGACATCGGCCAGCTCCACGGCTTGGACTCCCACGGGTGGTAGTTGCCGGCCGAATTCGTCAGGCCCGCATGGAAATGCAACGCCTTGGCGTGGTAGTACCACAACGAACGGATGGCGTCGGGCAACGGCACGACGCTGTGCGGACCGATGGTCTGGCCCACCTGGTGGCGGTCGATCGCGGTCTCGGACGCGAACCACCCCGCGTAGCTGGCCAGGTAGACGCCCAACGGGATCAATGCCAGCGCGTAACCGGTCGGGATCAGATCGCGGCGCAGTGTGCCCAGCCACGGCCGCAGCACGTGGTACTGGCGGCGTGCCGCCACGTCGAACACCAGCGACATCGCGCCGAAGAACACCACGAAGTACAACCCGGACCACTTTGTCCCACAAGCCAATCCGAGCAGCACTCCGGCGCCGAACCGCCACCAGCGCACCCCCAGCCGCGGGCCCCACACCGTATCGGCGATGCGGTTCTCCAGCGCGGCTATGTGCATGCGTTGTCGCACCTGATCGCGGTCGACGATCAGCGCGCCGAACGCCGCGACCACGAAGAAGGTGAGGAAACCATCCAGCAGCGCGGTCCGCGCGGCGACAAAGCTGACGCCGTCGCAGATGAGCAGCAGCCCCGCGATGGCGCCCACCAGCGTCGAGCGACTGATCCGCCGGACGATCCGGGTGACCAGCCCAACCAGAACGACCCCTAATACCGCGCCGCTGAATCGCCAGCCGAATCCGTTGTAGCCGAACAGCGCCTCGCCGATGGCGATCAGTTGCTTGCCGACCGGCGGGTGAACCACCAGTCCGAATCCGGGATTGTCCTCGATCCAATGGTTGTTCAGCACCTGCCAGGCCTGCGGGGCGTAGTGCTTCTCGTCGAAGACGGGCGTGCCGGCGTCGGTGGGCGAGCCCAGGTTCAAGAACCGGGTCAGTATGGCGAGCAAGGTGATTGCACCGGTCACGATCCAGCCGCGCATGCGGTCCAGCGGACCGAAATCGGCTACCGGCAGCACCGGGCCGGGGCTGACGACGGGCGCCACGCGGTCCCCATCCAGGACGGACGTTTCGGTGGGCGGGGCGGTCATCACGTCGATCGTAGGCTGTCCGTCATGACCTCTGGCCGTCTGTTGCTGGGCGCAACCCCGTTGGGTCAGCCGTCGGATGCCTCGCCCCGGCTGATCGAAGCGCTGGCCAGCGCCGATGTGGTGGCTGCCGAAGACACCCGGCGGGTGCGGACGTTGGCCAAGGCGCTCGACGTCACGATCGGGGGCCGGGTGGTCAGCCTGTTCGACCGGGTCGAGGCGTCCCGGGCGGCCGCGCTGGTCGACGCGATGGCCGCCGGAGCGACCGTGCTGGTGGTCAGTGACGCCGGGATGCCGGTGATCAGCGACCCGGGCTATCGGCTGGTGGCGGCATGCGTCGAGGCCGGCCTGCCGGTGCATTGCCTGCCCGGGCCGTCGGCGGTGATCACTGCGCTGGTGGTGTCGGGTCTGCCGGCCGACAAGTTCTGCTTTGAGGGCTTTGCCCCGCGCAAGAGCTCGGCGCGCCGAACGTGGCTTGCTTCGCTGGCCGACGAGCGGCGCACCTGCGTGTTCTTCGAATCACCGCGCCGGCTGGCCGCATGTTTGCGCGATGCGGTCGAGCAACTGGGCGGGGCGCGCCAGGCCGCGATCTGCCGGGAGTTGACGAAGGTGCACGAGGAAGTGGTGCGTGGATCGCTGGGCGAGCTGGCCGCCTGGGCGGACGGCGGCGTGCTCGGCGAGATCACCGTGGTGCTGGCCGGTGCGACTCCGAGCGCCGATGTGGCATCGCTGATAGACCAGGTCGAGGATCTCGTCGCGGCCGGCGTTCGTATCAAGGACGCCTGCAGTGAGGTGGCCGCGGCGCACGCGGGGGTGCGCTCGCGCCAGCTCTACGACGCGGTGCTCCAATCACGCCGGGAGGCCGGCGAACCGGAACAACCGTAGGTTACCCGCACAAGGGCGCGATCGGACCGATCGCCGGTGTGCAGCCGTGGATCGCCGGCGGTCCGGGCAAGCCAGGCGGCAGGCCGGGCAGACCGGCCGGCAGCGCCGGCAGACCCGGCAGACCAGCGGGCAGACCCGGCAAGCCGGCCGGCACGCCAGCGGGCAGACCCAGCAGACCAGCGGGCAGACCCGGCAGGCCGGCCGGCAGACCAGCGGGCAGGCCCGGAATGGCACCCGACGCGAGCAGTCCCGGGATCATCGCGGCGATGGCCGCTGGATCCGCCGGGAGACCGGCCGCGGCCAGCATTCCCGGCAGTGCGGCAGCCAGCGCCATCGGGTCCACACCCGCGGGCAGACCCGGGATACCGGCCGGCAGACCCGGCAGGCCCTGCAGCGTCGGCAGCACGGCGGCCAGCTGCGGCAGGCTGCCGGCGGCCAGCGCGACCAAATCCTGCGGCGACATTCCCGGCAGACTCGGCAAACCGATACCCGGAAGAGCGGCGGCGGCCATGCTGATCAGACCCTCCGCTGACGCGCCCGGCAGACCCGGCAGGCCGATGCTGGGCAGGCCACCCGTCCCCAGCAGCCCGACCAGGCTGGCCGGTGACAACCCGGGGATGGACGGCAGACCAGGCAGGCCCAGGCCCGGCAGGTTCACCGCCGGTAGCGCCTTGGACACGGGCAGCAGCAGCGAGCTGACGGTGTTCACCGCGCCGTTCACGGCGTTTGACGCCGCGGGCAGGATGCCCGAGGACTGCAGTGTGTTGTAGGCGAGCACGACATAGGTGACGGCCAGTGCGGTGGTGCTGATGGTGCCGGAGATGGTGTTTCCGACGCCCAGGACGCCGTTGACGACGGCGGTGGCCGCGTTCACGCCCTGCGGGATGCTGGCCAGGCCGGCGACCTCGGGAACGCCGGGAATGCCGATCCCCGGGATGCCGACGCCGGGGATGCCGATGTCGGGCACTCCCGGTGGCAGCGCGGGCAGGGCGGCCGCAGGTGGCACGGCTACCGGGCCGGCGTCGGAGATGCCGGGCAGCATGCTGGCGCCACCGGGGTTGGTAGCCACACCCGGGACGGCGCGGGCCGCTGCCGGCTCTGGCGGCGCCGCTGCCATGGCCGGCGCGATGGTCGGTGCCGGCGGCTCGACGGCCGCGGGAACCTGGCGGGCGGGTGCCGCCGGAGCGGCCTTGCCGGACCCCGGCATCAGCACCGAAGCCAACCGATCACATTGCTGACCTGCCGAGCATCCCCCTGGGTTCGGCGAGTTCATCTGCCCGGACAGCGTCAACGGTGCAACCGCCAGCGTCGCCCCTACTGCGGCGGCAGCCGCAACCCCAACGACGGCGACTCTCATGAAAAGACCCCTCTCCCAATCTCCACGCGCGATCCCCTCGGGTCGATTATTGGAGCTTAGGCACGGTTGGCCGCTCGTGTGGGCGTTATGGCGAAATTCGACCGCCCGGTCCGTGGGCTCGAGTTTGCTGGGGTCAGCCCACCCGGGTCGCGTTCGGCGCTGCCGGGAGCCCGACGACCGGAGCCGCCTTGTGTAGGCATTCCTCCCATTCGGCGTCGGGGTCGGAATCGGCCGTGATTCCGCCGCCGACGCCCAGCACGGCAGTGCCCAAGGCGTCGAACTCGACGGTCCGGATCGCGACATTGAGCTCACACCCGGCGATTGGCGATGCCAAACCGACTGTGCCGCAGTATATTCCACGCCTATGCTGTTCCCATGTCGAAATCAGTTGGCGGGCACGAAGTTTCGGAGTTCCGGTGACGGATGCCGGCGGGAAGGCGGCATCCAGCAGCGCCGAGGTCGGCAATTCGATAGGAACGCGCGCCGACACCGTGGACACCAGGTGCCACACCCCGGGCGCGCGCCGCACCACCAACAGCTCGGGCACCGTGACCGTGCCGGTAATCGCCACGCGCCCAAGGTCATTGCGAACCAAGTCCACGATCATGATGTTCTCGGCCACTTCTTTGGGTGAAGCGCGCAGCGCCGACGGCCAGGCGTCCAGTGGCAGCGTTCCCTTGATGGGGCTGGACGCCACGACGTCGCCGCGGCGGCGCAGGAAAAGCTCCGGCGACAGTGAGGCCACCGCGCCCCAGTCGCCGGCGACGAAGGCCGCCCGCGCCGGCGTGGTGCGCGCGATTCCGTCGATGAAGAAGTCCAGCGGTGAGCCGTTGACCGTGCCGGTGAATTGGGTGCACACGCACGCTTGGTACACCTCGCCGGCGGCTATGGCTTCCAGGCAGGCCAGCACCCCGTCGCGGTGTGCTGGCCGGTCGGCGGGCGCCCAATTAATTCGGCACGCGGGTGCCGATCTAGGCGGCTGGGCCGGAATCGGGGCCGGCGTTGCGGCCAGCGCGCTGGCCAGCCAGTCCGGCATCGCGGCACCCGAGAGGCTCTCGTGGAACCACTGCCCGTCGCGGTCGCGGCGCAGCACGCAATCGGTCCAGCCACCTGCGGCTTCGGGGATCCGGCCGGGTTGTCCGTCGGCGCCGGGGTCCGGGTAGGACAGATAGCCGATCCAGCCGCCCCCCACCTCGCTGAACCCGGGCGCCGTGCTCGCCGGCGAGACCGCCGCGCTAGTGGCGAATGCATCGCTGACCTGCACCGGGCGCACCGCGACGCTCGGGGCGATCACCGCCAGCGCTCCGAACCATTCACCGGTCAATGCGGCCGGGGGCGGCAAACCCAGCCGGGCGGTGGCATAGCCGACCGCGCGCAGCACTTGGGGTGCCTCGCCAAGATTGCCGAGCCGGTCGATACGCACCGCCTTAGCTTGACAGAACGGTGGATCTTCGCACGCCAGGGACTGGTTTAGCTGCGGCTGATCTCGCGCGCGGTGGCCAGGGCCGCCAACTTGTCGGGGTTACGCATCACGTAGAAGTTGGTGATCTTGTCGCCGGCGATCTCCAGAGTGATCACTCCCAAGAGGTGCTTGCCGAGGTACAGCAACACCGCCGGGGCGCTGTTGCAGGTCACCATCTCGACGTTCAGTTCGGCCCCCGCCTTGCGCATCAGCCCGGCGATGGCCCGCGCCACCCGCTCGGCGCCTACCACCGGCTTGCGTGCCGCGCTGACCTTGCCGCCACTGTCGGCCATCCAGGTTGCGTCGGGTGCCAGCATCGCCATCAGCGACTCCACGTCACCGCTGGCCGCGGTGGCCAGGAACTGCGCGGTGATCTGCGCGCTGCGTTGCGGGTCGACGTCGTCGAATCTCTTGCGCCGCGCCCGTACGTGTTCCCGGGCGCGATGGGCGACCTGTCGCACCGTGGCGGCCGGCTTGCCCACCGCCTCGGAAATCTCGCCGTAGTCGAAGCCGAACACCTCGCGCAGCACGAACACCGCTCGCTCGTCGGGACTCAGGGTCTCCAGCAGGACCAGCATCGCCATCGAAACCGATTCCGCCAGCACAACATCGGCCGACGGGTCCTGCTCGTCGAGCAATAGCGGCTCGGGCAGCCAGGGACCCACGTAGTCCTCGCGGCGGCGGGCCCCGGCCCGCAACGCGTTGAGCGCCTGCCGGGTAACCAGTTGCGCCAGGTAGGACTTGGTGTCCTGCACGGTCGACAGGTCCACGGCCGCCCACCTCAAGTAGCTGTCCTGCAGTACATCGTCGGATTCGGTTGCCGAGCCCAGGATTTCGTAGGAGATGGTGAACAGCAGCGGGCGCAGCAGGGTGAACCGTTCGGCGTGCTCTTCGGTTGCCCCCGACATTCCGGTCATCGCAGCGCGACCTGCTGCTCGGTGGGCAGCTGCGCGGGCCGCTTGCCGCCCCGGAACCAGAAGTAGGAGCCGGGCTTGGCCGCTTCGTGCCGGATGGACCACACCGTGCCCTTGCAGACCGCTTCCTTGATGGAAGCCGCCACCCGGCCGCCGATGTAGGCGTTGATCGGGGTGTCGTCGGAGCGTGCCAGCTGGACGGTGGCATACGAGCGGCCCAGGCTGATGCACTGTCCGACGAAGGCCTGGCTGATGGCCGCCGGGGTGTCGCCGGCGATGCGGCTGAGCACGGTGTTGGCGGCCTGGGCTCCCAGCGGCCCGGCGGCTTGGCAGCTCATCCGCAGCGGCTGGCCGGACGGCGCGACGGCATCGCCCGCGCCGATGATGCGCTGGTCGCCGATGCTGGTCAGGGTTTCGTCGGTGAGCAGCCGGCCCAGGGCGTCGGTGCGCAGCCCGCTGCGGGCGGCCAGATCCGGTACCCCGAACCCGGCGGTCCACACCGTGGCCGCGCTGGGCAGCGCGGTGCCGTCAGCCAGCACCACCGCATCCCACCGCACTTCGGTGACCGCCGCGGATTCCAGCACGTCCACCCCGAGTTTGCGCAGCTGCTTGCCTACCGAACGCCGGCCCCGCCTGCTCAGCGACGGACCCAAGACGCTGCCGCACACCAGGGTGACCGGGCGGCCCAGCTGGGCGAATTCGGCAGCCGCCTCGATACCGGTCAGGCCGCCGCCGACGACGATGATGGGCGCGTCGGCGGGCAAATCGGCCAGCGCATAACGCAGCCGCTGCGTGCTGTCCAGATCGGCGACCGAAAAGGCGTATTCGGCGGCGCCGGGCACTGCCGGCGTCGCACCGCTGCTGCCCACCGCATAGATGAGGTAGTCGTAGCTCAATTCCGCACCCGATGCCAGCACCACGGTGCGCGCGGCGGCGTCGATGCGGTCGACGGTCTCGACGACCAGCTCGATGCCTTCGCCGAGCAGGGTCGGGTATTCGACGGTGGCGGTCCCGGAGCCGGCGGCCAACTGGTGCAGGCGGATCCGTTCGACGAAGACCGGACGAGCGTTGACCAGGGTGATGTCCACGTCGTCGCGCAGGCGCAGGTGGTTGGCGGCGACGGTGCCGGCGTATCCGCCACCCACGACGATGACGTGCGTCCGTTGACCAGTCATGGCTATCTCTCCCTCTTGTTGTGGTTGGTGCGGTACCTGAAAACGGTTGTGACCTCCAGACACCGCGGACCGGTCGGGCGTGACAGTTCCGGTGCGATTGTGAGCCGGATCACGCTGCGTGTCGCAAAGCAGGAACGCCGGGGTGAAACGGTTTGGGCGGCGGCCCAATGGCCGCCGGTGCTACCCTTCTCTCACGAATATCGAAGCGTGACCTGCGCCATTCGGGGTTCAGTACCCCATAATTGGGCCAGTCGCCCATCTTTTTTGATACGTGTACACACACCGGAGGTCGGAGTTGCCGCGCAGCTTGGACCTCGTCGTCACCTCGGTAGCCACTCAGCTCATGGAGGCCACCGCATCCACCGCTACTAAGGTGAGCGAGAAGGTACTCGCGCAGCTCGTTGAGCAGTTCGATGTGGACGCGAGTTTCCTGCGTCACCACGACCACGAGATCCGGGCTTCGATTCTGGTCGCCGAATGGCCACCGCGAACCGACATTCCGGATCCCGACCCGCACGCCGTCGTGCACTTCACCAGCGCCGACCCGGTGCTGGCCCAATGCGAGCACGGCAGAAAGCCGGTGGTGATCCGGCCGGATCAGAGCAACCGGTCGCTGCAGCGCTGGATGGGCGGCGGCAGGCAGGCGGCAGCACCGCCCTCGGTCGCGGCCGCACCGCTGGTGTCCGGGGAGATGACCACCGGCGTACTCGTCTTCGTCAAGTTCGGCGCCAGGAAGTGGAAGCAAGAAGAGATCAACACCCTCGAGGCGGTCGCCGCCTTGTTCGCCCAGCTGCAAGCCCGTATTGCCGCCGAGGAGAAGCTGCGCTACCTGGCCGAGCACGACGACCTGACCGGCCTGTACAACCGTCGCGCGCTGGTCGCTCATCTTTCCGAGCGACTGGCCGTCGGCCAGTCGGGACCCGTCACCGTTCTGTACCTGGATCTGGACCGGCTGAAGTCGATCAACGACTATCTCGGCCATACCGCCGGCGACTGGTTCATCCGGGTGTTCGCGCAACGATTGCGGGTATGCGCCGGACCGCAGAGCATGATCGCCCGCCTGGGCGGCGACGAGTTCGTCGTCATTCCGGAGCAGGCGATGTCGAGCGGCACCGCCGAGGCGTTCGCCCGCCGTCTCGGCACGATGCTGCGCGAACGCCTGGCGATCGGGGGCCATCAGATCACCCGCACGGTCAGCATCGGGGTGGCGGTGGGCATGCCGGGTCGCGACAACAGCACTGACCTGCTGCGCCGCGCCGACGAGGCGGTGCTGACGGCCAAGCGCGCCGGCGGCAACCAGGTCGCGATCTCCACCGACGACATGTCGCTGAAGAGTGCCTTCCGCAACGACATTGAGCTGCATCTGCAGGGCGACATCGACAGCGAGGCGCTGCTGCTGCACTATCTGCCCGAGGTCGACCTGTGGACCGGGGCGATCGTGGCCGCCGAGGCGCTGGTCCGCTGGCGGCACCCGATTTGGGGTCTGCTGCTGCCGGATTCGTTCATCGGGGTCGCCGAATCGACGAACCTGGCCGGCGAACTCGGCCGCTGGGTGATGCGAAGCGCGTGTGCCGAATTCAGCCGGTGGCGAGCCAACGGCGTGGGACAGAGCGCGATCCTGCGGATCAATGTGTCGCCGGTTCAATTGATTACGCGCGGCTTTGTCCGCAGCGTCGCCGACACCATCGAGGAGTTCGGCATTGACGGCGGATCGGTATGCCTCGAAATCACCGAGCGCGCAGTGGTGCACGACATCGAGGCCACTCGCAAAACTCTTTCGGAACTAAAAGAGGTCGGGGTCCAGATCGCCATCGACGACTTTGGCACCGGTTATGCCGTGTTGTCGCACCTGAAGTCGTTGCCGGTCGACATGCTCAAAATCGACACCGGCTTCGTGCGCGATCTGGGTACCAACGCCGGCGACCTGGCGATCGTTCGCGCCATCATCGGCCTGGCCGAGGCGTTCGGCCTGCAGCTGGTTGCCGAAGGTGTTGAAACACCGGCCGCCGCACTGACTTTGATGCAACATGGGTGCCACCGTGCGCAAGGATTCTTGCTGTCGCGCCCTGTCCCGGGCAACGCCATGGAGGCGTTGCTGTCCGCGCGCTGGATGCCGATGCCGTTCCTCGCCGACCGCGAGGCGCTGACGCTCGGTGCCATCTAGCTCTAGGTGAGAGTGGTTCGAACAATTAGGAAACACGTCCTTGTCGTTGTCGCGTGCGCGGTCCTGCTGCTGGGTGGACTACTCGGTGGGCTGATCGGGTGCAGCCGCAACCAAACCCCGGCCGGCCCGTTGACCGCGATGGTCAGTCCGGCCATCCCGGCGGCCGCCCAGGAGATCCCGAATCCGCTACGCGGACAATACGAATACCAGATGCAGCCGCTTTTCCCGCAGGGCGCCCGGGTGCAGCAGCGCTACCCCGCGTGGCCCGCCTCCTATGACGCCAGCTTGCGTTTTTCGTGGCGGCAGTTGCAGCCCACCGATCCGCACTCCCTGCCGCCGGATGCTCCCGACGACCGCAAGTACGACTTCAGCGCGATCGACGACGCACTGAACAAGCTCGCCGAGCGCGGCATGCGGTTGACGCTGCGGGTGTACGCCTACAGCTCATGCTGTAGCTCTTCGTATCCGGACAACACCAACATCGCGATTCCGGACTGGGAGCGCGCAATTCCCGGCACCAACACCGCCTACCCCGGGCCGGCGAACGGTGCTGGCGCCGGGGTGACTCAGGTGGTGCCCAACTTCAACGACCCGACCTATCTCAACGACTTCGGGCAGCTGCTGGCCGCGCTCGGGCGCCGCTACGACGGTGACGAGCGGCTCAGCGTGTTCGAGTTCTCCGGGTACGGCGACGCGAGCGAAAATCAGCTCGGCTATCTGCGCGACTCGCTCAACGCTGCCGGCCCCGGGCCGGACGAAAGTGAAAAGGCCCTGGGGTATTACAGCCAGTTCCGGGACCAGACCATCACCACCGCGTCGGTTCAGCAGCTGGTCGCCGCCAACGTCGGCGCCTTCGGCCACACCCAATTGGTCGTCGCCCCCAACAACCCGGAAGTAGTGCGCGAACTACTCGCCGACGACGTGACGAAGAAACTGGCCGCGCCCGTCGGCATCAGCGCGGACTGCCTGGGGGTCGCTGCACCGTTGCCGCCGTGGGCCGAATCCAGCAGTTCGCATTACGTGCAGACCAACGACGCACTCGTCGGCGCGCTGCGCCAGCGGCTCACCACAGCCCCGGTGATGAGCCAGTGGTGCGAATTGCCCAGCGGGACAACGCCGGAGGCCTACTACAAGAAGGCGCTGCACGACGTCCTGAGGTATCACGTCTCGATGACGTCGAGCGTCAACTTTCCGGCCCAGAACGCCACCTCGCAGATGGACCCCAAGCTGTACGTGCTGTGGGCACAAGCCAACGCGACCTCCGGTTACCGATACTCGGTGGAAGCGCGTCCCGGGTCCCAGGCGCTACAGGACAAGGTGGCCACGATATCGGTCACCTGGACCAACTACGGCGCGGCGGCCGCTACCGAGAAATGGGTCCCTGGCTACCGGTTGGTGGACTTCACCGGGCAGGCGATTCGGACGCTGCCCTCCACCGCGGACCTCAAGAGTTTGGTCCCCGACACCTCCAGCAGCACCGACCAGCCACCGCCGGCGTCGGCCACCGAGACGGTCCGGGTTGATCTGAAGGGCTTACCGCCGGGCCACTACACGCTGCGGGCCGCGATCGATTGGCAACAGCACAAACCAAACGGCTCGCACGCGGTGAACTATCCGCCGATGCTGTTGGCCCGCGACGGGCGCGATGACTCCGGGTTCTATCCCATTGCCACACTGGACATTCCGCGTGATGACCAGACGGTAGCCGGCAGTTGACGACTGACGGCAAATGCATACTTTTGAAACGGAAATCGACGGCTAGCCAACCGCAAGTATTTCCAGACGCGGTGTGCGGCACCACAGCATGGAACGCTGCAGGTCGAGGCGCAGGGCTGATAATCTCAGATGCTGCGCCCGCTGCAATCCGTCGAACCGGCGGAGACACCCGGTGAATGCTCAATACCTGTCCTGCTGGAGGAAGGCATCGCGAACGTGAAGGCGATCGTCTCGACCAACGGTACCGGCCTCCCTCGTGTCGCCGATGGTCCCCGACGCATTGCTCGATCGATGCCATGAGTCCTTCGAGTCAGGTGACGACCGATTCGCCCGACGGGCGAGCAGACACTACCCGGAACCAGATCCTGCGCGCGGCAGCCCACCAATTCTCCGGCAAGCCCTACTACGCGGTCGGACTCGACGACATCCTCGCCGAGGCCGAATTGACCAAGGGCGCAATGTATTTCCACTTCCGCTCCAAGCACGCGCTGGCCGTCGCGATCATCGAACAACACATCGTCGCCGGCCGCTCAGCTGTCGAAGAACTACTCGCCAAGCAGCTTTCGGGCCTGGAGACGCTCATTGACTTCTGCTACATCACGGCCGTTCAGGACATCACCCAGAACATGTCGAGGGCGGCGTCGAATTTGCTCGGGTCGGTGGGGTCCACCGGCGGGCTGCGGGAGAGATTGCTGGGCGCGTGGATCGAATCCCTTGCCGAGGTGGTCGAGCGTGCCATCGCCGAGGGCGATGTCGCCGAAGGATGTGCGCCCGAGGATGTCGGACGGCTGGTCGCTTCCATGTATATGGGGTTGCGGCAAACCAGCGATCTGGACGATCCCGCACGCTTTCTCCAGGACCTGGAAAAGTGCTGGGCACTGCTGCTGGGCGGCCTCCTGCAGCCCGGCCGAAGCGATTACTTCCGGCAATTCATCAGGCGGCGTACCGCGCTGGCGATCAGCTCCGCCTCGCCCAAGGCGGCGCAGTGACTGTTAGGCTCACGCTCTGACCAGGAAATATGAGACGCGGAGGTTGGAGAGCCTAAGCGGATCGACGGCACTGTCGGAGGTGCAGCAAAGATGGCGCGCCAAGTTCGATCCGAGCTGACCCGACGAAAGATTCTCGACGCCGCGATCGACGTGTTCAGCGAAGTCGGGTACGCCGCGGCCAGCTGGGGCACGATCATCGAGCGGACCGGCATGACGAAGGGTGCGCTGTACCACCACTTCGATTCCAAGGAAGCGCTGGCTTCCGACATCATCGACGAAGGCTCCGAGGTATTGATCGGAGCCTTTCACAGTGTCTGTGGTTCGGCCTCGCCCGCCCTGGAGAACATGATCCACGGTACTTTTGCGATCGCCAACATACTCATTGCGGACAAGACGGCCCGCGCCGCCGAGCAACTGACTGCTGCCTTAAGCGGATTCAATGATGCGGCAGCCCGCTCCTGCGCAAGATGGGTGGACACGATGGCCGCCCAGGCCCGCCGGGCCGTCACCGAGGCTGACCTGCGTGAAGACGTCGATCCGGACGTGGTCAGTGCATCGATCGTGGGCGCCATGTTAGGTACGCGATTGTTGTCCATCTCGATGTCTGGGACCCGCAGCGGCGACGGACTGTCCGACGACCTCAGCGCGCGATTGAGTCAGATCTGGGGCCTGCTGCTCCCCGGTATCGTCGCTGACGCATCGCTGCCGTATTTCCGGCAATTCCTGGACCGCGAAGCGTTGCGCCATGCCCGTGCGTCGATTGCGGGCGGCGATGCCCACCGGTAGCTGAAAGGCTAGCGCCGGTTGGATACCGCGGGAATGAGAACGACCCGGCCGCCGAACTGATGGTTTGCCTGGGCTAGCCGCCGTCTTCCCAGAGCTGCTCGGTCAGATCCTGGAACGTCGCCAACGCAAAGCGGTCGTCGGCGCGCCGCACCGCCGACCTGCTCATCAGCGCGCGCACCACCGAGCCGTCCTTGTGTGCCAGTTCGACGACCTCGTTGGCAAGCGCGTGGACGAATGAGAGCAGCGACGATTCCGAGGCCGGGGCCTGATGGAAGATCTGATGGAACCGCAGCGACAGCACCTCTTCGGGTTCGCAGCCGACCATCGCGGCGAACGCGGAGTTGGTGAACAAGATGCTGCCGTCGTGCCCGATGGCCAGGACGGGGACCGGAATTCTTTCCAGGACAACCAGCGCCGGCAACTGCTTCAAGGTGGTCATCGGCGATTGGCTGGGCTGCCGATTTCGTCGTCGCTCCACAGCCCGATTATGGCCTATAACACAGACCCGCCTACCGGAATCGCTTATTTGGCGCTCGCCAGCAGCTCTCGGTGCGGGGTGCGGCGCGTTCTTGAACGGTATCGCAGCAGTGTTTTCAACACCATCGAATCTGCTTGATGGACAACCAGACTGGCGGCTAGTCGGGTGCCTGGTAGCGGGGAAACACGCCGGTCGGCGAGGGCAGCGCAGTGCCCGGAACAATTCGTTGACTCAGCGCAACGAATGACCGTTGGTCAGCGGGCTGGCCGAGCAGATCGAGCAGCTTTGCGGCCGACTCCGGCATAACCGGCTGCACCAGCAGCGCGGCGATGCGGACCGCCTCGCAGGTGGTGTAGAGCACGGTGCGGAACCTGATCTGGTCGGCCTCGGACTCGCTCTTGCGCAACACCCACGGCTGCTCGGCCGAAAAGTACTTGTTCGCGTCGCCCAGCATCAGCCAAATCGCCTCTAGGGCCAGATGCATCGCTTGGGTCTCGAAGTTGGCGCGCACCCGCTCCAGCAAGGCGTCGGCTGTGCTGAGCAGGGCCGTGTCGGCCTCGGTGAATTCGCCGGGTTCGGGCACCACCGCGCCCAGGTTCTTGTTCACCATCGACAACGACCGCTGGGCCAGGTTGCCCAGTTCGTTGGCGAGGTCGGTGTTGATCCGGGTGATGATGGCGTCGTCGCTGTAGTTGCCGTCCTGGCCGAACGGGACCTCGCGCAGCAGGAAGTACCGCACCTGGTCCACGCCGAACGTCTCGACCAGCGCAACAGGGTCGACGGTGTTGCCCACCGACTTGCTCATCTTCTCGCCGCGGTTGTGCAGGAAGCCGTGTGCGAAAACCCTGCGGGGCAACTCGATTCCAGCTGACATCAAGAACGCCGGCCAGTAGACGGCGTGAAACCTGATGATGTCCTTGCCGATCATGTGCAGATCGGCGGGCCAGTAGCGGCGGAATAAATCCGAGTCGGTGTCGGGGTAACCGGCCCCGGTCAGGTAGTTGGTGAGCGCATCGACCCACACGTACATGACGTGATCGGAATGCTCGGGTACCTGCACTCCCCAGTCGAATGAGGTACGGGATATCGACAGATCGTCCAGTCCGCCGGAGACGAAGCTGACGACCTCGTTTCGCCGCGCTTCCGGAGCGATGAAGTCGGGGTTGTTTTTGTAGTGGGCCAGCAGCTTGTCGGTATACGCCGAAAGCCGGAAGAAATAGGTCTGCTCCTCGGTCCAGGTCACCGGGGTGCCGGTCTCCATCGCGATCCGGGTGCCGTCTTCGCGGAGTTGGGTCTCGGATTCGACGAAGAACCGCTCGTCGCGCACCGAATACCAGCCGGCGTAGTTGTCCAGGTAGATATCGCCGGCCGCCGCCATGCGCCGCCAGATGTCCTTGGACGCTTCGTGGTGGTCGGCGTCGGTGGTGCGGATGAAACGGTCGAAGGAGATGTTGAGCACTTTCTGCATGCGCTCGAACACATCGGAATTGCGCCGGGCATGTTCGGCGGTCGGGACGCCCGCGGCCGTTGCCGCTTGGGCGACCTTGAGGCCGTGCTCGTCGGTTCCGGTCAAAAAGCGCACGTCGAAGCCGTCGAGCCGCTTGAACCGGGCAATCGCGTCGGTGGCGATGTATTCGTAGGCGTGACCCACGTGCGGCGCCGCGTTGGGATACGCGATCGCGGTGGTGACGTAATAGGGCTGCAGAGCGTTCATTGGGATCCCACCTTATGGGGTCGACCTATTGTGTGCGCGTGAGCTCCAATCGCAGACAACCGCCACCCCCGCCGGAACCATTGGCGCCGTTGATCGACGCCCACACCCATCTGGATGCCTGCGGCGCCGTTGATGCCGACGACGTGGCTGCCATCGTCGAGCGCGCCGCGGCCGTAGGCGTGGAAGCGGTGGTCACGATTGCCGACGATCTGGACTCGGCGCGCTGGGTGACGCGGGCCGCCGAGTGGAATCCGCGGGTGTACGCCGCGGTGGCGTTGCACCCGACGCGGGTGGACGCGCTGACCGACGCCGCCCGCGCCGAGATCGAGGCTCTGGTGGCCCATCCGCGGGTCGTTGCCGTCGGCGAGACCGGCATGGACATGTACTGGCCGGGCCGGCTCGATGGTTGCGCGCAGCCCGACGCGCAGCGCGAGGCTTTCGCCTGGCATATCGACCTGGCCAAGCGAACCGGCAAGCCGCTGATGATCCACAATCGCGAGGCCGACCGCGAGGTGCTCGACGTGCTGCGCGCCGAAGGCGCGCCCGAAACGGTGATCTTTCATTGCTTCTCCTCGGACAGCGCGATGGCCCGCGAGTGTGTGGCGGCCGGATGGTTGCTGAGCCTGTCGGGGACCGTCAGCTTCCGTAACGCGCGCGAGCTACGCGAAGCCGTTGCGCTGATACCGCCCGAGCAACTTCTGGTGGAAACCGATGCGCCGTTTTTGACTCCGCATCCTTACCGCGGCGCAGCGAACGAATCCTATTGTCTGCCCTACACCGTCCGGGCCCTCGCTGAGCTGCTCAATCGTCGGCCCGAGGACTTGGCGAACATCACAACGAGCAATGCGCGCCGGGCCTATGGAGTGCGAACTGCACTGCTATGATCGCCCAGGCTGTGCGCTAATACACCCGCGTTCGGGTTGCTCCGCATTCGCCGATTCGTTACCGTCTTGTGATCGAACGGGTGGGCCTGAGGGCCCATTTGTCATTTTCGGATTAGTAGGTCATCGATTCGTAACTGGTTTTTGCTGAGGTCGGGATACACGGACATTGAATCTGATTACAAAACTTCACCAGACCCAATCACCGATATTGCGCCTCATGGTTGGTGCCTTACTGCTGACGCTGGCATTCGCCGGTGGATATGCGGTGTCGGCGTCCAAGACCGTGACGTTGACCGTCGACGGGACCGCGATGCGGGTGACCACGATGAAGTCGCGGGTGATCGACATCGTCCAGGAGAACGGCTTCTCCGTCGACGAGCGGGATGACCTGTACCCGGCCGCCGATGTGGTGGTTTCCGATGCCGCCAACATCGTGCTGCGGCGCAGCCGCCCGTTGGAGATCTCGCTGGACGGACACGGGACCAAGAAGGTGTGGACGACGGCGTCGACGGTGGACGAGGCGCTGGCCCAGCTCGCGATGACCGACACCGCTCCCGCCGCCGCTTCGCGCGGCAGTCGCGTGCCGCTGGACGGGATGGCGCTGCCGGTCGTCAGCGCCAAGACGGTGCAGATCAACGACGGCGGTGAGGTGCGCACGGTCCACCTGCCCGCGCCCAACGTCGCGGGGCTGCTGAGCGCCGCAGGTGTGCCGCTGCTGGACAGTGACCAGGTGACGCCCAGTGCGACGTCGCCGATCGTCGACGGCATGGAGATCCAGGTGACCCGCAACCGCATCGAGCGGGTAACCGAGCGGTTGCCGCTGCCACCGAACGCGCGCCGCATCGAGGACCCGGACATGAACATGAGCCGCGAGATCGTCGAAGACGCCGGCAGCCCGGGCACCCAGGACGTGACGTTCGCCGTAGCCCAGGTCAACGGTGTCGAGGTCGGCCGGCTGCCGATCGCCAACACCGTCATCACGCCGGCCCGCGAAGCCGTGGTGCGGGTGGGGACCAAGCCCGGTACCGAGGTGCCGCCGGTGAACGACGGAAACATCTGGGACGCGATCGCCGGCTGTGAGGCCGGCGGAAACTGGGCCATCAACACCGGCAACGGCTATTACGGCGGTGTGCAGTTCGATCAGGGCACCTGGGAGGCCAACGGGGGCCTGCGCTACGCCTCGCGCGCCGACCTGGCCACTCGGGAAGAGCAGATTGCGGTTGCCGAGGTGACCCGTGCGCGTCAGGGCTGGGGTGCCTGGCCGGTATGCAGTGGACGAGCGGGTGCCCGCTGACGATTCGGCTTCTCGGACGTACCGAGATCAGGCGGCTGGCCAAGGAGCTGGACTTCCGGCCCCGCAAATCGCTCGGACAAAACTTCGTCCATGACGCCAACACGGTGCGACGGGTGGTTGCGGCCGCCGGCATCGGCCGGTCCGACCTCGTTCTCGAGGTCGGACCCGGGCTGGGCTCGCTGACGCTGGCCCTGCTCGATCGCGGCGCTGCCGTCACCGCCGTCGAAATCGACCCGGTGCTGGCCGATCGGCTGCCGCAGACTGTGGCCGAACACTCGCACAGCGAAATTCAGCGGCTGACCGTGCTCAATCGCGACATCCTGTCGCTGCGCAAGGCGGAGTTGGCCGTCGAGCCGACCGCGGTGGTGGCCAACCTGCCCTACAACGTCGCCGTCCCCGCGCTGCTGCATCTGCTGGCCGAGTTTCCCTCTATCCGCGTCGTGACGGTGATGGTGCAGGCCGAGGTCGCCGAACGACTCGCCGCCGAGCCCGGCGGCAAGGAGTACGGCGTGCCCAGCGTGAAGGTGCGGTTTTTCGGCCGGGTTCGCCGTTGCGGCACCGTGTCGCCGACGGTGTTCTGGCCCATTCCGCGGGTCTACTCCGGGTTGGTTCGCATCGACCGGTACGAATCTTCGCCCTGGCCCGTCGACGACGGCTTCCGTAAGCGGGTCTTCGAGCTGGTGGACATCGCATTCGCGCAGCGGCGCAAGACGGCGCGCAACGCTTTCGCCGAGTGGGCAGGCTCGGGCAACGAGTCGGCCAATCGGCTGCTGGCGGCCAGCATCGACCCCGCCCGGCGCGGTGAGACGCTGTCCATCGACGACTTTGTGCGGCTGCTGCGGCGTTCCGACGGTGCCGGCGACGAGCGGCACGTTTCGGCGAGCTGATGCGTGTGGTTCGCCGGTGACAGCGATAGTCTGCTGCGGTGGCGGTGGCTGGTGATATCTGACGGCAACACCGCTGAATTATGGGTGCCCACCGGGTCGGTCACCGTCCGCGTGCCGGGCAAGGTCAACCTCTACCTGGCCGTCGGCGATCGCCGCGAGGACGGCTATCACGAGCTGACGACGGTGTTTCATGCGGTTTCGCTGGTCGACGAGGTGACCGTCCGCAACGCCGATGTGCTGTCGCTCGAGCTCGTCGGCGAGGGGGCCGACAAGCTGCCTATCGACGAAGGCAACCTGGCCTGGCAGGCGGCCGAGCTGTTGGCCGACCACGTGGGCCGCGCTCCGGACGTGTCGATCCTGATCGACAAATCGATTCCGGTGGCCGGCGGGATGGCCGGCGGCAGTGCGGACGCGGCCGCGGTACTGGTGGCGATGAACTCGCTGTGGGAGCTCAGCCTGCCCCGCCGCGACCTGCGCATGCTCGCCGCGCGGCTGGGCAGCGACGTGCCGTTCGCGCTGCACGGGGGCACCGCGCTGGGCACGGGTCGCGGCGAGGAGCTGGCGACCGTGTTGTCCCGCAACACATTCCATTGGGTGCTGGCCTTCGCCGAGAATGGTCTGCTGACGCCGGCGGTGTTCGCCGAGCTGGACCGGCTGCGCGAGGCCGGTGATCCGCCGCGCCTCGATGAGCCCGGGCCGGTGCTGGCCGCGTTGGCGGCCGGTGATCCCGAGCAGCTGGCGCCGCTGCTGGGTAACGAAATGCAGGCCGCCGCGGTGAGCCTGGATCCCACGCTGCGGCGGGCGCTGCGCGCCGGCGTGGAGGCGGGAGCCCTGGCTGGGATCGTGTCCGGCTCGGGTCCCACGTGTGCGTTTCTGTGTGCGTCGGCGGCCTCGGCGATCGATGTGGGCACGCAGCTGTCGGGGGCGGGTGTGTGCCGCACCGTGCGCGTGGCGACCGGGCCGGTGCCGGGCGCCCGGGTGGTACCGGCGCCGTCAGAAGCCTGAAGCATGCCCAAACTGTGAAATCTGCCTCAAATCGCGCGTGCGTTTGGCAGTTACTTAAGAGTTGCTTAAGATAATCCGCGGTGTTCTCATCACCGCACCGAGACCTAACCGCTCCCCAACTGTGAGCGCGCGCCTGTCGCAAAGTTATGTACAGCAGGCGGAACATGAAAAACCGGACCCCGGGTCCGGAACCGAGGAGGTTTGCTTTGAGCAGGTTCACCGAGAAGATGTTCCGCAATGCCCGCACGGCGACAACGGGCATGGTCACAGGTGAACCCCACGAGCCCGTCCGCCACACCTGGGGTGAAGTCCACGAGCGCGCCCGCTGTATCGCAGGTGGCCTGGCGGCCGCCGGCATCGGCCTGGGTGACGCGGTCGGGGTACTTGCCGGCTTCCCGGTGGAGATCGCCCCGACGGCCCAGGGCCTGTGGATGCGCGGTGCCAGCCTGACCATGCTGCACCAGCCCACGCCGCGGACCGACCTGGCCGTGTGGGCCGAAGACACCATGACCGTCATCGGCATGATCGAGGCCAAGGCCGTCGTCGTTTCCGAGCCGTTCCTGGTCGCCATTCCGGTGCTCGAGGAGAAGGGCATCAAGGTGCTCACCGTCGGCGATCTGCTGGCGGCCGATCCGATCGACCCCATCGAGGTCGGCGAGGACGACCTGGCGCTGATGCAGCTGACGTCGGGTTCCACCGGTTCCCCCAAAGCCGTCCAGATCACCCACCGCAACATCTACTCCAACGCCGAGGCGATGTTCATCGGCGCCGAATACGACGTCGACAAGGACGTCATGGTGAGCTGGCTGCCCTGCTTCCACGACATGGGCATGGTCGGCTTCCTCACCATCCCGATGTTCTTCGGCGCGGAGCTGGTCAAGGTCACGCCGATGGACTTCCTGCGCGACACGCTGCTGTGGGCCAAGCTGATCGACAAGTACAAGGGCACCATGACCGCGGCGCCCAACTTCGCCTACGCGCTGCTGGCCAAGCGGTTGCGCCGCCAGGCCAAGCCGGGCGACTTCGACCTGTCGACCCTGCGTTTCGCGCTGTCCGGTGCCGAGCCCGTCGAGCCCGCCGACGTCGAGGACCTGCTGGACGCGGGCAAGCCGTTCGGGCTGCGGTCCTCGGCGATCCTGCCGGCCTACGGCATGGCCGAGACCACGCTGGCGGTGTCCTTCTCCAAGTGCAACTCGGGTCTGGTTGTCGACGAGGTGGACGCCGACCTGCTGGCCGCGCTGCGCCGGGCCGTTCCGGCCACCAAGGGCAACACCCGCCGGCTGGCCACCCTGGGGCCGCTGCTGCAGGACCTGGAGGCCCGCATCATCGACGAGCAGGGCGACGTCATGCCCGCCCGCGGCGTCGGTGTCATCGAGCTGCGCGGGGAATCGCTGACGCCGGGCTACCTGACCATGGGCGGCTTCATCCCGGCGCAGGACGAGCACGGCTGGTACGACACCGGTGACCTCGGCTACCTCACCGAGGAGGGCCACGTAGTCGTGTGTGGCCGGGTCAAGGACGTCATCATCATGGCCGGGCGCAACATCTACCCGACCGACATCGAGCGGGCCGCCGGGCGCGTGGAAGGTGTCCGTCCGGGCTGTGCAGTGGCCGTGCGCCTCGACGCCGGGCACTCGCGCGAGTCCTTCGCCGTCGCGGTCGAATCGAACGCCCACGAGAACCCCGCCGAGGTGCGCCGCATCGAGCACCAGGTGGCCCACGAGGTCGTCAAAGAGGTTGATGTGCGGCCGCGAAACGTCGTGGTGCTCGGGCCGGGAACCATCCCGAAGACGCCGTCGGGCAAGCTGCGGCGGTCCAATTCGCTGACGCTGGTCACCTAGTTCGGCTGGGGGCTTACCAGGCGTGGACGCGGTTCTGCGCGGGTTCCAGTCCTAGTTCGATGAGCAATTCCGTTGCGTCAGCGGCCTGTTCGCAAATTGTGGGCACCTCGGTGCGTTCTGCTGACGAGAAGTTCTCCAGCACGAAGGCGGCCGGGTCCTTGCGTCCGGGCGGACGGCCGATCCCGATGCGCACCCGTTGAAAGTCCTTGGTGCCCAACGCCGATGCCACCGAGCGGACGCCGTTGTGGCCGCCTTCGCCGCCACCGAATTTGAGCCGGACTCGGCCGAAGTCCAGGTCCAGTTCGTCGTGGATGACGATGATGTCGGCCGGTGCCACCGAGTAGAACTTCGCCAGCGGTCCCACCTGTCGACCGGACTCGTTCATGTAGCAGCGCGGTTTGGCCAGCACGATCGAGTGCCCGGCCAGCCGGCCGGTGACGACTTCGGCGCCAGAGCGCTTGTGCGCCTTGAACTTTGCGCCTAGCCGGGCGGCCAGCAGGTCGGCAACGAAGAACCCGACGTTGTGCCGGGTGCGGGCGTAGTTCTCTCCGGGGTTGCCCAGGCCGACCACCAAAAGGGGTTCGGCCATATCGGGCTACTCGGACTCGCCCTGGGCCGTGTCGCCCTCGGACTCGCCGGCCTCCTCGGCCGCCGGCTCCTCGGCTGCCTCGCCTTCCTCGCCGGCGCCCTCTTCCGCGAGGTCCTGCGCGGTGGGCGCCTGAACCACGTTGACGACCAGGAGTTCGGGGTCGGAGATCAGGTTGACGCCGGCCGGCAGGGTGATCTGCCCGGCGGTGAACTGGGTGCCGGGTTCGGCGCCCTCGACGGACACGGTCAACTGCTCGGGAATCGAGAGGGCTTCGGCCTCGATCTCGATTGCGTTGGCATCCTGAGTGACCAGGGTGTCAGGTCCGGCTTCGCCCTCGACGACGACGCTGACCTCGACGACGACCTTCTCGCCGCGGCGGACCACCAAGAGGTCCGCGTGCTGGATGGTGCGTCGGATCGGGTGGATATCGAGCGCCTTGGTCAGTGCCAGTTGTTCCTTGCCGGCGATGTCCAGGGTCAGCACCGCGTTGGTGCCTGAGTGGCGCAGCACCGCCGCAAAGTCGTGCCCGGGCAGCTCGAGGTGCTGCGGGTCGGCGCCGTGGCCGTAGAGAACGGCGGGAATCCTGCCCTCACGCCGGGCGCGCCGGGAGGCGCCCTTACCGGTCTCGGTGCGCACCGTGACGCTCAGCTGGTTGACCGTGGACTTAGCCATGTGTGTCGCTCGCTCCTGTGTGTAGGGCACGGCCAGGATCGCGACGAACTGTCGGTCTCCGTCGATAACGGTGCTGGTTGAGGTGGCCAGCTACCCTCGCCGTGACGCCCGGTCAGGTTAGCGCATGTGACGGGTGCAGGGGAAATTCCGCACCGACTGTCACGTCAGCCCCAGACGTCTCAGTATCTGCGCATAGTTCGGTTTGCCCGGCTCGCAGCGACAAGTCGCGCTGAGGCGAGCAAAGAGGGTTGCCACCCGGAGCCGGGGCCACTGGGGCAGATGTGACCGATGTGAACCTCAAAGCGGGAACTTGACCCCGGTGAGTTGCTCGGACAGCTCCCAGAGCGCGGCGGCGGTGCCCGTGTCTTTGGCCCGCCGGCTGCGACCCACCTGCCGGGTGGGTCCCACATAGCCGAACCGCGGACCGATGAATGCGTCGCCCGGCAAATCCTGGGACGCCGCGTACAACGTTTGCCGGGCACCGAAATCGGCGTCGGTGGCCACCACGCGGGTAGCGGCCGAAACGATAGCGTCGCCGAGTTTGCGGCCGGAAACCCCCTGCAGGTTGGTGTGCGAGTAGCCCGGGTGGGCGGCCAGCGCACGCAGGGGCGACCCGGCTGCAGCCAGGCGGCGTTGCAGCTCGCTGGTGAACAGCAGGTTGGCCAGCTTCGACTGGCTGTAAGCCAGCCAGGGCGAGTATCGCCGCTTCTTCCAGTTGAGGTCTTCGAGGTTGACCCGCCCCGGCCAGTGCGCCATCGACGACACCGTGACGACCCGATCGGTGAGCTTGGGCAGCAGTAGATTCGTGAGCGCGAAATGGCCGAGATGGTTTGTGCCGATCTGGCTTTCGAAGCCATCGACGGTGAGCGAATACGGCGCGGCCATGATGCCGGCGTTGTTGATCAGGATGTCGGCTCCGCGAGTCTCGTCGGCGAAGCGGCGTACCGACGACAGGTCCTGCAAATCGAGGGCACGCACCTCGACGTCGCCGGCGATCCGCTGCGCGGCGGCCGCGCCTTTGTCCGTGTTGCGGACCGCCATGATGATCTTGGCGCCGCGACCGGCCAGCTCGCGGGCCGTCACCTCACCCAGCCCGCTGTTGGCTCCGGTGATGATCACCGAGCGTCCGGCGAACGAGGGCAGGTCCGCGGCTGTCCAATCGGTCATGTCTGTGATCACTTCCTGGCTACGACGAACCCGCGGATGATCGCCTCGATGTCGGTGCTCTGCGCGACGGCCTCGTTGGCCAGGCTGGTGATGGTCAGCTGCACCAGATATCGCTCGTTGGCCGGGGGCGCTCCGGTGGCGATCACGATGCGGTTGTAGCTGTGCATGCGGGTGGCCTTGAGGTCGTAGCTGCCCTGCACCATCGACGACGGAAAGCCGTTGAAGTCGGCCGTCGAGGCGTCCAGTTGGTGAAAGTTCTCGGGCAGATCGGCATTGGCGTGTTTGATCGCGTCGGCCGGATTGAAATCCCCGCGCAACTTGAACACCACCAGCATGGCCGCTGGGTACTTGTCGCCCTTGGCGATCATCACCGCATTCGGGGTGGCCTTCGGGTCGCCATGCGGCACCCAGCCCGGCGGTGTGGGAATCGACACGGTGAGGTCGGTCAGCGCGTTCGGTGCCACCGGTTCCCCGGTGACGCCAATGCTTTCCAGGTATTTCGACAGCGGGACGGGCTTGTCGGTCGGCGACGGGGCGGTGGTGCTGGACGAACTGGTCGTCCAGATCGACTGGTAGTCAGGAACTTTCGGTCCGCAGCCGGCCACCGTCACGGTAAGCGCCGCCAACGCCGTAACGGACGCCAGCCGTCTCACAGAATCTCGCGGACCGCGTCGATTGGCCGGGCCAGCCGCGTCCCCTTCGGCGTGACGACGAACGGACGCTCGATCAGGATCGGATGCTCGGCCATGGCATCGAGCAGCTCGTCATCGGTCGCGTCGGCGAGGTTGAGTTCGGCATACAGCGGTTCGCGTTTGCGTACCGCGGTCCGCACATCGATGCCGGCGTCTGCGATCATGCGGACCAGCTCGTCGCGAGACGGCGGCGTTTTCAGATACTGGACGACCGTCGGCTCAAAACCGTTCTCCCGCAACAAGTCCAGCGTCTTACGCGAGGTGCTGCACTTCGGGTTGTGATAGATGACGGTGGAGCCGGAGCCGCAAGAAGCCGAAGCCATCTAGGCGTCTCCGTCGAATAGTCCTGTGACTGAGCCGTTTTCGAATACCGCGCGGATGGTGCTGGCCAATAGCGGCGCGATGGACAAGACGGTGAGCTGCGGGAAGCGCTTCTCCTCGCCGATCGGCAGCGTGTTGGTGACGATGACCTCCCGCGCGCCGCACGCCGCTAGCCGCTCGGCGGCCGGGTCGGACAGCACACCGTGGGTGGCCGCGATGATCACGTCACTGGCCCCGTCTTCGCGCAACAGGTTCACCGCGCCGGCGATGGTTCCGCCGGTGTCGATCATGTCGTCGATCAGCACGCACGTGCGCCCCTGTACCTCGCCGACCACGCGGTTGGACACCACCTGGTTGGGCACCCGCGGGTCGCGGGTCTTGTGAATGAAGGCCAGCGGAACACCGCCCAGCGCGTCGGCCCACTTCTCGGCGATGCGCACCCGGCCGGAGTCGGGGGAGACCACAACCATGTTGCCGTCGGGGTAGTTGTCCCTGATGTATCCGGTCAGCAGGTTCTGGCCGCGCATGTGGTCGACGGGTCCGTCGAAGAAACCCTGGATCTGGTCGGTGTGCAGATCGACGGTCACGATCCGGTCGGCGCCGGCGGTCTTGAGCAGGTCGGCGACCAGCCGCGCCGAGATCGGCTCGCGGCCGCGGTGCTTCTTGTCCTGCCTGGCGTAGGGGTAGAACGGCATCACAGCGGTGATCCGCTTGGCGCTGCCGCGCTTGAGCGCGTCGATCATGATCAGCTGTTCCATCAGCCATTGGTTCACCGGCATCGGGCAGGACTGCAGCACGAACGCGTCGCAGCCGCGCACCGATTCATGGAAGCGCACGAAGATCTCGCCGTTGGCGAATTCCCGCGCCGTCTGCGCGGTGACGTGCACATCGAGTTCCTTGGCTACTTGCTCGGCCAGCTCGGGGTGGGCACGGCCGCTGAAGAGCATTAGGTTTTTGCGATTATCGGTCCAGTCGTGGCTCACCGGGTTGCCCTCGCCGTATCGAGTTCGGGAATGGAACGCCTCATCGTAGCCGGGTTTCCGGTAAACGAAATCACGGTGTCTGTTCTGTATCGGGTTTTCGGCCTGCCTGCGCAGCTGCTTCGGCCGCCGCAGTTCCCGGCCGCTTCTGCTGTACCCAGTTCTCGATATTGCGCTGCGGACCTGCAGACACGGCCAGCGCACCGGGCGGGACATCCTCGCGCACCACGGTGCCGGCGCCGGTGTACGCGCCGTCGCCGACAGTGACCGGCGCCACGAACATGGTGTCCGACCCGGTCCGCACGTGCGAGCCGATGGTGGTGCGCCGCTTGGTGGTGCCGTCGTAGTTGACGAACACGCTGGACGCGCCGATGTTGCTGTGCTCGCCGATGTCGGCGTCGCCGACGTAGGTCAGGTGCGGCACCTTGGTGCCGGTGCCGATGGTGGAGTTCTTGGCCTCGACGAACGCGCCCAGCTTGCCGTCGGCGCCCAGCACGGTTCCCGGTCGTAGGTAGGTGAACGGGCCGACGGCGGCGCCGTTGCCGATCGCCGACGAGCTGCCGTGAGTGCGGACCACTGCGGCGCCGTCGCCGACGGTGACATCGGTCAGCGTGGTGTCCGGGCCGACCACACACCCGCCGCCTATCCGGGTACTGCCGAGCAACTGGGTGCCCGGGTGGATCACGGTGTCGCGGCCGATGGTGACGTCCACGTCGATCCAGGTGGTTCCGGGATCGATGACGGTGACGCCGGCCATCTGATGGGCGGCCACGATCCGTCGGTTGAGCTCGGCGCCCAGCTCGGCCAGCTGCACGCGGTTGTTGACGCCGGCCACCACCGCGCTGTCGTCGATGTGACGGGCATGCACGGGCTGGCCGTCGCCGCGCAGGATCGCAATCACGTCGGTGAGGTAGAGCTCCTGCTGGGCGTTGTTGGAGCTCAGCCTGCCCAGCGCCGAGCGCAGGGCGGCGATGTCGAAGGCGTAGACGCCGGTGTTGACCTCACGGATTCCGCGCTGTGAGGCCGTCGCGTCGGTCTGCTCGACGATCGCCATCACTTCGTTGTCCTGGGTGCGCAGGATGCGGCCGTAGCCGTGTGGGTCGTCCAGCGTGGTGGTCAGCACGGTGACCGCGGCGGACAGCGCGCTGTGACTGGCGATCAGATCCGCCAGCGTGTCGGCGTCCAGCAGCGGGGTGTCGCCCGCGGCTACCACGACGATGCCCGCATAGTCCTCGGGCAGCGCCGACAGCCCGCACCGCACCGCGTCCCCGGTGCCCAGCGGACGGTCCTGCAGCGCCACCTCGATCGTGCGGCCCAGCGACTCGGCGAGTTCGGCAACCAGCGGGGAGATGCGCTGATGATCGTGGCCAAGCACCACCACCAGGTGCTGTGGCGCGAGCTTGGTCATCGCGTGCAGCGAGTGCGACAACATGCTGCGCCCGCCGAGACTGTGCAGGACTTTCGGAGTGTCTGACCGCATTCGGGTGCCGGGCCCAGCCGCCAGGACCAGGACCGCGGTGTCACCACGAAGCGTCATCGATGTCCTTCCTCCCGCTCGCGAGCGTGCGTGTCTGCTCAGCGACACGCCGTCAAGCGTGTCATTTCACGCACGCTCGCGGCAAAGAGCTGGGCCTGTTTGGGGCTCCGTCGCCAGGACTCGAACCTGAACTATCTGAACCAAAATCAGAGGTGCTGCCGATTACACCACGACGGATTGAGTGCACTTGGCACTCTAGTCGACCGGTTCATCGTGACGCCCCGGCGTTGAGTGTGCTCGTAGGGCGGTCAAACTGCCGTTCGGCCACCGTGGCCACCCGATCGAAGCCACCAGTTCACGCTCGGCCCAGATACCCTGATCAGCATGGCAGCCCCGGAGAAGGAAACGCGGGCCCCGCGCGCCAGGATGACCGGCAGCGAGCGTCGGCACCAACTGATCGGCATCGCGCGCTCGCTGTTCGCCGAACGCGGCTACGACGGGACCTCGATCGAAGAGATCGCGCAGCGCGCCAACGTGTCCAAACCCGTTGTCTACGAGCACTTCGGCGGCAAGGAAGGTTTGTACGCCGTGGTCGTCGACCGGGAGATGTCGGCGCTGCTGGACGGCATCACTTCTTCGTTGACCAATAACCGGTCCCGGGTACGCGTCGAGCGGGTCGCGCTGGCATTGCTCACCTACGTCGAGGAACGCACCGACGGCTTCCGCATCATGATCCGCGACTCGCCGGCATCGATCAGCTCCGGCACCTACTCCAGCCTGCTCAACGACGCCGTCAGCCAGGTCGCGTCGATCCTGGCCGGCGACTTCGCCCGCCGCGGTCTGGATCCGGATCTGGCCCCCCTGTACGCCCAGGCCCTGGTGGGCTCGGTGTCGATGACGGCGCAGTGGTGGCTCGATACGCGTGAACCCAAGAAGGAAGTGGTGGCCGCGCATCTGGTCAACCTGATGTGGAACGGTCTGACGCACCTGGAAGCCGATCCTCGGCTGCAGGACGAATAGTTGGGGTCGGTAGTGGCCGGGACGCGGTGCACTTCTCGTCATGAACCCAATTCGACGCACGGTGTCCGTCATGGCGGCAGGAATTGTCGCGCTGGCGTTGGTGGCCGCACCCTCGGCGACAGCTGATCAGTGCAACTGCCCTCCTTCCTGGCGCACCATGCCTTGGTAGGGGTTAGCCGCAGTCGCGCGCGAGCAGATCGGCGACCGTCTCACGGCGAACAAGCTCGCGGATCCGGCCATCCTTGACCGCCACCAGCGGCGGCCGGCCGACCATGTTGTAGTTCGACGCCATGCTGTGGTGATAGGCGCCGGTGCAGGCCACGGCCAGCAGATCGCCGGGATGGATGTCGGCGGGCAGCTTGATGTCCCGGGCGATCTCGTCGCCGGCCTCACAATGCCGGCCGGCCACCGTGACCACCTTTTTCACCCCCAGGGAGTGGCGGTTGGCCAGCGCGACGGTGTATTGCGCGCCGTAGAGCGCGACGCGCGGGTTGTCGCTCATGCCGCCGTCGACGGCGACGAAGGTGCGTCCACCTGGCCGCTCCTTCACCGAATGCACGCGGTACAGCGTGACGCCGGCGCGCGCGCTGATAGCCCGGCCGGGTTCGACGACGACGGCGGGCCGCGGAAATTGCTCGGCCGCGCACGCATCGTCCAGCGCATCTTCGAGGACGCGGGCCAGCTCCTCGGGGTGCAGTTCGGCGTCACCGCGCACATACGGGACGGCGTGGCCGCCGCCGATGTTGAGTTCGGTGAGGATGACGCCGTGCCGGCGGCGGATGTCGGCCATGGCGGCGATCATCCGGTGAATCGCCTCGCCGTATAGAGCCGGGTCGCTGACCTGCGAGCCGATATGACAATGCAGCCCGATCAGGTCGAGGATCGGGTGCGCCAGCACCCGCTTGACCGCGTCGGCGGCATTGTCGGCGGCATTGTGGGCGGCCTTGTGGGCGGCCTTGTCGGCGGCCAGGGTGAACCCGAACTTCTGATCGCTGATTCCGGTGGTGACCGCGCGATGGCCGTGGATGTCGATGTCCGGGGTGACCCGGATCAGCACCCGCTGTCGGCGGCGGGCCAAGCCGGCGAGGTAGGCGATCTCCATGGCTGAGTCCAGCACGATGCGCCCGACCCCGACGGCCACCGCATCGCGCAGTTCGCCGGGTGATTTCGCGTTCCCGTGCAGGATGATGCGGGCCGGGTCGACGCCACCGGCCAGGGCGATGGCTAGTTCCGCGGGTGAGCACACGTCGATGCCCAGCCCCCCGTCGCGCGCCCACCTCGCCACGGCGGTGGTCAGCAGCGACTTTCCGGCGTAGACAACCTCGACGTCGCGCAGTGCCCGGCGGTACCGGCGGGCACGGTGCCGGAAGTCACACTCGTCGAGCACGTAGGTTGGGGTGCCGAACTCGTCGGCGATATCGGAGAGCGCGACATCGCCGACGCAGAGCCGGCCCTCGTCGTCGGAACGGGTGGTGACCGGCCAGATCGCGGGGTCAAACCGCCGGGGAGCGGCGTGGCCGATGGAAGGGAGCATGTCCAGCAATGTCATGCTCCCAAACTGCGCCCGCCCGCCCCGCTATGGCGCCTTCCTTACGATCCCTTGACGCCTTCGGGCCCAATATTGACGGAGTTGAGCACCCTAGAATGGCTTCATCATGACCGCACCGGGGGCTGCCAGCCCAGATACCCCGATCGCGGGGCTCGTCGAATTGGCGTTGACCGCGCCGACATTCACTCAACTCATCGAGCGCGCCGCCGATCGACCCGACGAGCTAACGCTGGTCGGGCCCGCCAGCGCACGCCTGTTCGTGGTGAGCGCGCTGGTCCAGCAGGCACCGTTGCTAGTGGTCACGGCAACCGGCCGGGAAGCCGACGATCTGACCGCCGAACTGAAGGGTGTCTTCGGTGCCGCGGTGGCGCTGTTTCCGTCCTGGGAGACGCTGCCGCACGAGCGGCTCTCGCCAGGCGTCGACACCGTGGGCACCCGGCTGACGGTGCTGCGCCGGCTGGCCCATCCCGACGACGGGAGGCTGGGGCCGCCACTGCGGGTGGTGGTGACGGCGGTGCGTTCGCTGTTGCAGCCGATGACGCCGCAGCTGGGCCTGATGGAACCGATCACGCTGAGCGTCGGTCAGGAGGTCGTTTTCGAGGACGTGATCGCCCGGCTGGTCGAGCTGGCCTATAGCCGGGTGGACATGGTTGGCCGGCGCGGTGAGTTCGCGGTGCGTGGCGGCATCCTGGATATCTTCCCGCCGACCGCCGAGCACCCGGTGCGCGTCGAGTTCTGGGGCGACGAGATCACCGAGATGCGAATGTTCTCCGTCGCCGACCAGCGCTCCATTCCCGAGATCGACGTCGAGACGCTGATCGCCGTCGCATGCCGCGAGTTGCTGCTCAGCGACGACGTGCGGCAACGCGCCGCGGAGTTGGCCGCCCAACATTCCACCGGCGCCGAGACGGTCACCGGCAGCGTCACCGACATGCTGGCCAAGCTGGCCGAGGGAATTGCGGTCGACGGCATGGAAGCGCTGCTTTCGGTGCTGCATCCCGCGAATGATGGACGTCACGCGCTGTTGACCGATCAGCTGGCGGCGGGCACGCCGGTGCTGGTCTGCGACCCGGAGAAGGTGCGGACCAGAGCCGCCGACCTGATCAAGACCGGCCGTGAGTTCTTGGAGGCGTCCTGGTCGGTCGCGGCGCTGGGCACGGATGCGCCCGTCGACGTCGAACAACTCGGCGGCTCCGGCTTCGCCGAACTAGATGAAGTAGAGGACGCCGCGGCCCGGTCCGGTCATCCGTGGTGGACGTTGAGTCAGTTGTCGAGTGAGGCGGCGGTGGAGCTGGATGTCCGCGCGGCGCCCTCGGCGCGCGGACATCAGCGTGACATCGACGGCATCTTCGCCATGCTGCGGGCACACGTCGCAACCGGTGGGTATGCGGTGATGGTCGCCCCGGGCACCGGGACCGCACACCGGGTGGTGGAGCGGCTGGCCGAATCCGACACCCCTGCCGCGATGCTGGACTGCGGCGCGGCGCCCAAGGCAGGCCTGGTCGGCGTGCTCAAGGGCCCGCTACACGAGGGCGTGGTGATTCCCGGCGCCAACCTGGTCGTCATTACCGAAAGCGATCTGACTGGGGCCCGGGCCACGGCCGTCGAAGGCAAGCGGCTGGCCGCCAAGCGGCGCAACACCGTCGACCCGCTGGCGCTCACCGCCGGCGATCTGGTGGTGCACGACCAGCACGGCATCGGGCGATTCGTCGAAATGGTCGAACGCACCGTCGGCGGCGCCCGCCGCGAGTACCTGGTGCTCGAGTACGCGTCGAGTAAACGCGCCCAACAGGCCGACCGGCTCTATGTCCCGATGGATTCGCTGGACCAGCTGTCCCGCTACGTCGGCGGGCAGGCGCCCGCGCTGAGCAAGCTCGGCGGCAGCGACTGGGCCAACACCAAGACCAAGGCGCGGCGTGCCGTGCGGGAGATCGCCGGCGAACTGGTGTCGCTGTACGCCAAGCGGCAGGCCAGCCCCGGCCATGCCTTCAGCCCGGACACACCGTGGCAGGCCGAGATGGAGGACGCGTTCGGCTTCACCGAGACCGTCGACCAGCTCACCGCGATCACCGAGGTCAAGGCCGACATGGAGAAGTCCGTACCGATGGACCGGGTGATCTGTGGCGACGTCGGCTACGGCAAGACCGAGATCGCGGTGCGCGCGGCGTTCAAGGCGGTTCAGGACGGCAAACAGGTTGCGGTGCTGGTGCCCACCACGCTGCTGGCCGATCAGCATCTGCAGACGTTCACCGACCGGATGGCCGGCTTCCCGGTGACCGTCAAGGGGCTATCCCGGTTCACCGATCCGGCGGAGTCGCGCGCCGTCATCGACGGGATGGCCGACGGGTCGGTGGACATCGTGATCGGCACCCATCGGCTGCTGCAGACCGGCGTGCGCTGGAAAGATTTGGGTCTGGTCGTGGTGGACGAGGAACAGCGGTTCGGCGTCGAGCACAAGGAGCACATCAAGTCGCTGCGTACCCACGTCGACGTGCTGACCATGAGCGCCACCCCGATACCGCGCACGTTGGAGATGAGCCTGGCCGGAATCCGGGAGATGTCGACGATCCTGACGCCTCCTGAAGAGCGCTATCCGGTGTTGACTTACGTCGGTCCGCACGACGACAAGCAGGTCGCGGCGGCTTTGCGTCGCGAGCTGCTGCGTGAGGGGCAGGCCTTCTACGTGCACAACCGGGTCAGCTCCATCGACCGGGCCGCCGCCCGGATTCGCGAGCTGGTGCCCGAGGCGCGCGTCGTCGTCGCACACGGGCAAATGCCCGAGGACCTGCTGGAACGCACCGTGCAAGGGTTCTGGAACCGCGAATACGACATCCTGGTGTGCACCACGATCGTGGAGACCGGGCTGGACATCTCCAACGCCAACACGCTGATCGTCGAGCGCGCCGACACCTTCGGCCTGTCCCAGCTGCACCAGCTGCGCGGCCGGGTCGGCCGCAGCCGGGAGCGCGGCTACGCCTACTTCCTGTATCCGCCGCACGCGCCGCTGACCGAGACGGCCTACGACCGGTTGGCCACCATCGCGCAGAACAACGAGCTGGGCGCGGGTATGGCCGTCGCGCTGAAGGACCTCGAGATCCGCGGCGCAGGCAATGTGCTGGGCGTCGAGCAGTCCGGGCACGTGGCCGGGGTCGGGTTCGACCTGTACGTGCGGCTGGTGGGTGAGGCCGTCGAGGCTTACCGCGCCGCCGCCGACGGCAAAACGGTGACCACACCGGAGGAACCCAAGGACGTGCGCATCGATCTGCCCGTCGACGCGCATCTACCGCCGGACTACATCGCCAGCGATCGGCTCCGGCTGGAGGGCTACCGGCGCCTGGCGGCCGCCCCTTCGGATGGTGCCGTCGGCGCCGTCGTCGACGAACTGACCGACCGATATGGGCCGCTGCCCGAGCCCGCCCGCCGGCTGGTGGCGGTCGCTCGGTTGCGGTTGCTGTGTCGCGAGTCCGGCATCACCGAAGTGAGCACGTCGTCGGCCGCGACGGTGCGGTTGTCGCCGATGACCCTGCCGGACTCGGCCCAGGTGCGGCTCAAGCGGATCTATCCCGGAGGCAGCTACCGGGCCACTACGAATACCGTGCAGGTGCCCATCCCGCGAGCCGGGGGTATCGGTGCGCCGCGGCTTCGCGACGTCGAATTGCTGCAGATGGTGGCCGACTTGATCACGACGCTGGCAGGAAAACCGCAGGAAGATATTGGTATAACGAGTCCGTTAACAACCCCGGCAGCGGTGGACGGAGAGGAGCGGCGCCGATGATCATCGTCCTGGTCGACCCCCACCGCCCTTCCTTGGTGCCGGTCGATGCGATCGCGTTGCTCAGCGGACCGGTGCAATACACCGAGGAGATGCCGGTCGCAGTACCGTGGTCGCTGCCCGACGCGCATCCGGTACACATGGGCGAGGACGCTCCGGTGTTGCTGTCGTCGGACCCCAATCACCCGGCCGTGGTGGCCCGACTGGCCTCGGGCGCCCGGCTCATTTCGGCACCGGAACGTCAGCGCGGCGAGCGATTGATCGACGCCGTCGCGATGATGGACAAACTTCGCACCGACGGGCCCTGGGAAAGCGAACAGACCCACGAGTCGTTGCGCCGTTATCTGCTGGAGGAGACCTACGAGCTGCTCGATGCGGTGCACAGCGGCAATGTCGAGGAGCTACGGGAAGAGCTGGGCGACCTCCTCCTACAAGTGCTTTTCCACGCCCGCATAGCCGAAGATGCGGCCTTACTCCCGTTCACCATCGACGACGTCGCCGACGCGTTGATCCGCAAACTGGGCAACCGGGCGCCGGGAGTGCTTGCCGGTGAATCGATTTCGCTGCAGGACCAGCTGGCGCAGTGGGAAGAACGTAAGGCGTCCGAGAAATCACGCAGCTCGGTGCTGGACGACGTTCACACCGGACAGCCGTCATTGGCGCTGGCGCAGAAGGTCATTCACCGAGTCGAGAAGGCAGGACTGCCGGCCGAACTGATCCCGGACGAGATCACCTCGATCTCGGTGTCCGCCGATATCGATGCGGAAAACACCTTGCGTGCAGCCGTTTTGGATTTCGTCGACACGGTCCGGCGAGTGGAGAGAGGCATCGCCGCCAGCCGCCGCGGCGACAGCGTGGCAGAGGAACTGGACATGACTCCGCTCGGGGTCATCACGGCTCAGGAATGGCTTGCGCACTGGCCGCCGGGAGCGGAACTAATTGCCGTCTTGCCGGAAGAACTGCCGGACGAACTGCCGGAAGAACCGTCAGAAGAAGCCGAGGCCGCTGAGCCCGCCAAAGTGGCTCGCGGCGGATCCAAAAAACGCAAAGGGCGGCGCTAGACCGCCACTTCGCCATGTTTGCGGCGACTCAGAGATTTTCCACAGCAAGCGATATCTGAAATATTTGCTGCACAGGTGTTTTGCTGTAGCAACATTGGGAACTGAAATAGCCAAATTAACTGGTAGCTAACAAACATTCAGACGTGATCGGCCGCCTGACCATGTGCTGAGCGTCCTGTGCAACGGGGCACCGGGCAAACCCATGGGACGATGATCATGACTGAAGGAGAACTGTGTCGCCGAGACGCTGGTTGCGCGCGGTCGCCGTGATAGGGGCGACCGCGATGCTGTTGGCGTCCAGTTGCACCTGGCAGCTCAGCCTTTTCATCCCCGAGGGCGTGCCGCCGCCGCCCGGTGATCCCGTTCCGCCGGTGGATACGCATGTGGCCAGCGGGCGGCCCGCCGATCAGCTGCGCGAATGGGCGGAGAAGCGCTCCCCGGCATTGGAGATCCCCGTCCTAGCCCTGGAGGCCTACGCCTACGCCGCCCGCGTCGCGGAGGTGGAGAACCCGAAGTGCCATATCGCGTGGACCACGTTGGCCGGGATCGGGCAGGTGGAAAGCCACCACGGGACCTACCGGGGTGCGACCATCGCACCCAACGGTGACGTCCGGCCTCCCATCCGCGGTGTCCGCCTCGACGGCACCGGCGGCACTCTGCGGATCGTCGACAGCGACCAGGGCGGTATGGACGGTGACGCCGGGGTAGAGCGCGCGATGGGGCCAATGCAGTTCATCTCCGAGACCTGGCGCTTGTATGGGGTCGCCGCCAGTACCAACGGCATTGCCAGCCCGGACAACATCGACGATGCCGCGTTGTCGGCGGCCGGCTATCTGTGTTGGCGCGGAAAGGATCTCGCGACACCCAGGGGGTGGATCACCGCGCTGCGGGCCTACAACAATTCCGGTGTCTATGCGCGGGCCGTGCGCGACTGGGCGACCGCTTACGCGGCGGGTCATCCGCTGTAGAAAGATGGATCGCTGACCCCCCAGGCCATCAGCTAGGACGCAAAGGAGAACCCAGTGCCGATTATCGAGCAGGTCGGGGCGCGCGAGATCCTCGATTCCCGCGGCAACCCGACGGTCGAGGTCGAGGTGGCCCTGATCGACGGGACCTTCGCCCGAGCCGCAGTGCCCTCCGGCGCGTCGACCGGCGAGCATGAAGCCGTCGAGTTGCGCGACGGCGGGGACCGGTACGGCGGCAAGGGTGTGAAAAAGGCCGTGCAGGCCGTCCTGGACGAGATCGGTCCGGCCGTCATCGGTCTCAACGCCGACGACCAGCGATTGGTCGACCAGGCGCTGGTGGACCTCGACGGCACTCCGGACAAGTCGCGACTGGGTGGCAACGCGATTCTGGGGGTGTCGTTGGCGGTGGCCAAGGCGGCCGCGGATTCGGCTGAGTTGCCGCTTTTCCGCTATGTCGGCGGGCCCAACGCGCACATCCTGCCGGTGCCGATGATGAACATCCTCAACGGCGGCGCCCACGCCGACACGGCGGTCGACATTCAGGAGTTCATGGTGGCGCCGATCGGCGCGCCCAGCTTCGCCGAGGCGCTGCGCTGGGGTGCCGAGGTGTACCACGCGCTGAAGTCGGTGCTGAAGAAGGAAGGGTTGTCCACCGGGCTGGGCGACGAGGGCGGCTTCGCCCCAGACGTAGCAGGCACGGTCGCGGCGCTGGATCTGATCAGCCGGGCCATCGAGTCGGCCGGTTTCAAGCCCGGCTCAGAAGTGGCGTTGGCCCTGGACGCGGCGGCCACCGAGTTCTACACCGACGGGACCGGCTACAAGTTCGAGGGCTCGATCCGCAGCGCTGAGCAGATGGCCGAGTTCTACGCCGGACTGCTCGGTTCCTACCCGCTGGTGTCGCTGGAAGACCCACTGTCCGAGGACGATTGGGATGGTTGGGCCGGTCTGACGACCGCTATCGGCGATCGCGTGCAGATCGTCGGCGACGACATCTTCGTCACCAATCCCGAGCGGCTCGAGGAAGGTATCGAGCGCGGTGTGGCAAACGCGTTGCTGGTCAAGGTGAACCAGATCGGAACGCTTACCGAGACTCTCGACGCGGTCGCGCTGGCGCACCACAGCGGGTACCGCACGATGATGAGCCACCGCAGCGGCGAGACGGAGGACACCATCATCGCCGACCTGGCGGTTGCCGTCGGCAGCGGACAGATCAAGACCGGGGCGCCGGCCCGCAGCGAACGCGTCGCCAAATACAACCAGTTGTTGCGAATCGAAGAGGCGTTGGGTGACGCGGCCCGCTATGCCGGGGATCTGGCCTTCCCGCGTTACGCGCCGGACCCGAAGTAGGTAGGTAAGAGCTTGCCTAACAAGCCCGATCCGAAGCGCCGCGCCCCGGCCTCACGCCCGGGGAAGGCGGGCGACTCGGGCCGCGGCCGTCGGGCCAGCAAGCCCTCGCCCGCACCGCATGCGGGCCGCAACACCACCCGCACGGCGCAGGAACATGTCGTCGAGCCGATCAAGCGGTCGTTCACCGAATCGGTCGAGCAGCGTTCCGATCAGCGGCTGGGCTTCACCGCCCGACGGGCGGCGGTGCTGGCGGCGGTGATTTGCGTATTGACGCTGACCATCGCCGGACCGGTACGCACCTACTTTGCCCAGCGCACTGAAATGGAGCAGTTGTCGGCGACGGAATCGGCGTTGCACCGCCAGATCGCCGAACTCGAGCAGCGCAAGGGCCAGCTGGCCGACCCGGCGTACATTGCCGCGCAGGCCCGCGAGCGTCTCGGTTTCGTCAAGCCGGGAGATATCCCGTTCCAAGTGCAGTTGCCGCCGACGGCGGCGGCGGCGCCGCAGCCGGGTACCGAAGCGGCCAGTCCAGCCCGCAACGAACCCTGGTACACCTCGCTGTGGCATACGATCGCCGACAATCCGCACCTGGCGCCGACCGCACCTGCCCCGTCTACTCCGGCGACGCCCGGTGGTTGACCGTGCCGATCTGGACATGGTGGCACGCCAGCTCGGCCGGGAGCCTCGTGGTGTGCTGGAAATCGCTTACCGATGCCCCGACGGTGAACCCGGAGTGGTGAAGACGGCGCCGAAACTTGCTGACGGAACACCGTTTCCGACGTTGTACTACTTGACGCATCCGGTGCTGACGGCGGCCGCGAGCAGACTGGAGACCACCGGGCTCATGCGTGAAATGACCGAACGGCTGGGGCGCGACCCCGAGCTGGCGGCGGCCTATCGGCGCGCGCACGAATCGTATCTGGCCGAGCGTGATGCGATCGAACCCCTGGGCACCACGTTCTCCGCCGGCGGAATGCCGGACCGGGTGAAATGCCTGCATGTGCTGATCGCGCATTCGCTGGCCAAGGGCCCTGGGGTGAACCCGCTCGGTGACGAGGCGGTGGCGTTGTTGGCAGGCGAGCCTGCGACGGCGGCGGTGCTGAAATGGGGATGAGCCGGTTTGCCGCCATCGACTGCGGTACGAACTCGATTCGCTTGCTGATCGCCGACGTGGCAGGTGGGCACTTGCACGACGTGCATCGCGAGACCCGGATCGTGCGGCTGGGGCAAGGAGTCGACGCGACCGGCCAGTTCGCGCCGGAGGCGATCGCCCGAACCCGGGCCGCGTTGGCCGACTATGCCGAACTGCTGCGGATCCACAACGTCGAACGGGTGCGGATGGTCGCCACGTCGGCTGCTCGAGACGTCTCGAATCGTGATGCCTTCTTTGCGATGACGGCCGAGGTGCTGGGCGCCGCGGTTGCGGGCTCGGTTGCCGAGGTGATCAGCGGCGCCGAGGAGGCAGAGCTGTCCTTCTGCGGCGCTGTCGATGAATTGGATAGTGCGGCAGGGCCTTTCGTCGTCGTCGACCTGGGTGGTGGATCCACGGAGATCGTGTTCGGCGAATCCGGCGTGCTGGCAAGCTATTCGGCCGACATCGGATGCGTGCGGCTGACCGAGCGGTGTCTGCATTCCGACCCGCCGACGCGCGACGAGGTGATGGCAGCCCGCCTGGTGGTCCGCGAAAAGCTTGACGCCGCACTGCGTGTGGTGCCGGTTGAGAAGGCGCGGACGTGGGTAGGGCTGGCCGGAACGATGACCACGTTGTCGGCGCTGGCGCACAGGATGCCGCGTTATGACCCGGTGGCTATTCATCTTTCACGGGTGCCCGGCAATCGGCTGCTGGAGGTCTGTGATCAGCTGATCGATATGACTCGACAGCAGCGTGCCGCTTTGCCGCCGATGCATGAGGGCCGCGTAGATGTGATCGGCGGCGGTGCCATTGTGGTGCAGGAATTGGCGCGCGAGCTGTCGGCGCGTGCCGGGATTGACGAGCTGACCGTCAGCGAGCATGACATCCTGGACGGTATCGTGCTGTCTATCGCTCGTTAAATCACAACTGCCACAGGCGTATCGGCTCCAGGGTAATAGTGCTTTTGCCCGCCTCTGAGCGACAACTTCGGTGGGTGCGGGCTGGCTGATCGAGTGAGCGGTCAGGGTGGCTTCTTCGCCGCGAGATCTTCGCCGTGAGCGCACACTCGAAACCCTGAATGCACAGTCGGTTTCGCGGAGCCGGTCGATGTCATACCCCCGTGCGAAGGTTGCCCAATGACCTTGCAACTGCGCGGAATCGAACTCCGCTACGTGTTGACGATGCACCTCCTGCTACACGGGCCGGCCACCGTCGCCGAATTGATCACAGTCCTTGACTGGCATGGCTTTCGGGTCCGCGGCCGACCGTCCAAAGCCGTTTCGGACGCCTTGCGCTGGGAGCTGGCCCGGGGCAGGGTGTACCGGCGCGGCCGCGGCCGGTACGTGCCCGGCTATGTGCCACGCGCCACCGAACATCGAATTCACCAACGGGTGCTGGCGCTGCGCGCCGCGGCAAAGCTGTCGCTCAGAGGCGGGCAAACGCACTATTACCCTGGAGCCGATACCCCTGTGGCAGATGTGACTCAAGCCTCGAAGCGGTATCCCATGCCCGACTCGGTCAGCAGATGATTGGGATGCGACGGGTCATCCTCGAGCTTGCGTCGCAGCTGCGCCAGATATACACGCAGGTAATGAGTTTCGGTCGCGTAGGCGGGACCCCACACTTCTTTCAGCAGCTCCTCGCGGCCGACCAGCTTGCCCCGGTTGCGCACCAGCACTTCGAGCATGCCCCATTCGGTCGGCGTCAGATGCACCTCGGCACCGTTCTTGATCACCTTCTTGGCGGCCAGATCCACAGTGAAAGCGGAGGTCTCGATAACCGGCTGGTCCAACTCCGAGGCCGCGGTATTGCGGCGTACAGCGGCACGCAGCCGGGCCAGAAACTCGTCCATACCAAACGGTTTCGTCACATAGTCGTCGGCGCCGGCGTCCAGTGCCTGCACCTTGTCCGACGAATCGGTACGCGCCGACAGCACGATCACCGGCGCGGAGAGCCAGCCGCGCAGCCCGGCAAGCACGTCGATGCCCGACATGTCGGGCAGGCCGAGGTCGAGGATCACCACGTCCGGTGGGTGTTCGGCGGCGGCACGCAAGGCACCCGCTCCGGTGGCAGCGGTAATGACCTCGTAGCCCCGCACGGACAGGTTGATCCGCAGCGCGCGCAGGATGTGCGGCTCGTCGTCGATCACCAGTACCCGCGTCATGAGTCATCCTGTGGCGCAGCCAGATCCACGACGACGGTCAATCCGCCCCCTGGGGTGTCGCCGGCGGCGATGGTGCCGCCCATGGCCTCGACGAAGCCGCGCGCCACCGACATACCCAGGCCCACTCCGGTGGTGTTGTCGTGATCGCCCATCCGCTGAAAGGCTTCGAAGAGCTGGTCTTCGGCGTCCGGTGGTATCCCGGGCCCCTCGTCGATGACGTTTATCAGCACACGATCGCCCACCTGGCCTGCGTTGACGCGGACCACACAATTGGGCGCGTACCGCAACGCGTTATCGATCAGGTTGGCGAAGACCCGTTCCAGCAGACCGGCATCGGCCAGGACCACCGCGTCACCGACGTCGACCTTCACCCGGTCGATCGCGGATCGGTAGAAACCCGTGGCGCCCTTGCCGATACTCACCAACGCGCGCTGCATCGTTTCCTCCAGATACACCCGGTGCGACTCCGGGCGCACGACGCCGGCGGCCAGCCGCGACGAGTCGAGCAGGTTACCCACCAGGGCGGTGAGCTGGTCGATGGATTCCTCGATGGTGGCCAGCAATTCGGCGGTGTCCTCGGGGGAGAAGGCCACATCTCCGGCGCGCAGGCTGGATACCGCGACCTTGGCCGCTGCCAGCGGAGTGCGCAGGTCGTGACTGACCGCGGAAAGCAGCGAGCGGCGCAGCTCGTCGGCCTGCACGATCGCCTGGGTTCGGCCGGCTTCTTCGGCCAGCTCGCGCTGTCGGACCAACCCCGCCGCCTGTTTGGCCACCGCGGTGAGGACGCGGCGGTCCCGGGCGGACAGCTTCTTGCCGGCCATCAGCATCCAGAACTCTTCGTCGCCCACCTCTATCGCGGTGTCGGCGGAATCGACGGTGACACACGGATCTTTGCCCACCGAGGCGATCACGTGACCCTTGTCGCGGTCGTCGTGTGTGCGCAACAGGCTGACGGCGCGCTGCGAGTAGGTCTCGCGCACTCGCTCCAGCAGCGTGTCGAGATCCGCGCCGCGCAGCACCGATCCGGCGAACAGCGTCAGCAGTTCGGCTTCCTGGGATGCCAAGCGGGCCTCCCGGGCCCGTTTGGCCGCGCCGTCGACAAGAACGGCGACCGCGACCGCAATCAGCAACAGCACCAACTCCGTGACAGCGCTGCTCGGCTCGGCAATGGTGAAGCTGTGCCGCGGAGTTATCAGATAGTAGTTCAACAGCATTCCGGACAGCACCGCCGAAAGAGCTGCGGGCGCAACACCTCCCAACAGGCCGACCAAGAGCACGCCCACGAAGAACAGCGCGCTCTCGCCGCCCGTGTCCAGGTACGGGTCCAGCACCGTCACCGTGAGGCCGCAGATCGCCGACGGCACGATCACCGCCGCCAGCCAGGACAGCACGCGTTGCCCCTTGGGTGGAATCGGCGGCGTCCGAACGCCACGCTCTTCATGCGTGACGATGTGCACGTCGATCTTGCCGGACTCCTGCACGATCGTCGAGCCGATGGGCTCTTCGATGAGGCGCGCCCACCGAGAGCGCCGCGAGGTGCCGATCACCAGCTGGGTGGCGTTGATCTCGCGGGCGAAGTCGAGCAACGCGCTGGGCACGTCGTCACCGACTACGGTGTGCAAGGACGCGTCGAGGCTATTGGCCAGCTCGCGGATCTTGCTCATCCTGGCCTCCGACAGGCCGGCCAGTCCATCACCCCGCAGGACATGCACCACCATGAGTTCGGCGCTGGACTTCGACGCGATCCGGGATGCCCGTCGTACCAACGTCTCCGATTCCGGACCACCGGTGACGGCCACCACCACACGCTCGCGGGCTTCCCACATGTCGGTGATCTTGTTTTCCGCGCGATACTTCGCCAGTGCGGTGTCCACCTGGTCGGCCAACCATAGCAACGCCAATTCCCTTAAAGCAGTGAGGTTTCCGCGCCGGAAATAGTTGGACAGTGCCGCGTCGATTCGCTCGGACGCATACACGTTGCCGTGGGACAGCCTGCGTCGCAACGCTTCTGGCGTGATATCGATGAGTTCGACCTGCGAGGCTTGCCGCACGACAGAATCCGGTATGGTCTCCTGCTGTTCGATGCCGGTGATCTGGGCGACGACGTCGTTGAGACTTTCCAGGTGCTGGATGTTGACGGTGGAGATTACCGTGATCCCCGCGTCGAGCAGCTCTTCGACATCCTGCCAGCGCTTGTGGTTGGTGCTGCCCGGGGTATTGGTATGAGCAAGCTCGTCGACCAGGACCACCTGGGGCTGTCGCGCCAGCACCGCGGCCACGTCGAGTTCGGGGAAGCTGCCGCCGCGGTACTCGATGTAGCGGGGCGCGATGATCTCGATGCCGTCAAGCAGCTCAGCGGTTTTAGTTCGTCCATGGGTCTCGACGACGGCGGCCACCAAATCGGTGCCGCGCTCCAGGCGCCGGTGTGCCTCGCCGAGCATCGCGTAGGTCTTGCCGACCCCGGGCGCCGCACCCAGATAGATGCGCAGCTCCCCGCGCTTGGGACGGTGGCCGGCGACGCTCACCTCACTATCATCCACCAGCGCCGCTAGCTGGTAACCGGATAGCGATGGTCCAAGGCCAGATTGAGTTGCACCACATTGACGCATGGCTCACCGAAGATGCCGAGGACGCGATCGCTGCGGTACTGCTGGACCACCGCACGCACCTGATCTGCGGTGACGTGGCGGGCTTTCGCGACGCGCGCAACCTGGATTTCGGCGTAGGCCGGGGAGATATCCGCATCCAGCCCACTGCCGCTTGCCGTCACCGCGTCAGGCGGTACCGGGGGATCGGCTGGGGCGGCGCCACGTACGGGCACGATCAACCCGTTGGTGTAGTCGTCGCCGAACACCGCGCATTCCACCCGCACGCCCTGATAGAGGTCCAGGAACGGCTGCTTGGTGCTCGCGCACGGCTCGTTGACGCTGACCACCCTGGCCGGGTGAATCACGTTGCCGCGGGCATCGCGTGGCCCGATCACCGAAAGCACCGCGCCCACACCGCCGCCGGTGCAGAACGGGCGGGATCCATTCACGTTCTCCAGCTGACCCACCGCCAGACTGCGCGAACACACCATCGTCAGCAGGCTCGCCTTGAACCCCGCGTCGGCCGGCTTGGCGCCGGCGGCCAGCTTGGCCGGATCGGCCGGAGTGTCGACCACGCTCTCGGGCCCGAGATTGCTGCCGCCACTCGACAGCGGGTCATACCCCCCCGCCGACGGCCGGGGCTGAAAGTACTGGGGCAGCGGATTGCCCGCCGCATCGGTGAACGACTGGCCGATCAGCGCGCTGCCCACCGCCTTGCCGCCGGCAGTGATGATCGAGCCTTCGGCGTTGTGGTGCAGCCCGGGAATCAAACTCACCAGCCAAATCACCAGTGGATACCCGAAACCGAGGATCACGGTGAAGACGAGCAGCGCGCGCAGCGCGGCCCAGTACTGGCGAAGCGTGTTCGCGACGTTCATCTCACGCCATCCCCGGGAGTAGTTGTACCAATAGGTCGATGAGCTTGATCCCGACGAATGGGGCGACGATGCCGCCCAACCCATAGCGATACAGGTTGCGGCTCAACAGTTTCGAGGCCCGGCTGGGCGTGTAGCGGACACCCCGCAACGCAAGCGGAATCAGCGCGACGATGATGACCGCGTTAAAGATGACCGCCGATAGGATCGCCGACTGCGGGCTGTGCAGCCGCATCACGTTCAGCAGATCCAGGCCCGGGAACAGCGTCACGAACATCGCCGGGATGATGGCGAAGTACTTGGCGATGTCGTTGGCGATCGAGAAGGTGGTCAACGCGCCGCGGGTGATCAACAGCTGCTTGCCGATCTCCACGATCTCGATGAGCTTGGTGGGGTCGGAATCCAGGTCCACCATGTTGCCGGCCTCTTTGGCCGCCGCGGTGCCGGTGTTCATCGCCACCCCGACGTCGGCCTGGGCCAACGCCGGCGCGTCGTTGGTGCCGTCGCCGGTCATCGCGACCAGCCGCCCACCCTGCTGCTCGCGCTTGATCAACATCATCTTGTCTTCGGGAGTGGCCTCGGCCAGAAAGTCGTCCACTCCGGCCTCCTCGGCAATTGCCTTGGCGGTCAAGGGGTTATCGCCGGTGATCATGACCGTCCGGATGCCCATCAGCCGCATCGCCTCGAACCGGTCGCGCATGCCCTGCTTCACCACGTCCTTGAGATGGATGACCCCGAGCACCTCAGCGATTGAGCCGCTGTCACCGTCGATCACCCGGCCCACCACCAGCGGGGTGCCCCCGGCCGCGGAGATGCCGTCGACGATCTGTCCGAGTTCGGCGGGCACGGCGCCGCCGCGGCTACGGATCCAGTCGGCGACGGAACTGGCCGCACCCTTGCGTAGCTGCCGGCCGTCGATGTCGACGCCCGACATGCGGGTCAACGCACTGAATTCCACCCAGGACGCGTTGGCCAGCTCACCTGCCGTCCGGGCGCGCAGTCCATAGGCGTCTTTGGCGTAGACGACGATCGAGCGGCCCTCGGGAGTCTCGTCGGCCAGGCTGGACAGCTGCGCGGCGTCGGCCAGCTCGCCGTTGGTCACCCCGGTGACCGGAATGAATTCCGAGGCCTCCCGATTTCCCAGGGTGATCGTTCCGGTCTTGTCCAGCAGCAGGGTATTGACGTCGCCGGCCGCCTCGACCGCGCGCCCGGACATGGCCAGCACGTTGCGCTGGACCAGCCGGTCCATGCCGGCGATACCGATCGCCGAGAGCAGCGCGCCAATTGTGGTGGGAATCAAGCACACCAGCAGCGCCACCAGGACGATGCCACTGATGCCGTCGGAACCGAGCGCTGCGGTGTCGGGCACACCGGGGTTATTGGCCTTGGAGTAGATCGCCAGCGGCTGCAACGTGGCCACCGCGAACACGAAGATTATGGTCAGCGCGGCCAGCAGAATGTTCAGCGCGATCTCGTTGGGCGTCTTCTGCCGATTCGCGCCTTCGACCAGGGCGATCATCCGGTCGACGAAGCTCTCGCCCGGCTTCTGGGTTATCTTGACCACGATGCGGTCGGAAAGCACTGTGGTGCCGCCGGTTACGGCTGAGCGGTCGCCACCGGACTCCCGGATCACCGGCGCCGATTCGCCGGTGATGGCCGATTCGTCCACGGAGGCAATGCCTTCCACCACGTCACCGTCGCCGGGAATCACCTCACCGGCGGTCACCACGACGATGTCACCCTGCTGTAGCAGCGGCGCCGGTACCTCTTCGGGCGTCCCCGCCGAGCCTGGCGCCCAATCCCGCAGCCGGTGGGCGATGGTGTCGGCCTTCGACTTTCGCAGCGTATCGGCCTGTGCTTTGCCCCGGCCCTCGGCGACCGCTTCGGCGAGGTTGGCGAAAAGCACTGTCAGCCATAGCCAGAACACGGTGAGCCAGCTGAACCAGGTGTTCTGGCCGCATGCCAGCACGGTTGCCCACACCGCCCCGATCTCGACGATGAACATCACCGGGTTGCGCCACAGCGTGCGGGGATCGAGCTTGCGCACTGCGTCGGGCAGCGACTTGCGCAGCAACGCGGGTTCGAGTAATGCCGACACCGTCAGTGGATCCCTTCAGCGAGCGGCCCGAGCGCCAGCGCGGGCAGGAAGGTGAGGGCAACCAGAATGATCGTCACACCGACCACCAGTCCGACGAACTGCGGCCGATGGGTGGGCAGGGTGCCGCTGGACTCGGGAGTGGCGCCCTGGCGGGCCAGCGAACCGGCCAGTGCCAGAACGAGAATCATCGGCAGGAACCGGCCGAATAGCATCGCCAACCCCAATGCGGTGTTGTACCACACCGTGTTCGCCGACAGCCCCGCGAACGCCGAGCCGTTGTTGTTGGCCGCCGAGGTGAACGCGTAGAGCACTTCCGATAGCCCGTGCGGACCGGTGTTGGCCATGCCCGCACGCTGGCCCGGCAGTGCGATCGCGACGCCGGTGCCGATCAGCACGATCAGCGGGGTGATCAGGAAATAGCTTGCGGCAAGCTTGATTTCGCGTGGATTGATCTTTTTACCCAGGTACTCCGGAGTCCGCCCGACCATGAGCCCGGCGACGAATACCGTGATGACGGCCAGGATCAGGATGCCGTACAGGCCCGAGCCGGTACCGCCGGGCGCGACCTCGCCGAGCTGCATGTTGAACATCGTCATCATGCCGCCCAGGCTGGTGTAGGAGTCGTGTGCCGAGTCGATGGCGCCGGTGGAGGTCAGCGTGGTCGCGTCGGCGAAGACGGCGGAATCGGCGACGCCGAAGCGCTGCTCGACTCCTTCGGTCGAGGCACCCACCGCGGTCGGCACGGTGCCGTGGTGCTGCAGCTGGAACAGCATCATGACAGTGACGCTGAACGCGGCGATGACGCTGACCACCGCGGCGATCGCATACCCCTGCTTCTTGCTGCCCACCATGCGGCCGAAGGTGCGCGGCAACGAGAAGCTGATCACCAGCAGCAGGAAGATCTCGATCCAGTTGGTCCACGCGGTCGGGTTTTCGAAGGGGTGCGAGGAGTTGGCGTTGTAGAAGCCGCCGCCGTTGGTGCCGAGCTCCTTGATTGTTTCCTGGCTGGCGACCGGGCCACCGGGAATGGTCTGCTGCGCGCCGGCCAGTGTGGTGACGACTTGATCGTTGAGGTGGAAGTTCTGCACGGCGCCGCCGGCAACCAGGACGATGGCACCGAGGATCGAGATCGGCAACAGGATGCGCAGCGTGCCACGGGTCAGGTCGACCCAGAAGTTACCGAGTTCGCCGGTGCGGTGCCGGGCGAATCCGCGGACCAGCGCCACGGCTACGGCCATGCCGACCGCCGCGGACACGAAGTTCTGCACCGCCAAACCGGCCATCTGCACCAGGTGGCCCTGAGTCGTTTCGCCGGCGTAGGCCTGCCAGTTGGTGTTGGTGACGAAGCTGACGGCGGTGTTCCAGGCCAGCGCCGGCGTCATGTGGGTGGCCGGATTGGCAAGGTGTAGCGGCAGTTTGCCCTGCACCAGCTGCAGCACGAACAGAAATATGACGCTGACCGCCGAGAACGCCAGCACGCTGCGGGCATACGTCACCCACGTCTGTTCGGCCGCCGGGTTGGCGCCGATCAGTCGGTAAATGAAACGCTCTGTGCGGGAATGCTTTTCGGAGGTGTAGACGCCGAACATGTAGTCGCCCAGCGGCACGTGTACGGCCGCGAGCGCGGCAACGAGCAACAGCAGGAACAGCACTCCCGCGGTGGTAGTGCTCATCAGAACTTCTCCGGATACAGCAGGGCTGCGGCGAGCAACAGCGCGATGAAGATGGCCAGCGTCAGTCCGACGGTGTTAGCGGTACTCACTATTACTTCAGTCCCAAGTTCAGCAGTGCGCCGAACGCGGCGAATACCGCCACCGTCAGCACCAGGTACACCACGACGGACATCCCTAACTCCGTTCACATGCGACATCGATCCAGCCCGCCGGGGGAGGGCCGAAGAAGAGGCTAGGCGTCGCCACGGGCCGCCGGGACACCCCTTAACGGATTTTTTACGGCCGCGGCGGTGACTTTTGCTAGGTGTTATCGGTGACGGGCTCGTCGATCATCGGCAGCCGAACCCGGAAGACGGTGATGCCGCCGGCGGACTCGGCGGCCACCGAGCCGCCGTGGGCCTTGACGATGGAATTGACGATGGCCAGGCCCAGTCCGTGGCCGGTCCCATCGGATCGCGACTTGTCGGCGCGTACGAAGCGCTCGAACAGCCGGGGCAGCAATTCCGCGTCGATGTCGGGTCCGTCGTCGGTAACCGTCAATTCGGCGTACGGCCCGTTCGGGTCCTGGCGATCGCAGGTGATTGCCGTCGTCACCGTCACACCGGGCGGGGTGTGCACCCAGGCGTTGGTGAGCAGATTGCTGACCAGCTGGTGCAGCCGCGCGTGGTCGCCGTTGACCCATACCGGCCCGTCGGGCAGGTTCTTGACCCAGTGGTGGGTAGTCGCCGTTACGGCTACATCGTTGACCGCGTTGAGCACGAGATCGGCCAGGTCGAGGTCTTCGGTTTGCAGATCTTGGCCCTCGCCCAAACGGGACAGCAGCAACAACTCCTCGACCAACAGCGACATTCGCCGAGCTTCTGACTCGATGCGGGCCAGCGCGTATTCGGTGGTGGGCGGCAGGCTCGAACTGTCCTGACGAGTCAGCTCGGCATAGCCCTGGATGGCCGCGAGCGGCGTGCGCAGTTCGTGGCTGGCGTCGGTGAGGAATTGGCGCATCCGCAAATCGGACTCGACGCGATAGGCCAACGCGCTATCCACGTTGTCCAGCAAGCGATTCAGCGTGTGCCCGACGATGCCGACTTCGGTATCGGGGTCGGTATCGGCCGGCTGGACCCGCACGCTGATGTGGTGGTCGTCGCCGGCAAGCGGCATCGCGGCGACTTCGGCGGCGGTCGCGGCGACGCGGCGCAGCGGGCGCAGCGCGACTCCCACCACCCACACCGTCAGTCCCGCGGTGATGATCAGCGCGGTGGCGACGAGCGCGGTGGTGGTCACCTGTTTTCGGGTGATGATCTGGTCGGCGACGCTCAGCGAAACGCCGACGACCAGGCGCTCGGACCCGGCCGCGCGGCTGTCCACCTGGTAGGAGCCCAGGCTCCCGAGCGTTTCGACGCGCGACGGTCCGTCGGTCCAGGACTGGGCCTCGATGGCGCGCACGACGTCGGGCGGCGCGGGTCGTGGTTCGTCTTCGGAGAACACGGCGGAGCCGATCACGACGCCGTCGCGAAGTACCGCGATGAGGTTGCCGGGCGTCTGCCCGGTGAACTCCAGCAGCGCCTGGGACACCGGGGGAGTGCCGGTGTGAATCGAGGTGTGTTCGCCGTTGCGGTATCTGGCGTAGGAGTGGCTGAACGCGTGCAGGGATTCGGCGACTTCCGCGTCGTTCATCGCGGTGACATAGCCACGCAGACTCAGCACCGAAACGGCGCCGACGGCCACCAGCACGAGCGTCACCACGGTCAGCACGCCCAGCAGCAACCGCCGACGTAACGAGCGGGGGAGCCAGCGGGGGAGCTTGCGAGACAAGGTATTCCGGGCGCGCGTCATTCCGGTCGTCGTTCCGGTGGTCATTCCGGTGGTCGGAGCATGTATCCAATCCCGCGGACCGTGTGAATCATCGGCTCTCGGTCGGCGTCGATCTTTTTTCTTAAGTAAGAGATATACAAGTCCACAATGCTCGTTCGTCCGGCGAAATCGTAGTTCCAAACGCGGTCGAGAATTTCGGTGCGGCTCAGGGCGCGGCGCGGATTGCGCATCAGGAAGCGCAGCAGTTCGAATTCGGTGGAGGACAGGGACATTTGGTCGCCGCCGCGGGTGACTTCCCGGCTGGCCGCGTCGAGTTTGAGGTCGCCGACCTTCAGCGATTCATCGGCGGGCGGGGCCAGGTGGCTGGAGCGGCGCAGCAATCCACGCAGCCGCGCGACCAGCTCCTCGAGGCTGAACGGCTTGGTCATGTAGTCGTCGGCGCCCGCCGTCAGGCCGGTTACCCGGTCCATCACCGAATCGCGGGCGGTGAGGAACAGCGTGGGGGTGTACGCGTCGGATTCGCGGACCCGCTGCAGAATTTGCAGCCCATCCACATCGGGAAGCATGATGTCGAGCACCAGGACGTCGGGGCTGACGCGGTCGAACTTGGCTATCGCCTCACGACCGTTGTGTGCGATCTCGACATCCCAGCCTTCGTAGTGCAGGGCCATCTTGACCAGATTGGTCAGCGCCGGCTCGTCGTCGACCAGCAAGACCCGGATGGGTGAGCCGTCAGCACGGTTGATGCGGGGCAGCTGCCCCAAGATGGCCTGACGCGGACGTTGACTGCGCGCGTATCCCGACATTGTGGTCATGTTGCTGTCATTCTTCCAAGCACACATGCACTCGTCACTGACCTCATAGAAACCTCAAATGTAGCGGAGTTGCGGGCCTGCGGCGGATCTGGGGCGTATATGTGATTTATATGCGTTTCTTCGGCCCTGACGACTGGGATATCTGACCCAAAGTGAATTTCGTCGTCGGCAGCGCGCGCCCAATGAGGGTCCCCTCGGCACAGCGATTGCTCTGGCTGCTGATGAAGTGCCGGCGCTGACGGCTGCGCATTTCACGTCGTGTGAGCAGGGACAACTAACGCAGGCAATAGATACGGGAGAGATACACGATGGATTTTGGAGGATTACCACCGGAAGTCAACTCGGGCCGCATGTATGCGGGTCCGGGGTCCGGGACGATGCTGGTGGCCGCCGCCGGATGGGACGCGCTGGCCGCCGAATTGGCTTCCACTGCAAGCGGTTACGAGTCGGTCGTATCGGGAGTGACGGCCGAGTCGTGGCTGGGGCCGGTTTCGGTTTCGATGGCGGCCGCGGTCGCGCCGTACCTGGCGTGGATGCGGACCACCGCCGCCGGGTGCGAGCAGGCGGCCACCCAGGCCACCGCGGCCGCCACCGCCTATGAAGCGGCCTTCGCCATGACCGTGCCGCCGCCGGCGATCGCGGCCAACCGTGCCGAACTCGCGGCGTTGGTCGCGACCAACCTCTTCGGGCAGAACACGCCGGCGATCGCGGCCACCGAAGCCCTCTACAGCGAGATGTGGGCGCAGGACGCCGCCGCGATGTACACCTACGCCGACAGCTCTGCCGCGGTCACCAGGCTGACACCGTTTGCCACTCCGCCGCAGACCACCAATCCCGGCGGACTGGCGGGTCAGGCGTCGGTGGCCGGCAATACCGTCGGCGCTTCGGCCGGCACGCAAGCGCAGACGGCGGCCATGTCGGCAGTCCCGCAGGCCCTGCAGGGGTTTGCCAGCCCGGCGGCCGCGCTCTCTCCGGCGGCCGCGCTTTCTCCGGGACAGGCGGCGACGGTCGCGTCGTCGGGCGCCAGCGCGCCGATCACCGCGCTCTCGACCCTGACCGGTTTGACCGGCGCATCCGGAAAGGGCGCGTTCAAGGGCGTCGGGAACACCGTCGACGCGCTGGAGGGCGCGGCCACCGTCCTGACCGGCCTGAGCGGAAGCCAGCTGGGACTGGTCGAAGACACGACCGGTCTCGGCATGGACGCCGTCGGCCTGGTCGGCTTGGACGGCGGCGGTGTTGGCCTGGACCTCGCCGGCGTTGGCCTGGACTTCCTCGGCGCCGACGAGTTGACCGAAGCCGGAGGGTTGGGTGCGCTGGGCGGCATGGCCGGGGTGCCCGTGCCCGGGCTGGGTGCTTCGGCGGCATCGGCGAACATAGGTCAGGCGGCCGCACTGGGTACCTTGTCGGTGCCGCCGAGCTGGGCAGAGGCGCTGTCGGCCGGATCGGTGACTCCGGCCGGCGCAGTGGCGTTGCCGGCGGCCGACGCGGGTGTGGCCCAGACCGCCGCAAGCGGCACCGCCGTCTCCAAGCTGCCGCTGGGAGGCATGATCGGGCGCGAGGCCGGCGGCGGCGCCGAGCGGTTGGGAGTCCGCTCGACGGTGATTCCGCACTCGCCGATGGCGGGGTGATGCCGCCGGAGGCCATATAAAAAAGCGTGGCCGCACACCTAGCGGTGTGCGGCCACGCCTATTGCTGTGGGATCAGGCCCAGCTGGAGCCGACCGCGCTGTCGGTCTGCGCCATGTTGCTGCCGGCGGACTGAACCTTCTGGCCGTGGGCGTTGGCCTGCTCGTAGATCACCTGGAAGTTGCGGCCCAACTGGGTGATGAACTCCTGGCAAGCCACCGAACCGGCGCCACCCCAGAAGTCACCGGCAGCCAGCACATCGCGAACGATGGCCTGGTGCTCGGCCTCCAGGCTGGCGGCCTGTGCGCGGATCAGAGCGCCGTGGGCGTCGACATCGCCGAACTGGTAGTTGATAGTCATGGTTTTTGTTCTCCTTGGCTTGTGTTGGTTGGAAGTTAGCTGCTGAGGGTCTGCTGAGCGGCCTGCTCTTGCTGCTCGTAGTTGTTCGCGTCGCGAACCAGGCCGTCGCGAACGCCGTGCAGCATGTTCACGATGTTGCGGAAAGCGGTGTTCATCTGGCCCATGGTGTCCAGCGAGGTGGCCTCGGCCAGACCGCTCCAGCCGGCGCCGGAGATGTTCTGGGAGGACGCCCACATGCGGCGGGCCTCGTCCTCGACGGTTTGGGCGTGCATTTCAAAGCGGCCGGCCATGTCGCGCATCGCGTGCGGGTCGGTCATAAAGCGTGTGGTCATGCTCGGTATCCCCTTCTCGAAGTCTGTGTTTGTAGCAGTTGTATAGGTACGGCGTCAGCCGTATCGCCGAGACTACGGCTTTTCGATCAAATGCTGGGCTGAATCGAGTGACATGTCCTTTCTTTTTTCTCCCATCACACGACGACCTGTTTGGGCATGACCACCGGCTTGAACCCGTACCGCGGCCCGGCGTATGCACCAGCGCCCTTGGCGGCCGCGGCCATGCCCGGCATTCCGGCCATCCCGCTGACCGCTCCGGCTTCCTCGGGCACGGTCCAGCCGCTGCCGGCCAGCGCCGTACCGACGTCGGCCGCCGCCGGGGCGGCCGACGTCCAACTCGCCGGAACCGACAGGCTGCCGACCAGGGATGCCTCGCCCAGGCTGGCGGCCGCCCCCGCGGGCACCACCTCACTGGCCAGGCCGGCGGCGGCCCCTTCGGCCGCGATGGCACCTCCCTCGACAGCTCCCGCGGCAGCCTCGGCGCTGCCATAGAGACCGGCGGCGGTGTGCGAACCCAAGATGGCGTTGGGGATGGCGGCAAAGACGAACCACGCCGCGGTGACACCAATTTGCTGGACGCCGTTGAAGATCAGCGGGGTGCCGAGGAAGCCGTCCAGCGCGGTCAGCATCTCCTGCACGTTGGCCGGCAACATGTTCCACAAACCGGTGCCAATAGAAGATGTGCCGAGGGTGATGTTGGTCAGTTCGCTCTGCAGGCCGGAGACGATGTCGCCGAGGCCCTGGGCGGGGGAGGAGGCCGCGGCCGCCCCGACCGCGGCGGCTTGCAGGCCCGGGCCGGCCGGGTTGGTGGTCTGCGACGCCGGCGTCAGCGGCTGCAGGGCTGCGGCGACGGCCGAGGCGGCCTGGTAGGTGTACATCGCGACCGCGTCCTGGACCCACATCTCGGCGTAGTGGGCCTCGGTGGCCATGATCGCCGGGGTGTTGATGCCCAGGAAGTTCGTGGCCACCAGGGCAGCCAGCGTCGCCCGGTTTGCGGCGATCACCGGCGGGGGCACCGTCGCGGTGAACGCCGCCTCATACGCCGCCGCCGATGCCGTGGCCTGCATGGCTGCCTGCTCGGCCGCCGTCGCCGTGGTAGTCAGCCAGGACACGTATGGCTGGGCTGCGGCGGCGGCTGCCGCCGAGCCGGCGCCGGTCCACTGCTCGGTGGTCAGTGCGGTGATGACCGACTCGTACTGGGTTGCCGTGCTGCTCAGCTCAGCGGCCAGGTTGCTCCACGCCGTGGCGGCGGCCATGAGCGGACCCGCGCCCGAACCGGTGTACATAAGCCCGGAGTTGACCTCGGGGGGAAAGGCTGCGAAATCCATTTTGTTCCTGTTCTTTTGGCTTAATTGCGCTTAGTGGTTTCTGGTGCTGCCCGGCGCTTAGACGCTCACCGGTTTCGGCATGACGATCGGCTTGATGCCGTAGCGCGGTGCGCCGAAGCCGGCGCTGTTGCGTGCGGCCGAGGCCATGCCCGGCATTCCGGGGTAGAGCATCCCGGGTGAGCCCGCCGACGCAGCCGCGGTCCAACCGGCACCATGCAGCGCGCCGGTGGTTGTGCTCGATACCAGGGTGGCCGGGGCGGCCCAGCTGGGCGGCACGGACAACGCGCCGATCGACGCCGCCTCGCCCACACCCGCCGCGATCGGCGCGGCGCCTTCCGCCAACTCTGCCGCGCCTATCGCGGCGCCTTCCGCTGCACCCTCTGCTTCTGCGATCGCGGTCTCCTCGGCAGGTGCGGCCAGCAGACCACCGCCGGTCAGACCGAGCAGGTTCGACGCCGCCGAGCCCCAGTTGCCGATTTCGTAGCTGGCGAAGTTGGCCGAGTTGCCCGACAGGCTGAAGGGTTGCCCGCCGATGCTCAGTACCGGCCCGCCGAGCAGTGTGCTGATGTTGTTGATGAAGTCCGGAATGCCGCCGGAGCCCGATCCGGCGGCAGAACTCAATCCGGCAGCAGCGGCGTTGGACGCCTCGGTGGAGGCATAGGTACCGCTGCTCAGGCCCAGGGTTTGCACGAACTGCTCCTGCATCGCCTGGGCTTCGGCGGCGAACTGCTGGTACATAGCGCCGTAAGCGGTGAAGAGGGCGGACTGCATGATCGACACCTGGTCGGCGGCCGCGGGAGCGATGGCGGTGGTCGGCGCTGCAGCACCTGCGTTCTGCGCCGTGAGGGAACTGCCTATCGCTGCCAGTTGCGTCGCCGCGGCGGCCAGCTCTTCCGGCACTGCTGTCAGGAATGACATTTATGGCTCCTTGTGTGTGAAAACATGCCGACCATTTCTCCCCTGGTCGATCCCCTGGTCGAACCTGTGTGTTTGCGTAACGGCCCCTGTGCGTTGGCGTAACGCTAACCAGCCACAACTCCACAGTCGTCACGGAAAGGCGCAGCGTGACAGACGTTTACGGCGTCTTAACGCTGGCGCGCGCAGTTTTAACAAGGTCTTGGCGGCCGATACGGCTCTGTCATATGTCCCAGTGAGGCGCGACACTCCCAAGGCGCGCGGCGCGCGATCCTAGCCAACATGTGGCCGGTTCGCACGCTAGGTTTTTCGGGGTAGGGCACGTCCTATCGCCGACGGCGGCGCGCTAGATTTCCCGCCGGGCCCCCATAGCCCAATTGGCAGAGGCAGCGGACTTAAAATCCGCCCAGTGTCGGTTCGAGTCCGACTGGGGGCACCGTAAAAGGCAAGTTCAGAGGCATTTCACGTGGTTGAGATCCCTCGCAACGGTGAGATCGTCCGCAGGCCGTCCGCAGTAGCTTGGGCGGCAGCGTCGAAAGCGTCCGCAATACTGCCCAGGTCATCCGGGAAAAGGTGGCCGTAGCGGTCCAGGGTGAGAGTGGCCGTCTTGTGGCCCAAGAGGGTTTGCAGCACTTTGACGTTGGCGCCCGCGCTGATCGCCAGGGATAGGCGTTATGGCCTGGGCAGCAGGGACAAGCGATGGCGATCAACGATTTGAACAAGTGCTTGCCCTAGGCCAGATTGGAGAGGACATGCAGCTGGCAGTACCGATCGCTGGCGTCACATTCATATTGGTTGGTGTAATTGTCACAGTCCGCCGGCTGGTTCAATCGCCACCTTCATCAAGCACCAGAAGAGCATTGTGGGGCACCATTGGACAGTTGGGTGCCACTGCCATATTCCTGGCGTTAGCGACCTACCACATGCACCGCGGCAATCCGCTATTTCGATGGGAGCTCGTCGCGATGGGGCTTACGGCGTTCATCGTTGTTCTCACACTGATCACGTCCAAATGGCGGACTAAATCCAGCACATAGCTGCGCGGCCAAGCCTGTGAAACTCGATGTCGCCCAACAGAAGAGGTTGATGCGCCTATACGAGCAGGGAGAAGCGATCAGTGAGTTGACAACCATCTTCGGTATTGGTCGGAGCAACTTATTCCGGGACTACCAAGTCACTCATGTGGTGATTTGATAGAAAGGGCCACGCGGCGGCACGGGATCGCATTACGATCTGCGACCGTGCGGAAGTCATTAGCGCTGGTGGCCTACTTCGTCATGGTGCTTGCCTTCCTGCCGACAGCCAGCGCCGATCCGGGCGGCTCGAATTGCGACCCTAACTACTCGGGTGCCTGTGTTCCGATCGCCAGTGATGTCGACTGTGCGGGCGGCAGCGGTAACGGTCCGGCCTACGTCAAGGGTCCCGTAAGAGTAATCGGCAGAGACATCTACGGCCTCGACCGAGACGGCAATGGAATCGGGTGCGAGTAGAAGCCACGAGCTGGCAGGCGGGTGGTGGCGTCCACGCCACGTCCGCACTCTCGCAGCAACCTGCCGGCATGCGCAAACCAGCAGCACAGCTGCTAACGGATGGCCGAAGCCGTTCCCTCCCTGCATGAGCCGGTGGTTTACCGGTCCTGCATTGTTTTCGGCGGCCTTTGCAGCAACCCCAATCGAACAGGGAATTGGGACTTAAAATCCGTCAAGTGCCGGTTCGAGTCGCATCAAACGCACCCGCAGGTGACGCAGCCCAAGGGGGCCTTGCGGCGCATCGAATATAGGTGCCCAGCTGTGATCCTGCGTGCGCACGGCGTATAGCCGCTTCGTCATGTGCCGCGTCGTCCAGCCACCGGACTCCGCTATTGCGCTGACTCCCCAGCAGTGCGTGAAGCTGGCTTCTTTGCGACCAATCGGACACTCTGACACAGAACGTATGATCACTCAGCGCAAATTGTCCAACCGACGCGCAATATACGCTCGACATTGACCATCTTAGGGCAGTGGTCATACGCTCGTGGTACATATGTCCGCACCCGTCAGGGTTCCAGCGGAAGTTGAGACATCGATGAACGCGCACAGCACCGCCCCCAACGTCTTCGAAGCTGGTCTACCAACGCTCGATTACAGCCTCACCGCCACTCCGCACGACATCCTTGAGGATGTCCGACGGGCGCAATCGTGTGCGCCCATCGCCATCGGGCCCCTCGGCCCGGAAATCCTTTCCTACGAGATGGCTCGGGAAATATTGCGCGACAACAGATTCCGTCTGCCGCCCGGTATCACTCTGGCGGCACAGGGCATCACGTCGGGTCCGTTGTACGACAAGTTGGTGAACAGCCTCCTGGGCCTGGACGGCGCACCACACGTGCGGTTACGCAAACTGGTCTCCAAGGCGTTCACTCCCCGCGCGACATCACGTCTCCAAGACACGATCCACGAGGTGATGAACGGGCTGATCGATCGGGTGGTAGACGCTGGACGGTGCGACGTCGTGACCGACATCGCGCGTCCCTACCCAACCCCGATCATCTGCGCGCTGCTCGGTGCGCCTCGTGAGGATTGGCAGCTGTTCGCGGACTGGACCGAGGAAATCTTCAAAGCCCTCAACTTTCAGCCCGCTGCCACCTTCGATGAGGCCGCAATCATGCGCGCATGGAGTGAACTCGACGCCTACGTCGACGACATGGTCGCCGCCCGCCGAAACAATCTGACCGATGACCTGCTGTCCGAACTCATCCGCGCCGAAAGCGAAGGCGACCGTCTCAATCTCGACGAACTCCGCATGCTGGCGGCCGGCTTCTTGATGGCGGGAACGGATACGACGCGGAACCAACTAGCCGCTTCGGTGCAGGTGCTTTGCGAGCACCCGGATCAGTGGGCGAAACTGCGCGACCATCCAGAACTTGCCATGCAGGCGGTCGAGGAGAGCATGCGCCACTCACCGGCGGCCAGTATCGTGCCGCGAGCCGCCGCCGGGGATGTCGAGTTCGGTGGCTACATGTTCCCGGGGGGGACCTTCATACTTGTCAATACCTTTGCAGCCAACCGAGATCCAGCGATCTATGACGATGCCGACCGCTTCGACATCGCGCGCAAGGACGTGCCCGCAATCCTGACGTTCGGCGGTGGCGCGCACTACTGTCTGGGGGCGAACCTCGCCCGCCGCGAACTGGCGGAAGCGCTCACAGTCCTCACCCGCCGCCTTTCGGCCCCCAATCGCGTTGGTCCGGCACCGTGGAAATCCCTGCTGGGTATGACCGGTCCGAAAACTCTGCCGATCGAATTCACCAGCGAAAGGCTTGTGACGGCGGATGCGTAGTCGTGGCTGGGCGGGTTTGACACCCTCATCGGACGAGGAGGCGATTTCACGAATTCTGGCTGCAGTCGACGAAGAGGTCGCCGAGCGTGGATCGGGGATCCGCCTTGCCGACGTCGCCCGCCGGCTCGGCGTCACTCGCCAGACGGTGTACCGCTACTTTCCCAATGCCGACGCGCTGCTCATCGCCAGCTCAATGCGTGCGGTCAACGGGTTCATCGACCAGTTGGTAGAACACGTCAGCGGACTCAACGACCCGGTCACCGCGGTCATCGAATGCGTGTCCTTCGGAGTCGAGAACCTCTCCGGTGATCCCCAGCTGGAGAGCCTATTGACCCGCCGACACGCGGGCGAAGCCGTCACCTCGCTGACCGCCGACACGGCGATCACGTTCTGCTTGTCGGTTTTCCACCGCCTCGATGTCGATTGGGGGCTCCACGGCTTCGACACCACCGCCCTTGCACACCTCGCCGAAATTACCTTGCGCACAGTTCAGTCCCTGCTGACCGATCCTGGGCAGTCGCCGCGCAAAGGACTCGCACTACGCCACTTTGTTACTCGATGGCTGGGCCCAGCGATCCTCTATCCACGGATGGCATCGCTGTCGCAGTTCGAGGCGCCGTCTAACGCTGCCTGCCGAGGTCAGGGTGCGGGTGCGGGCGCAGCCGGGTCGTCGGGCGGAATAGCCCCGTTACAGCCACCGGGCGGAGGCGGCCCCGGAACGGGTTCGTCGCCGCCGACACAGTCGTAGTAGAACTGAGGGCCGACCGCCCAGGTCTTCATCCACTGATGCCAAAACGACCCGTCGGGGTACTTCTCGCCGTCACACACGGCCAAGTTGCCCCAACCCCATCGACCGCCCGGGCAGTAACCCTTCGTCATGTCCGGCTGGTGCGGGTCGGGGGGATCAGCGCTGGCAACCGCGGGAGAAAACACAAACGCTGCGGCACAACCCAATACCGCAGCGCCACGGCGAGCAACTTTGAATTTCATTTCGACTCCCTGAAATGCAACAGATTACAAGCGGTTACGAAAGCTTATAGATGAGCCGCGGCGATGAGGCTTGGGGCAGGTCAGACCTTCCTGGCCACGATCTTAAGTCCAGTTCGCTCTGACCAATAGCGACAATTGGCGCACCAGTCGGGAATGTCGCAAATGTCTTTTCCGAATGGCTTGCGACGTCCTAACTAGGTCCGCCAGCGCCACCGACGCCACCGGCGCTGCCGGCTACTCCTTTGCTGGTGCCCGATCTGACAGCCGCCCCACCTGTCCCGCCCGCCTGTCCTGATCCTCCGGTGCCGCTACCGCCCGGTCCGCCCTTGCCTCCGGCTCCGCCGCTGCCGCCGTAGTAGCTATCGCTGGGGCTGTCGGCGCCGTGCCCGCCGGTGCCACCATGGCCGCCGGTACCTCCGCCCCCGTGAGTGCCGGTGCCGCCGTCGCCGCCAATGCCACCCGCACCACCTGGCATCGAGGTGAAGTGGTAGCTGTCGAAAGCGCCCGCACCGCCGATGCCACCCTTACCGCCAGTACCGCCGGTGAAACCGCTACCGGCCTTACCGCCGGCGCCGCCCTGGCCGCCACCCGAACCTCCCCAGCCCAGGCCGCCGGTGCCGCCGGTACCGCCATTGCCGCCGGCCCCGCTGGTCCCGGTGCCGCCGGCGCCGCCTGCGCCGCCCTGCCCGCCACCGCCGACGACGTTGCCGACGGCGCCGGTGGCGCCGTTGCCACCACTGCCGCCGCTGCCGCCGTTGGTGCCGTTACCGCCACTGCCGCCGGCACCTCCGGCGCCCGCGTAGACGGAACCTTTGCCGCCGTCGCCGCCGTCGCCGCCGGCGCCGCCGTCGGAGCCGTTGACGCCGGCACCTCCCGTGCCGCCGCTGCCGCCCGTGCCGCCGTGGGCGCTCGATGGGCTAGCAAAACCGGTTCCCACGCCTCCCGCGCCGCCGCTACCGCCAGCGCCGGCGGTGCCGCCGCCGCTGCCGGTCCCGCCGGTTCCGCCGGCCCCACCCGTTCCGCCATTGCCGGAGCCCAGCGGGGTTCCGCCGGCTCCGCCGGCACCACCCGCGCCGCCAAAGCCGGTCGGGCTGGTACCGCCGTTGCCGCCGGCGCCACCGGTACCGCCGCTGTTGGCTCCGCGCCCGCCGTCGCCGCCGGTGCCACCGGTGCCGCCCACCGGGGTGTTGCCGACGCTCCCGGCGTCTCCCGGGTGCGATCCGGCGCCGCCGGCGCCGCCAGCGCCACCGCCGCCGGAGATGCCTCCATCACCGCCCTTGCCACCGGTACCCGGCGCGCCGATGGGCGTGGTGTCCGGGCCGGTGGCCCCGTGGCCGCCGGTACCCGCGGTACCGCCGCCGCCGCCATCTCCGCCGCTGCCGCCGACGCCCTGACTGGCTCGGTGCCCGCTCGCATCCACCCCACCTAGGCCGCCGGCACCGCCGGCCCCACCGCTGCCGCCGTTGCCACCGGTTCCACCGGTGCCGCCGCTGGCACCGGTTACACCGGAGCCGGGAGTCACGCCAACGCCGTCGGCGCCCGTCATTCCGGCCCCACCCAGACCGCCGTCACCACCAGCGCCGCCGTCGCCGCCGATGCCACCCGCGCCGCCCAGGAAACCGGCGCGGCCCCCGGCGCCCCCGGCGCCACCGGCTCCGCCCGTGCCGCCGTCGCCGCCAGCACTTCCGGCTGTCAGGCCCTGGCTGCCGGCGGTGCCCGCCGCGCCCGCGCCACCTGCACCACCGGCTCCGCCGGTGCCGAAGATCCAGGCGTGGCCACCCGCTCCGCCGAGACCGCCCATGGTGCCAGCCGATATCGCGGCGCCGCCAGCGCCGCCCGCTCCACCTGCGCCCCACAACCAGCCGCCATTACCGCCGGCCCCGCCGATCGCGCCCGCGCCGGCGGCGCCGCCGTGCCCGCCGTTGCCGAACAGCCCGGCCGCACCGCCGGCTCCGCCGTTCGCGCCGACGGCCGTTTGCGAGTAACCATTGCCACCCTTGCCGAACAACAGCCCGCCGGCCGCGCCATCGGGATGGGCCGCGGAACCGGGGGCGCCATCGCCGATCAGCGGGCGTCCCAACAGGAGCTGGGTGGGGGTGTTGATGGCCTGTTCCAGCAGCTGCAGCGGGGAGGCATTGGCGGCCTCGGCGCTCGCGTACGCGCCACCGGCGCTGGTCAGTAACTGGACGAATCGTGCCTGATACGCGGCCGCGTGCTCGCTCAGTTCCTGATATTCACGGGCATAGCTGCCGAAAAACTCGGCCATGGCCGCCGATACCTCGTCGCCGGCCGCCGCCGCCACCTCGGTGATGGGCAGCGCGGTCACCCGGGTAGCGGCCAATTCGGCGGCCGCAGTTGCCAACGCGTCGGGCGCAATCACAAAAGACATGGCCGGAAGCTATGGAGCAGCTCCTGCAAAAATGTTGAATTTTGACTGAGGACCAGCGTTTACGGAGGTGAAGGCGTGCCGTTGGTGCCGTCGCCGCCGGGGGTGCCGTCGGTGCCGGCCGGGATGCCGCGGAGACCGGCCGAGCCGCCGCCGGCGCCGTAGCCACCGACCCCGCCGGGTCCGTTGCCGCCGTTTCCGCCGTTTCCGCCATGGCCGCCGTTGGCGCCGTTGCCGCCGGACGGAACGGAACCGCCATTGCCGCCGTTGCCGCCGACGCCGGCGTTGCCGCCGACGCCGCCGATGCCACCGGTGCCGGCGTTGCCGCCGTTGCCGCCGTCGGCACCGGCTGAGCCGTTGCCACCGTCGGCGCTGCCCGAAGCACCGCTGCCGCCGTTGGCGCCCGCGGTGCCATGGCCGCCGTTGCCGTTGAGGCCGGTGACTGAACCGGCGTTGCCGCCGTTGCCGCCGTTTCCAGCTAGGTAGGAATCGAATCGCCAAGCCTGGCCGCCATTTTGGGAGGTGCCGGCGAGGCCGTCGCCCGCATTGCCGGCTGTGCCGGCGTTACCGCCGTTACCGCCGTCGCCCCCGCTGCCGCCAGTGCCGGCGTTACCACCGTGACCGCCGTTGCCGCCGTTGTAACCCTCGCCGCCGCCGTAGCCGGCTGAACTGTTGCCGCCGTGACCGCCGTCGCCGCCGTTGCCGTTCACCCCGCCATTGCTGTCGGCGTTGCCGCCAAAGCCGCCGTTGCCGCCTCGACCACCGCCGGCGCCATGGGTGTAACCGCCGGGGACGCTTTGGCCGCCGTCGCCGGCGGCGCCGCCGGCTCCGCCGTTACCCCCGCTGGCGCCGAGACCGACACCGGCTCCGCCATTGCCGCCGTCGCCGCCCCAGCCGCCCCAGCCGGAGTAATTTGGAGTGCCGAGGTCTTTGCTGCCGGCGCTCAGGATGTCGCCCGCGGTGCCACCCGCGCCACCTGCCCCGCCGTCACCGCCCGTCGAGCCGGCGCCGGTACCGGCGCCGCCGTTGCCGCCTCTGCCGCCCCAACCGCCGTAGCCGGCCTCGAGCTGCGTGGTCGCAGCGCTGCCGGTGACGTCACTGCCATCGGCGCCCTTGCCGCCGGCGCCGCCCTTGCCGCCGCCGGTTAAGCCGTCGCCGCCATCACCGCCCCAGCCGCCGTCGCCGCCGCCGCCGGAGTAGATGTACTGGCCGCCGGTGCCGGCTTTCCCACTGGCACCGCCGTCGCCGCCGTCGCCGCCATTGCCGCCGACGCCGCCGGCTCCAGTGCCGCCTTTGCCGCCATTGCCGCCGCTGCCGCCATAGTCGCCGGCGGTCTGGCCGGTGGCGTTGGTGACGTCCCCGGAGGTGCCGCCGGCACCACCCGCGCCGCCGTTCCCCGCGTTGCCACCCGCGGCCTGCGCCCCGGTGCCGTTGCCGCCGTTGCCGCCGACGCCGCCACGACCCCCGCGGTCCGCATAGCTGTAGTTCTCGGCGTCACCAGCGTCGCCGCCCTTACCGCCCACGCCACCGTCGCCACCCGAGCCGCCGCCCGCGGCACCGTCGCCGCCAACGCCGCCCCATCCGGCATCGCCGCCGCGGCCGCCATTGCTATCGCTGCCCTTGCCGCCATTGCCGGCGGCCCCGCCGGCTCCGCCTTGGCCTCCGTTGCCGCCGACGCCGGTGCCGGTGCCGCCACTGCCACCCATGCCGCCCTGGCCGGCGTCGCCGCCTTGGCTTTGCCCGGTGGGGCTGACGTCGCCGCCGTTGCCCCCGGCGCCTCCGACGCCGCCGGCCCCAGCGGCGCCACCTGCTGCATTGACTCCGGTCCCGTTGCCGCCATTGCCGCCGAAGCCGCCGTTGCCGCCGCCACCGCCGACGCTGTAGACCGCCGTGGCGGAGGAGCTGCCGTCGGCGCCGGCCGCACCGTCGCCACCTTTGCCGCCGGCTCCACCGCCGGTGACGCCGTTGCCGCCGGTGCCGCCCATACCACCGTTGCCGCCGTAGCCGCCGTTGCTCTGACCGCCCGTGCCGCTCTTGCCCGCGGCCCCGCCGCCACCGCCCTGGCCGCCGTCGCCGCCGACGCCCTGGCCGGTGCCGCCAGTGCCACCGTCCCCGCCTTGGCCGCCCTGGCCACCGCCACTGAAAGCGCCGGTGGTGACGTCGCCGCCGGCGCCCCCGGCACCGCCGAGGCCGCCCGCCCCAGCGTGGCCACCCGCGGCGTCCGCTCCGGTGCCGCTACCGCCGTCGCCACCTTTGCCGCCCATACCGCCGTCGCCGCCCGTGCTGAAGGTGTTGGTGGCGCCGTCGCCGCCCGAGCCGCCGGCGCCGCCGGTGCCACCGCCGCCGCCGATTCCGCCTCCAGCGAGGCCGTCGCCACCCTTGCCGCCTTCGCCGCCGTTCCCGCCGGTGAAGCCGCCTCGGCTGTTTTCGCCGGCGCCGCCGTTGCCGGCGGCGCCACCAGTGCCGCCGGTACCGCCGGCGCCCCCGACGCCGGAGGTACCGGTGCCGCCCTTGCCGCCCAGGCCGCCGTCGCCGCCATTGCCGCCATTGCCGGCTGTGCCGCCACCGGCGACCTGGTCTCCGCCTTGGCCGCCTTGGCCGCCCTGGCCGCCTATGCCGCCGACGCCGCCATCGGTCTTGCCGACGCCGCCCTGCCCGGCGTCGCCACCGCGCCCGCCCTGGCCACCAGTTGCGACGCCGAAGTCACCGCCATCCCCGCCGCTGCCGCCGGCCCCGCCGACACCACCATCGCCGCCGGCCCCGCCTACCCCGGTGAGGCCGGTACCGCCGCCGCCGCCGGCGCCCGCTTTGCCGCCCATACCGCCGGAGCCGCCCTCGGCCGGGGCGCCAGTGGTGCCACCCGCGCCGCCGGCGCCTCCGTCGCCGCCAGTGCCACCCGCGCCTCCGGATGGGCCGTTGCCGCCGAGCCCGGCATCGCCGCCGGCACCACCGGCACCGCCGTCGCCGGCCTTTGCTCCTGGGCCGGCGGCACCACCCTCACCGCCGCCGCCGCCGGTGCCGCCCGCACCACCCTTGCCGGCGGACCCGCCAGTGCCCACGGTGCCCACGTCACCGCCGGTGCCGCCCTTGCCGCCAGACCCACCGGTGCCGCCGGTGCCGCCATCGCCAGGTAGGCCGGTGTTTTCGATACCGCTCCCGCCGGCGCCGCCGATCCCTCCAGCGCCACCGGCCCCACCACTGCCTGCGGTGCCGGTGGCGTCACCTGCCTTGCCGCCGTTGCCGCCGAGGCCACCATTGCCGGCTTTGCCGCCACCGTCGCCGGTGCCCGCGGCGGCGTCGAGGCCGGCACCACCCTTGCCGCCGGCGCCGCCGGTTCCGCCGCTGCCAACGGTTCCGCCGGTGCCCACGGTGCCGGTCAGCCCGCCGGTGCCGCCCTGGCCGCCGCCGCCTCCGTCGCCTGCGGTTACCGAACTGCTGCCGCCGATGCCGCCGCTCCCTCCTGCGCCGCCGGCGCCACCGCTACCGGCGGTGCCGCTGGCATTACCGGCGTTACCGCCGTTGCCGCCGGTGCCGCCATTGCCTGCCTGACCGCCTGTACTACCGCTCCCATCGGCGGCATTGGCCCCGGCGGCGCCGGTGCCGCCGGCGCCACCGGCGCCGCCATTGCCTACGGTTCCGCCGCTGCCGACGGCGCCGGCAAGACCACCGGTGCCGCCGTTCCCGCCGCTTCCGCCGTTACCCCCTGTTCCTGTACTGGTCGCGCTGCTGCCGCCGGTACCGCCGACACCGCCGGCGCCGCCGGCCCCGCCGCTACCGGCGGTGCCACTGGCGTTGCCGGCGCTGCCGCCTTGGCCGCCGGCCCCACCATTGCCGGCCTGGCCGCCGACGTTGCCGCTGCCATCGGCGGCATGGAGCCCGGCGCCGCCGGTGCCACCCGCGCCGCCGGCCCCACCACTACCGACGGTCCCGCCACTGCCGACAGCGCCGGCAAGCCCGCCGGTGCCGCCGTCGCCGCCCGCACCGCCATCGCCCGCCGTCGAGGTACCGCCGCCGCCGGTACCGCCGATGCCGCCGGCGCCACCCGCGCCGCCGCTGCCGGCGATGCCGCTCGCGCCGCCCGCAGCGCCCCCGGCGCCGCCGTTACCACCGTGTCCCGCGTTGCCGCCGACGGCGCCCATAGCTCCGTCTCCGCCGCTGCCGCCGACCCCGCCGGCGCCGCCGGCCCCGCCCGCGCCAACGGTGCTGTTGAAGAAGGCTTGTGTGCCTCCGCCGGTCCCGCCGGCACCGCCGTTGCCGCCGCTGCCGCCGTTACCGGGTACCGCGCCGGAGGCCCCGGCTGAGCCTGCGCCGCCGACGCCGCCGGCCCCGCCGGCGCCGCCGCCCCAACCGGCCAACGCCCGACTCATGCCACCAGCACCACCGGCCCCGCCGTCGCCACCGACCGCGCCGGCGCCACCGATGCCGCCTGCGCCGCCGAACCCGCCCAGCCACCCGCCGGCGCCACCGCCACCGCCCGTTCCGCCGGTGCCGCCGGTCACTGTGGCCGCACCACCAGCCCCGCCGATGCCACCATTGCCAAACAGCCCGGCGTTACCGCCGCGCCCGCCGACTTGGCCCGCCGCACCCGAGCCGCCATTGCCGCCGTTGCCGATCAAAATTCCGCCGGCCCCGCCGTTGTTTCCGGTACCGGGCGCGCCATCGGTGCCATTCCCGATCAGGGGGCGACCCAGCAGGATGTTGGTGGGCGCATTGATCACGCCCAGCACCGCGTCTTCCAACCACTGCAGCGGCGAAACACTCGCCGCTTCTGCTGCCGCATACGCGCCGGCGCCGGAGGCCAGAGTGCGAGCAAACTGCTCCTGAAACAACGCCGACTGCGCGCTGAGGACCTGATACTCCTGACCGAGGGACCCGAACAACCTCGCGATGGCCGCCGATACTTCATCGCCCGCTGCGGCCACTACCTGCGTCGTTGATGCCGCGGCAGCGGAATTCGCGGCTCCCAGCGCCGACCCGAGTCCGGTCAGTTCCTGCGAAGCGGCCACCAAAGCTTCGGGTGCGATCAGCAAAGTTGACATACGGGCCCCAATGCTCGAATGCGACACAGAGAAATTCAGTGGACGGGACTGTACGCCCGACGTGTTGACGAAGGAGCAAATTTTAAAGAACTCAAATGAGTGTCCTAAATAGCGATCTGTCAGGCTTTACTGCGTGGCCGAATTCCTCGAAGAGCCGCCGTGCCCGTGCGGCAGCGGAGCCGGCTATCACGCGTGCTGTGAGCCGCTGCACCACGGCCAACGGCAGGCGCGATCGGCCGAGGAATTGATGCGGTCCAGATATTCGGCCTACGCCTACGGCAACGCCGACTACCTGTTCCGCACCTGGCACCCCCGTACGCGGCCGCACGATGTGTCTGTCAACCCGGGCACCACCTGGACGGGGCTCGACGTGATCGACACCGTGGGGGGCGGGCCGGCGGACGATCTCGGGGAGGTGGAGTTCGCCGCCAGCTTCGAGTCCGCGGGCCGCCCTGGGAGCATGCATGAGCGCAGTCGTTTCCAGCGGCGCGCCGGCCGATGGTTCTACGTCGACGCCATAACGAGTTGAGGAGGCCCCACCCATGACCACAGACTTGCCCGGCACCGCACTCGAACTGCGTTCGTTGGTGACTACGCAGGAGACGCTCGAGCTGTCACTGCACGACGTCGAAATTCCCGCCCCCGGCGACTACGAGGTGTTGGTCCGGGTGGAAGCCGCGCCGATCAACCCGTCAGACCTGGGCCTGCTCATCGCCAGCGCCGACATGTCGACCGCGACGGTGTCCGGCACGCCGCAGCGCCCCGTCGTCACCGCGAAGTTGGCCCCGGGCTCTCTGCACGCGCTTTCGGCGCGTGTGGACCAATCGCTTCCGGTGGGCAACGAGGGCGCGGGCACCGTCGTCGCCGCGGGCTCGTCCCAGGAGGCCCAGGCTCTAATCGGCAAGACGGTCGGAATCGCCGGCGGCGCAATGTATTCCCAATACCGGGTGGTCCCTGCTGCCGCATGCCTGGTGTTGCCCGACGGGACGCCGGCAAGGGACGGGGCGTCGTCGTTCGTCAACCCGTTGACAGCGCTCGGAATGGTGGAAACCATGCGCCGCGAAGGACATTCGGCTCTGGTGCACACCGCGGCGGCGTCGAATCTGGGCCAGATGCTGGTCAAGCTCTGCAACGCAGACGGGGTGCCGCTCGTCAACATCGTCCGCAAGCCCGACCAGGAAGAGCTGCTGCGCTCGCTCGGCGCGGTCCATGTCCTGAACTCGACGTCGCCGTCGTTCTCGGCAGATCTCGTCGAGGCACTCAAAGCGACGTCGGCGACGTTGGCGTTCGACGCTACCGGCGGGGGCACGCTGGCAAGTCAGATCCTCAACGGCATGGAACAAGCGGCCAACGCCACCGCAGCAAATTACTCCCGCTACGGGTCGAGCGTCCACAAGCAGGTGTACATCTACGGCTCGCTCGACACGGGTCCCACGACGCTTACCCGCAACTTCGGCATGGCCTGGGGTGTCGGCGGCTGGCTGCTGACCCCGTTCCTGCAGAGCGTCGGCGCGGAGGCGATCGCGCGGCTGCGGGCCCGGGTGGCCGCCGAACTCACCACCACTTTCGCCAGCACCTACACCCAGGAAGTCTCATTGGCCGGCATGCTCCAACCGGATGCGTTCAATCGCTATGTCAAGCGCGCCACCGGCGAGAAGTTCCTGGTAGCTCCGCAGGCACTGCCGTAACGCCCGAACCGCAGCCCATACACTGACTTTTCGTGGGCCTGCTCTTTGGTTTCGCGCCCTGGATCGTCTACTGGGTGCTCGTCGGTAACGTCCCCTTCTCGATCGCCGTGGCGGTCGCGCTATTGATCGCTCTCGCCGTGTTCGCCATCGGGCGCGCCACTGGGAAACCGGGCCGCACGCTGGAAATCGGCGCGGTGGCCACATTTGTGGTGTTGACGGTGCTGACCTTCACGCTCAGCGATGCCTTCATGACGCGGTGGATACAGCCGCTCAGCAACGCCGGGATCTTCCTGGTGGCACTGGTCGGCGTGCTGATCGGTAAACCGTTCGTGCGCGAATTCGCGGCCGCGGAGCAACCACCCGACGTGGTCAAGACCGAGTTGTTCAATCGGATCACCACCGTCTTGACGTGGATCTGGGTGGCCGCCTTCGCCGGTATGACCGTGTCGGCGGCGATCCCGCCGATCGTGCAAGGCAACGCGACGATTCTGGACACCAAGACGCCGCTGTCGTTCATCTGCTACTGGGTCATTCCGTTCTCCCTGCTCGGTGCGGCCGCCCTGGCGTCGCGCTACCTGCCGGACCGGATGCTGCAAGGTATCGACGACGTCGCCCGGGAAACCTCGTTCGTCGCCTACGACGAAGCCACCATCGACGAGCTGTATTACCTCGCCCAGGAACACGCCAATCGCGAAGTGGGCCCGGGTAAGGAGGCCTACAACGTCAAAGTCGGCGGGATGGGAACTCCGCTGACCGGCGACGAATCGCGAAAATCGTGGCCCTCGTCCTACAAAGTGCGCGACAAGAAGGCCTAGCTCGCCTCGCGTACACCAACGCGTCAACTAGCCTTGCTAAGCCATGTGCATGGGACGCAACACGAGATGGTCAATTCCAGCGGGAATTCTGGTCGTTGTGCTGACGGCCTGTGTGCCGCGCACGGCGGACTCCACGACCCAATATCAGGGCAAGGTCGACCTGAGCACCACAAAGGGGACGGCTCTGATCATTCCGCCGGACCGGATGCTGGCCGCCACCGGCGGCATCACACCGGTTGCCTACGGCAAGCCCAAACACGGCAGCATCGCCTACAGCGCGAACGGCGAAATGATCTACACCCCCGACGCCGGCTACACCGGGACCGATGAGCTTCCCGTCTCCGTCAGTCACGCCGTCAAGCTCTACTCCGAAGAAGCGCTACCGCTGACCACCATGGGTGGCGTCGCGATCAAAGCCGGCGCCCATGGTTCGGCGATCGCCGGGGTGCCGGGCACCGCCGACGTTATCTACGGCCTCACCGACCGCGGCCCCAACGTCGACGGGCGTAGCGGGAGCGAGAAGGTCCTTCCGCTGCCCGATTACCACCCGCACATCGCCAAGCTCAGACTCGCCGGCGGTATCGCGACGGTGGAGCAGACCATCACGCTGCACGCGCCGGACGGCTCGCCGCTGGTGGGGCTCATCGATCCGCACGCCAGCACCGGCGAGGCGCTGGTGGATCTCAACGGCGCGCCGCTGCGCCCCTCGGAATACGGAGTGGATCCCGAAGGTCTGGTCGCCCGGCCCGACGGCACGTTCTGGGTATCCGACCAATACGGTCCGTACATCATCCACTTCGACGCCAAAGGCAAAGAGCTGGAACGTCTTTCGCCGCTCGACGGGACGCTGCCCCGGGAGCTGTCGCTGCGCAGCCCGAATCAGGGGATGGAGGGGCTGACGATCACGCCGGACGGCAACACATTGGTGGGGATCATGCAGTCGGCGATTCAAACGCCGGGTTTGACCGGGCCCGCCAAGTCTGTCCCATTCACCCGCATCGTGACCATCAACCTCGTCGACCGCAGCATCGTGCACGAGTACCTGTATCCATTGGCCAATCCGCAACAGACGAATGTCTCGATATCCGACATCACCGCGTTGAGTGCGACCACGTTCCTGATCGACGAACGTGACGACAAATTCGCCCCGGACGCAAACAAAAAGATCTACCTGGCCGATGTCGCCGGGGCTACCGATGTGGGCCCGCACTCCACGGTGGTGGGGTCGTCGTATCAGGCCGAGGCCGGCGGTCTGCTGATCAATAACGTTCCGCTGGAGACTTTCGTCGGCGTAACCACCGACGCCGACGCCATCGCCAAGCTCAAGGCCGCCGGAATCACCGTTGCCACAAAGGAACTCAAACTAGACCTCAGCGAATTGCTGCGCACACTGTCGCCCAAGGGCTACTTCTTCGGCCACGACCAGATCGACGGCCTGATCACCCCGGACGGCGGAAAGACGATAGTCGTCGCCAACGACAGCAATTACGGACTGGCCGGTTTGGCCGCAGACAATCCGACGCTGCGTCTCAAACCCAAGACGCTGCCCAACGGCACTCAGGACAACGGCGAGATTCTCTCGGTGGATACCACCATGCTGCCCGCCAAACCGGAATCGATGACTATCCCGATCAGCGTGCTGTGAGGCGGAAGATCCTGATTTCGCGTGGCGCACAACTGCTGCGGTAGCTCTCATATCCGGCGTAGAAGTCGACCGCGTCCGCCCAGGCTTGCGCACGCGCGTCGCCGGTAAGCAGCTCGGCGCGGTGCGGCTTGGGCGGACCCTTGAACTCGACCGTGCATTCTGGGTACGCCAGCAGATTGGCGCTCCAGGCCGGATGATTGGGCCGCCCATAGTTGGAGCCGATGGCGAGCAGCCCGTCGCCGACTTCCAGCAACGCCAACGGATGTGTGCGCTGCTGTCCGGTCTTGGCACCGGTACTGGTGACCAGCCCGACCCGGTCGAACCCCGCCGAACTCAGCCGGCCACGGGTCCGGGGAATCACCGCCTTGTCGATATGCGGTGCCAGCCTGAGCATGAACACATAACCGGCCCGGCTCATCGCAAAGCGTTCGAACAGTGCCTCAAAGAGCCCCAGCCGTCGTCCCCGAATCGGGCTTTCCCGCCTGAGCGCCACGGCTAGACGCTACTCGATAAGTTGGACGGGCGGCAGCCGTCCACGGACCCCAGGGAGCACCATGAATGCGTTCAGTCCAGATGCCATTCGCGCGGAGACGATCACCATCACCGGCCACGGTGGCGACGAGATCGAGGCCTATCGTGCGATGCCGCTCGCCGAGGGTTCCCGGGGCGGTGTCGTCTGGATCCACCACATGCCCGGCTATGACCGCGAGACCAAGGAGTTCGTCCGGCGGCTGGCGGTCAGCGGCTTGCACGCCGTCGCGCCGAACCTCTACTCACGCGAAGCCCCCGGCGCCGAGCCCGACGACGCCGCCGCTACCGCCCGGGCAGCCGGCGGCGTGCCCGACGACCGGCTGGTCGGCGACGTCGCGGGCGCCGTCGGGCATTTGCGCTCGCTGCCCGGCGCGAACGGGAAATTCGGCGTCATCGGGCACTGCTCGGGCGGGCGGCACGCATTCCTGGCGGCCTGCTCGCTGCAATTGGACGCCGCGGTGAACTGCTATGGCGCCTTCATTGTCGAGGATGCGCCAGAAGGCATGCCCAAAACCATGCAGCCGATACTCGGGCTCGCGCCGAACCTGAGCTGTCCCATGCTGGGCCTGTTCGGCGCGGAGGACCGGTTCCCGCCGCCGGCCGGCGTGGCCACCCTGGACGCCGAATTGACCAGGCTGGACAAGCCGCACGAGTTCCACTCCTATGACGGCGCGGGCCACAGCTTCTTCTCCGTCGACCGTCCGGCCTACCGCCCGGAAGCCGCTGTCGACGGCTGGCGCCGCATCGACCAGTTCTTCACCACTCACCTGAAAGGCTAGGCGGCCCAACACATGTGCACATATCTCACCGAACACGTCGAGATCGACGGCAGTGGCAAAGGCGCAACGGGATGGTTCGGCGCCAACCGCGCGACGGTGTACGTCGACCACCCCGTCCACGCACCCTACGGTCACACGGTCAACATCGACGTGCTCAACCCCGAACTCGGCCCGTCCGCGCGGGTGGCGCTCGAACTCACCGAGGAGAGCGCGCTGGCGTTGGCCGACGCCATCCGTCGCGCCATCGGTCATGCCCCGGCCGGCCTCGCCGCCAAGAATCAGTAGGAAGCCATGAGCACCGAACACGACTACCCCCAAATGGCCGCTGCCCGAGGAAGAATCGAGCCCGCACCGCGCCGCGTTCGCGGCTACCTGGGCCATGAGCTGGTCTTCGACACCACTGCAGCCCGCTATGTGTGGGAAATCCCTTATTACCCAGCGTATTACGTGCCGCTGGCCGACGTCCGCGCGGAATTTCTGCGTGACGAGGACCATCCGCAGAAAGTGCAATTCGGTCAATCACGGCTGCACTCGCTGGTCGGCGCCGGCGGGGTGCACAAGTCGGCCGCCCGGGTATTCGACGCCGGCACCGACAGTCCAGTCGCGGGAACCGTGCGATTCGAGTGGGATCCGCTGCGCTGGTTCGAAGAGGACGAGCAGATCTATGGCCACCCGCGCAATCCGTATTCACGGGTCGACGCGCTGCGCTCGCACCGCCACATCCGGGTGGAGCTCGATGGCGTCGCGCTGGCCGACACCCGTACTCCGGTGTTGCTCTTCGAAACGGGTTTGCCCACAAGGTATTACATCGACCCGACGGATGTCGCCTTCGAACATCTGGAACCCACCTCGACGCAGACGCTGTGCCCCTACAAGGGGACGACGTCGGGCTACTGGTCGGTGCGCACCGGCGAGACCGTGCATCCCGACCTTGCCTGGACGTATCACTACCCGCTGCCCGCCGTCGCCCCGATCGCCGGCCTGGTCGCGTTCTACAACGAGAAGCTGGACATCATCGTCGACGGCACCCCGCTGGCCCGGCCGCGCACCCAATTCAGCTAGGGCGCGACGACATCGTCATCGTGGGCCGCCGGCGCCGGGACCGGCTGCACGCAGCGATTATCCGATGGTTCGGCAGGGCAACTGTTTCGCAGAACAGCACGGCAAAATAACAATCTGCGAATCGCCTGTGGGGCCTGTGTGATATTTGCCTCTAAATATCGGCAATTATAAGAAACTCTTATCTAGACGCCTGAGTGGGCTGCGCTCACGAATTAACCAATAAGTATATACCAGCAGTTCAAACCGTTTATACCGGTTGCTGACATGCGTCTACTTGCATATTTGACAGCGATAGCCTGAGTGGAACCTGAGCTCAGAAAGTGACGTAGGTAACAACAATCAAATTGAAATCTTTGCCGCCCTAATTCGATCGTTAGAATCTGTGCAAAGGAAGTCTCAAACAGCGCCTATTTGGTGCTGATCCGGAAAATCCCGGCGGAGGTTTGACGCTAACAGCAAAGGCGGTGCCAATATGAGCGCTAGCAAGGGCCGGCAGGCCGTTCGAGACGGCGGAGACGTTCAGCTCTTCGATTTCGACCCCACGCCGGACGCCCCGGTCACCGTCGAAATCGCCGTGAAACACGGTCCGATCAGCGGCATGGACATCAGCGCCGACGGCAGCCGACTGCTGGTGACCAACCACGGCGACAACAGCGTCTCGATCGTCGACACCGACACCTGCCGGGTCATGCAGACCGTCGCCGGAATCGACGAGCCCTTCGCCATCGCCATGGGCGCCGGCCGCGCATACGTCAGCACCGTGTCAGCGGCGTACGACTCGATCGGCGTCATCGACATGTCCACCAACACGGTCATCGCCAACCACCCGCTGGCCCTGAGCCTGAGCGACCTCACGGTCAGCCCCGACGGAAAGCACGTCTACGCCAGCCGCAACGGTGTTCGGGGCGCCGACGTCGCGGTGCTGGACACCGGCACCGAGCGGGTCGAGGTGATCGACATCGCTACCACCCCGGGCACTGCCACCGAATGCGTGCGCGTCAGCTCCGACGGGACTCGCCTCTACGTCGGCACCAACGGGCCCGAGGGTGGTCAGCTCGTCGTGATCGCCACCGGCGCGCAGGCCGATGACAACGGCGGACGCGCCGGCAGCCGCTCGCGGTGGCGCAAGAAGAGCCCCAAATCGCGGAGCAACACCGCGCAGCCGGGTCTGCGCGTCTTGGAGACCATTGAGATCGGTGCCTCGGTCCGCGACGTCGCGCTGAGCCCCGACGGCGCCATCGCGTACGTCGCCAGCTGCGGTGACGATTTCAGCGCGCTGGTGGACGTGATCGACACCCGCAGCTACCAGATCGCCGACACCATCAAGATCGGCGACATCGGCGGCCTCGTCACCCGGTTGACCGTCGGCGGCAATGGCGACCGCGCCTATGTGGTCAGCGAGGATCGCGTCACGGTGCTCTGCACCCGCACGCAGGACGTCATCGGGACCATCAGGGCCAGCCAGCCCTCCTGCGTGACGGAAAGTCCGGACGGCAAGTACCTCTACATCGCCGACTACACCGGCACGGTCACGCTTACCCCGGCAGTGGCGGCCGACAACGAGCAGCTCGCCTTGGAAAGCAGCAGGTCGGTCGATTGGTTCCTGCCCGAACTGCTGCAGTACGAGCCGGCTTTGGCTTGATTCGGGGCTTGATTCGGGCCTGATTGGGCCTTAACCTCTGATGCCCCGGGCCCGTGTGGCCCGGGGTTTCTCATGCCGGCCCACGGCGATAGCATTCGGCGAGCCGGATATGCGGGCGGACATGAGGGGCGCCGAGACCCATTAGGGCGGTACATCGATGGACAGCACAATGCAGGACTATCCGTTGACGATCACCGCGATCATGAGGCACGGCTGCGGGGTGCACGGGGCACGCAGGGTCACCACTGCGACCGGCGACGGTTACCGTCACATCACCTACCGCGAGGTGGGCCAGCAGGCCGCGCAGTTGGCGAATGCGTTGCGCCGCTTGGGCATTGACGGCGACCAGCGAGTCGCCACCTTCATGTGGAACAACGCCGAACACCTGGCGGTATACCTCGCGGTGCCGTCGATGGGCGCGGTTCTGCACACCCTCAACATCCGTCTTTTCCCCGAGCAGATCGCCTACGTCGCCAACGAGGCCGAGGACCGCGTCGTCCTGGTGGATATGTCGCTGGCCAAGCTTTTGGCGCCTGTGCTGAGCGAGCTGGAAACCGTGCACACCGTGGTCGCGGTGGGGGAGGGCGACACCGCGCCGCTGCTGCAGTCGGGCAAGAGCGTGCTGCGCTATGCCGATTTGATCGCCAACGAGCCGGTGGACTTCGAGTGGCCCGAGATCGACGAGAAGTCCGCGGCCGCCATGTGTTACACCAGCGGCACCACCGGCAACCCCAAAGGTGTTGTCTACAGCCATCGTTCGAGCTTCCTGCACACCATGGCGGCGTGTACCACCAACGGCATCGGGGTGGGATCCAGCGATCGGGTGCTGCCGATCGTGCCGATGTTCCACGCCAACGCCTGGGGCTTGCCGTATGCGGCCCTGATGGCCGGTGCCGACCTGGTGCTGCCCGATCGGCATCTCGATGCGCCGTCGCTGATTCACATGGTCGAGAACCTGCGTCCGACGCTGGCCGGTGCGGTACCGACCATCTGGAACGACGTCATGCATCACCTGGAGAAGGATCCCGGCCACGACATGTCCTCGTTGCGGCTGGTCGCCTGTGGCGGCTCGGCGGTTCCGGTGTCGCTGATGCGGACTTTCGAGGACGAACACGACGTCCAGATCCGCCAGCTGTGGGGCATGACCGAGACCTCACCGTTGGCCACCATGGCCTGGCCGCCGCCGGACGCCCCGCAGCATCAGCACTGGACGTTCCGCGGGACCCAGGGGCAGCCGGTATGCGGGGTGGAAACCAGGATCGTCGACGACGACGGCCAGGTGCTGCCCAACGACGGCGACGCCGTGGGCGAGGTGGAGGTTCGGGGCCCGTGGATCGCCGGCGCGTACTACCGGGGACATGACGCCTCCAAATTCGACTCCGGCTGGCTGCGCACCGGGGACGTAGGCCGCATCGACGAGTACGGGTTCATCACCCTGACCGATCGGTCCAAGGACGTCATCAAGTCCGGCGGGGAATGGATCTCCTCGGTCGAGCTGGAGAATCATCTGATCGCCCACCCCGACGTGGTCGAGGCCGCCGTCGTCGGGGTGCCCGATGAGCGGTGGGAGGAACGGCCGCTGGCAGTGGTCGTGGTCCGGGAGGGCGGCGCTGTCAGTGCGCAGGAGCTACGAAAGTTCCTGGCGGACAAGGTAGCTCGCTGGTGGCTCCCGGAACGCTGGGCGTTCGCCGGCGAGATTCCGCGCACCAGCGTGGGCAAGTACGACAAGAAGGCCATCCGGGCGCGCTACGCCGACGGCGGGTACGACGTCACCGAGGCGCGCGACTAATACGCGCGGTAGAAAGGTCAGCATGAGTCTGCGGGTTGTGCAGTGGGCGACCGGATCGGTCGGGGTGGCCGCCATCAAAGGCGTTCTCGAGCATCCCGAACTCGAACTCGCCGGCTGCTGGGTGCATTCGGAAGCCAAGGACGGCAAAGACGTCGGCGAGATCATCGGTGCCGCACCGCTTGGCGTGATCGCGACCAACAGCATCGACGACATCCTCGCGCTCGACGCCGACGCGGTGATCTACGCACCGCTGATGCCCAGTCCCGACGAGGTGGCCGCGCTGTTGCGCTCAGGCAAGAACGTCGTCACCCCCCTCGGCTGGTTCTACCCGAATGAGAAGGAAGCCGCGCCACTGGAAGTCGCCGCACAGGCCGGAAACGCGACCCTGCACGGCGCCGGCATAGGGCCCGGCGCAGCCACCGAGTTGTTCCCATTGTTGTTGTCGGTGATGTCGACCGGCGTGACTTTCGTTCGCTCCGAGGAGTTTTCGGACTTGCGCACCTACGGCGCACCGGATGTGCTGCGCTATGTGATGGGGTTCGGTGGTACCCCGGACAGCGCCTTGACCGGGCCGATGCAAAAGCTGCTCAACGGCGGTTTCAGTCAGTCGGTGCGGCTGTGCGTGGATCGGTTGGGATTCGCCGCGGACCCCGAGATTCACGCCTCGCAAGAGGTCGCCGTCGCCACCGCGCCAATCGACTCGCCGATCGGGGTGATCGAGCCCGGGCAGGTCGCCGGGCGCCGCTTCCACTGGGTCGCGCTGGTCGGCGACACCGTTGTCGTCGAGATCACCGTGAATTGGTTGATGGGCGACGAAAACCTCGATCCGCCTTGGGCTTTCGGGCCGGCGGGAGAGCGCTATGAGATAGAGGTGCGGGGCAACCCGGACACGTTCGTCACCATCAAGGGGTGGCAGCCCGAGAGCGTCGAAGCGGGACTGATCAGCAACCCCGGAATCGTCGCCACCGCGGCGCACTGCGTCAACGCCGTCCCCGCCACTTGCGCTGCGCCGGCGGGCATTCAGAGTTTCTTCGATCTGCCGCTCATCACCGGCCGCGCCGCGCCGGAGCTGGGTCGCTGACACCGACGATAGGGAATCACTGCAATGGCCAAAGATGTAGTCGTCGCCCAATCACTGGCAATACCAGTCGATGTCGACGCGGCGTTCAGCCGCACGATGCCGGTACCGCTGCCAGTCATCTGTTCGCACTGGTACGGGGTGATCCCACCGATCAAGGGCATCGAGGACCAGACCGGCGACTGGGATGCCGCCGGCCAGACCCGCGTCATCACCATGGTCGGCGGTGGCAGCGTGCGCGAAAAGCTGACCAGCGTGGACCGGCCGCGGTCGTTCAGTTACACGCTCTCTGGCATCAAGGGCCCGCTGGCCCCCCTGGTGAGCTCGGTGGACGGCATTTGGAGCTTCGTTCCCGCCGGCACCGGAACCCAGGTGACCTGGCAATGGACGCTGCACCCGAAGTCGGTGTTGTCGGCGCCGGTGCTGCCGGCTTTCGGCAAAATGTGGCAGGGTTACGCGCGCCGAACGCTGGAGAAACTGTCCGCTTACCTGTTGGCCTGAGAAATGGCGTTTGCACCGTATATCGGCGTCCGCATTTTGAAAGTACTGTGATTGCCGTGGTGGAGCTTTATCAATTGCGCTATTTCCAAACCGTCGCGGAAGTCGGCACGCTGCGCGATGCCGCTGAACGTCTGGCCGTGTCGCAATCGGCGGTCAGCCGGGCCATCGCGATGCTCGAGTCCGAAATCGGGGTCGAACTGTTCACCCGGCGCGGCCGGGCCAATGAACTCAACCGGTTCGGGCAGGCGTTCCTGCGCACCAGCCTGGCCGCGCAGCGCAGCCTTGATACCGCGATGTCCGGGGTGCGCCAGCTCGCGGGGGTCGACGCCGGGACGGTGGCCCTGGGGTTCTTGGCCTCCCTCGGGGTTGCCACGGTGCCCAGGCTGATCCGCCGGCATCACGACCAATTCCCCGCAGCACGGTTCGAGCTGCACCACCGACCCGGCCCCGCGCTGGTCAGCGATATGGCGACCGGCCTGATCGACGTATGCATCAGCTACCCCATGACTTTCGACGAGTCGCCCGGGGTGAAGTGGCACAGCCTGTTCACCCAGCGGTTGTATGCCGTCGTCGACCAGGAACACCCACTGGCCGGGCGGGAGTTGATCGGCTTTGAAGAACTCGCGGGCCAGCCCTTCATCGTCTTCGACCGCAGTTTCACCCTGCGCAGGATTTTCGACGACGCCTGCGCGCGGCACCGGATCACACCCACGATCGCCTTCGAGGGAACGGACATGGCCACCCTGCGCGGCCTCATCGGGGCGCGCCTGGGTGTGGGCATCATGCCGCGGGCATCGACCCGGCCCCCCGACATCGTCGAGATCGCCGTCGACGACAAAGACCTGGTCAGACCCATTGCGGTGGGTTGGATGAGCAATAGGTATCTGCCGCCCTCGGCGGCGGCGTTTCGCGACACCGCAATCGCGTCGTGCGGCCTTCCCGACCAAGACCACTAGCGGGCTCCGGCCAGGTCACGACCACGTTTGCACGGCACACAAGGGTTTGATCGAAGTCTTCTACTAGACGTCAGTGCGTCAACTCCGCAACAATTGCGGTAATGCAAAGCGGGCGACGTGGTGCGCAATTGCGTGTAATTGTCCTGCCCAATGAAATAGCCGCCGGCCGGTGGAAACGCATTTCGTTTATTCCGGTCGATACCAGGACCGGGCATTGTCGCTGAGCCGCTGCAAGGCGCTGTCTCCGAGCGTGTCGGTGATCAAGTCGAGGTCGGCCATGGCGAAGGCGCGCGGAGCGCGGGTGCCGGGCAGGTCGGTTCCGAACAGCAGCGCGTGCGGGTTGACGGCGTCGACGCGGCGCAGCGCATCGGCGATATCCAGCTGAAGACGGCCGAAACCCGTTGCCTTGACTCGCAATCCGCGATCCACAGCGTCGAGCAAGTGGGGCAGGCCCGCGCGGCTCAGCCCGAGATGGTCCACGCTTATCCGCGGTAGCTTGCTCAGCTCCGGCGCGAGTTCGGGCAATTGTGCGGCGTCGACGTAGAGTTCGGTGTGCCAGCCGGCGACGTCGTGCACCCGCATCGCCAAGTCGACGTCGAGGAACCCGCCACGTGCGAGTGTGAAGCGCACCGCCCGGACCCCAGCCCGATCCAGCTCGACGATGTATTCATCGGACGTCGCCGGATCCAGCTGGGTGACGCCGACCCATCCGGGCCCGAGCTGGCGTAAGGCGTCGACGAGGTACCCCTGGTCGAAACCCTGAAAGGAACCGGAAACCACCGCGCCGCCGGTGATGTCGTACGGCGCGGCCTGCCGCAGGTAGTCGGTGACCGTAAACGGCTGTGGCACAAAGCCTTCGTTGGGGACGAGCGGGTGGGCCGGATCGATGATGTGGAAGTGCGCATCGAACGACACCGTTACCTCCGCTGGTCAAATATGTTGGGCGGCAAGCCTATCCTCGCTGCAGCCGGCACGCAACAGATCAGAACCCAAGATGGATTCAATGGCTTCTCTGCGACGCAACGACACACCGTCACGGGCGAGGCGTGGCACCGGCAAGGACGCCTCGAAAGGGCATGTGGCACAGGGCGACAGCGTCCCTGCACGCTTGCAAGTGGTGCAAGGATATCTTCGCAACCTTCTACTGGACGAGACCCTGTCGACTGCATAGCGTGAGTGGACAACAAGGGGAGTGGGTTGCTGAAATGCCGCTCCACACATGGTGTTTGTTGCGCGGGTGGCCGTGCCGGGTGTGGCCCGGCCCGGGATTGGTCCGGTGGAGTTGGCGGCGACGATGGCGCCGGCTCCACCTCCGAGCCGGCCTGCGGAACAGCGCTCGCAGGCCGGGAAATCACGAAGGGCAAGGGAAGGGCCACATGTGGAACGAAGCTGGGCCGGTCCACCCCGGCGAAATTCTGCACACCGAGTTCCTCGAACGATTCGGGATCAGCCAGTACCGGATCGCGCGGGCCATCAATGTGCCGCCGGGGCGCATCAACGACATCGTCCACGGCAAACGCGCTATCAGCATCGACACCGGGCTGCGGCTGGCACGTGCCCTGGGCGTAGCCGACATGTTCTGGATCAACCTGCAGGCTTGCTACGACGCTGATCAGGCCCGCGGTCAGATCGCCGCACAACTGCGCATCATCGAGCCGATCGTCAGGTCACACCGGGAGAGCGTGCACCGTGTCTAATCACGGCCCAGCCCCTGACCTGGAGGCGCCATCGCGGCCCGACAAGCCCGTCGCCGCGGCGCCGGGAGCGCCCCATCCAGCCTCGTCCAGAAAGTTTTTTGCGCCTTCGGAAGGGGCGTTAGCAACGCGAACTAAATGCGAGTTCTCAACCCCGTGCCGGCCTCGAAGGCCTGGTCAAACCGGGAAAGCCCGCGGGCGAAATGCGAATTGAACGCGACGAACCCGCTAGCGGTCAAGTCAGTTAAGGAAACTCACAGGAATTTTCTCAAGCGCGCCTCTTGCGACGCGGATCACAGGCCCATAAGCTTCCGAGCCATAAAGTTGCAGTCGGTAACTGTTTGATAGGCAGAAGTTGGGCGGAAGAAACATTCGGATCTAGCAATAATTTAGCAGTCCTGAGCGAATCCCAGCTAGTGACTCGGCGTGTGAGGATGGTCACCCCGGTGCGGGCACCGTCCCCCCATTGAAGCCGACGAGCGGATGGGCCGAGCGGGTCCTCGCACTTATTGCCAATCGAATTACCTTCTGCACGTGAACTTTTCAGTTACCGCACGGCACAACGGGATTGCCAGTGATTGCCAATCTCGGCGTTTGTCGACAGGAGGACAGATCATGGCAGCTCCGATCACCCATTGCCTTGCGCCATCGATCGACACCGGTGGATTGACGATTCAGCGACTGCTCGACGAGCCGCTGATGTCTGCTGCCCGTGTGGTGGCCGGCTCCGACCAACTCGATCGCGAGTTGACCTGGATGCTGCCGTTGACTGAAGTTCCGCCGCGACCGGAGTCGCTTGACGCCGTCGCCCTCTATGCGCGGCCTGAGGCTCTGACAGCCAACGGCGCCATGCTGACCGCGGCCGTCGCTCGGGGCGCCACCATGCTGGTGGTCGACGGCCGGATCCCGGCCGACTTCCCCCGCAACGGACTGCCCGGTGGGCTGGTCGTGATCGAGCTGGCGTTCCCGGTCGGCTTCGCCGCGCTCAGCCGGCTGCTGGCCGAGCGGACGCTCAGCCAGGAATTGGAGGCGATGCGCTACTCCACGCAGGTCTACGCCGCGCTGGCCGGGCTGTTCCACCGGGGTGCGGGCCTGCAGATGCTCATTCGCGAGGTATCCAATCTGGCCCGCAACCCCGCACTGGCGCTCAACGCCCGCGGCCAGGTGGTCGCCCAGAACGGACTGGCTCCGGAAGCCGTCGAGACGCTGTCCAACTCGGTGCGCCGCATGCTTGCCACCGGTGTGCCGGCCGCGCGACGCCAGAGCCCCCACGGCCCGCGCGTGGAGCAGGTGCCCGGCCCGCGCGGCAGCGTGTGGACGTGCATCGCCAGCGCCATCCAGTTCGGCAAGGCATCCCAAGGCTGGGTCGTCATCCTGGTTCCTTCCACCGCCGTGGGCGGTCAGGACCTGGTCCGGCACCGCATCGTCACCGAACAAGCGACGGCGGTGATCGGGTCGGAGATGCTGCGCCAGCGCAGTGTCGATGAGGCCGAAGAGCGTGCCCGCGGCGACTTCGTCCAAGCCCTGGTGCACGGCAGCTTCTCCAGCGAGCACGAGCTGCGGGCCCGCGCCGACCACCACGAGATCGACATCGATTCGCCCTTCGGGGTTTTCGTCGCGCACGGCGCGCTGCCGCATGCGGTGGGCGGGAACCCGGCCGCGGCCATGATCCGACTGGCCCGCTACGCCGCCAACATCAGCGCGGATGCCTCGGTGCACACCGATGCCACCGTCATCGGCGATGTCCTGGTGGTGGTGCGCACCCTGCAGGAGGGTGACGACGCGGCGTTGGCGCGCCAAATGGCCGATTTCGCCAAGTCCATGTACAGCGAACTGGAGCAGCGCTGCCGTGCCGCGGTGGCCGTCTCCTACGGCCGGCCCTCGCGGGGTGCGAGCAAGGTCTCCGACAGCTACCGCGAGGCCCGCATCGCGCTGGGCATCGCTCGTCGGCTCGGACGCACCAGCGCCATCTCCTACCAGGAATTGCGCAGCTTCACCGTGCTCACCGAGATCGCCGACACCGAGAACAGCCGGCGACTGGTTCAGGAGTTCATCGAGCCGCTGCGCGGAGGCCCCAACCTACTCGAGACGCTGACCGGCTACCTGGCCCACGGCGGCAATATCACCGAGGCCGCGCGTGCCCTCAATGTCCACCGCAACACCCTGCTGACCAAGCTGGACCGGATTTCCCACACGATCGGCCTGGACATCCGCGAACCGGAGAACCAGTTCACGCTCTGGCTCGCCATCCGGCTCAACCTGCTGGCCGAGGTCACCGCCGCCGCCGACCAGGAGGCCAAGTTCGGCTGACCGCACTGGTCCCCGGCGCCCGGTAACGGGCGTCACCAGCAGATTCCACGATCCTGCAAGGATTGCGCACCGCCGGTTGGGCAACGTGTGGGGCACAGTCACTCGTGGTCGAACAATCGCTAGTCATACCGGTGGGTGTCGAGGAGGCGTTCGATAGAACCCTGCCGGCGCCGATTCCGGCGATCTTCGGTAACTGGCACGGGCCGCTCCCGCCGGTTAAGCAGGTCCTCGGCCAGGACGGGGAATGGGGTGCGGTGGGCCAGACCCGCACGCTGCGGATGGCCGGGGGCGGCAGCGTACGCGAAGAACTGATCAGCGTGGAGCCGCCGAAGTCGTTCGGCTATCGGCTCACCGACATCAAAGGCCCATTGGCACAGCTGATTTCGACCGTCGAGGGCGCGTTCGTCTTCCTCCCGGTTGACGGGGGGACCGAGGTCACCTGGCGCTGGACCATCCAGCCCAAGTCCGCGGTGTCCGCGCAGGTGCTGCCGCTGTTCGCAGTGCTGTGGGAAGGCTATGCGCGCAAGGCGCTGCGGGAGCTGTCCGGCTTGTTGTCGGTCTGAGCGTCGCTACCGTCGACACCATGTGTCGACTCTTTGGCCTGCACGCGGGGACCGACGCCGTCAACGCGACGTTCTGGCTGCTGGACGCCCCGGACAGCCTGGCCGAACAAAGCCGCAGGAACCCCGATGGCACCGGGCTGGGCGTCTTTGACGAACACGGCCGGCCGCAGCTGCACAAAGAACCGTTAGCGGCCTGGCGAGACCCGTGTTTCGCTACCGAAGCCCACGAACTGACCGGCACCACCTTCATCGCCCACGTCCGCTATGCCACCACCGGCGCACTCGATGTGCACAACACCCACCCGTTCCTGCAGGACGGCCGGATCTTCGCGCACAACGGCGTGCTGGAAGGGCTGGATGTCGTCGACGAACGATTGCGCGAGGTCGGCGCCGACGACTTGGTTCTGGGTCAGACCGATTCCGAGCGGGTTTTCGCGCTCATCACCGCATCGATTCGCACCCACGGCGGCGACGTGACGGCCGGTCTGGTTGACGCGGTGCGCTGGCTGGCCGCCAATGTGCCGATTTATGCCGTCAACATCCTGCTCAGCACGGCCACCCAGATGTGGGCGCTGCGGTATCCGCAGACCCACGAGCTCTTTCTGCTGGACCGGCGGCGTGACGGGATGCCCGAATTCGACTTGACCACCAAGCGAATCCACGCCCGCTCGGAACGGCTACGGGAGCGCTCGACGGTGGTGTTTGCCACCGAGCCGATGGACGACGACCCGCGCTGGTGTCTGCTGGCTCCCGGGGAACTGGTCCACGTCGACGCCGGGCTGCAGGTCAACCGCAGTGTGGTGCTGCCCGATCCGCCCCGGCAGCTGCTGCGCCGCGACGAGCTGAGCAACCCGGTGGAGCGCGCGCAGCACGCCCTGCCAGGCACCCGGCGGCTGCCCTGAGCCGGGCTGGCAGAGTGGGTGGACGTGACGACCCGACGCGCACTTGTCCTGGCCGGCGGAGGAATTGCCGGAATCGCTTGGGAGACAGGCGTTTTGCGGGGCATCGCCGACGAGTTGCCGACGGCGGCCCGGCTGCTGCTGGACTCCGACGTCCTGGTCGGAACATCGGCAGGGGCGGCGGTCGCGGCGCAGATCAGCAGCGGCCAAACGCTGGAAGCGCTGTTCGAGCGGCAGCTCGCCGAGACGTCGGCGGAGATCGATCCGGGGGTCGACATCGAGGCCATCACCGAGCTGTTTCTGGCGGCGCTGCGTCAGCCGCGCACTGCGGGACTGGACCGGACGCAGGGACGACTGCAGCGCATCGGTGCGGTCGCACTGCAAACCGAGACCGTTCCCGAGCCCGTCCGGCGCGCCGTGATCGCTGCGCGCTTGCCCTCGCACGACTGGCCGCAGCGACCGATGCGGCTCACCGCGATCGACACCGAGACGGGCGAATTCGTTGTATTCGACGAAGCTTCGGGTGTAGAGCTGGTCGACGCGGTGGCGGCGAGTTGCGCGGTGCCGGGCGCATGGCCACCGGTGACCATCGCGGGCCGGCGCTACATGGACGGCGGCGTCAACAGCTCGGTCAACATCGCCGTCGCCGACGACTGCGACACGGCCGTGGTGCTGGTACCCGCGGGCGCGGACACGCCGTCGCCGTTCGGCGCCGGCCCGGCCGCCGAGATCGAGGCATTCACCGGCACGACCTTGGCGGTGTTCGCCGACGACGACTCGTTGGCGGCATTCGGGCCCAACCCACTGGACCCGTGCTGCCGGGTGAATTCGGCGCGGGCCGGACGCCGGCAGGGCCGCCGGCAAGCAGCAGCCGTCGCCCGCTTCCTTGGTATTGAAGGTGTCTGAACCGTTCGGGGATCAGCCCGAAGCCGACGGCACTCGAGCGGACTGCGACAGCGTGAGGTTGCTTTGCTCGATGCAGGCATGCCGATGGGCTGCGGCTATTCCGCGGACGGCGGCCAGAATGTCGCCGTCGTTGTGATTGGCCATCACCTGCAGCCGGAAGCGTGCCTGGCCCTTGGGCACCGCGGGGAACTCGACAAGATTGGCGGCGACTCCGTGGGCGTGCAGTTGCCGGCTCACCAGTCGTGCGATCGATTCGGTGCCCATCTTGACGCAGACGATGGGTGAAGGCGTCCCATAAATGTCGAAGCCGGCATCGGTGAGGTGCCCGCGCAGCGACTGGATGTTTCCCATCAGCTTTTGCCGCAGCTCGTCGCCGGCGGCGCTGTCCACTATCTCGAACGCCTTGAGAACAATGGCGGCCTGGATTGGGGAAAGCGCGTTGGAGAAGGTGTTAGGCGACGCATAGAAACGCAGGTATTCGGTCACCGAGCGATGCTTTGCGACGACAAAACCACCGTTTGACGCGAAAGTCTTGGAGAACGATCCCATCACCAGGTCGACCTTGCCCACCATGGACTGCAGCCCCAGCTGCCCGCGGCCGCCCGGGCCCAGCGCGCCGAGGTCATGTGCGACGTCGACAACCAGCGTCGCGCCGAATTCGTGAGCGAGTTCCTGTAGGCCGGCGATATCGGGAGTGTCCGAGTCCATCGAGAACAGTGCCTCGGTCACCATCATGACGGCGTTGTCCCGGTCGGCCGCCCGGATCGCGGCCAGCTTCTGCCTGGCGGACTCGAGGTCGTTGTGTGCGAACAAATGGATATTGTGGGTCGCGGCCTGGGCGCCTTCCTGCAGGCATGCGTGGGCAAGGGCATCCATGACGATGTGATCGTCGGGCCGCACCAGGCCCTTGATCACCCCGAAGCCGGCGGCCCACCCGGTGGGGAAGAGGCTGACCTGTTCGGCGCCAAGGAATTCCGCGATCTTGCGCTCCAGAGCGATGGAGACCGACGTGTTGCCCAGAAGGGCGGGAGACCCCGCGCTGTGCACGCCGTACTCTTCGATCGCCGCGCTCGCCGCGGCCTTGACTTCCGGGTGTCCGGACAGCGATAGGTAGTCCTGCGACGCGAAGTTGACGCCGTCCATTCTTCTGCCGGCGTCGTCATAGACGGTGGCAAAGGTTCTGGGGCCGGCTTCGGTCGATCGCCCATACGGCCACAGGCATTGCTCGCGCCGCAGGTCTTGCCATTGGTAGAAGTGAATGATTCGCTCAAGAATGCTGTCACCGCTCAGTTGCCGGAAATCTCGCATGCTCCCGTCCAAGGCTGCCGGATCCGTTGGCGTCACGGTTTGGCTCGTGCTCCGTTCAGCAGTCGAAGGCTCGCCTGCGTCGGTGATGTCCGATATGAGGGTCACCTGCACTCCTTTTCGTCGGATGTCCCGTAGAGCCGGTAGATTATGAACCAATCATTGAATATTTCTTGAATCCGCGGGTGCCTTTTATCGCATTTGTTGAATTTTACAAGTCACTTGTACGGCTACCACTTATGTGCTCTAATAAGCCATAACGACGTAATTACAGCCCGGTAATACTTGGGCGTTTAAGTCGTTCTAGCACTAACGAACAACAACCTTTATGATGCCCGGATTCGACGGGCTTTTGTGTTCGAGAAGGAGATGCCGTGATGACACTGGGGTTCGATATGCGCAGTGGCCGGACAACGCCCTTGATGCGACCGCCGACGGGACACTCGACCGCCGCTGCGCCGCCCGCTCCACGGCCGCCGTCGGCCGTGCCGCCGCCGTCGCGGCCCGCCCCTCTCACCGATCTGACGAAGGTCTCGATCTACCTTGACGAGCCAACGGACACTTTTCTCGAGACGGTGCGCACCGCGGCCCGCTTCGCCAAGCCGCGCGTTGATGCCACCCGCAGTGCCGTTGTGCGATTGGCGCTCAACCGTTTGGCCGAGCAGCTGCACCCCACCGATCTCATCGCCGAGTTGCAGCGCAACGCCGCCAATCACACCGGCCCGGGCCGCAAGCGCGGCTGACGATCGGTCACGCTTTTTCCTGACTGGTGTCAAGTCCGGAATTAGTCAATAAGCGGTTTGCTTATATTCCGATCGAATGGGGTTTGTCGCCATTCTTGTGGGGTTGTTTGTGTTCAACCCTCAAGGGCTGGGGGAGCGGGTTTATGGGCGCCGGCTTGCAGGTCTGCCTCAAGTGCGTCCAATGCGCGGCCGGCCAGCTCGCGGCCCTTGGCGATCACCTCGGCGGCGCGGTGGAATTCCAGGCTTCGGCACGTCGTGCGGGGCACTTCGATCAGCAGGTCGGCGGGATAAGCCGCCAGGGTATGGCGCGCCAGCGCGGATTGGGCGATATCGATCGTCCGGTTCATCACCTCGAAGCTGCCCATCTTGGGGAGCTCGGGCCCGACGGGAGCGTCGAAGGGTTCGCCGGCCCCGTCGGCGTCAGGCTCGAGGTCGGCGTCGTCGGCCCAGGAATCGGCTACGGGAGCCGCGTCTGGACTCACGTCGGTACCCGCTTCCGGACCCGCTTCAGGCAGCGTGGCCCCGAACCGGCTCAGCACGGCGCGCGCGGCCGGGCGGTCCAGCAGCGACCGGGCGGCGCTGGCGTCGAACAGCGCAGAAGTGCTGCGCACCATGCGGTTCAGCCATTCGCCCGTGGCACCTTGTTCTACCTCGCGGCTGCCGCCGGCCTCGCTGCCGTTGAGGCTCACCGCGATCGTCAGGTCGGCGTTGACCGCTGCGATGGGCGCCATTGGCAGCGGATCGAGGATGCCGCCGTCGGCGAGCAGGCGTCCGTCGATTTCGTGCGGCGCGATGACGCCCGGTATCGCGATGGATGCCCGGATGGCCTCATCCAGCGGGCCGCGCTGAAACCACACCGACTTGCCCGCCAGCAAATCGGTAGCCACCGCCGTGTACGGGATGGCGAGGTCTTCGATGTCGACCGGGCCCAGGATGTCGCGCACGGCGTCCAGAATCTTCTCCGCCCGCAGCACTCCGGCCGCGGTGATGGAGGGATCCAGCAGACGCAGGATGGTGCGCTGCGTCAGCGACTGTGCCCAGTCGGCCAGCTCGTCGAGTCGTCCGGCCGCTTGCACCCCGCCGACCACCGCACCCATCGACGAGCCGGCGATTCCCACGATCTCGTAGCCGCGTTCCCGCAGCGTCTGAATCACACCGATGTGGGCGTAACCACGGGCGCCACCGCTGCCTAGTGCCAGCGCGACACGGGTCGCCGACGAGCTGCGCGCGCGCATCGGTACGGGTCCAGACATTCCTTCATTCTGCTCGGCGAGACGTGCCGGCCCGGCACCGGCCGACAGTTTTGTGCAGCCCTGATCTCAATTGCGGACCGCTAGCCGCAGCCGTGATCGGCGGCCGCGGCCGCGGCGACGATCACCGCCGATTGTCGCGCCGGGGTCAGATCCGCCCACCGGGTGTTCCAGCTGCCCGCAACGCCGGAAGCCGACGCCTGAACCATCGCCAGATAGGGCTCGATGAGGGGCTGGCCGGTGTCGGGCTGGGTGTCCATCCACATCCTGGCGGCATGGCAGGCCTGGAAATACTCCTCTTCGGTGGAATCGGCCGGGACGTCGACCCTGGTCGTCACGCCGGCCGGCGAGATGCCGACGGCCCCGGGCGGCAGCGAACCCGCTCGGCTCGACGACTGCGCCGGAGAAGTGGAGGCCTTGCTATGACCGCCGCTGTGCGAACACCCCGCGACGACCGCCAGGCATGCCGCCGCCACGATCAAACTCCATCGCAGGGGGGCAGCACGGCATCGGCGCACACTCCCAATCTATGCAACACTTTCCTACGTGATGGAGCGTGTCGGATTTTGCGAGTGTTGTCGGCCCTGAACCGCCGCCGCTTGCCCTGACCGTTTCCGACTCCTTGGAGCCCTTTCCATGGCCATGCCTCTTGTCACGCCGACCATCGCCGCGCCCGCGCCGGGGCCTACCCGGTTCAGGGTCCCCGATCTGCTGCACGCCACCGACCAAGCCGCCGACGACGTGCTCAGCGGACGTTGCGACCACCTGCTGCCCCGGGGTGGGGTGCCGGACGCCGAGCGCTGGTTCACCCGCATCTACGGCGACGACGAGATCGACATCTGGCTGATCAGCTGGGTGCCCGGGCACCCGACCGAGCTGCACGACCACGGCGGGTCGCTGGGGGCGCTGACCGTGCTGTCCGGTTCCCTCAACGAATTCCGTTGGGACGGAAGAAGGTTGCGCCGCCGTCGGCTTGACGCCGGTGATCAGGCCGGGTTCCCGCTGGGCTGGGTGCACGACGTGGTGTGGGCGCCGCGGCCCGCGGATCGGCCGGTCGCCAAGTCCGGGGCCGCGGGGCGGTCCGTCGGCTCGGTCGAACCGACGCTGAGCGTGCACGCCTATTCGCCGCCGCTGACCGCGATGTCGTATTACGAAGTGACCGAGCGCAATACGCTGCGCCGCCGGCGCACCGAATTGACCGATCAACCCGAAGGGCCGCAATGAGCCGGATCGACCAGGTGCTCGACGCCGCCCGGACCCGCTATGACCGCCTGCCCGCCGACCGGGTGCCCGAGGCGGTGCGCCGGGGCGCGGTGCTGGTCGACATCCGGCCCCAGGCGCAGCGTGCCCGCGAAGGCGAGGTGCCCGGCGCGCTGCTGATCGAACGCAACGTTCTGGAATGGCGGTGTGATCCGACCAGCGACGCCCGGCTGCCCGAGGCCGTCGGCGACGACGTCGAGTGGGTGATCCTGTGTTCGGAGGGCTACACGTCCAGCCTGGCCGCCGCGGCGCTGCTGGATCTGGGGCTGCGCCGTTCCACTGATGTGGTGGGCGGCTATCACGCACTGGCCGCCGCCGGGGTGCTGGCCGAGCTGTCTGGCTGACTATCCAGCGTTCTCGCCCGGTGAGCCCAGTGGCTTGGTGCCGGCGTGCAGCAGCGGCCGCAGCTTCTCGGTCTTCTCCTGAGTCCAGCCCGGGGGCGCCAGCACGGCGGCCCACCCGTCGGCGACGTCCTCGACGTAATGGTGGCCATGCCCGGACGGCACGTCGACGGCCACCGCCATGTCGGCCGAGACCTGGATGAAGGTCACCACCGGGATCCAGTGCGTCTGGGGAAGTACGTCATAGCCACGCTTTTCCCGCAGCCAGTCCGGCTTGCTGAACAGCAGGTCCGGACTCCACCAGGCAATCGGGTCGGAGGCGTGCTGCAGATACACCACCCGCGGCCGGCCCCATTGGGCATCCGGGCGCTGCACGTCGCTGGGGCGCGCAATGAATCGAACGTTGTGGCCGTCGTCGTAGATGGGCAGCCACTGCGGCGAGCCCGGATCGCGCGTCGAGGTCAGGTCCGTCCAGATGGTGTTGTTGAACGTCGGCCCGCTGAACAACGCCCCGTCGGTGCGGGCCAGCACATTGTTGAGGCTCATGAACGGCGCCTCGCCACCGAAGGATCCCAGGCTCTCGCCGAATACCACGAGCTTGGGGCGCTTGAATTCCGGCATCTGGCGGATCAGCTTGTCGACCGCCTCGAACAGCGCCTGGCCGGCGTGCCGGGCGTTTTCCTTGTCCACCAGGAACGACAGCCAGCTGGGCAGGAACGAGTACTGCATGCTCACGACCGCGGTGTTGCCGTTGTACATGTACTCCAGCGCCGAGGCTTCGGCTTCGTTGATCCAGCCGGTTCCAGTGGTGGTGCCCACCGCCACGACGGCACGCTGCAAACCGCCGGTGCGCTCGAGTTCGCGCGCTGCGAGCTCGGCCGTCGCGATGATGTCGTCGGCCGACTTCAACCCCGCGTAGGCCCGGATCGGTTCGGTGGCCGGGGCCCCGTTGAACGCGCTGAGTTCGCGGACGGTGGGCCCGCCTTCCACGAAGATCCGGCCCTGATGGCCCAACGATTCCCAGGAGACCAGCGATTGCGGCCCACCCGATCGCAGCGTGGTTTTCGGCGGCGCGGAATTGGGATCCATCTCGTTGTTGACCGAGGCGAAGGTGTTGTTCATCGAACGCATCGCGAACTTGAGGACCACACCGTTGAGCAGGGTGATCGTCAGCGTCACCAACAGCACCACCACGATGGTCGCCGAGAGGCGGAACGGCGCAATGCGGTCGACCTGCCGCACCAAGAAGCCGACCAGCCAGCGGATGAACTGGCCGATTTCGACGAGCGTGAACAGCACCACCAGCGACAGGCCCGCAGCCAGCGGATAGTCGAACCATTCCAGGTGCTCGACGCCCATCAGATTACGCACGTCGTCCTGCCAGAGGTGGAACCAAATCGCCATCAGCACCTGGCCGACGGCGCCGATGGCGATGAGCACCCACCAAGCCCAGCGCGGGGCCTGCGGGCTGGAAGCTCGCGACCGCATGTAGCGCACCAGCCACACCGCGAACACGCCAATGCCATAGCCGATGGCGCCGGAGATGCCGCTGACCAAACCCTGGTACAGCGGGCCGCGCGGCAGCAACGACGGCGTCATCGAAAACCACACGAAGACAAGGCCGACCGCGGTGCCGGTGAACGTGTAGTGCCGCACCCACCACGGCTTGCGGGTCCGCATGGGGGGTTCGGCCTCGACTGCTGGGTCAGCGGATTCTTGGGTGGCAGTCGTGGTCGCCGCCGGCTCTGTCATCGGTGGGTGAAGTTGGGCGGTCGCTTCTCGATGAACGCCGCCATTCCTTCGGACTGGTCATCTGTCGCGAATGCCGAGTGGAACAGCCGTCTTTCGTAGAGCAGCCCTTCGGCGAGGGTCGACTCGAAGGCCCGGTTGACGGCCTCCTTGGCCATCCGGGCCGCCGACCGCGACATCTGGGCAATGGTGGTGGCGACGGACTTTGCCTCGCTGAGCAATTCGTCGGCGGGTACCACCCGCGAAACCAGCCCGCTGCGCTCGGCCTCGGCGGCGCCGATGGTGCGCCCGGTCAGGATGAGGTCCATGGCCTTGGCCTTGCCGATGGCCCGAGTCAGGCGCTGCGAGCCGCCCATGCCCGGCAGCACACCGAGTTTGATCTCCGGCTGCCCGAATTTCGCTGTGTCCGCGGCAATCAGCACGTCGCACATCATGGCCAGCTCGCACCCGCCGCCCAGCGCGTGTCCGGCCACCGCGGCGATCGTCGGGGTGCGCACCGCGGCCAGCTTGCTCCAGGGCGCGAAGAAGTCGGCGCTGAACGCGTCGGCGAACGACAGGCCGGACATCTCCTTGATGTCGGCACCCGCGGCGAACGCCTTGGCCGATCCGGTGATGATGATCGCGCCGATGCCCGGGTCATCGTCGAATTCTGCTGCGGCGGAGGTGACTTCGTTCATCACCTGAGTGTTGAGCGCGTTGAGGGCCTGCGGCCGGTTCAGCGTGATGATGCCAACTCGCTGGTCGCGATCGACCAGGATGGTTTCGTACTCGGTTGTCACCGAACCGCCTTTCTAGAAACTCAAGTCGTCGTCGACCGGTGCGAAGTACGCCGTGACGTCGGCCACGGTGACCTCGGTCAGTGCCGCCGGCGACCATTTCGGATTGCGATCTTTGTCGACCAATTGCGCGCGGATACCCTCCACCAGATCGTGGGAGCGCAGCGATGCCGACGACACTCGATAGTCTTGCACCAGAGCATCTTCCAGCGTTTGCATCTTGGCTGCGCGGCGCACCGCTTCCAGGGTCACCATCAGCGAGATGGGCGAGCGGGTGGCGATCACCTCGGCGGCGTCGTTCGCCGGTCCGGCGTCATGGGCGCGCAGCGCGGCCAGAATGTCGATGACGGTGTCGCCGGCATAGCATTCGTCGATCCATTCGCGTTGGGCGGCAAGCTCACTCGGCGGTGGCTCGATCGCGTAGTGGGCCAGTGCGCTCTCCACTCCGTCGGCGGCGATCGCCGCGGTGAACGCGTCGAGATCGGCGTGCGGCACGTAATGGTCGGCGAATCCCAGCGCGATGGCGTCGGCGCCGGAGAACGGCGCTCCGGTCAGGGCGGCGTGCAAGCCGAGGGAGCCGGGTGCCCGGGACAGCAGGTAAACCCCGCCGACGTCGGGGATGAACCCGATCCCGACTTCGGGCATCGCCACCTTGGAGGTATCGGTGACCACCCGGGTGTTGGCGTGCGCGCTCACGCCGACGCCGCCGCCCATCACGATGCCGTCCATCACGGCCACGTACGGCTTGGCGAAGCGCCCGATTTGGCCGTTGAGCAGATACTCGTCGCGCCAGAACCGCCGCGCCTCGACGCCGTCCTTGCGGGCGCTGTGGTAGACCGCCACCACGTCGCCACCTGCGCACAGGCCGCGCTCCCCGGCGCCGGTGAGAACCACCGCGCGGATCGCGTCGTCGCGTTCCCAACGGTGCAGCACCGTACTCAGGATGTCGACCATGTTCTGGTTCAGCGAGTTGATCGCCTTGGGGCGGTTTAGCGTCACGTATCCGATGCCGCCGTCGACGCGGGTCAGGACCTCGTCGGTTTCTCCAGTTACGGCCCCAACCGTCTCCGTCACGTGCTAGCTCCCCTCGCCGAAATCCGTCGTCACAGCCGCATGAGTTTGACCAGCAATCTAGATCGTGACTCGCTCAGCGGTCCCCGCGGGGCTAAGGTTATCGGGGGTTATCGAGGGTTTATCGAGAAAGCATCAGCTCCGCCGGGAACCTAGGCGGACCACTTGATCGTTGAGCAGGTATTCGCACAGCTCGAAGCTGTGGCCGTAGTTGGAACCATTTAAGAAGCCATAGGAGAGGAACCGACGGTGCGGGAGACAAGCAACCCGGTATTTCGTTCGCTGCCCAAGCAGCGCGGCGGATACGCACAATTCGGCGCAGGAGGGTACCCAGCCGACCCGTACCAGCCCTACCAGGGCTATCAGGAAGCTGGTACTGCCCGGGCTTCGCGCCCGCTGACCATCGACGACGTTGTCACCAAGACCGGCTTGACGCTGGCCATGCTGACGGGAACGGCGGTCGTCTCGTACTTCCTCGTCGCGAGCAATCTCGCCCTGGCGATGCCGCTGACCATGGTCGGCGCGCTGGGCGGCCTGGCGCTGGTGCTGATCGCGACCTTCGGCCGCAAGCAGGACAACCCCGCGATCGTGCTCAGCTACGCCGCGCTGGAGGGTCTTTTCCTGGGCGCCATCTCGTTCGTCCTGGCCAACTTCTCGGTGGGCTCGGCCAACGCCGGGATGCTCATCGGTGAGGCGGTGCTGGGCACGCTGGGCGTGTTCTTCGGAATGTTGGTCGTCTACAAGACCGGGGCCATCCGCGTCACCCCGCGGTTCACCCGGATGCTGGTGGCCGCGATGTTCGGCGTGCTGATTCTGATGCTGGGCAACTTCGTGCTGGCGATGTTCCACGTCGGCGGCGGCGAGGGTCTCGGCCTGCGCAGTCCCGGGCCGCTGGGCATCATTTTCTCGCTGGTCTGCATCGGCATCGCGGCGTTCAGCTTCCTGATCGACTTCGACGCCGCCGACCAGATGATCCGCGCCGGAGCGCCGGAGAAGGCGGCGTGGGGTATCGCCCTGGGCCTGACCGTGACTCTGGTGTGGCTGTACATCGAGATCCTGCGGCTGCTCAGTTATCTGCAGAACGACTAGTCTCGCTCGACGAAAAAAGCCGGCACTTGCGTGCCGGCTTTTTTCGTCTCCTCACTCGGCAGGCGCGTCAACTTCGGCAGGCGCGTCAACTTGCGCAGGCGCGTCAACTTGCGTATCGAGTGTGTACCTGCGGCGGGCCGCGCCGGCGTGTCGCCGCCCTGGACGCACACCGGTTGACCAAACGGACGGCTTAGCTGAGTCGCTCGATGATCATCGCCATGCCCTGGCCGCCGCCGACACACATGGTTTCCAGGCCGAACGTCTTGTCGTGTGTGGTGAGGTTGTTCAGCAGCGTGGTGGCGATGCGTGCGCCGGTCATGCCGAACGGATGGCCCAGGGCGATCGCGCCGCCCGCGACGTTCAGCTTGTCCTCGTCGATGCCCAGCTCGCGCGCGGAACCCAGAACCTGGACCGCGAACGCCTCGTTGATCTCGAAGAGGTCGATGTCGCTGATCGACAGGCCGGCGTTGGCCAGCGCCTTCTTGGACGCCTCGATGGGGCCCAGACCCATGATCTCCGGGGACAGGCCGCTGACGCCGGTGGCCACGATGCGGGCCAGCGGAGTCAGGCCGAGCTCCTTGGCCTTGGTGTCGCTGGTGATCACCAATGCGGCCGCGCCGTCGTTGAGGGGGCAGGCGTTGCCCGCGGTCACCGTGCCGTTGGGCCGAAACACCGGCTTGAGGTCGGCGACCTTTTCGTAGGTGGTTCCGGCCCGCGGGCCGTCATCGGTGCTGACGGTGCTGCCGTCGGGCAGGGTGACCGGAGTGATCTCGCGTTCGAAGAACCCGCTCTTGATCGCCTCCTCGGCCCGGTTCTGGCTGCGAACTCCCCAGTGGTCCTGGTCTTCGCGGGTGATACCGGTCAAGATCGCCACGTTCTCGGCCGTCTGGCCCATCGCGATGTAGACGTCGGGGACGTTGTCGTCGGCGCGGGGGTCGTGCCATTCGTCGGCGCCCGCGGCCGCGGCGGTGGTGCGTTCCTGGGCCTCGTCGAACAGCGGGTTCTTGGTGTCCGGCCATGAGTCGGAATTGCCCTTGCCGAACCGCGACACCGTCTCCACGCCGACCGAGATGAAGGCGTCGCCCTCCCCGGCCTTGATCGCGTGGAACGCCATCCGCGTGCTCTGCAGCGACGACGAGCAGTAACGGTTGACCGTGGTGCCCGGCAGGAAGTCGTAGCCCAGCGCCACGGCGACGATGCGGCCGATGTTGAAGCCGGACTCACCACCGGGCAGTCCGCAGCCCATGATCAGATCGTCGATCTGGTGTGGGTTGAGCGCCGGTACCTTGTCGAGCGCGGCGCGCACCATCTGGACGGCCAGGTCGTCGGGACGCATGTTGATCAGCGATCCCTTCATGGCACGGCCGATCGGCGAGCGGGTGGCTGAGACGATGACGGCTTCGGGCATTGGGCGGGCTCCCTCCATTGGGGTATGGCAGAAGCCGAATCTAACCCGACGACGATGCGGCCCGAGTAGCGGCCCGGTCGGATTCAGCCGCGGCCACAGGAGTGGTGTGCCGGGCCGCGCGGTCCCAAAGCCGTGACACGATGATGCGCCGCTTGCGGCTGGCTTCGAGCGCGGCTGCCGCGGGCGGTGCCGGCACCTGAAGCGTTGGGATATCGAGCTTTTCACTCAGCGCATCGCGCAGGCTGGCCAGCAGCGCGTCAGCGGCCAGGGCATACGCGGCGGCGGACGGGTGATAGCGGTCGGCGGAGAACATCAGCTCGGGCCTGGCCCGGAACTTGGGAGCCAGCAGGTGACCCAGCGGAACCGGCACGCCACCGGCCGCCCTGACCGCGGCCGCCTGTGCGCGGGCCAACTGAACACCGCGGGTGTGCGCCAGGGAGCGCAGCGGTTGCGGAATCGCGGTGATGACTCCCAAATCTGGGCAGGTGCCCACGACCACCACCGCCCCGCGGGCGCGCAACTTGCGCACCGAGGCCGCCAGCCGTTGCGCCGACGGCCCCACGCCGTTGAGCCGGGTGATGTCGTTGGCACCGATCACGATCAGCGCCGCGTCCGGCGGCGGCCCGGCCACGAACATCGCATCTACTTGGCCGACAACGCCTTTCGAGGTGGCCCCGACGATGGCCTTGGTGCTCAGCCGAATACGCATACCGGTCAGGTCGGCGAGCCCGCGGGCGATCATGACGCCGGGTACTTCTTCGGCGGCGGTGCAGCCGTACCCGGTGGCTGTCGAGTCGCCGAAGATCATCAGGTGCAGGTCCACGGCCATGCCGCGGTACCAGCGCCGCGGCGGCCCGCCGCCGCGGCGGTATACGCCGTCGGCGCGGGGTGGGGCGTCGAAGGATTTGGGAATTATCGTGCGCGCATGTGTCGCCTGGCCGACCAGCAGGTTGCGTGCGCCCAGATAGGCCGTGCCCGTCGAGGCGAGCGCACCCGCTGTGGCCAGGGCGACCGTCGAACGCCGTGGCACGCGCATGCTCACACTAATCAGTTTAGGTCGGCTTCGCTGTTTGCGTGGGCGGCTGAACAAAGACGCAATCACGTTGTGGATCAATTGTGATATCGAATCGGCCTCGTTGGATGTTGCCTCTGGAATAAGCTGTCAAGCTAAGTCGGCGAGGTTGGCTGAGCGCCCGGGGGAGTACCTGAACTTCGACGCCAGTCGCTTCGTTTACATGCTGTATCGGACTACAACGGCGTAGGAAGTGTTGAGCATGACTGCACCTGGCAAGGTATCCGGTTCGCCGAGAGATGCTATTCGCCCGCGCGACCTGCTGAAGGCACGTAGACTCAAGGCACGCAGATTTGCCATCAGCGACGGCGCTCCGGTTGAGGTCGTCGAGTCTGGCCCGAGCGTTGCTGCGCGGTTAGCTACGCTGGCGTCGCGGCTGACGATCCGGCCCATTCTCGCGGTCGGCAGCCATGCCCCGCACCTGCCCTATCCGTGGGGCCTCATCGACCACGCGGCGCGCGCTCTGCTCCCGGCATCGACCACGGTTCGAGCCGAGGTGAGCTTGCCTAATGCGTCGGCGCAGCTGGTTCGCGCACCGGGCGTGCTGCCCGCCGACGGCACCCGGCGGGTGATTCTCTATCTGCACGGCGGCGCGTTCCTCACGTGTGGGGCAAACTCGCACGGCCGCCTGGTCGAGCTGCTGTCGAAGTTTGCTGACTCGCCGATACTTGTAGTCAATTACCGGCTGATGCCCAAGCATTCGATCGGGATGGCGCTCGACGACTGCCACGACGGCTACGGCTGGCTGCGCCTCTTGGGCTACGACCCGGAGCAGATCGTGCTGGCCGGCGATTCGGCCGGCGGGTATCTGGCGCTCGCGCTTGCGCAGCGGCTCCAGCGCGAAGGCGAGGAGCCCGCGGCACTGGTAGCGATCTCGCCACTGCTGCAGCTAGCAAAGGAAGCCAAGCAATCGCATCCCAACATCAAGACCGATGCGATGTTCCCCGCGCGGGCCTTCGATGCGCTTGGCGAATTGGTTGCTAGCGCGGCTGCCAAGAACAAAACCGACGGCGTGCCCGAGGAGGTCTACGAGCCGCTCGAGCACATCCAGCCGGGCCTGCCGCGGACGCTGATCCACGTCTCCGGCTCGGAGGTGTTGCTGCACGACGCACAGCTGGCCGCGGCCAGACTCGCCGCCGCCGGTGTGCCGGCCGAGCTGCGCATCTGGCCCGGACAGGTGCACGACTTTCAGGTCGTCGGCCCGATGGTGCCCGAGGCGGTGCGCTCGTTGCGCCAGATCGGGGAGTACATCCGGGAGGCCACCGGTTAAGCCGGCTGGCGTTTGGCCCACATGTGGGTGTGCGGGGTCCGAAATCGCCTGAGACCATAGGCGCATGCGGATTGCGCAGCACATCAGTGACCTCATCGGCGGTACTCCACTGGTTCGACTGAACTCCGTCGTGCCCGAGCGGGCCGGCATCGTGGCGGTCAAGGTCGAATACCTCAACCCCGGCGGCAGTTCCAAGGACCGGATCGCGGTGAAGATGATCGACGCCGCCGAGGCCAGCGGCCAGCTGAAGCCCGGCGGCACCATCGTCGAACCCACCTCGGGCAACACCGGCGTCGGCCTGGCTCTGGTCGCACAGCACCGTGGATACAAGTGTGTGTTCGTCTGCCCGGACAAAGTCAGCGAGGACAAGCGAAATGTATTGCGCGCCTACGGCGCCGAGGTAGTCGTATGCCCGACGGCGGTGCCGCCCGACGACCCGGACAGCTACTACAGCGTGTCCGATCGGTTGGTCCGCGAAATCGACGGCGCCTGGAAACCCGACCAGTACGCCAACCCGCAGGGACCGGCCAGCCACTACGCCACCACCGGCCCGGAGATATGGGCCGACACCGACGGCAAGGTCACCCATTTCGTCGCCGGAATCGGCACCGGCGGCACGATCACCGGCGCGGGCCGCTACCTCAAAGAGGTATCCGGCGGGAAGGTACAAGTTATCGGCGCCGACCCGGAGGGCTCGGTGTATTCCGGTGGCACCGGCCGGCCCTACCTGGTCGAAGGCGTCGGCGAAGATTTCTGGCCCGCGGCCTACGACCCGTCGGTGCCCGACCAGATCATCGCGGTGTCCGACTCGGACTCCTTCGACATGACCAGACGGCTGGCGCGTGAGGAAGCCATGCTGGTCGGCGGGTCGTGCGGCATGGCTGTGGTGGCCGCGCTCAAGGTCGCCGAAGAAGCGGGACCGGACGCGGTGATCGTGGTGTTGCTTCCGGACGGCGGCCGCGGCTACATGTCGAAGATCTTCAATGACGCGTGGATGTCGTCGTACGGATTCCTGCGCAGCCGGCTCGACGGCTCCACCGAGCAGTCCACGGTCGGCGATGTATTGCGCCGCAAGTCCGGAAAGCTGCCCGACCTCGTGCACACCCATCCGTCGGAGACCGTCCGCGACGCCATCGGAATCCTGCGCGAATACGGCGTCTCCCAGATGCCGGTGGTCGGCGCCGAGCCGCCGGTGATGGCGGGCGAGGTGGCCGGCAGCGTCTCGGAACGCGAACTGCTCTCGGCCGTCTTCGAGGGGCGCGCCAACCTGGCCGACGCGGTGTCCGCGCACATGAGCCCGCCGCTGCGGATGATCGGCGCCGGCGAGTTGGTCAGTGCCGCCGGCAAGGCATTGCGCGACTGGGACGCGTTGATGGTGGTCGAGGAAGGCAAACCGGTTGGGGTGATTACTCGGTACGACTTGTTGGGCTTCTTGTCAGAAGGAACGCAGCGACGCTAGCCGACACTCCGGTGCCCAACCCCTGACCTCAGGTACGGTGATTCGGCCTAGATCAGCTATTCCTGAGTTTGGAAGGTTGCGCATGACCGATCAGCCGCCGCCTGGCGGGTCAAACCCGCCGCCC
>NZ_MVHE01000079.1 GCF_002086155.1 Mycobacterium angelicum | reverse complement strand
GGGTTGACGGCGTCGCGGTTTGTGGCGTGTGCGTTTGGTGGGGTTGGGGTGCGGATGTATCGGACGGGGGATTTGGTGTGTTGGGGGGTCGATGGGCAGTTGGTGTATGTGGGGCGCGTTGATGAGCAGGTCAAGATTCGGGGGTATCGGATTGAGTTGGGTGAGGTGCGGGCGGTGTTGGCGGGGTTGGCGGGGGTGGAGCAGGCGGTGGTGGTGGCGCGTGAGGATCGGCCGGGGGATAAGCGGTTGATTGGGTATGTCACTGGTGGGGTGGATCCGGTGGCGTTGCGATCGGTGTTGGCCCAGCGGCTTCCGGGGTATCTGGTGCCCGCGGCGGTGGTGGTGTTGGAGTCATTGCCGTTGACGGTTAACGGCAAACTGGATAAGCGGGCGTTGCCGGCACCGGAGTATGACCGCGGTGCCTATCGTGCCCCGCAAACCCCCATCGAGCAGATCCTGGCCGGCATCTACGCCCAGGTACTGGGACTCGACCGCGTCGGCATCGACGACTCCTTCTTCCAACTCGGGGGGGATTCGCTGCTGGCGATGCGGGTGATCGCGGCGATCAATACCGGTCTGGATGCCCGCATTTCGGTGCGCACCCTGTTCGAGGCGCCGTCGGTTGCCGAGTTGGCCCCACGTATCGATGCGGATGCGGCTCGGCTGGAACCGCTGAAACCTCAGCCGCGGCCCGCGGTGATTCCGTTGTCGTTCGCCCAGAGCCGGTTGTGGTTCATCGACCAATTCCAGGGCCCCTCACCGGTTTACAACATGGTCGTGGCGGTGCGGCTGTCCGGGCAGCTCGACGCCGACGCACTGGGTGCGGCGCTGAGCGATGTGGTGGGCCGTCATGAAGCCCTGCGCACGGTGTTCCCCGCGGTCGAAGGTATTCCGCAGCAGGTGGTGGTGCCCGCCGAGCGCGCCGGGTCGGGCTGGCAGGTAATCGACGCCGCCGGCTGGCCGGAAAGCCAACTGGCTGAAGCCATTAGCGCGGTGGTGCGCCGGCCATTCGACCTGGCAACCGAGACTCCCTTGCGGGCAACGCTTTTCCGGATCGCCGCCGACCAGCATGTGCTGGTGGCCGCTCTGCACCACATCGCCGCCGACGGCTGGTCGGTGACCCCGCTGTCGCGTGACCTGGGGGTGGCCTACGCCAGCCGGCGTGCCGGTGCAGCTCCCGGCTGGGCCGAATTGCCGGTGCAGTACGTCGATTACGCGCTGTGGCAGCGCGCGCAGTTCGGTGATCTGACCGACGGCCACGGTCCCATCGCCGCTCAACTGGCCTACTGGGAGGATGCGCTGGCCGGCATGCCCGAGCGCCTCGTGCTTCCCACCGATCGGCCCTATCCGCCGGTTGCCGACTACCGCGGCGCGACCGTCGCGGTCGACTGGCCGGCGCAGCTGCAACAACATGTCGCTCGGCTGGCCGGTGAGCACAACGCGACCAGTTTCATGGTGATCCAAGCCGCGCTGGCGGCGCTGCTGGCCAAGATCAGCGCCAGTTCCGATGTGGCGGTGGGATTTCCGATCGCCGGGCGCCGCGATCCCGCACTTGATGAGCTGGTGGGATTTTTCGTCAACACCTTGGTGCTGCGCGTTGACCTGGCCGGCGATCCCAGCTTCGCCGAGCTGTTGGCCCAGGTGCGACGGCGCAGCCTGGCTGCCTACGAACACCAGGACGTGCCGTTCGAAATGCTGGTGGAGCGAGTCAACCCCATCCGGTCGCTGACACATCATCCGCTGGTTCAGGTCATGCTGGCGTGGCAGAACATACCCGGGCAGCTCGCGGATCCCGCCGCGGGTATGTCCTTCGGAGACCTGCAGGTCACGCCGATGCCGGTGGAAACACAGGTCGCGCGGATGGACGTGACCTTTTCGCTGGCCGAACACTGGGACGCCAGCGGTGCGCCGGCCGGGATCGGCGGCACAGTGGAATTCCGTACCGACGTGTTCGACGCGACCAGCATCGAAACGCTGATCGGGCGGCTAGAGCGGGTGCTGGTGGCGATGACCGCCGATTCGGCCGCGCGACTGTCCTCGGTGGATCTGGTCGATCAGGATGAGCACGCCGGCCTGGACGAGCTGAGCAATCGGGCGGCGTTGACCGAACCGGTGGGTCCGCCGGTGTCGATACCGGTGTTGTTCAGCGCGCAGGTGGACAGCACTCCGGAATCGGTGGCGCTGGTGTGTGGTGAACGTACCTGGACCTATCGTCAGCTGGACCAGGCCGCTAATCAACTGTCGCACTTGCTCATTGACCATGGTGCGGGTCCCGGCGCGGTTGTCGCATTGCTGTTTGCGCGTTCGGCCGAGGCGATCGTGGCGGTTCTGGCAGTACTCAAGGCCGGAGCGGCCTATCTGCCGATCGACGCGGCGTTGCCGACCGCGCGGATTGGTTTCATGGTGTCCGACACCGCGCCGGTGGCCGTACTCACCACTGACGAGCTGGCGCAGCGGCTCGATGGCCTTGGCGTGCCGGTGATCGATATCGGCAACGCCGCTGCCGACACCCAGCCCGACACGGCACCACCGGCGCCGGACGCGGACAATATCGCCTACCTGATCTACACCTCGGGAACCACCGGTGTCCCCAAAGGCGTTGCGCTGACCCACGCCGGCGTCGCCGACATGGTGGCCACGCGCGTTGAGCGTCTTGCGATTACGGCTCAGAGTCGTGTTCTGCAATTCGCTCCGCTGGCCTTTGATGCGTCGGTGGGAAATCTGTGGTCTGCCTTGTTGACTGGCGCAACAGCGGTGATTCCCGGCGACGCCCAGGCCATACCGGGCGCCGAACTGACGGATTTCATGACACGGCAAGCGGTTTCGCACGCACTGTTCACCCCATCGGCCTTGGATGTGCTGCCCGCGGGGGAACTGCACGGCGTGACGTTGAGTGTGGGTGGGGAGGTCTGTACCACAGAGCTGGTCAAGCGCTACGGCACAGTCACGGCATTGATGAACGAGTACGGCCCCACCGAAACCACCGTGGACGTCGCGATCACGACAGCCCTGCAAGTCGGTTCGGCGCTGCCGCCGATCGGACCGCCGGTGTCGGGTGCGGCGCTGTTCGTGCTCGACGGCTGGCTGCGGCCGGTACCGACCGGCGTAGTGGGCGAGCTGTACGTGGCGGGCCGGTGCGTGGCAGTCGGATATTGGCGCCGGCCGGGGTTGAGCGCATCGCGGTTTGTGGCGTGCGCATTCGGTGGGCCGGGGCAGCGCATGTACCGCACCGGGGACTTGGTGCGTTGGCGCCCGGACGGGCAGTTGGAGTACCTGGGCCGTGCCGATGAACAGGTCAAGATCAGCGGATACCGCATCGAGCTCGGCGAAGTGCGCGCGTCGCTGGCCGGTCTCGACGGGGTGGATCAGGCGGTCGCGATTGTCCGCGAGGACCGCCCCGGCAATCAGCGGCTGGTTGGCTATATCACCGAAACGCACAGTGGCACAGTAGATCCCGCCCAAGTGCGCGCCGCGCTGGCCGAGCGGCTGCCGTCGTACATGGTACCGGTCGCCGTGGTGGTGCTCGAGGCGCTGCCGTTGACCGTCAACGGCAAACTCGACCGACGGGCGCTGCCGGCACCGGAGTACACCGCGGTCGAATACCGCGCGCCGGAAAGTCTGACCGAGGAGATCCTGGCCGGCATCTACGCCCAGGTGCTCGGGATCGAGCGCGTCGGCGTCGACGACTCGTTCTTCGCCCTAGGCGGGGACTCGCTTTCGGCGATGCGGGTGATCGCGGCGATCAACACCGCGCTCGACATTCGCCTCGAGGTACGGGTCCTCTTCGACGCGCCATCGGTAAGGAGCTTGAGTCAGCAGCTGGCCAGGCGTGCGACCGAACCCAGCTTCGAAGCGGTGCACCGGCCGCAGAGCGCTGTCGTGCACGCCGCCGACCTCACGCTGGACAAGTTCATCGACGCACCCACACTGGACGCCGCTCCGCAGCTGCCCGGCCCGGAAACCCGGGTGCGGACGGTTCTGCTGACCGGCGCGACCGGATTCCTCGGGCGCTACCTGGTCATCGAACTGCTGCAACAGATGGAGCTGGTCGACGGCACGCTGATCTGCCTGGTGCGGGCCAGATCCGACGAGGACGCGCGGCGCCGGCTGGAGCAAGCCTTCGAGCGCAGCGGCGACCGCGCCCTGCTGCGGCACTTCCAGGAGCTGGCCGCCGACCATCTGCAGGTCGTCGCCGGCGACAAGGGCCACGCCAACCTGGGCGTGGACGAGCCGACCTGGCAGCGGCTGGCCGAAACCGTCGATCTGATCGTCGATTCCGCAGCCGTCATCAACGCCGTCCTGCCCTATAGCGAGCTCTTCGGCCCCAATGTCGTCGGCACGGCCGCGCTGATCCGCATCGCACTGGCCATGAAGCTGAAGACCTACGCATACGTGTCGACTGCCAATGTGGGCGACCAGATCGAGCCGTCGGCGTTCACCGAGGACGCCGACATCCGGATCAGCAGCCCGACCCGCACCAACGACGGCGGCCTGTCCAACGGCTACGGCAACAGCAAGTGGGCCGGCGAGGTGCTACTGCGTGAGGCTCACCAGCTGTGCGGGATGCCGGTCGCGGTGTTCCGGTGCGGAATGATCCTGGCCGACAGTACTTACGCGGGACTGCTCAACGTGTCGGACAACGTGTCTCGCGCGGTGCTGAGCCTGGTTGCCGCCGGCGTCGCGCCTAAGTCGTTCTACCGGCTGGATGCCGACGGCAATCGGCAGCGCACGCACTTCGACGGGCTTCCAGCCAAATTCGTCGCCGAGGCGATCACCGCACTGAGTGTTCCGGTGGCGCAAGGGTTTCAGACCTATCACGTGATGAACCAGCATGACGACGGCATCGGGCTCGATGAGTACGTCGACTGGTTGATCGAGGCGGGCTACCCGATAGAGCGCACCGACGACTTCGGCGAGTGGCTGCAGCGGTTCCAGACCGCCCTGCGTGCCCTCCCGGATCGGCAGCGCCAGCATTCGGTGCTGCAGATGCTGTTGCTACTCGACTCCACCGAATTGGGGCCCCTGGAGCCGGCCCCTGGATCCCGGGTCTCCACCGAGCGATTCCGCGCCGCGGTGCAAGAGGCCAAGATCGGCCCGGACAACGATATTCCGCACGTCTCGCCCCAGACGATCGTCCGATACGTCACCGATTTGCAACTGCTCGGACTGCTTTAGCAAGAATTGGCTCGTAAGCCGCATCAATATAGAGCCATAAAGGCTAAGAAACAAAGCGCCATAATGGCAAAACAATATTTGTGCAACCATTTCGCAATATCGTATTCGGCCATATACTTCCTCGGCATTGGGTAGGGGCACCGGAAAGGGGTCCGGGACAAAATGCGCACAGAACAACTTCTTCGCGAGGAACTCGCAGGGGTACTGAGAGATGCGGGATTAGGGCAGATCAATGACCCCGATATCCTCGATTTCGATTTTGCCGAGCGGCTCGGACTGGGGAGTATCGAGCTGGCCGATCTATTAATTCGGGTCGGTAAGGCTTATGCCATTGAGCTGCCGTCGGATGGGATGGGCAGGTTTCGCCGGCCGCGTGACCTGCTCGAGGCGATCGAAGAAGCGCCCGGCATCGAGACGGCGGGTATCGGTCAATCGGTGCTTGGGCCGCCACCGACACCACCGGTCAAAAACGCATCGGTGACGAGTTTTTCCGCGATGGCCCGCGAGGCCTCGACACTGCTGGACCTGCTGCGAGCCCGCGCCGATAAGCACGGGCAGCATCCGCACCTGAAGTTCCTCGCGCCGGACGGGCAAGTGAGCACGCTGACCTACGGCGAGCTTTGGGATCGGGGCAGGCGCGCGGCCGCCGGACTGGCGAGCCTGGGCCTGGCGTCCGGAGAGCGAGTCGCGATTCTGGCCCTTACCGGGCCGGAATTCTTCGTCGCCTTCGTTGCGGTGCTCTGCGCGGGCGGAGTTCCAGTACCGATCTATCCGCCGGTGCGGCTCGACGATTTGGACAAATACGTCGAGCGGCAAAGCCGGATTCTGCGTAGCGCCGGCGCGGCGTTCGTCGTCGCCGATGCGCAGTTCCAGGCGGCGGCGGCGCTGCTGTGCGCGGCCACTCCATCCCTTCGGGAAGTCGCGACAGTGATCGCGCTGAGCGCCGGTGACGGGGCTTTGTTCTGTGTGGAGTCACCCCCCGAACTCGCGCTTATCCAATACACGTCCGGTAGTACCGGCGACCCCAAAGGGGTCGCACTGACGCACGCGAATCTATTGGCGAACACCACGGCAATCAGCGGCGCTGTAATCGACGTCGGCCTGCAGCCGTCGGATGCCGCGTTGTGCTGGATGCCGCTGTATCACGACTTCGGGCTTATCGCGATGTGGATGGGACTGGGGTTGTTCGCCGGAGCCACGGTGGTGCTGATTTCTCCGGTCGATTTCCTCGTCAAGCCCGCGCTGTGGTTGTGGGCCATCGATAGGTTTCGGGTAACGACCATCGCGACCACTCCCTTCGGGCTTGACCATGTCACACGACGCGTCTCCGACGATCACATCGCCGGACTCGACCTTTCGAGTCTCAAGTTGACATTCGTTGGGGCAGAACCGGTCCGGGCCAAGTCGGTCGAAGAGTTCGCTCGCCGGTTCGAGCCGTACGGCTTTCGGCGCGGCACCATCGCGCCGTGCTACGGACTCGCGGAATCGTGCGTCGGCGTGACGTTCGCCCACGACGCGCTGCACGGTCCCCGGGTCGACCTCATCGACGCCGATCTGCTGGCCACCGAACGCCGTGCGGTGCCCGCCGGTCCGGGGGCACGGACCCGCAGCGTGGTGTCCGTTGGCACACCGATGGGTGATCAGCAGATCCGGGTTGTCGAGTTGACCGGCTCGCCGGACGAGCCGGTAGCGCAGCGGCATGAAGGCCGCGTGCTGGTCCGGGGGAAGTCGGTGATGTCCGGCTACTTCGGCAGACCGGAAGCCACCGCGTCGGTCCGGGTAGGCGACTGGCTTGACACCGGAGACCTGGGCTACCTGGCCGACGGCGAATTGTTCATCACCGGCCGTATCAAGGATCTGATCATCAAGGCGGGGCGCAACTTTCACCCGCAGGACATCGAGCAGATCGTGGGAGAACTGCCCGGGGTGCGCAAGGGATGCGTGATCGCGTTCGGTGAAGAGATGCCCGACAGCGAACCAGGGAACCAAGGGAGCCAAGGGAACCAAGGGGCTGAAAGAATTGTCGTGGTCGCAGAGACTACCGGCGACCCGGCTGGACACGACCAGCTCAAAGCCTTGATTCGGGCGGCGGTGGTGGAGGCAACGGGCACATCGGCCGACGACGTCGTACTGATTCCGCGTGGCAGCATGCTCAAGACATCCAGCGGCAAACTACGGCGCCAGGAAACCCGGCAGGCCTACCGGACTGGAACCCTGGGCAGCTCGGCGCCGGCACAGCGGCCCACGGTCGCGGCGAAGACTCGTTATCGCCTGCGGCGATCCGTCGGCCGGTGGCGCGAAACCCTCGTCGGGACGTACATCGCGGTGATGACCGTGTCGGCGATCCTGTTCGGCGCCGCAGTGGCCAAACGGCTGTCAAACCGCACCGCCGTGTGGCGGTTCACCCACCGGATGGTCCATCTGTTGTTCGCCGCGATCGGAATGTCGTTCCGGCGCAAAGGTGTTCAGTTACCCGAGGGACAAGCGATCTATGTCAGCAATCATCCTACCGACATGGATCCGCTTCTGCTGCTGGCTGCGCTCGGCCGGCCGGTTGTCCTGACGGCTAAGAAGCGGCTGTTCACCGGTGTGCTCGGCGTGCTCGCCGAGCGGCTCGGCACCGTGCCCGTCGATGAGGATCTCGAGTCGTCGCTGGTGTCCTACGAACAGATGAAATCGCTGCTGGCAGCAGGGGAATCGATTCATATATTCGCCGAAGGCGAACGTCGTGGTACGCCGGGCATCTATCCGTTCCGGTTCGGGGCGTTCAAGCTGGCCGCCAGCGCTGAGGTCCCGATCGTCCCGTTGGTGCTGCGCGGTTCGCGAAAGGTGATGCAGGGACGGCCGTACCGGCCCGCCGCGCTGGAAGTCGACGTTTTACCGCCGGTCTGGATCGACTGCGACCCCGGCGATTTGGCGGGGCTGGCCAAGGCGCGTGCGGAGGTCCGCAAGATGATCGCCGAGGCGAGCGGCGAGCCGCTGGTCGATACCCGCGGCTTCACCAAGCCGGTGGACAAGGCCTCGGTCGCGACCCGATTCAGCACCTGGGGGAGCCGATCCAAGGTCACACCGGCACGCTAGCCACGGCTTTCGCTTCCATAGCCGACGGGCCCGTCGGCGCGGCCGACTGGGAGATCTGAGCGGCGAGGTACTCGGCCAGCGAACCGATCGTCGGATAGTCGAAAACCGCGGTGGCGGTGATGGTGAAGGCGCCCCCGAATTGGCCGAGCAACCGGTTGCGCAGTTCGACGGCCATCAGTGAATCCATCCCGAGCTCCAGGAATCGGCTGGCTGCTGCGGGTCGCTGCGCGAGCCCGAGGAACTGCTGTAGTTCATTCTGCAGATGCTCGGTGAGGAAACTGGCCAGCTGCGCCTCGGGAACCTCCTGCAGTTGCTTGAGCAACGCACTGTCGACAGGTGTCGCCGAGACGTCGCTGGGCAACACGTATTCCAGGATCGGTGGACGGGTTGCGCCCAGCAGCTTGGCGGCGCGCTGCCAGTTCGCCTTGACCGCGACCACCTGCCCGATTCCGTGTGCGACGACTTCGGCAAGCGCGTTCAATGCGGCAGCGGGCGCCAGTGGAATCAGGCCGCGCGCACCCAGATTGGAGCGAGCGGCGTCCGAGCTGGCCATGCCGCCCTGGGCCCACGGACCCCAGTTGATGCTTGTCGCAGGCAAGCCCTGCGCCGCGCGGTAGCCGACCAGCCCGTCGAGCACGGCGTTGGCGGCGGCGTAGTTGGCCTGCCCCGGTGCTCCGAGCACGCTGGTGCCCGACGAGTACAGGATGAAGAATTCAAGATCGTCGTCCTTGGTCAACCGGTGTAAATGCCAGGCGGCCAACGCTTTCGGCTGCATGGTCGTGCGGAACCGGTCCACCGTCTGCTGCGGTAGCAGCGCGTCGTCGATCACCCCTGCCAAATGCGCCACGCCCGCGAGTGGGGGCAGCTCTGCCCGGATCCTGTCCAGCAGGTCCCGCACCTGTACCTCGTCACCGACGTCGGCCACCCAGGTGTGGATCCGGCAGCGGTAGCGCTCGCTGATGCCGGCGATCGTCTGCCGGGCGTCCGCGGTGGGCTCGCGCCGGCTGGTCAGCACGATGTCGCCGCAACCGAGCTGGGCCAGGTAGGCCGCGGTGTGCAGGCCTAGTGCGCCCAGGCCGCCGGTGATCAGGTAGCTCCTATCGGCTTGTCCCTGAAGCGGTTTGGGCATCTGCAGCACGATCTTGCCGATATGGCGTGCCTGTTGCATGCGCCGAAACGCGGTCTTGGCCTCGGCCATCGGATAGATCTCGACAGGCAGCGGCGCAATCTCCGCGCTGGCCAGGCCGTCGGACAGTTCGCCCATCAGGCCCCGGATACGTTCTGGGTCCTGCACCATGAGCATGTCCAGCGCGAGGATTCCGTACGCGATATCGGGACGGACTTGCGCCATCTGTTCGCGAGTCCAGATGTCCCGCTTCGCGATTTCGATGAACCGGCCATTGGGCGCGGTCGCGCGTACCGTGGCCTCGATGAAACCCTCACTCGTCAGGCTGTTGATGACGACATCCACACCTTCGCCATCGGTGTCGGTGAGAATGTCATCGGCGAAATCGGTGCTGCGCGAATCGTATACATGTGCCACGTCCAGCCGGCACAGCATCGGGCGCTTGTAGGTGCTGGCGGTGGCGAACACGGTCGCGCCGCGCTGCTGGGCCAGTTGCACCGCGACCAGGCCGACGCCGCCGCTGGCAGCATGTACCAGCACCCGGTCGCCGGGCTTCAGCTTCGCCTCGTCGAACGCGAGCAGGGTGGTGAGCGCCGCGGTGGGCATGCTCGCCGCGGCGGTATCGCTGATCTCGTCGGGCACTGGCGCCATCAATTGCACCGGTACGTTGACGCGGCTGGCCATCGACCCCATCATCACGCCGAAAACCCGTTGCCCGACTTCGAATTCGGTGACGCCCGGGCCCAATTCGGTCACGACGCCGCAGAAGTCGCCGCCGACGGGGCCCGGGTCGCCTGGGTACAGACCGAGCACGTTGAGCACGTCCCGGAAGTTGACGCCGGCGGCCGTTACCCGGATCTGTGCATGGCCCTCGGCAGGTGCGGCGACCTCGGTCTCGGCCAGGCGCAGGTTGTTGATCGCGCCGCGCTCGGTGGGCGTCAGGGCGTAGTCGGTCACCCGCGGGACTGCCAGGTGACCGCCGCGTGACCACGGCAGCAGCCGCGACACCAGCAACTTGCCTTGGCGCAGTGCGAGTTCGGGTTCCGGGATAGGCGTACCGACCAGCCCGGCCAGCGAGCGCACGACATCCTCGGATCCGTCATGGTCCAGCAGCCGGCAGCGCAGGATGGGTTGCTCGCCGATGATGCTGCGGCCGAGGCCCCACAACGCCGCCTGTACCGGGTCGACCGGCTCGCCGGGTTCGGTCGCCACGGCACGTTCGGTGATGATCCACAGCCCACCGGCGAGTCTCACGGATTCATCGGCGAGCAACTGGTGTACGGCGCCGAGTAAATCGGTGATCGTGGCATCCAGCCGCGCGGCGAATTCGGCACTGGATTCTTCTTCGTCGGGTCGGGTCGGGCTGCGCCAGACGATGCCGCCGACCGGGGCGCCGCGCTCGCGCGCCTGCGCGAACAGCTGCTTCCACTGCTCGGGTTCGGTGGCCGCATTGATGGCGACGGAATTCGGCAGTTCGGCCGCCAGTTCGTCGAACCCGGCGATCAGCCAGGTGCCCGTCGTGTTGTCGACCGCCTGTCCCGATGCCGGCGGCGGCGCCTCGCGCCAGCCAAGGGTGTACAGCAGGCGGGTGTCATCGCCGCGGAGTCCGCGCAACAACGCCTCGCGCGGCGCGCGCTTCACCACGAACTGGCGAATTCCGCCCAGGTCGCGACCGTCCCGGTCGACGAAGTCGAGATCGAAGACCTGGGTTTCACTCTCGACGCCACCGGTCTGGAACCTGGCCCGGCAATAGAACCGTCGCGGCATCCGCTCCCGCAGCACCACCCGCCCGTACCGCAACGGCAAGTAGAGGTCTGCCGCGGCGTCCCCTTGTTCGGTGACCGCGAGTAGGGCCGCGCCGGCGACACCGGTGCACAGGTCCAGCAGCACCGGATGGGCCGGCTCACTGCCGAGGTGTTCGACGAGTTCGGCGCCGACGACAAGATCCCCGACGGCCTCACCCGCGCCGATCCACAGCGACTTCAGCGAAGTGAACCACGTTGGCCCCCAGGCCAATTCGTTGTCGGCGAAGGCCTCGAACAGCTGTTGTGGACGCGCGCGGTCCAACCGCTCGCATACGGCATCGATTGATTCCGCTGCATCGAATGCCGGCTCATCGTCGACGCCGGCGACGACGATGCCTTCGGCGTTCAAGGACCAGTCGGCGTCGCGGTCACCATACGGGCGGCTGTGGATCTGGAAGGTGCCGCCGCGGCTGTCGTCGGGGGGGCGCAACGTCAGCTGTACTTCCCGGGAAGCTTTGTCGCCCAGGATGATCGGCTCGTAGAAGAACACATCATGCACCCGCGCCGGCGTCCCCACCGCGGCAAGGGCCATCGCCGCATAGGTCGCGCCGGGAACCACGACCGTGCCATAGATGATGTGGTCTGCCAGCCACGGCTGCGATTTGACCGACAGCCGGCTGGTGTACACGATGTCGCCGGAGGCGAGATCCTTGGCGCTACCGAGGATTCCGGAGCTGACGCTGCCACCGTCCGAGCGGATGCCGGCCGTCTTGGGCCAGCATTGGCGGCGCTGGAACGGGTAAGTCGGCAGTTCGAGTCTGCGGTGTGGCCGCTGGTGCAGCGCCGCGAAGTCGGGCCGATGCCCGGCGACGTACACCCCGGCCAGCGCCTCTGCGATCTGGCGCCGGTCATCGGCGCCCTTACGCAGGGAGGCGACGGCACGCGGTGCGGCCGAGTAATCCGGCCACACCTGTAGGGCGGCGGCGGTCAGAATCGGCTGCGGACCGATCTCCATCAACACCGAGCAGCCCAGCTGCGCGACGGTGCGGATGCTTTCGGCGAACTGCACCGGCTGGCGGGAATGCCGTCGCCAATACTGCGCATTGAGCGGAGTTTCCGCCGTCAGAACCGCGCCGGTGCGGTTGCACACCAGTGCGCGGGCCGGGACGCTGAACTCGAATCGTGCCGCGTACGACTCGAATTCCTCGAGTGCGGGCTCGAGCAGCTCGGAGTGGAAAGCATGACTCGTGTCCAGCCAGGAACAGCGGACTCCGTCGTTGGTTCCGTCACCGCCACACCGGGCGACTATCTGTTCCAGGTCTTCGCCCGGACCCGACAGCACGGTGTTCGCGCCGTTGTAGGCCGCGACCGAAACCTGCGGAAACTCCTCGGCGAACGCCTCGACACGTTCGACGTCGGTGAACAGCGCCACCATCCGGCCGCCCTCGGGCAGCATGCCGAACAGACGGCCGCGTTCGGCCACTAGCCGCGCCCCGTCTTCGAGGTCGAACACGCCGGCCACACACGCCGCGGCGTACTGGCCCACGCTGTGCCCGAGAACCACGTCGGGTTCGATGCCCCGCGACTGCCACAGCCGGGCCAGACCCATCTCGATCGCGAAGAGCGCCGGCTGGGCGAAAGAAGTATGGCGCAGCGTCTCTGCGCCGACGTCGCTGTCGGTATCGAAGATGACCTCCAGCAACGGGCGCGCCAGGATGCCGTCGAGGGCTTGCGCGCATCGGGTGACCGTTTCGGCGAACACCGGCTCGGCGGCGAACAACTCGCGCGCCATTCCGGGGTACTGGCTGCCCTGGCCGGTGAACAACCACGCGGTCTTCGGCGGGTCGCCACATACGTCACGCACCACACCCGAGACCGCCCGGTTCTGGGTCAACGCGGCCAGCAGATCTCGGGCGCCGTGCGGTGAATCGACGACGAGCGCGGCCCGATGCTCGAAATGCGACCGCGCGGTTCCGGCGGTGAAGCACACGTCGGCGATATCGGCCTGCGGGTGCGCATCCAGCCAATCGGCGTAGCGCTGTGCCAAGGCAATCAGAGCCTGCGGAGACCGCGCCGACAACGGCAGCACCGCAACCGCACCGTCGCCGGATCCGCCCGAATCATCCCGTGGCTCAGCAGTTTCCGAGGGCGGCTCTTCGATCACAACGTGTGCGTTCGTCCCGGAGAACCCGAAGGAACTCACCCCGGCGCGGCGCGGCCTGCCGTTGGTCTGCCAGGGAATCGCTTCGTCGACCACGCGGACAGGCAACGAGTCCCACGGGATATGCGGCGACGGCTTGTCGAAGTGCAGGTTTTTCGGCACGACCTCGTGCTGCAGGGACAACACGACTTTGATCAGACCGGCGACCCCGGCCGCCGACTCGAGATGCCCGACATTGGTCTTCACCGATCCGATGAGCAGCGGCCGGTTCGCCTCCCGGCCGGCCCCGTATGCGGCGGCGGCGGCCTGCACTTCGATCGGATCGCCGAGCGAGGTGCCGGTGCCGTGGGCCTCCAGATAATCGACATCGCGCCCGTCGACGCCTGCGCGGGCCAGCGCCAGGGCGATAAGTCGTTGCTGTGCACCGCCGTTGGGCACCGTCAGGCCGCTGGAGGCGCCATCCTGGTTGACCGAGCTGCCCCGGATGACCGCGCGAATCCGATCGCCGTCGCGCACCGCGTCGCTGAGCCGCTTGAGCACCAGGACCCCGCAACCCTCGCTGCGCACGTAGCCGTCGGCCGCGGCGTCGAAGGTCTTGCAGCGGCCGTCGGGGGAGAGCATCTTGGCGCGCGAGGTGGCGATCAGGGATGCCGGGCTCAACAAGACGTTCACGCCACCGGCCAGCGCCATGTCGCAGTCACCGGCCTGCAATCCCTGGCAGGCCTCATGGACGGCCACCAGCGACGAACTGCACGCGGTGTCCACCGCAACCGCGGGTCCTTCCAGTCCGAGTGCGAAGGCAACCCGGCCCGCGATGACGCTGGTCGCGTTGCCGGTGCCGAACTGGGCCTCGATGCTTTCGAACGAGCTGCTGGACAGCACATGTGAATACTCGTTGGCGCCCACACCCACGTAGACACCGCTGCGGCTGCCGCGCAACGTCGCCGGCGAATAACCGGCGCGCTCCAACCCCTCCCACGCAACTTCCAGCATGAGGCGCTGCTGGGGATCCATCCACACCGCCTCGCGCGGTGAGATACCGAAGAACTCAGGATCGAATTCGCCGATCCGATCGAGGAATCCGCCGCACCGGGTGTAGATCTTGCCCGGCGCGTCGGGATCCGGGTCGTAATACTCGTCGATGTCGAAGCGGTCGTCGGGGATCTCGCGGATCGCGTCGACGCCGCCGGCCAGCACCTCCCAGAATTTCTCCGGATCGGGTGCGCCCGGGAAGCGGCAGGCCACCGCGACGATAGCGATCGGTTCATCGGTGCGGCCGGCAGTCACCGCAGCCGGCGTGGCCGGTTCGGCCACTGTATTCGCTTGCGTACCAAGGGCGAGAACGTCATTGAGCAAGAACTCGGCGGCCTGACTCAGGCGTGGATGGTCCATCGCAAGCGTCACCGGCAGCTGCCGGCCGAACCCGTGCTCAAACTTGCGATGCAGCTGCACCGCCATCAGCGAGTCGATGCCGAGATCGAAGAATCCGACGTCATCGCGGATCTCGCTGCTGTCGATCTTGGTCACCTCGGCCACGGCGTTGCGCATGTAGTCCAGCACCAGCGCCCTGCGTTGCTGGACGGGGGCCACCTTGAGCTGGTCGATCAATGGTGTGCTGACCGGCGATACCGGGCCCGCCGCCGTCTCGGGCACCTCACGCTCCAGGTTCGACATGAACGATCGCTTGCCCGTCATCTCGTAGAGGGGCAGGAAACGCGCCCAATCAATGCGGGCCACAGCGCCATTCGCGGCGTCGGCACCCAGGAATTCGGCCATCCCGGCCAAGGCGTCGGCCGGTGCCAACGTGCGAACCCCGTGGCGTTCCAGCCGCTCGCGGGTCTCCTGATCGGCCATGCCGGCCGACCACAGACCGAAGTTGACACTGGTGCAGGCGACTCCCTGCTGGCGGAGCCGCCAGGCCAGCCCGTCCAGGAAGGCGTTCGCCGCGCTGTAAGCGGTTTGGCCGGGGCTACCCCAGAGCGCGGCGATCGAGGACGTGCACAGGAAGAAGTCCAGCCCCATGTCGGCCGTCGCTTCGCTCAAATTCCAGGCGCCCCAGACCTTTCCGGCGAACACCCGATCAATCTCGGCGTCTTCCAAGGTGGCCAGTGGGGTCAGGCCGATCTCGCCCGCGGCGTGGACGACGCCGGCCAGCGGCGGCAGTTCGGCCTGCAGGGTCGCCAGCAGACGTGCGACGTCGTGCGGATTGGCCACGTCGGCCTCCATGACGCGGACGTCGCAGCCACACTGTTCGCGCAGCGCATTGATGCGCTCCTGGGCGGTGGCGCCCGGAGGCCGGCGGCTGGTCAGGACCAGCTGCTGTGCACCGTGCGCGGCCAGATAGCCGGCAATCTCGAGTCCGAGGGCACCGAGGCCGCCGGTTACCAGATACGTTGCAGCAGAGCGCAATTGCAGCGGCCGCGCAGCCGGCTGCGTGGCGATCCGGCTCAGCCGGGGAACATAGATAGCTTGATCGCGCAGGGCGAATTGGTCCTCGACGCGAGGTGCCGTCAGCACCCGGTCGATCAATCGGGACCATTCGTCGGCACCGGTGCCGTCGGGCAGATCTGCCAGCCCGCCCCACACCGGCGGATGTTCCAGGGAGGCGGCGCGGCCGAAGCCCCACAGGCTGCTCTGCGCCGGTGAGACGGTGTCGGTGCTGGTGACCCGTTGTGCGCCACGGGTTACCAGCCAGATCGGGGTGCGCACCTCGGCGGTAACCGCGGCGCGGATGAGGCGCCGGGTGCCGCGCAGGACGCGGTGCTGCATCCGCAGCAGCGACTGCATTGACGGCGCGGTCTCGGAGTCCAGCGCCGCGACGTGCAGGATACGCAGCGTCGGCTCCTCGGCGGCCAGCGTGCGCAACGCGTCGGCGAACCGCTGCTCGTCCGGGTCGGTCAGCGGCAGACCGAGAATGTGATGACGATGCCCCTGTGTGGTCAGCGTGTCGGTCAACGGCGCAACCGCGTTGGCATCATCGCTGATGAGCAGCCAGGCAGACCCCTCGCCGGAGGCCGGTGCGGCCGGGACTGAGGATTTCTCCCAACAAATCTCGTAGCGGATGTCGCCGATGGACTGCACGCTGCGCTGCCGGTTATGTTGTGCGGCAAGCTGTTTCAGCATGTCGATGGCCTTACCCGGGCCTTCGGAATCCGCCGGATCGCCGAGTAGCGCGGCAAGCTCCTCGACGCGTTCTTCCTCGAGCAGCCGGACGGTTTCGGTGCGCGTTGCGTCGGTGGGGGCGCCGTGCCGGCGGCTCTCCTCGTACCAGTAGACGCGCGACTGGAACGGGTAGGTGGGCAGGTCGACCTTGCGGCCCCGGCCGTGCTGGTAAGCGGCGAAGTCGGGACGGTGGCCGGCGACGTAGGCCGCAGCCAGCGCCTCGCTGATCTGGCGATGGTCATCGGCGTTGCGGCGCAACGACGCGATGGCCTCCGGCCTGGTCGCGGTATCCGGCCAGGCTCGCACCGCCGCGGCGGTGAGCACCGGCTGCGGGCCGACCTCCAGCAACAGCCCACAACCCAGATCGGCAAGCGTTTGCACACTCTTGGCGAATTCGACGGGCTGACGGGCGTGGCGGCGCCAGTAGTTGGCGTCCAGCACATTGCGGCCAACCACGGCGCCGGTGCGATTGCACACCAAAGTCCGCTGCGGCAAACCGAATTCGAATCGGCTTGCGTAGGACTCGAATTCACTCAGAATGGGGTCCAGCAATGCGGAATGGAAGGCGTGGCTGGTGTCCAGCCAGTCGCACCGGACGTCCTGGGCCACCAGCCCGGCTACGGCCCGCCCCAGATCTTCTGCAGGACCGGAAAGCACGGTGTTGGCTCCGTTGTAGGCCGCCACGGACAGGCTGGGGTACGCGTCGATGCAGCTTTCGACGCGTTCCACGGAAGCGAACGCCGCCACCATGCGACCGCCGTCGGGCAAGCTGCCGAAGAGCCGGCCGCGTTCGGCCATCAACAGCGCCCCGGCCTCAACGCCGAAAACACCGGCGACGCACGCCGCCGAATATTGGCCGACGCTGTGGCCCAGCACCACATCCGGCTCGAGGCCCCACGACTGCCAGAGCCGCGCCAAACCCGTCTCCACCGCGAACAGGGCGGGCTGAGCATAGGAGGTGTGGCGCAGGACGTCTTCGTCGTCGGCGCCGAAAATTACGTCCAGCAACGGCTTTTCGAGGATTTCGGCCGTGGCATCCGCACAGCGGGTCAACGTCTCGGCGAATACGGGTTCGGTTTCGAACAACCCCCGCGCCATTCCGACGTACTGGCTGCCCTGGCCCGGGAACAGCCAGGCGGTCTTGGGCGGGTCGGCGCAGTCGCCGCGCAGCAAAGCCGGTGCCGGGCGGTCGTCGGCGAGTGCCCCGAGTATCTCGGTGGCCGATGCCGTCGAGTTCACCACCAACGCCGCGCGGTGTTCGAAGTGGGAACGGCCCGCCCCTGCGGTCAAGCAGACGTCGGACAGGGCGGCGTCGGGGTGCGCGGCCAGCCAGTCGCGGTAGCGCTGAGAAACCTCAACCAAGGCGGCCGGTGTGCGCGCCGAGAGCGGCAAGACGCTGAAGCGTCCGTTCGCCGGTCCTGCATCCGGCGCCGCTGTCTGCCAGTCGGCCGCCGGAGCTTCCTCGACGATGACGTGCGCGTTGGTCCCGGTGAACCCGAACGAACTGATGCCCGCCATACGTGGCCGGCCGCCCCGCTCCCACGGGATGGCTTCCGCCACCACCTGCACCGGAAGCCGGTCCCACGGAATGTGCGGCGACGGGTGTTCGAAATTCAGGTGCTTGGGCAGCTGCTCGTGCTCGAGGGACAGCACGACCTTGATCAGGCCCGCGATGCCGGCACCTGCCTCCAGGTGCCCGATATTCGTCTTGACCGATCCGACCAACAGCGGTCGGTCGTTGTCGCGTTCGGCGGCGAATGCCGCACCGGCGGCCTGGATTTCGATCGGATCGCCGAGGGAGGTGCCGGTCCCGTGTGCTTCGAGATAGTCGATGTCGCCGGCCCGCACGCCGGCGCGCCGCAGCGCCTCGGCGATCACTCGTTGCTGCGCAATGCCATTCGGGACCGTCAAGCCGCCGGATGCACCATCCTGGTTGATGGCGCTGCCGCGCACCACGGCCCTGATTCGGTCGCCGTCGCGGATCGCGTCTTCGAGTCGTTTGATCACTACGACGCCACACCCCTCGCCGCGCACGTAGCCGTCCGCGGCGGCATCGAACGTCTTGCACCGGCCGTCTGGGGAAAGCATGTGTGCCTGAGAGAAATTGATCATCGTCGCCGGGCTGATCAGCAGGTTGACGCCGCCGACGAGCGCAAGCTCGCACTCCTCGTAGCGCAATGCCTGGCAGGCCTGGTGGATCGCCACCAACGAGGAACTGCACGCGGTATCGACCGAAACCGCCGGGCCCACCAAACCCAATCGGTAGCTGATCCGGCCCGCGGCAGCGGCGGGCGAAGTGCCGATCGCCAGGTATGCCTCGATGTCCTCGAAGCTCAACGCGTTCGTCAACAGCGTCAGGTAGTCCTGCGTGGAGATGCCCATGAAGACGCCGGTCTTACTGCCCGCCAACGACGACGGTGCGATGCCGGCATGTTCCACCGCATGCCAGGCCGTCTCCAGCAACAAGCGATGCTGCGGATCCATGAAGACCGCCTCGCGCGGCGACACTCCGAAGAACGTTGCGTCAAACGCATCGATGCCCTCGAGCAGTCCCGCGCGGCGGGTGGCGAATTTTCCGGGCATGTCCGGATCGGGGTCGTAGAACTCGTCGAGATCCCACCTGTTGCCCGGGATCTCAGACACCGCGTCGCGGCCCTGCTGCAAGACATCCCAGAACTGCTCGGCGTCGGCGGCACCCGGGAAGCGGGCAGCGTAGCCGAGTATCGCAAAGCCCGAAGTCTGCTCGGTGGGATTGTTGACGGGTGTCATGAAGTCGTCCTCTCTGCCTCGGCAGGCCACGATGCGGGGGCGGAGTCAGAGGGCGCGCCGGATCGCATCGACCACCTCGTAGCGCGCGATCGACTTCTCGTGGTCGCACTGAACCGCATGTGCATGTGCCGCAACGGGTTTCACCAACCCGGATAGGTCATCACGGGCGGTGCTGGGACCGCACTCGAAGGCTCTTGATCCCCATCCCGGTACTCCTGCCCAGTCCACCGCCAGTCACCCGTCGCTGGACCAGCAGCATGGGGTTCGTGGTGGCACAGTGTTAGCTCGTGCCGGGGAATTTACACGTGCCGGCCCGCTCGCGAAGCACAATCAGCACCGGTCGGCAAGTATTTCCGTGGCCCGGGCTGCCGCGCATCCAGTTGTTGCCCAGGGGTCGAGGCGTCTACTGTGCACCGCCCGCCGGCTCATGGCAAACCCCAGCCGGTCGTCGCGGTGAGCGCGAAATCGTTGAGTGCACTCGAAAGGCATTGCCGCAATTGGGCATTCGAGTTTGTCCGCCCGGGATGATACGCAACGGCGGAGACGAACACCTGTCGGTCGACCCGGCCGGAGAACAACGTCAGCATGCCGCCGGCCCTGCGCATGATGGTTTCGGTCATCCCGCGCGCGATGGTCCTTATCGCGAAGTGATCGGCCCGGCTACCGTCTGGGCGGTAGGCGTCCGGGTCGATCACGCCAAGGTTGGATGAGTCCACTCTGGTGTCGCTGCCGCGCGCGAGACTGACCATTCGCCGGACGAGCCACTGCGGCACCAGCGGGACGAGGGGCAGCATCGTCGCCTCCCGGTCCGGGACGTCTCGGCGACGGGTGACTGCTTCCTTGGTGGCGGCCCGGATCACGGCCAGATCCGTCGTTACCGCGGCCGGGTCGATGGTGAGGTTGACGTTCACGACCGCGTTGGCTCGGGTATCGCCGGAGGTGCGTTCGCTCACCGGCATGGTCAGGGTGACCGAGCCGTCAGAGGTGAGCCGTCCCATCTTCTGGGCGAGCCGGGCAGTCAGGCCCGCAAGCAAGCCGTTGCCGGTACCGCCGAGTTCGGCGGCCCGGGCCTGCCACGCCTCGGCATCGACGAAGACCGTCGTGGTCGGCAGCGTGAAGGGCACGTCAGCTGCCGCGAGTTTCGCATGCGGTTCGGCGGGCCGGGGGGCTGGGGAGGCTTTACGACTGCGCCGGGCGAACCGGGCCGCGGCGACGGCGGCGCGGCCGATCGCCGGGAAGTCGCGGACGGTCTGTCGGGCATCCTCGCGCACCGCGCGCCAGCGCGGGCGTGCTCCGGCAGCGGGCCAGTGCCCCGGATGCTCGCGGCCGCAAGCCGCGTCGGCAAACGCGTGGCACAACCCCACGCCGTCGGTGAGGCCGTGGGAGACGACCAAGCTGATTCCGGCACCACCGTCGGTGAAGGGCAGCACCGCAAGGTGCCATTCGGGTCCGTGTTCGAGGTCAACGGTGACAGCGGCCTGAGCGTCGAGCCAGGCGTCGAACCCCTCGCGGGGCCGAGGTGTGGCGCCGATTTCGAGGACCGGCGGGTGCCGCGGGGTGACCCAGCGGTGGCGGCCGAACGGCAGGGGGGAGCGTTCGACGCGCCGGGACAGCCGCCCCCGGTGCAGGTGATGGTGAAAGCGCCGCAGGCCGTCGATGTCGATCGCGTGGTTGTACACCCACACCGCCTGCATGACCGCGGCCGCACCGGTCGCTCGCTCGCCGACGAAGTAGATCTGATCGGCCAGACCGAGTAGGTTGCTCATCTGCTGAGGTCCTTCGGCGGGGTTACCGGGTGGCGAGGGTGCGCAGAATGCCAGCCGGTCCGGCGTGTCTGTGTGCAGACATGCACGCTCGCGGCCAAAGGGGGTGGGGAGGTT
>NZ_MVHE01000078.1 GCF_002086155.1 Mycobacterium angelicum | reverse complement strand
GTCCCGCCCGCGCCGAACAGCATGCCTCCGGTCCCGCCGGTTCCACCGATTCCGCCGTTGCTGCCGGTCCCACCTGCGCCGCCCTGCCCGCCGGCACCGAACAGCAGGCCTCCGGGCCCGCCGTTGCCGCCGTTTCCGGGCGCGCCGCCCAGGCCGAACCCGCCGAGGCCACCCGCGCCGCCGGCGCCGAACAGCAGACCACCCGCGCCGCCATTGCCACCGACCTGGGCGAGGCCGGCGCTGCCACCATTGCCGCCGTGCCCGAACAGCAGCCCGCCGGCGCCGCCGTTGCCGCCGGCGCCGGAAGGAATGCCCACCCCGCCGGGGTTGCCGCTGCCGCCAGGCCCGCCATTGCCGAATAGGCCCGCCGCCCCGCCGTTGCCGCCGTTCTGCCCCGGCATCGAGCCGGACCCGCCGGCGCCGCCGTCACCCCATAGGAGACCGCCGTCCTTGCCGTTGCCGCCGGAGCCTGCCGGCGCGTTGGCACCGTTGCCGATCAAGGGGCGCCCGAACAGTTGCAGTGTTGGCGCATTGATGACGTCGAGCAGGTTCGTTGCGGCGCTGGCAGCCTCGGCTTGCAGGTACGTACCGGCCCCGGCGTGCAGTGTCTGGACGAACCGATCGTGAAACGCCGATGCCTCGGCGCTGAGTGCCTGATACGCCTGGCCGTGCCGGCCGAACAACGCCGCGATGGCGTTGGACACCTCGTCGGCGCCCGCGGCCAGCACGGCGGTGGTCGGGGTTCCGGCGGCCGTGGTGGCCGTTCTGATCGCCGAGCCGATCCCGGCCAAATCCGCCGCCACCACTGTCACCTGGTCCGGCATCGTGTAGACGAACGACATGCGAGCCCCTTCGCCCTAGTAGCTGCCCTGCCGTTCGAAGATCCGCCGCGGGTTGTCCACCAGCATGGTGTGCAGCTGCTCGTCGGTTACCCCGCGCTCTTTCAACGCCGGGATCACGTCGTTGTGGATGTGCAGGTAATGCCAGTTGGGTGCGGCCACCGGGAGCAGTTCCTCGGGCAGCGCGTCGAAATAGCAGTTGGCGTCGTGGGAGAGCACCATCTTGTCGGCATGTCCGCGCTCGCACATCGTCGCCACGATGTTGACCCGGTCCTCGAACGGCAGGATCACGTCGATGCCGAACCGGTCCATCCCCAGGTACGAGCCGGCCGAGATGAGCTCCTCGAGGTAGCCGACGTCGGTGCTGTCTCCCGAATGCCCGATGATCACCCGGCTCAGGTCGACGCCTTCTTCTTCGAAGATGCGTTGCTGCTCGAGCCCGCGACGCAACCCCGCATGGGTGTGCGTGGAGATCGGCACCCCGGTCTGCTTGTGCGCCTGGGCAACCGCGCGCAGCACGCGCTCGACGCCCGGGGTGATGCCGGGCTCGTCGGTGGCACACTTGAGGATTCCGGCCTTGATGCCGGTGTCGGCGATGCCCTGCTCGATGTCGCGCACGAACATCTCGGTCATGATCTCCGGGCCGCCCAACTGTGCGCCCGGACCCATGTAGTGGAAGCAGAACGGGACGTCGTTGTAGGTGTAAAGCCCGGTTGCCACAACGATATTCAGCTCAGTGGCCGCCGCGACGCGCGCGATCCGGGGGATGTAGCGGCCGAGCCCGATCACGGTGAGGTCGACGATGGTGTCCACGCCGCGGGCCTTGAGCTCATTGAGCCGGGTGATCGCATCGGCTACCCGCTGTTCCTCATCGCCCCAGGCTTCGGGATAGTTCAGGGCGATCTCGGTGGTCATGATGAATACGTGCTCGTGCATGAGCGTGACGCCCAGATCGGCGGTATCGATGGATCCGCGAGCGGTATTTAGTTCTGACACGTCACCGATGCTAAGTCGATCCGGTGCTAAACCAACAGGGGTCGCTAGCCGGAATGAACCACTTCCAGCCATTCCGTGGATTCCGGAGCCACCGAAGTCAGCTGCAGCCCGGCCCGGTCGAGTTCGCCGACGATGTCCTCGAGCGCCAGCACCTCGAGGTGAAAGCATTGCCGCAACTCCGATTCGTCGACGATCAACGCGTATTCGCCGTCGACGAGCCCGTCGGAATTGCGGTGGATCGTGACGCTGACCGTCACCTCGCCGATCGCCTTGGATTCCGTCCAGCCGGTGGGACGTGCGGTCCAATACGGCGGCGGCTTCCACTGGATGACGGCCTTGCCGGTGGGCTTGAGATGGTGTGCTATCGCGGCCAGCACCGCCCGGCGCAGGTCGGCGCCGCGGTAGTGAATCAGGTTGGTGGCCAACAGGACTGCGTCGAACTGCTCGGCCAGTCGCAGGTCCTCGATGCGGGCGCGTACCGGGCGCGCGTGCCGGACTTCGGCGAGCATCAGGGCGGAGTCGTCGACGGCGGTCACGCGGTGGCCGAGTTGGGCGAGCGGGTCGGCGATGCGACCGGTGCCGGCGCCGAGTTCCAGTACCGAGCTCCCCGGCGGCAGTAGGGCGTGCAGCTGCTCGGGCTCACCCGTCGGCGGCATTCGGCGGTAGAGGTCGACGAGGCTGCCGTCGGCCGTCCGCGCGGTGTCTGAGTCGAGGTGGCAGTAACACTGCGACATTGTGCGCCCCTTCTAGGCAATCTCGTAGAAGCTGACGCCGTCGAGGTAGCGCAGTGTCCACAGATCGCGAGCCACCACTTCGCCGACCTCGTGCACCAGCGTGACGAAGATCGGGTAGGTCAGGTCGTTGGTGGTGAGCGCCAGCTGTTGACCGGGATTGACCCGCAGCTGCATGTCGTGGAAGCTCGCCAGCTCCTTGATGGCTTCCAGGCTGTGGTAGGAGACCAGCGTGCCGCTACAGGGGGCCACCATGGTGGCTCGCGCGACATGTTGGCGCAGACGGTAGGGCCGCCCACTTCGCCGGACGAATGTCTCGGGCCGCACGTAGGCGTCCACCATCCAGTCGATCTGCGACCTGCCGGTGCCCAGACGAGCTCCTTCAGGCAGGTTGGCACCCGCTATCCGCGCTCCCACCTCGACCAGGCACGGCCCGTCCGGCGTCAGCTTGATCTCCGCGTGCGCCGCACCATGGCGGATACCGAGGGCGTCGAGCACCGCGCACGTGTAGGCAACCAGGTCGTCTTGCACTTCGCCGGTCGCCGGCAGTAACCGCCAGGCAACCAGCAGATCGGGAATACCGTTGGCGCTGATGCGATATGACTCCCAGATGTCGCACACCTCGTGCACGCCGTCGCGGCTGACGGTGTCGACCGTGTATTCGGTGCCGACCAGACATTCCTGTGCAACGACCCCGTCACGGCGGTGCGCCAGAATGTTCTCCCGCCCGTCGAGGCGCCGGAAGGCTTGCACGGCATCCTCGGGGGTGCGACACCAGGTGACACCGTCATTGGCGGCGCTGCGCAGTGGCTTGAGGATGATCGTGCCACCAATATCGTTGTGCCACTGGCGAAGTTGGTGTTCGTCGTGCACCAGAATCTGGCGGGCGCCGCGCAGGCCTTGTGCTTTGATCCGCTCGATCATCAGGAACTTGTCGCGCCGGGCGGGGCTCAACGCTGTTCCGTTGGTCGGCGCGCCGGTAATCGGGTGCAGGGCCTCGCTCAACGCGTCGGCCAGCTCTACCCCGGGCTCGGTGCCGGCCACCACTGCAACCGGGTGGTAGGGCGCCAGTGCGGCCAGCGTCGCAGCCAGGCGGCGGTGCACGAGGTCGACGGTATAGGGGAATCGATCCGGCTGGCCGCGTAAACCGGTTGGCGCCTCCGCGGTGCTCTGTACCCGCAGCGGGGTATATCCCGCGTCCCGAAAGCCTTGGGCCAGTTGGGTTCCGATAGCGCCGTAGCTGTCGACCAGTACGACGTGTCCCAATGGATCGTCCGGCACGTCAGTACCCGGCCTGGTCTTCGAGATCGTGGTCTCGGGTGGGTAGCAGGAACGAGCGTTGACAGGTCAGGAACAGCGTGCCGTCGGCTTTGACGCCGCGCGTGGCGCAGCTGACTATGCCTTGGTTGGGCCGGGATTTCGACAGACGCTTGTCCAGGTACTCGGTCTCAGCGTAGATGGTGTCGCCGACGAAGACCGGGGCCACCAGGCGGATGTTGTCCCAGCCGAGATTGGCCAGGCCGCGTGCGCTGGTGCTCTGCACGCTCATGCCGGAGACGATCGACAACGTGACCAGGCTGGACACCAAAGGGCGCTGCCACTCGGTCTTTTCGCAGTACGCATCGTCAATGTGCAACGGGTGCAGGTTAAGGGAAAGCAACGACATCCAGATGTTGTCGGCTTCGGTGAGCGTGCGGCCCGGGCGGTGCTCGACGATTGTCCCCACTTCGATGTCTTCGTAGACGACGCCACGCGACTCCCGCCACCGGCGGTCGCCCACCTGCTTATACGCACGGACTTGATCCATGGCCAATCCCATCCACTAGTGTTGTGCGTCAAGAGCTTTCGCGTGACGCAGGAGGCGGTGCGCCGCGGCGACCATGGGCGGGCCGACCATCTGTCCGTCCAGGACACCGATCGCCCGAGACCCGCCGTCTACCATGCCGATCACGCGGCGAGCGCGTTCCACCTCTGCCGGCAACGGGGAGAAGGCCTCGTTGATCACGGCGACCTGTCGAGGATGGATCGCGGCCTTGCCGCCGAAGCCGAGTTCGCGGGATCGGTTCACATCTATCTTGAGGGCCAGATCATCGCCGAGGTCGAAGGTGGGCGCGTCGATCGCTGAGATGCCTGCCCCGGCCGCCGCCGCGACGATCCGCGAGCGTGCATACAGCAGCGGCTCCCATTCCATTGATATGCCCAGCTCTGCGGCGAAGTCGGCGGCTCCGAAAACCAGTGCGCGCACTCGCGGCCCAACGGCGGCGATCTCCTCAACCGCAGCCAGACCGGCCGCGGTTTCGATCGTCGCCAAGAAGGGGATGTCGCCAAGCTCACCCAGCATGTCCTGCAGCATGAGCAGATCGTGGGCGCTCTCGACCTTGGGGACCAGCAGTGCATCGGGACGGATGGCGCCGTAGGCGAGTGCCAGAATGTCGCGCAACCCGTCGGTGGTGCGCATGCTGTTGAACCGGAGGGCGCGAACGCATTTCGCGTTCCGTACGGACGCCTCGCCGAACATCGCGCCCGCTTGGCGGCGAGCCTGCGCGCGCAGCGCGGGCGGCACCGAGTCTTCCAGGTCCAGCGTGCATATGTCGGCCCCTGAGTCCAGCGCCGCGTGGTACTGGCGCGGGTTGACCGCGCTGGTCATCAGCATGGTGCGAAACACCGCCGGCCGGTGCCCGGGCTGACTCACGGCGAAACACCAGCCAGCTCAGGGGATTCCAGCCCCACCAACTCGCTGACGGTTTGGCAGAACCGGCGGATGTCGTCCGGATCGTTGTCGGCGCGCAGCATGATTCGCAGGCCTGCCTGGCCTTTGGCGGTAACCGGAAAGAAGACCGCTGAGGTGTAGAAGCCGCGTTCCAGAATTTGACTGGACAGCCCGATCGCTTTGTCTTCCGCGCCGATTTCGATAAGCCGGATCGCGGTATCCAGACCCGCCTGCGGGGTGGGAATCAGGCTGTCGAAAAGTGCGGCATTGCGGCGCAGCTGCTGCTGGCGCTGTGCCAGCTCGGGTGAATTGTGCACCCGCAGCGAACCCAGGCAGCCGCCGATCGTCGGCCCGTTCTGCGGCTGCGACCAGGCCAGCGGTCCGCCGAATCGCATCAGCACGTCGTAGTGCGTCTCGTTGCCCAACATGATGACGCCCCCGGTCGCGCCGAATCCCTTCCCGAGCGAACCCACGATGATGGTCAGCGGGTTGAGCTCCTCGGGCATCAGCGACCGCACAATTCCTTCGCCCCGGGTCCCGTACATCGCCAACGAATGCGAGTCGTCGAAAAAGAGGTGCAACCCGTAGCGGTCCTGCAATTCGAGCAGCTCCTGCACCGGAGCGACGCCGCCCAGCGAGTAGGCGCCGTCAGCGACGTAGGCCACCCGCTTGTGCTTCTTGCACATGTCCTCGAGGTAGTCGATGTCGTTGTGCGGGCAGGTGAAGACCGGCGCCTCGTCGGCGCAGATTGGCTTGATGTAGTTGAGCGAGAAGTGGCTGTGCTTGTCGAACACCATGACGCGCGGTTCCCCGTCGTCGGTCAAATGGCCCGAAGCGATCAGCGGCAACACGGCGGCGCTGGCCACCGACGCAGAAATCGCGGCGACGCTGCGGGCGCGGTATAGGGCCGAGAGTCCGGCTTCGAGTTCGTCGAGCATGGAGAAGCGGATACGCAGCCGCGAGACGGGCAGCGCGAACGTCTGCTCGGAATCAATCGCTGTGCGCACGCCTTCTAGAACCCACGGATGGGAATGGAGTCCCAAATAAGAACACGAAACCATGTTGATGAAGCGATGGCCGTCGCGCTGGCGCTCCAGCCGATCGTTGCCGACATAGCGCACGCTGTTGTCCAGCAGGAAGTTGTCGGCGGCGGCTTGCCAGGCCGGGTTGCCGACGTCGACGGCTTTGGCGTTATTGCGGTATCGGTGTGCCCCGGCCTGTTCATTCGGGTCCATCGACAGATCTCCTTCAGCTGGTGTGTGCGGTAGCACGGACACGGAAATGGCCTTGGTCGCCAGCCCGTTCCTGAAGGTCCCGAAGGTTTCTAAGTCCCCGATCTCTGCCTATGCCGACCGCCCAAGTCTTTAGAAACTCTAAGAACAAAAGCGTTCGCGGCCCTCCACCGATCGGTCTGGACCGGATAGTGAATCTCGTGTCCCCTGATCGGGGGACATCGAAGGATGCGCGATTCATCCCGCTCAATGCCCGCTTAGTCGACAGACGCCGCCGCGCCGGTGGGGCAGGCTTACTGCGCATGGTGATGACCTGATGCCCTGGGCTGCCCTCATTGCCGGCAACGGTTTGCACGCGGTGATTACCGCGCTGTTGGGGTTGTCGATGATCAATCCGGCCGACAGCCTGCTGATTTTGGCGATCGCGGCCGCCGCGTGCACGCTGCTCGGCGCCCTGGCGGTTCGTGGCAACGCGGCCTCAGCTGCGGCAACGGTCGGCTCCGTCACCCGCACTCTGGGCTGGCTGAACTTGTGGACCGCGGTGACTTTCATCGCGTTCTTCCTGGGTGTGGCGGTTTACGGGGCGGTTGTCGTATTCACGTTGGGCGCCTCGCTGGCACCGCTTGCGGTGACGGCGTGGTCGGGTTTCCGGGCGAGTCGCGGCGACGCGGTGACACGGCCCAGTGCCGCTCAATGGTGGGCGGTAAGCCTGCTCGCTGCGCTGGGTGCCGCGCTGGTGGTGGCGTTGGCCGGGTCGGATTCCCGCGGAATCGGGGCGCTGCTGGTCGCATCCGTGCTCGGCGTCATCGACGGCTTCGCGGCCGGCGGGGTGGCCATCGTCTCGCGCAGCCTGGGGGCCAACGGAGTCGGTGTGTGGCAGGTGATGGCACACCGCTACTACGCGACGGTGGTCGTGGCCGGCATCGCCTTGCTGATCTCAGTCCCGTTCGGTTTGCTGGCCGCGCCCAAGATGTCGGTCGGCATGTCGATCGGAGCCGCGTTCGCTTCGCTCGTGGTGCCATTCTTCTTGATGCAGTACGCAATTCAGCGTCTGTCGCCGGTAATGGTGACTGGAACGCTGGCTTTGATCCCGGCCATCGCCCTGTTCGTTGAAATAGTCGGCGGGCGCGCGGTGAGCTGGCCCGTGCTGCTACTTGCACTGCTGATTGTGCCCGCCAGCCTGGCGATATTGACCACCCAACAGAAGCCGGTAGCAGTACCGGCGCCGTCGCAACCGCGCCAATGGCGTACCGTCTACGCTCGTCCTTTTCCGAAGTCTCGCGCTGGGAGCCACCCTCATGCTGCTCAACCCCAACAACCTGCAACGCAAATATCCTGACCAGCGCTCAGCGGAGATCATGCAGGCCACGGTGGACTTCTTCGAGTCCCGGGGCAAGGCAAAGCTCAAGCATGACGCCCATGAGCGGGCCTGGTACTCCGACTTTCTCAACCACGTCGCGCAGAACCGCATCTTCGCGTCCCTGCTGACGCCGTCCGAGTATGGCGCCTCGGATGATTGCCGGTGGGATACCTACCGGATCAGCGAGTTCGCCGAGATCATCGGCTTCTACGGGCTGAGCTACTGGTACCCGTTCCAGGTGACCGCGCTGGGCCTGGGCCCGATCTGGATGAGCGACAACGAGGACGCCAAGCGCAAGGCCGCCGCCCAGCTGGAACAGGGCGAGGTATTCGCCTTCGGCCTGTCCGAGCAGACCCACGGCGCCGACGTCTACCAGACCGACCTGATCCTGACGCCGTCGGAAAACGGCTGGGTTGCCAACGGCGAGAAGTACTACATCGGCAACGCCAACGTCGCCCGGATGGTGTCCACCTTCGGCAAGATCGACGACGGTTCAACGGACGCCGAGTACGTCTTCTTCGCCGCCGACTCCCAGGACGGCCGCTACGAATGCAAGAAGAACGTGGTGAATTCGCAGAACTACGTGGCGAATTACGCACTGCACGACTACCCGGTCAGCGAGGCCGATCTGCTGCACCGCGGCATCGGCGCTTTCCACGCCGCCCTCAACACCGTCAACGTCTGCAAGTACAACCTGGGCTGGGGCTCGGTCGGCATGTGCACCCACGCCTTCTACGAGGCGATCACCCACGCCGCCAACCGGCATCTGTACGGCACCGTCGTCACCGACTTCAGCCACGTGCGGCGGCTGCTCACCGACGCCTACGCGCGCTTGGTGGCCATGCGGCTGGTGTGTACCCGCGCGTCGGACTACATGCGCAGTGCGGCGGCCGACGACCGTCGCTACCTGCTGTACAGCCCGCTCACCAAGGCCAAGGTCACCAGCGAGGGTGAGCGCGTCATCACCGCACTGTTCGACGTCATCGCGGCCAAGGGCGTGGAGAAGGACACCTTCTTCGAAACCGTCGCCCAAGAGATCGGCATGTTGCCGCGGCTGGAAGGCACCGTTCACATCAACATCGGCCTGCTGGCCAAGTTCATGCCCAACTACCTGTTCGCCCCCGACGCCTCGCTGCCGCTGATCGGCCGCCGCGACGACGCCGCCGACGACACCTTCCTGTTCAACCAGGGCCCCACCGGCGGCCTGGGCAAGGTGCGCTTCCATGACTGGCGCGCCTCGTTCGACAGCTACGCCCATCTGCCCAATGTCGCGCTGCTGCGCGAGCAGGTCGACGTGCTGGCCGAGATGCTGGCCAGCGCCACCCCGGATGCGGCGCAGCAGAAGGACATCGACTTCGCGTTCGGCGTGGGACAGATTTTCGCGCTGGTGCCCTACGCGCAGCTGATCCTGGAAGAAGCACCCCGCTCGGGTGCGTCCGACGCGCTGATCGACGAGATCTTCGCGTTGTTGGTCCGCGACTTCAACACTTACGCGGTTGAGTTGCACGACAAGTCGGCCACGACCGACGAGCAGGGTCGTTTCGCGATGCGGATGATCCGCCGTCCGGCCCAGGATGCGTCGCGCTACGAGCAGGTCTGGAAGGAATACGTCCTGCCGCTCAACGGCGCCTACGAAATGCGGCCCTGAAAAACCCGCAAACCCGCGGGTAGCGGCGGGCGGGGGCTGCGGGCTGGCACGGGAACGCGATACCGCATGGGCTATCGCATCCCAAATCGCACTATGGCCCCACCCGAGGGCGCACCAAAACGGCAGGTCCTTGACTGTGAGGTGCCTCACAGTAGAATGACCCCTGGTCATTCAAGCTACGAGGGGGGCCCATGCCAACGGTGACTTGGGCGCGGGTCGATCCCGCACGTCGGGCTGCCATCGTAGAAGCCGCGGAAGCCGAATTCGGTGCGCACGGCTTCTCCAACGGGAGCCTCAATGTCATCGCCCGGCGCGCACGGGTAGCCAAAGGAAGCCTGTTCCAGTACTTCGCGGACAAGCGCGACCTGTACGCCTACATCACCGACATAGCCAGCCAACGGGTGCGCTCCTATATGGAGGACCTGATCTTCAGCCTCGAACCCACCCGGCCGTTCTTCGAATTTCTCACCGACCTGCTCGACGGCTGGGTCGTCTATTACGCCGAGCATCCGCGCGAACGCGCGCTGCACGCCGCGGCTTCGCTCGAGGTCGACACCGACGCGCGCATCAGCGTGCGCAGCGTGCTGCACCGCCACTATCTGGAAGTGCTGCGCCCGCTGGTGCACGGCGCGAAGGCGCGCGGAGACCTGCGACCCGATTCCGACACCGACGTGTTGCTGTCGCTATTGCTGATGATCTTCCCGCACCTGGCGCTGGCCCCGTACATGCGCGGCCTGGACCCGGTGCTCGGACTCGACGATCCCACACCCGAGCAGCCGGCCCTGGCCGTGCGCCGGATCGTCGCCGTGCTGGCGGCTGCGTATTCGCCGGTACGCTCGCAGCCGCCGGCAACGCGAACAGACCCCCTGGCCGGCGTCTAGCCGACCCACACCGTCTTGGCGTTGCAGAACTCGCGGATCCCGAGTGCCGCGAGTTCGCGGCCGTAGCCGGATCGCTTGACGCCGCCGAACGGCAGCTCGGGGTAGGACACCGTCATCCCGTTGATGAAGACGGCGCCCGCCTCGATGCCGTCGATGAAGCGCTCCTGCTCGGCCTCGTCCTGCGTCCAGGCGTTGGAGCCCAGCCCGAAGGTGGTGGCGTTGGCAATTTCGATCGCCTCGTCGACGTCGGCGGTCCGGTACACCGAGGCGACCGGGCCGAACACCTCCTCGGTGTAGAGCGCCATGTCCTTGGTGATGTCGCTGACCACCGTCGGCGGGTAGAACCAGCCGGGCCGGTCGAGACGCTTTCCGCCACAACGGATTACCGCACCCGCCGCGGCGGCGTCCTCGACCTGCTGGGCCACCTCGTCGCGACCCGACTCGGTGGCCAGCGGACCGACGTCGGTGTCCGGATCGGTCGGGTCGCCGACTTTCAGCGCCTCCATCCGTGCGACGAACTTGTCGAGGAACTCGTCGTAGATGTCGGTGTGCACGATGAACCGCTTGGCGGCGATGCAGGACTGCCCGTTGTTCTGCACCCGTCCGGTCACGGCCGTCTTGACCGCGGCGTCCAGGTCGGCCGACGGCATCACGATGAACGGGTCGCTGCCGCCGAGTTCGAGCACCGTGGGTTTGATCTCGTCGCCGGCGATGGCGCCGACGGATTGGCCGGCCGGTTCGCTGCCGGTCAGGGTGGCCGCGGCGACCCGCGGGTCGCGCAGGATGCGTTCGACGGCGCTGGAGGGAACCAGCAGGGTCTGGAAGCAGCCGTCCGGGAATCCGCCGCGGCCGATGACGTCGGCGAGATACAGCGCGCACTGCGGGACGTTCGAGGCGTGCTTGAGGATGCCGACGTTGCCGGCCATCAGCGCCGGGGCGGCGAACCTGACGGCCTGCCACAACGGGAAGTTCCATGGCATCACCGCCAGCACCACGCCCAGCGGTTGCCAACGGGTGTATGCCTTGGACGCGTTGACCTTGCCGGGGTCGGCGGGCTCGTCGGCCAGCAGCGCTTCGGCCTGCTCGGCGTAGTAGCGAAAGCCCTTGGCGCACTTGTGAACTTCGGCCTCGGCCGCGGCCAGCGTCTTGCCCATTTCCAGGGTCATGATGGCGGCGGTCTGCGCCGCCTCGGCGTCCAGCAGGTCCGCGGTGGCGTTGGCCCACTCGGCGCGCTGGGCGAAGGTGGTGGAGTGGCGGTAGTCGAGGAAGCGTTCATATGCGCGGGCGATAGCGGCGTCGACTTCGTCGTCGGTTGCCGGGGTGAAGGTCTTGACTGTCTCGCCGGTGGCCGGGTTGATGGTGGCGATAGGCACGCTGACCGTCCTTAGCTGTGTTGGGTTCACAAACGTCCGCTACCCAGCCTGCCACTAGTGTTGGCCAGAGGGAGCCAGAGGGAGGGAGCCGATGAGTACAGCGGCCGAGCTGATGGTCAAGTGCCTGGAAAACGAGGGGGTTTCCGTCGTATTCGGATTGCCCGGCGAGGAGAACATCCGGTTCGTGCAGGCGCTGGCCGCATCCGATATCCGCTACGTGCTCACCCGGCACGAGCAGGCGGCGGCGTTCATGGCCGAGATGTACGGGCGGGTGACAGGCCGCGCGGCGGTGGTTTCGGCGACGTTGGGACCCGGCGCGATCAACATGCAGCTCGGCGTCGCCGACGCCACCACCAACAGCACGCCCATGGTGGCGATCTCCGCGCAGGTCGGCCAGGATCGTCAGTACAAGGAGTCGCACCAGTACGTCGATCTGGTGTCGATGTTCGCCCCGATCACCCGGTGGGCTGCCGGCGTGCCGACGGTGCGCGCGATACCGGAGATGTTGCGCAAGGCGTTCAAGCTCGCCGAAACCGAACGCCCGGCGGCGGTGTATCTGGCGATACCCGAGCACATCGATGTCGATGGTGACGACTATCCGGAGTTGAACCCGTTGCCGCGCAACGTTGTTCGCGCCGATGCGCCGGCGGCACGTCAGGTGGCGCGGGCGGTCGACATCCTGCGCGAGGCGCAGCGGCCGGTGGTGCTGGCCGGTCATGGCGCCGCCCGCGGCGATGCCACCGCGGCGCTGGTCCGGTTCTCCGAAGAACTCGGCATCCAGGTGGCCAACTCGTTCCACGGCAAGGGCGTCATGCCCGACGATCATCCCAACAGCATCGGAACCCTGGGATTCATGCGGCACGACTACGTCAATTTCGGCTTCGACAATGCCGACGTCGTCATCACCGTCGGCTACGAGCTGCAGGAATTCGACCCGGTGCGGATAAACCCGGCCGGGGACAAGAAGATCATCCACATCCACCGCTTTCCGGCCGAGGTCGATGTGCACTATTCGGTGGACGTCGGAATCATCGGCGATATCAGCGAATCGCTCAATGCGCTCACCGATGCGCTCGACGGGCACCGCTTCGGCGAAGGAGCCGAAATACCGGGCGCCGGCCTGTTAGCCGAGGAATTCGTTCGGGGGCAACAGGATTCGCGCTACCCCCTGGCGCCGCAGCGAGTGGTCGCCGATACCCGTGCCGCCCTGGGCCGCGGCGACGTGGTGCTGGTCGACACCGGTGCCACCAAGATGTGGATGGCCAGGCTGTATCCGACGTATGAACGCAACACCTGCCTGGTTTCAAACGGATTGTCCACCATGGGGTTTGCCCTGCCAGGTGCCCTCGGCGTGAAGCTGGCCAGGCCGGAAGCCAAGGTGCTGGCCGTGGTGGGCGACGGCGCATTCCTGATGAACTCCCAGGAGATCGAAACCGCTGTGCGGGAACGGATACCGCTGGTGGTGCTGATTTGGGACGACGGCGGCTACGGCCTCATCCAGTGGAAGATGGACCTTGAACTCGGCGAGCATCACTATGTGTCGTTCGGCAACCCGGATGTGGTGAGCTACGCGGAAAGCTTTGGCGCCAAGGGGTACCGGATCAACAGCGCCGAGGAATTGCTGCCGACGCTGCAGGCCGCCCTGGCCGACGACGGCGTTTCGCTCATCTCCTGTCCCGTCGACTATTCGGAGAACTTGCGGCTGACCGATCGACTGGGCGAACTCGACGAGACGCTGTAGTCCCCGGTCAGTACTGCTTCACGACCGCCCGCGGGGCGGTGCGCCAGACGCGCCGGCCGTCGGCGCGTTCGGCCGGCGGTTCCAGCAGTAAGACCGTTCGACCGCCGAGCAGTACGGGATGCACCCAATCGCCCAACTCGACGAGATCGTCGGCCCGCGGTTTGCCCTGGCCGCCGTCGCGCGCGCAATCCAGCGGGATTAGTGCGCAGAGCTCCTCGAAGCTGGTTTGGGCCGGCAGCTCATAGAGGCCCGGCAAGGTGATGAACAGCCCGTCGTTGCCGGACAGGTGTAGCCCGACCGCGGCCAACGCGCCCAGCACCCCGTCCTGCGTGCCGCCATGTCCGGAAAGATGCACCCCGGTAGCCGCGGCGAGGTCACGAGCAAGGCTGGTATGCAACACGTCTCGCTTCGCGCGCCGGCCGAAGTCCACCAGCGGCGCCTTTTGGACCAGACTCGGTATGGCCACGGCCAACCCGGGATCGGCATCGGGCGGGGACACCCGCTCCAGGAACCGCCCCGCCAGCTCGATGACATCTGCCAACACGGCCTGCGGGTTCGCCCCGGCGCTGCGCCAGGCCAGGCACGCGCTGGAATTGTGTGAGGTGTAAGGGATTCGGTCGTCGACCAAGAGCTGGTGTCTGGTAGCTCCGGCCGCGGTGCCCAGCCCCGCGTCGGCCAGCTCAATCAGCAGCGCCCGCGCCCGTCGTCCCGTTCCGGGACTGTATTGATCGTCGGTGTCGTCAATGCCGATCAGCAGATCAACCCCGGCCAGCGCGGTCATGGATTGACCACCAGCGTCGTGACGTCGCGTACCCACCGATCCCGACCGAGTTGAGTTCCGGTGAGCTTGAGGGTGTTTCGCTTGGTGATGTTGAGGACGAGCTGTTCGGTCAGCTCCGCGGAGCCAAACGTCTGGGCTGGATCGCGGCCCTCCACGCGCACCCGTTCGATGCCGGTGGCTCCGGCGGCGTTGAGGACGCTACGCAGGGTGGGGCCCTTCTGGACCTGGGCGCCGCGTGACTGCGGTGTGACGATCTCAGCCTGGGGCAGGGCCGTCAGCTGCGACAGCGTGAGGCGGCTCAACACCCTGCCGTTCTGCACGACGGCGAGCGATCCTGCGCTGTCGGTCGAGGAGGCCCCGCACGCGCTGAGGGCCAGGAACGTCAGAACCGCGCCAAACAACTGCCGGATATGTGGCCGCATATACAGGAATTATGCAGGAAAATATCCGCAACTAAGGACTAGATGAGAGTAATGTTCCGCAGGTGACGTTCTGGGAGGGAGCGCGTCCGGTAGCTGGCCGGTCGCTGGCTCGTGAGGTTGTTCTCCCCGTGCTGGCCGTCGTGGCGATCGTCGGCTACGCCGATATCCGCATCCCGATGGGGCTGCCGGGCCACCGCGGCCTGGTGTGGTTGACCCTGTTGGTCGCGGTGGTGTTGGCGACCGGCCGCCGGGCGACGGTGGTGGCGGTTGGGACGGCCGCGACGATTGCAACCTTCGCGATGCATGCCGGGACCGGCGCCGCTGTGGGCGACTTGCGCTATGTGGCCGCCGGCGTCCTGCTGTGTACGGTGGCCGGCGCGCGGTTCGTGCGGCGACGGCGGTGGGTGATCGTGCCGGCCGCGGCGCCCATCCACCTCGTTGCGCTCATCGGCTCGGTCGCGGCGATGTCGCCCGCGCTGGCCGAGAAGGCGTTGTTCCATTTGGGTTTCGGGCTGGTGGCCGGGTTGTTCGGCTGGGCTATCGCGGCGGCGGCGGGGCGCGCGCCGTGACTCTGCGGGTCGTCCCGGAGGGTCTTGCGGCGGTCAGCGCGGCAGTCGAGGCGATCACGGCCCGGCTTGCGGCGGCGCATTCGGCAGCGGCTCCGGTGATTTCGGTGGTGGTGGCGCCGGCGGCGGACCCCGTTTCGCTGCAGGCCGCCGTCGAGTTCAGCGCGCGCGGTAGTCAGCACGAGGTGGCCGGGGCCCGCGGCATCGAGGTGTTGGGTCGCGCCGGTGTGGGTGTGGTTGAAGCCGGCGGCAATTACGCCGCCGGTGACGCAGCGGCGGCCTCGGCGTATCTGGGTGCCTGACCGTGCCGGCGCCGGTCTGGATTGCTTTGCCGCCGGAGGTGCATTCGGCGCTGCTGAGTACCGGACCGGGACCGGGCCCGCTGCTGGCCGCTGCCGACACCTGGACAGCGCTCAGCGGCGAATACCACACCGCCGCAGCCGAACTCACTGCGGTTCTGGCCGACGCGCAACAGGTGTGGGAGGGCCCAACCGCGGCGAGGTATGTGGCCGCCCATGTGCCGTATCTGGAATGGCTGGCGCTGGCGGGTGCCCTGAGCGGCGAGGAGGCGGCCCGGCACGGCATGGTGGCCGCGGCATACACCGCGGCTCTGGCGGCCATGCCAACCCTGGCGGAGCTGGCCGCCAACCATGCCGTGCACGGGGTGCTGCTGGCGACGAATTTCTTTGGCATCAATACGATTCCGATCGCCGTTAACGAAGCCGACTACGCGCGGATGTGGACTCAGGCCGCCACCACAATGAGCACCTATCAAGCCACGACCGAAGCTGCCCAGGCAGCCGGAGGCGGCGGTGGCGGCGGGTTTCAGTTGCCCACGCCGGCGGAAATCTGGGCGATGATCTTCGGCGCCGACGGCAGGCGTTACCCCGGTCAGGGCCAGCCCACTTGGAGTGCACTCGAGTACTTGCAGAACCTGCCCAACTTCATCAGTGGCAACCAGCAAGCGCTCAGTTATCTGTTCACCAATCTCCCGCAGGTCCTGACGAATCCCTCGCAGCTGCCCGCACTCGTCTCCTACTTCTTCGCATGGCAGACCTTCCGTGCGGTCAACTGGACACTGCGGACGCTGCGTTTCCTGGTTCAGACCGCCCCGCTGCTGCTGCCCATTGCCCTCAACCTCGCCGCCGCCAACCTGGGCGGGCTGGCCGGTCTGTCGGGTTTGGCCGCGGTGCCCACGCCGGCACTCGTACCCACACCGGGCCCGATGCCGGCTGTACCGGCACCCGAAGTACCGGCAATGCTCGCGCCGCCCGTGCTCACGTCGGCGCCCACGCCCGCGCCGGCGCCGGCGGTTACCCCCGCCGGCCCCGCGCCGGCCCCGCCGCCGGCACCGCCGGCCCCGATACCGAGCGTCGATGGATTCGCCTACCTGGTGGGCGGCCCTGGCCCGGGGTTCGGTTCCGCGCTGGGCGCGCGCATCACGGCCGAGCAGTCGGCCCCGGACCGGGCCGCAGCGGCCGCTGGCATCTCGACAGCGAGTCGGGATCGGCAGGCGCGGGCAGGCCGGCAACGGCGGGCGACCATCGACCGCGGCTATCGCTACGAGTATCTGCAGCTCGACGACGAGCCGGCGGGTCGGTGTGCGCCATCGGTATTGGGCGCTGGGCCAATGGGATTCGCCGGAACTCAGACGGCCGGGGCTGCGGCGCCGTTGCCCCCGGCGGGACTGACGACGCTGGCCGGCGACACCTTCGGCAGCGGTCCGGTGGTGCCGATGCTGCCGGACACCTGGAACGAAATGAAAGGGAATGCGTAGTGAACTTTTCGGTGTGGGCACCGGAGATCAATTCGGCGTTGATGTACTCCGGTGCCGGATCCGGACCGATGGTGGCCGCCGCGACGGCCTGGGATGGGCTGGCCAATGAATTGAACGCGGCCGCAACATCATTCGGCTCGGTGACGGCCGGCCTGGTCGCGCAGGCGTGGCAGGGGCCCGCGGCCGCGGCGATGGCCGAGGTAGCCACCCCGTATGCGACCTGGTTGGGCAGTGCCGCGGGAAGTGCGGCGGCGGCGGCCGGCCAGGCCCGCGCGATGACGTCGGTGTACGAGGCCGCGTACGCGGCGACGATCCATCCGCTCCTGGTTTCGGTCAACCGTTCGCAGCTGGTGTCCCTGGTGATGTCAAACCTGTTGGGGCTCAACGCCCCGGCGATCGCCGACATGGAAGCGCAGTATGAGCAATTCTGGGCCCAGGATGTGACCGCGATGGCGGGCTATCACGCCGGGGCTTCGGCGGTGGCCGCCCAGCTGGCGCCGTGGCGACAACTGCCGGCAGCCGCGGCGCAGGCGCTCGGCATCAACTTCGGCGTCGGCAACAAGGGCAGCCTCAACCTCGGCTCGGGTAACAAGGGTGACAGCAACCTGGGCGCGGGCAACACCGGCAGCAACAACCTGGGCTCGGGAAACCGCGGCGACGGCAACTTGGGTAACGCAAACACCGGCGCGACCAATGTGGGCTCCGGCAACACCGGCAACTCCAATGCCGGCTCGGGCAACACCGGCAACTCCAATGCCGGCTCGGGCAACACCGGCAACCTGAACGTCGGCTCGGGTAACGCCGGCAGTAACAACTTCGGCAGCGGCAACCGGGGCAACTCCAACGTCGGCTCAGGCAATATCGGCAACCAGAACTTCGGCAACGGAAACATCGGCAGCGGGAACATCGGCTGCGGAAACTCCGGTGCCGGCGGCACCGCGGGCAACAACAACATCGGTTTGGGCAACACCGGCAGCAACAACGTCGGCTTCGGGCTCACCGGCAACAACCTGATCGGCATTGGGAACACCTACTACGACCAGGCAACGGGCCAATTCAGCTTCGGTGCCCTCAACTCCGGGACCAACAACATCGGCCTATTCAACTCCGGCAGCAATAACATCGGCTTCTTCAACTCCGGCAGCGGCAATATCGGCATCGGCAACTCGGGCGTCGGAAACTTCGGCTTCGGGAATGCGGGTCACACCAACACGGGCCTTTTCAACTCCGGTGACATCAATACCGGTTTGGCGAACTCCAGCTCGATCAACTTCGGCATGTTCAACTCCGGCGCTGGCAGTAACGCCGGCAGCTTCAACTCGGGGCTCGGACACAATGCCGGCGACTTCAATTCGGGCGGCGGGCAGAACGCGGGCAGTTTCAACTCCGGCACCGGCCTGAATTTCGGCAGCTTCAATTCCGGCGCCGGGTTCGGCGGCAACACCGGCTTTTTCAACTCGGGCAACGTCAATACCGGCTTCGGCAATGCCGGCGACACCAACACCGGCGGTTTCAACGCAGGCAATGTCAACACCGGCTTCGGCGCCGCAACAAATGTCAACGCCGTCAACTCCGGCTACGGAAACACCGGTAGCAGCAGCTCGGGCTTCTACAACGCCAGCAATGGCGGCCACACTTCCGGCGCCTTCAACAACCTGAACGGCGGGGCGGGCGGAGGTGGCGGCGGAGGTGGCGGTGGCGGCGGTGGCGGCGTCGGCAAGGGCACCACGGCGGGCATCTACAACACCAGCGGCAAGGCCGGCAACGTCGGCATCGCAAACACCGGCATGCAGAACGTCGGCTACCTCAATTACGGTTTCCAGAACACCGGTTGGGGCAACTCAGGCGGCAACCAGACCGGCGATGGCGCCAGTGTGGGCATCAACAATTCCGGCTTCAAGGACTCGGGCATTTCGAACGTCGGCGACTTCAGCTCGGGTGGCTTCAAATCCACCAGCGGACACGCGGGCTTCTTCTTCTGAGTCACTTCCGCAACGACAGCGGCGAGACGTAGCCGCCGACCAGCGTCCGATGCCACCAGGCGTGCTCGCGCCGCAACTCCTGCCAGGTGGTGAACCGGTACACATAAAGCTGTGCGCGCACATACCGCGGCGGTGCAGCGGGAAAAGGGTTGTGGCGCAACAGCCGTAGCGTCGGCCGATCACCGCGCAGCAGTCGCGTCAGAAATGGCGTCATCCAGGGCAGCGCGTAGCCGGGTGAGATCGCCGCGAACCACATTAGCCAGTCCAGCCGCAGATGGTAGGGCGCCCATTGCCGGGGCAGCCGGCGCAAATCGGTGGGCTTGCCCTTGAATTCGTATTCCCGCCACACCGTTTCCTCGCCTACGTGCGCCTCGTCGGTGCCTTCGATCACCACTTCCTGACGGATGCGGCAGATGCTGCCGAATGCGCCGTAGGTGTTGGCCAAGTGAAAGGCGTTGAAGGACATGTTCATTCGCTGCCCGGCTGAGAGCATGTTGCGGGCCGGCCAGTAGCTCAACACCAGCATGCCCGCGGCGAAGATGAGCACCAGCACGGCGAACCATGGCGGCGGCCCGGGCAACCGCGGCGCCGGGCGGGCTATCGCGCTGCACGCCAACAGGATTGTCACCCAGTTGAGCCAGGAGAAGTTGCCGGACGTCACCAGCCACAACTGCGTGACGATGATGATCGCCGCGGCAATGCCGGCCACCGGCTGTGGCGCGAACAACCCGAACGGAACCACCAGCTGCGCAAAATGGTTGCCCGCCACCTCGATTCGGTGCAGTGGCTTGGGCAGGTGATGAAAGAACCAGCTCATCGGCCCCGGCATCGGCTGCGTCTCATGGTGGTAGTACAGGCAGGTCAGGTCGCGCCAACAGGAATCGCCGCGCATCTTGATCAGCCCGGCGCCGAACTCGACCCGAAACAGCAGCCACCGCACCAACAGCAGGGTCAGCAGCGGCGGGGCCACTCGCTCGTTGCCGAGGAAGATCATCAAGAAGCCGGTTTCCAGCAGCAGCGACTCCCACCCGAACGAGTACCACGCCTGTCCCACGTTGACGATCGACAGATACAGCACCCACAGCATCAGCCACACCAGCATCCCGGCCCACAGCGGCGCCAGCCGAGCGGCGCCCGCCACCACAGCGGCCGAAACCGCCGCGCCGAACCAGCAGACGCCGGCGAATAACCGGTCGGAATAGCGGAAGTGGAAACGCTCGGCGATGTCCAGAATGGCCGCCCGGCCAGAAATCGCGGTACCGGCAGCATTCCCTGCTCCCCGATGAGCGCCCGGAATTGCAATGCGGCCCCGACGAACGCGATCAGGTAAATGGCCGCCGTCCCCCGCTCCAGCACCAGCACGCCGAGCCAGTATTCGGGAGCCGAAAACCATCCCATGGCCGAAACTCCTTGGACGGTGACGAAAGCAAAACCGGTAACGGGCTCAGCGCTCGCGAGTTAACATCGCGGAGCCGAATCCCGCCTCGGATACCAGGAGGTATGCGATGTCTTTGGTAAGCATAATGCCGGACTTCGTCGGGATTGCCGCGCAGGATCTCACCGATCTCGGTTCCACGATTCACGTTGCCAATGCCGCGGCGGTGGGTTCGACCACATCGGTGGTGGCCGCGGCCGGTGACGAGGTGTCGGCGGCCATCGCAGCGGCGTTCACCGAACACGGCCGCGCCTATCAATCGCTGAGTGCCCAGGCGGCCCGGTTCCACGCGCAATTCGTTCAGGGCCTGTCCGCCGCGGGCGGCGCATACGCGAGTGCCGAGGCCGTCAATGCTCAACAAATTCTCCTCGACGTGATCAACGCGCCCACGCAGCTACTGCTGTCGCGGCCGCTGATCGGTAACGGCGCCAATGCGACGACACCGGGAGGCGCCGGTTCCGACGGCGGGTTGTTGTTCGGCAACGGCGGGGCCGGGGCGCCGGGTACGGCCGGTCAGGCCGGTGGGGCCGGCGGCAACGCCGGCTTGTGGGGCACCGGGGGTACCGGCGGTGCGGGCGGGGCCGGCGCGACCGGTGGGGCTGGTGGCAAGGGCGGCTGGTTGTTCGGTGCCGGCGGAACCGGCGGCATGGGCGGTATCGGCGGCGGCACCGGCGGCGTGGGCGGCAACGCGGGATTGATCGGTGCGGGTGGGGCCGGCGGCGTGGGTGGCACCGGTGCGCCGGGCGCGGCCGGGATCATCACGGGCAGCCCGGGCGCCGATGGGTTGGCCGGCGCCAATGGCGGTGGCGGCGGGACGGGCGGCAACGGCACTGCGGGCGGTGTCGGTGGCCACGGCGGCATGGGTGGGCGCGGCGGATCGTTGCTCGGCGACGGCGGTGCGGGCGGTGCGGGCGGGACCGGCGGCGTCGGCG
>NZ_MVHE01000077.1 GCF_002086155.1 Mycobacterium angelicum | reverse complement strand
CGCCTGACCCGCCCGCGCCGCCGCCCGCGCCCGTGCCACCGGTTCCGCCGGCGCCGCCGCTACCCCACAACCCCGCGTCCCCGCCGGCCCCACCGGCCTTTCCGATCGCGCCGGACCCACCGTGGCCGCCGTTGCCGTACAACAAGCCTCCCGGTCCGCCCGGCAGTCCGGAGCCAGCCGGAGCGTCGACGCCGTTACCGATCAGCGGGCGACCGATCAGCGCCGTGGTGGGCGCGTTGACCACTGCCAGCGCCTGCTGTTCCAGGAGCTGTAATGGAGACGCGCCGGCGGCCTCTGCACTGCTGTATGACTGCGCTCCCGCCGCCACGGCGGCGACAAACCGGCTTTGGGCCGCCGCCACTTGCGCGCTCAGCGACTGATAGTCCTGCGCATGCGAACTGAACAGCGCCGAGATCGCCGCCGACACCTCATCGGCGCCGGCCGCGAGCAGCCGCGTCGTCGCGTCCGCGGCCGCCGCGTTGGCGCTGCTGATCGCGGAGCCGATATTGGTCAACTCACCCGCCGCCGAGCCCACCACGTCCGGTGCTACCAGCAAATACGACATGACGTTTCCTTTCGACAGCTCTGTCGCAGATTCAACTGAAGAAATTGTCAGTCACGAGGTAAGCTTCAGTCAAGCGGTTTCGAAGAAATATTCACATACGAGCGAAAGTTCTGGTTCTGATGTTGAGCAACGAGATAGTGGGCACCTGGCGGTTGATTTCCTATGCGGCGCAAGACGATCAAGGCGGTCCAGTCCTGTACCCGCTGGGCGCGAACGCACGGGGGCTGATCATCTACACCGCCGACGGGTACATGTCTGCGCAACTTATGCGGCCTGATCGGTCCCAGATAGCCGCGAACGACTACCTCGCCTATGCCGGCCCCTATCGGGTCGACGAGGCGACGGGTGCCGTCTATCACGACGTGACGGTCTCGCTACTGCCCACCTGGATCGGTACGACGCAATTGCGTGACAGCACCCTCGACGACGACCGGCTGACCCTAATCGCTGAGGTGCCTGTCGGAGACATGACGATACGAGCGACCTTGGCGTGGGAGCGCGCGACCGCGCACCAAGCCATGGCGCATGAGCCGGGTGTTACGACAGCCACTCATGGGTCGTCTTCGTCGGCCAGCAGCTTCTCTGGGTGATGGAAGCTGTTGGTCCTGGGCTGGCCGTGGTCAAGGTGGGGCGGCGGGATCCATTCGGTGTCGCCGTGGGAATCTTTCCTTGTGGTCCAGCCCTTTTCGGCCAGCGGGTGATGTCCGCCGCAGGCGAAGGTGAGCTCGTTGACATCGGTGGTGCGGCACTGCGCATACGGGCTGCAATGGTGCACCTCGCAGTAGTACCCCTTTACCTCGCAGCCCGGCGCGGTGCAGCCACGTTCCTTGGCGTACAAGACAATTCGCTGTGCTGGTGAGGCCAGACGTTTCGTGTGATACAGCGCCAGGGGTCGCCCGTCATCGAAAACCGCCAAATAGTGGTTGGCCTGGCGGCCCAGGCGGATCACGTCACTCATGGGCAGGATGGTGCCCCCACCGGTGAGACCGCGCCCGGCCGCGGCTTCCAAATCTTTGAGCCTGGTGGTGACGATTATCGAGGCCGGTAAGCCGTTGTGCTGACCCAACTTTCCGGACATCAACAGCGCCCGCAGCCCGGCGAGCAACCCGTCGTGGAAGCGCTGGGCTTTGGAACGCAGGTCGTGGCGCGCCGCCTCCGGCGCCGCTTGCCCGTCGACCACCGGGGTTTCGTCGTCGCGGTTACACATTCCCGGTGCGGCCAGTTTGGCTTCGACGGCTTCCAGGGTGGCTCGCAGCTCAGGATCCACATAGCCGCTCAGGCGCGACATGCCGTCGTGTTCCTGCTTACCCAAACTGAGCCCGCGTTTGCGGGCACGGTCCTCGTCGGAGTAGTTGCCGTCGGGGTTAAGCCAATCCATCAGCTGTTTGGCCAGCCCGGCCAGGTCGTCGGGGCGCCGGCTGGTGGCCAGCTGGGCCAGCTGGGTTTCGGCGGCCGCGCGGGTACCCAGATCGATCGCGGCGGGCAGCTCACGCAGAAAGTCCCGGATCACCTTCACATGCCCCTCGCCGATCAGCCCGTCGCGCTGGGCTTGGGCGGTCGCGGTCAACAGCGGCCCCAGCGGCTCACCCGTCAAGGCGCGGCGCTCACCCAGATCCGTCGCCTCGGCGATCCGCCGGCCGGCCTCGGCCCGGGTGATGTGCAATCGGTCGGCCAGCGCCACCCGCAACGTGCCGCCGAGTTCTTCCTCGCAGGATTGCGCGCCGATCTGGTTGATCAACGTATGCCCAGGCACCGGCAGCCGGCGCGCCACCCGTTCCAGACGCTCCAGCGCCCGCAACCGCTCCGGTGTGGTCAACACATCGAACGTCAACCCGCACAACCGATCCAGCGCATAGTCGAGCGCGTCGACGACCTCGACGATCTCCTCACGCGTACTCGAACCCATGCCCCGAACAATACGAAGGCCTACCGACAAAACGCCTACCCTGAGACCGAAGAAACGCAAGTTACGCAAGGGATTTCAGTCGAGGCGCGTCGCGGTTACCGGCTCATCCGCGAAAGCACCTCACCGACAACCGAATCCAGCGACACTGACACCTGCTCCCCGGACACGAGATCCTTCAACCCGACCGTGCCGGACTCGAGGTCACGATCTCCGGCGACCAGCGCCAACCGCGCTCCGGACCGATCGGCCGCGCGCATCGCGCCCTTGAGCCCACGATCGCCGTAGGCCAAATCCACCCGGACGCCAGCGGCCCGCAACTGCGCGGCCAGCACCGCCAGCCGCAGCTTGGCCGCCTCGCTCAACGGGACGCCGAACACCTCACAGCGCGACACCTCCCCCACGCTCTTGCCCTCGGCGCGCAGGGCCAGCAACGTCCGGTCCACCCCGAGCCCAAAACCGATGCCGGACAAGTCTTGTCCGCCGAGCTGGTGCATCAGGCCGTCGTAACGCCCGCCACCGCCGATACCCGATTGCGCGCCCAGGCCGTCGTGCACGAACTCGAACGTCGTCTTGGTGTAGTAATCCAGCCCGCGCACCATGCGCGGGTTGATCACATACGGCACCCCGAGGGCGCCCAGATGGGCCAGCACCGTGTCGAAGTGTTGCTTGGCGCTATCGGACAGATGATCGAGCAGCACCGGCGCCTCGGTCGTCATAGCACGCACCTCGGGGCGCTTGTCGTCAAGCACCCGCAGCGGATTGATCTCCGCGCGCCGCCGGGTTTCCTCGTCCAGCGGGAGCCCAAACAAGAACTCCTGCAACAGTTCCCGGTACTGCGGCCGACAGCTGTCGTCGCCCAGCGAGGTGATCTCCAGCCGGAAACCCTCGAGTCCGAGAGACCGAAACCCATTGTCGGCCACCGCAATCACCTCGGCGTCCAGCGCCGGGTCGTCGGCGCCGATCGCCTCCACACCAACCTGCTGCAGCTGGCGATACCGCCCGGCCTGGGGGCGCTCGTACCGGAAGAACGGGCCGGCATAGGCGAGTTTGACCGGCAACGCGCCGCGGTCCAGGCCGTGTTCGATCACCGCGCGAACCACCCCGGCGGTGCCCTCCGGTCGCAGCGTGACCGAGCGGTCGCCGCGGTCGGCGAAGGTGTACATCTCCTTGGACACCACGTCGGTGGATTCACCGACGCCACGCGCGAACAGGGCGGTGTCTTCGAAGATCGGCAACTCGATGTAGCCGTAACCCGCCCGGCGGGCCGCATCGAGCAACCCGGAGCGCACCGCGACGAACTGCGCCGAGTCCGGCGGAATGTAGTCGGGTACGCCCTTGGGCCCGGAAAACGAGGAGAATTCGGTCACCGGCTCAGACCCTCGAGGAACGGGTTGAAGCGACGTTCGGCGCCGATCGTGGTGGCGTTGCCATGCCCGGGTAGTACCACGGTCTTGTCGTCGAGCACCAACAGTTTGTTGACGATCGAGCGGAACAGGTCGCGCCCGCTGCCGCCGAACAGGTCGGAGCGGCCGATGGACCGCTCGAACAACGTGTCACCGGAGAACACCACGTCGGCGTCGTTCTCAGCGGCCTGCAGGATCCGGAAGCACACCGACCCGCGGGTGTGCCCGGGCGTGTGGTCGACGTTCACCGAGATGCCGCCGAGGTCGATCTTGTCGCCGTCGCGGTCCAGTTCGACCACCTGTTTGGGCTCGCGGAAGAACGCGCCCGCGACCAGCTGTGCCATCCGCGGCCCCATGCCGTAGATCGGGTCTTTGAGCATGAACCGGTCCTCGGGATGGATGTAGGTGGGGCAGCCGAAGGTGTCGGAGACCTTCTGGGCCGACCACATGTGGTCGATGTGGCCGTGGGTGATCAGCACGGCGGCCGGGGTGAGCCGGTGCTTGTCCAAAATGCGCTGTAGCTGGCCCATCGCACGCTGGCCCGGGTCCACGATGATGGCATCGCTGGCCGGCCGCTCGGCCAGCACGTAACAATTGCAGGCCAGCAATCCGGCGGGAAATCCGGTGATCAACACGGTTCCCAGTTTCCCAGCCGCCCACCCGGCTCGGTGCACCGGGCGGCTGGGAACGGCTATGGAAAGATATCCGCCGTGCCGACCAATGCTCAGCGACGTGCTACAGCCAAGCGCAAACTCGAGCGGCAGCTGGAGCGCCGCGCCAAGCAGGCCAAGAGGCGGCGCCTCTTGTTGATCATCGGCGGCACGGTCGCGGCGGTGGCCGTGGTCGCCGCGGTCGTGATCACCGTGGTGACCAACAAGGACGACCACAAGAACAAGCCCTCGGCATCGCCGACCAGCTCGGCCGCCGCGAGCAGCCCGCAAAATCCGGGCGCAGCGCCGTTGCCGCCGTTTCAGCCGTCGGCGAATGTGGGCGCCAACTGCCAGTACCCGCCGTCGCCGGACAAGGCCGTCAAGCCGGTCAAGCCGCCGCGGACCGGCAAGGTTCCTACCGACCCGGCTCAGGTGAGCGCCAGCATGGTGACCAGCCAGGGCAAGGTCGGCCTCATGCTGGCCAACAACGAATCTCCTTGCACGGTAAACAGTTTCGCCAGCCTGGCCCAGCAAGGCTTCTTCAACGACACCAAATGCCACCGGCTGACCACCTCCCCCACCCTGTCCGTGCTGCAGTGTGGCGACCCCAAGGGTGACGGCACCGGTGGGCCGGGATACCAGTTCGCCAACGAGTACCCGACCGACCAGTACCCGCCCGACGACCCCAAGCTGCGCGAGCCCGTCGTCTATCCGCGCGGCACGCTGGCCATGGCCAATGCCGGGCCCAACACCAACAGCAGCCAGTTCTTCCTGGTCTACCGCGATTCACAGCTGCCGCCGGAATACACGGTGTTCGGCACCATTCAGGCCGACGGGCTGGCGACACTGGACAAGATCGCCCAGGCCGGAGTCGCCGGTGGCGGAGACGACGGCCCGCCGGCCGCCGAGACGATCATCAAGTCGGTGATGCTGGACTAACTCCGAGCCGCGATACGGGGAGGAACCGGGGTGGCCGAAAGCTCGTTCGGGCGATACAAACTGCTGGGCTTGCTGGGCCGCGGCGGCATGGGACAGGTCTTCCGTGCCTACGACACTGCCACCGACCGCATCGTCGCCATCAAAGTGCTTCCGCCGCATTCGGCGGACGACCACGAGTATCAGCAGCGATTCCGGCGCGAAGCGCGCACCGCGGCCGGCCTCAACGATCCGCACGTGGTGCCCATCCACGGTTACGGCGAGATCGACGGCCAACTGTATGTGGACATGCGGCTGATCGAGGGCCGGGATTTGGTCGGCTATATCGCCGAGAACGGCGGGCGGCTGCACCCGGGGCGCGCGGTCGCGGTGATCGAACAGGTCGCGGGCGCCCTGGACAGCGCCCACCGCGCCGGGCTGGTGCATCGTGACGTCAAGCCGTCGAACATATTGGTCGCAGCCGCAAGGGATTTCGTCTATCTGATCGACTTCGGGATCGCGCGGGCCACCACCGACACCAAGCTGACCAACACCGGCCACACAATGGGCACGATGGCCTACATGGCACCCGAAAGGTTCAGCGGCACAACCGATCCCCGCGCCGACGTGTACGCGCTGGCGTGCGTGCTGCACGAGTGCCTGACCGGACGCCGCCCCTTCCCCGGCGACAGTTTCGAGGAGCAGATCAGCGGGCACCTCAACAGCGCGCCGCCCCGGCCGTCGGCGCTGGCGCCCGATGTGCCGCCGGCCTTCGACGCGGTGATCGCCCGCGGGCTGGCAAAGGACCCCAGAGCCCGCTACCAGACGGTCATGGAGCTCGCCGAAGCCGCCAGGGCGGCGCTGGGCAACGCCACAACGACCGACCCGCCTCCGTTGGCCGAAGTCCAAACCCAGGCCGCAGCGCTACCCACCCCGACGCCGGCGGCGGCCCGAACCGAGCCCGTGGCCGCCGGTGGGCATAGCCGGTGGGTGTTCTTCGCCGCGTTCGCGGCCGTCGGCTTGGTGCTGATCGTGACGGCGGCCATCGTCGCCGTCATCACCACCGGCCAAGACAAGCACGCGGCCAACACCGCGACGAGTGCCCGCACCAGCACCGCCGAAACGAGGGAACCGACCGCCACCACGGCCACCGACGCCATGCCGAGCGTGCCGCCCTTGCCGGCGTTCGCGGCTCCGGCGAACCTGGGCGCCAACTGCCAGTACCCACCGACCCGCGAGTCGGCCGCCAAACCGGCCAAGCCGCCGCGAGCCGGCAAGGTGCCGACCGAGCCCGCCGACGTCGGCGTCACGATGGTCACCAACCGCGGCGACATCGCCCTGCAACTGGCCAACGGCAAGTCGCCGTGCACGGTGAACAGCTTCGTCAGCCTGGCCCAGCAAGGGTTCTTCGACGACACCCATTGCCACCGGCTGACCTCGTCCCCGGCACTGAGCGTGCTGCAGTGTGGCGACCCCAGGAGCGATGGAACGGGCGGCCCCGGTTATCAATTCGCCAACGAGTACCCCACCGATCAGTACGCGACCGGTGACCCCGCGTTGAGCGAGCCGGTCTTGTACCCGCGCGGAACCCTGGCGATGGCCAACGCCGGACCAGACACCAACGGCAGCCAGTTCTTCCTGGTGTACGACGACTCTCAGCTCCCGCCGGAGTACACCGTGTTCGGCACCATCGACGACACGGGCCTGGGAATCCTCGACAAAGTCGCCAAGGGCGGCGTCGTGGGTGGCGGCGACGACGGCACCCCCGTCATGGGCGTGACCATCACGTCGGTGCGGCTCGACTAGCCCGGCCGTGCGGGTGGGGCTTCGAGTGTGTCGTTACGGCGCGAAAATCGCCGGATTGGCGCCATAGCCACACACTGGGCTCCCTAGGCGCACACTCGAAGCCCGGAGCTACGCCGCAGAAGTCACCCGGTACACGTCGTAGACGCCCTCGACGTTGCGCACCACGTTGAGCAGGTGGCCCAGATGTTTGGGGTCGCCCATTTCGAAGGTGAACCGGCTGATGGCCACCCGGTCGCCCGATGTGGTGACCGATGCGGACAGAATGTTGACCTTCTCGTCGGCCAGGGCGCGCGTCACGTCAGAGAGCAGCCGGTGCCTATCCAGCGCCTCGACCTGGATCGCCACCAAAAACACCGACGACGGCGACGGCGCCCACAGCACCTCGATGATGCGTTCGGCCTGCTGTTGCAGTGACGCCGCGTTGGTGCAGTCGGTGCGGTGCACGCTGACGCCGCCACCGCGGGTGACGAACCCCATGATCTGGTCACCGGGCACCGGCGTGCAGCACTTGGCCAGCTTGGTCAGCACTCCCGGCGCCCCTGGGACCGAGACGCCGACGTCTTCGGTAGTGCGCGGGCGCCGCGGCATGGTCGCCGGCGTCGAGCGCTCGGCGAGTTCCTCTTCGGCCTGGTCGATGCCGCCCAGCTCAGCGAGCAGCCGCTGCACGACATGGCGGGCCGATACGTGTCCCTCACCGATCGCGGTGTAGAGCGCCGAGACGTCGGTGTAGTGCAATTCGCGGGCCACCGCCGCCATCGACTCACCATTTACCAAGCGCTGCAACGGAAGTCCACCGCGACGCACTTCGCGGGCCATGACGTCCTTGCCGGCCTCGAGGGCTTCCTCACGCCGCTCTTTGGCGAACCACTGGCGGATCTTGGTCTTGGCGCGCGGCGACACCACGAACTGCTGCCAGTCCCGCGACGGGCCGGCATTGAGCGCCTTGGACGTGAAAACCTCGACGACTTCGCCGTTGTCGAGTTTGCGTTCCAGCGCCACCAGCCGTCCGTTGACCCTGGCGCCGATGCAACGGTGGCCGACCTCGGTGTGCACCGCGTAGGCGAAGTCCACCGGCGTCGACCCGGCCGGCAGGGTGATCACGTCGCCTTTGGGGGTGAACACGAAAATCTCTTGCACCGCAAGGTCGTAACGCAGCGACTCCAGGAATTCGCCGGGGTCGGCAGCCTCCCGCTGCCAGTCGAGCAGCTGACGCATCCACGCCATGTCGTCGATCTCGGCGGCGGCGTGCGGATGCAGAACTCCGTTGCGGCCCTTGGCTTCCTTATAGCGCCAGTGTGCGGCGATACCGTATTCGGCGGTGCGGTGCATGTCGCGGGTGCGGATCTGCACCTCCAGCGGTTTGCCTTCGGAACCGATGACCGTGGTGTGCAGCGATTGGTACACACCGTATCTGGGCTGGGCGATGTAGTCCTTGAATCGCCCCGCCATGGGCTGCCACAGCGAATGCACCACGCCGACAGCGGCATAGCAGTCCCGGATCTCGTCGCACAGGATGCGGATGCCGACCAGGTCGTGAATGTCGTCGAAGTCGCGGCCCTTGACGATCATCTTCTGATAGATCGACCAGTAGTGCTTGGGCCGACCCTCCACCGTCGCCTTGATCTTCGAACTGTTAAGGGTGGCAACGATTTCGGCGCGCACCTTGGCCAGATAGGTGTCCCGCGACGGTGCCCGGCCGGCGACCAGCCGGACGATCTCCTCGTATTTCTTGGGATGCAGGATCGCGAACGACAGGTCTTCCAGCTCCCACTTGACGCTGGCCATACCCAGCCGATGGGCAAGGGGCGCAATGACTTCCAGCGTCTCGCGGGCCTTGCGCGCCTGCTTCTCCGGCGGCAGGAACCGCATGGTGCGCATGTTGTGCAGCCGATCGGCCACCTTGATCACCAGTACGCGTGGGTCGCGGGCCATCGCGGTGATCATCTTGCGGATGGTCTCGCCCTCGGCGGCGCTGCCCAGCACGACACGGTCCAGCTTGGTCACGCCGTCGACGAGGTGGCCCACCTCTTCGCCGAATTCCTCGGATAACGCCTCGAGCGTGTAGCCGGTGTCCTCGACGGTGTCGTGCAGCAGGGCAGCCACCAAAGTGGTGGTGTCCATGCCCAGTTCGGCCAGAATGTTGGCAACCGCCAGCGGGTGGGTGATGTAGGGATCACCGGAGTGCCGGAACTGGGTGGCGTGCCGCTGATCGGCAACCTCGTAGGCCCGCTGCAGCAGCGAAAGGTCTGCTTTTGGATAGATTTCCCGGTGCACGGCCACCAGCGGCTCGAGCACCGGGTTGATGGCACCGCTGCGCGCGGTCATCCGGCGGGCCAGCCGGGCCCGGACCCGACGCGAGGCGCTGCTGGTGGTCTTGAGGGTCTCTACCGGCGGCTCGGGTGCCGCCTCGACCAGCGGCTCGGCGGGTCCGGCCGCAGGAGCGGGAGCGGGCGCGGGAGCGGCTTCGGCCGCAGGAGCGGGCACGGCTTCGGCAGGTGGTGGCGCGACAGCTTGCGTTGTGCCCTGATCATCCGCCACGGTCGTCACCTCCGGTCTTGAGGATATCTCCTGAGGCTGGCGGTAAGCCCGGATCGAATGTGCACTGGCGGCGTTGAGCGTGTATCCAGGGCGGCCGAGCGGCGGCGAGGCCGCCGCACGAGCACACTCGAAACCGTCAGCTCACACTTGACTCAAGCTGTGCACCGGCAGTGGCGCAATCGCCTCGCGGCCGCCCAGCGCGGTGAATTCCATGACCACCGCCGCCCCGGTCACGCTGACGCCGGCACGTTTGAGCAGCCGGCTCGCCGCGCCCAGCGTGCCGCCGGTGGCCAGCACGTCGTCGACGATCAGGGCGGTGCGGCCACGCAACTCGGCGATGCCGGCCGGAATCTCCATGGTGGCCGAGCCGTACTCCATGTCGTAGTCCTCGCTGAGCACCGGCGGGGGCAGCTTGCCGCTCTTGCGAATGGCCAGCATCCCGACGCCGAGCCGCGCGGCGATGGCCGCCCCGACCAGCAAACCCCGCGAGTCGATGCCGGCGACCAGATCAGCGCCGCCCGCCACGTCGACCAGCGCGTCGATCACGGTGTTCATCGCCGCAGGGTCGGCGAATAACGGGGTGAGGTCCTTGAACTGGATGCCGGGCTTGGGGAAGTCGACGACATCGCGGGTCAACGACATGATCATGTCGCCCACCGGGGCGTCCCCCCGCACAGATGTCACTGCGTCCTCACTGCATCAAGGCCCATCGGTCCATGTTCCAACCCGCTCCCCAACGAGTCGGGTTCCTGCTCACCGCGTACATCTTCTTCGACATCAGCAACGTTCGTTGCTGCCGGTAGAGCGGCAACGTCGGCATTTCACCCCACAGTACCGGTGCGCCTTCGGCTAGCAACCGGACACGCTCGGCGGGATCGGCGGAAACCGCCAGGGCGCTGATAATTCCGTCGACCTGCGGGTTCGAGTAGCCCGACAAGTTGTTTCCGTTGCCGCTGTGCAGGTCATATGCGTCCATGGCCGACGATCCGGTGGATCCGCTGCCGGTGGCTCCGCCCGTGCTGGCCAGCAGCACATCGATCTTGCCGTCCCTGATCGCCTGGGGCCCCGAGGTGTCCAATGTCACACCCGTAACCGTGATTCCCGCGGGGGCACACGACTTAGCGATAGCCCCGATGGTCGCCGCCAGCCGAGCGTTGGGACCCCGATACCCGACCCGCACGGTCAGCGGCGCACCCCCGAGCGCATCGCGGGCGGCCACGGGATCGCCCCGGTTGAACTGACCGGATTCGGTGGCACCGTCGGCCGCGGCGACGGCGTCCTCGGTGGCCGGGCTCAGCCGGGAATTGGCGATCGGCACGCCCGCGTCCTTGGCGATCGCGTCCCGCGGCGTGCAGAGCGCCACCGCGCGCCGGTTGCGGACGTCGGCCAACGGTCCGCGCGGTGCGAAGATCAGCTGCTCGATCCCCGCCGCGGCCGAATCATTGCGCTGATAGTTGTCCGGGGTGGCCAGCGCCCCCGACGAACCGGCCGCGACGTCCACCACGTCGACCTTGCGGTTGTTGACCCGATCCTGGATATCGGGACCCTGCGGCCACACCGTGACCCGCTTGGTGATCGCCCGCGCGCCCCACCACCGGTCATTGGCGACGAGTACCACCGCACCGCCGTTGAGGACCGAGTCGATGCGGTACGGACCGGACGACGGGAAGCGTTTCAGAAGTTCGTCCGGCTTCAGTCCCGGTTTGAGGTCCCACGTCGTATTCCACAGTCGCGCAATCTGTTCCACCACCGGCCCCTTGTTGCCCAGCAGCGCGGCCGTGATGTCGAGGCCCATGGTGTCGGCGATGACGTGCGACGGCATCAGCGACGTCGCGGTGAACAGCTGGGTGTAGTCGACAACGCTGCGGTCGGGGATGAAGGACACACGGGCCTTCTTCTGCCCCGGAGTGCACTCGATGTTGGCGATGTCGATATAGCCGGCCTGGGTGGCAGCGTCGAAGCCGGGAAACCGCCCGGATTGGGCCGCCCAGGCCAGCACCAGGTCGTCGCACGTCACCGGTTTGCCGTCGGAATAGACGGCGTTGTCGGCGATTTGATAGTCGAGCACCAGCGGCGACCCGCCCACTACCGAGATGGTGCCGAAGTCGTGGTCGGCGACCACCTGCCCGTCGGGCCCGTGATAGCCGAATCCGGTGAGCGTGCGGGCGAATGCCTGAGCTCCGGCGGATGCGGCCCCGATGACGGTGTTGGCGTTGTAGGTGGACAGCGCGCCATCGACCACGTAGTCGATCTGTGTCGCGGCGCTACCGGAGCACGCGGTCAGCATGGAGGCCGCCAGCGACCCCGCCATGCCTATGACCACGAGGGCTCTGCGCGAGCGACACCAGGTGGCCACCGCGACTACCGCTTGCCGACGTTTCGTTTGCCGGTTGGGCGGCGAGTGCCGGTGGGGCGCACCGGCCGCGCTCCCGGCGCCGGCTTGTTCGTCGTCGCCGGCTCGGCCGTCTCCTTCGCGGAGGCCTCGGTGGGAACCCGGGGCGCCTCGGTGGCTTCCTCCGGCTCCGCCTTGCCGGCGTCCTCCTTGGCCGCCGAGCCGGCCGACGAACCCGCGGCGCGCCGCTTGAGCACCCGGCGGGTGTGGGTGCGCACCAATTCGGTGCGCTCGCGCATGGTCACCAACAGCGGAGTGGCGAAGAAGATCGATGAGTAGGTGCCGACGATGATGCCGATCAGCTGCACCAGCGCCAGGTCCTTCAGCGTGCCCACGCCCAGCAGCCACACCGCGACCACCATCAACGCCAGTACCGGCAGAACCGAAATCAGGCTGGTGTTGATCGAGCGCATGAACGTCTGGTTGACCGCCAGATTGGCTTCCTCGGCGAAGGTGCGCCGGGTCGTGTGCTGGAAGCCGTTGGTGTTCTCCTCGACCTTGTCGAACACGATGACGGTGTCATAGATCGAGAAGCCCAGAATGGTCAGTAGACCGATGACGGTGGCCGGCGTTACTTCGAAGCCCACCAGTGAATACACCCCGGCGGTAACCGTGATGTCGAAGACCATGGCCGCCAGGGCGGAAATGGTCATGTACCGCTCGTAGCGCATGGTGATGTAGACGGCGACCAGCGCCAGGAACACCACTAGCGCGATCACGGCCTTTTTGGTGATCTGACCGCCCCAGGTCTCCGATACCGCCGCGTCGCTGATCGCCGACTTGCTGGGCTTGCCGTTGTCGCCCTTGGGCTGGAACGTGTCGAACAGGGCGTTGCGCAGTTTCTCCGTCTGCTCGTTGGACAACGTTTCCGAGCGGATCTGCACCGTCGCCGAGGAGCCCTTTCCTACTGCGACAACCGATTCCGGACTCTTGCCCAGAGTCTTGGAGAACACCTCTTCGACCTGGTGGACTTCTACCCTGCTGGCCCCGCCCTGGGCCGGCATCGACACCGTGGTGCCGCCCTTGAAGTCGATCCCGAAGGTGAAGCCGCGAATGATGATGGAAAGAATCGCGATTGCCATGATCGCGCCACTGATGCCGAACCACAGCTTGCGCCGGCCCACCACTTCGAATGCGCCCGTGCCGGTGTAGAGCCGCGACAGGAAGCTGTGCTGCGGCTGTCTGGTCGCAGCGCCGGCGCGGGTGTCGGTGTTGCTGTCGGTCAGCTCCGTGTCGGATTCGGTCAGTTCGACCGTTTCGGTGTCTTTGCCGGTTTTGGATTTAGCCGCCATTGCGTTATCCCCGTCCCGTCTTGCCAGCCCGACTCACGGCGCGGCGTTCACGTGCGACCTGCTGCACTGCCCCAAGGCCGTTGTAGGCCGGTTTGGCCAGTCTCGACGACTTGGAGGCCTGGTACACCAGCGGCCAGGTCACCAGGAACACCACGACCAGGTCGAGGATGGTGGTCAGGCCCAGGGTGAAGGCGAATCCCTTCACCTGACCGATCGCCAGGAAGTACAGCACCGCGGCCGCCAGGAAGGTGACCGCATTGCCCGACACGATCGTCTTGCGGGCTCGCACCCAACCCCGCGGCACCGCCGAACGGAATGTACGGCCTTCACGGATCTCGTCTTTGATGCGTTCGAAGAACACCACGAACGAGTCCGCGGTGGTACCGATACCGATGATCAGACCCGCGATGCCGGCCAGGTCCAGGGTGTAATTGATGTATCGGCCCAGCAATACCAGGATCGCGAAAACCATTGCGCCAGAAGCGACTAGCGACAACGCCGTGAGCAGCCCCAGCACCCGGTAGTACAGCAGCGAATACACCAGCACCAGAGCCAGGCCTATCGCACCGGCCATTAGGCCGGCCCGCAGCGACGTCAAACCCAGTGTGGCCGAAACGGTTTGGGCTTCCGACGCCTCGAAGGACAACGGCAGCGACCCATACTTCAGGACGTTGGCCAGCTGGCGTGCGCTTGCCGCGCTGAACGGCGGGTCGCCGCCGCTGATCTGGGTCCGTCCGCCGGGAATGGCTTCGTTGATCACCGGTGCGCTGACGACCTGCGAGTCCAGGGTGAACGCCGTCTGGGTGCCGACGTGTGCCGCGGTGTAGTCCGCCCAGACGTTGGCCGCCGCGCTCTTGAACTGCAGGTCGACGATGTAACCGAGGTTGCGCTGGTCCATGCCCGAGGTGGCATTTGCAATCTGGTCACCACTGATGATGGACGGTGCCAGCAGGTAGGCGGTCTTGTGGTCGGTCGAGCAGGTCACCAGCGGCAGCTTCGGGTCGTCGTTGCCGGCCAGGATGTCCTCTTTGTCGCAGCGGGTGGCCTCAAACTGCAGAGCCACCATCTGGATGTACTGGCTGGTGCTTTGCCGCCACTTCTTCTCCTGCGCGATGCGCTCGGCGAGATCTTTGCGCGGGTCGGCCGGCGCGGGCTGCTCGGTGGGCGGCGCATCCGTCGGCGGCGGGGCACCGGTGCTGGGCGCCGGAGCAGGGGCCGGAGCCGGAGCCGGAGCAGGGCTGGGTGACGGCGCCGGGTCCTGCGGGTAGGGCCGCGGCTGCGCACTGGGCCTGCCGGGCGCCGGTTGGGCAGGCGCCGGTTGCGCAGGCGCCGGCTGGGCGGGTGCGGGCTGGGCGGGCGCCGGTTGGCCGGGTGGCGGCGCGGGTTCACCGCCCGGGGCGCCGGACGGCGGCGCGCCGCCGGGCGGCGCTCCGGCCGGCGGCTTGGCTTCGGGCGGCGGTGCGGCCTGGGCCGGCAGCGAGTTGATCACCGGCCGGATGTAGAGGCGCGCCGTCTGCCCCAGGTTGCGGGCCTCGTTACCGTCGTTTCCGGGAACGGTGATGACCAGGTGATCACCGTCCACGACCACCTCGGAGCCGGAGACTCCCAGGCCGTTGACCCGAGAGCTGATGATCTGCTGGGCCTGGGCCAGCGCTTCGCGACTGGGGCGCGAGCCGTCCGGGGTACGCGCGGTCAGCGTCACGCGGGTGCCGCCCTGCAGGTCGATACCCAGCTTGGGCGCGGCCTTCTTGTCGCCGGTGAGAAACACCAGCAGGTACACCCCGATGAGCATGAGCAGGAACACCGACAGGTGGCGGGCAGGATGCACCGGCGCCGAAGACGATGCCACGTTCCTTATATCTCCTTGAAATCGATTCGTGCCCCCCGCAGGGCCCCTGAGTTGCGAAAGCCTCCAAAAGATTACGTGTCGCGTTCGGACTCTTTCGCGACGCGGCTCTCCTGGCCGATGCCTTCGACCTCTTCGTCGCCGGCATCGGTTTCGTCGTCGACATCGGTTTCGTCGTCGACATCCTCGTCGAGATCCTCGTCCAGATCATCGTCAGGCAGGATCCGGTCGCGCACCGCAAGCTTCATCCAGGTCGTGACCACACCGTCGGCGATTTCGAGCTCGACGGTGTCCTCGTGCAGGGCGACCACGGTGGCTTCCATACCCGAGGTGGTGTGCACCCGGTCACCGGGCCGCAGTGACTCGTGCAGATCGATCGTCGCCTGCATCGCGCGCCGCTGGCGGCGAGACGCGAAATACATGAAGCCGCCCATGATGAGCAAGAACGGCAGGAACAAGACGAAACTCTCCATCAACACGCCTGTCTTTCGGATCGGTATGGCTCGGTCCAGTCTGCCATTCGCGCAGGTCGCAAACCGACCGGCTCCGCGCTGCGTGCCCGTCGCCGCCAACGGCTAGGCTTTTATCCGCGACGTGACCGCCGCGGCGCGGAAGGAGGATCCGTGGCCAGCCTCGAGCAGAGTCGCCACCTGGCCACCGAAATTCCGGGCCCCGCATCGCTGGAATTGAACAAGCGCCGGACCGCCGCGGTGTCACATGCGGTAGCCGTCAGCATGCCGGTGTTCGTGGTGCGTGCCGGCGGCGGCATCGTCGAAGACGCCGACGGCAACCGGCTCATCGACCTGGGATCCGGCATCGCGGTCACCACGATCGGCAACTCGTCGCCCCGCGTGGTGGAGGCTGTGCGCGCCCAGGTGGACGAATTCACCCACACCTGCTTCATGGTCAATCCCTACGAGCAGTACGTGGCCGTCGCCGAACATCTCAACCGGATCACCCCGGGCTCGGGCGAGAAGCGTTCGGTGCTGTTCAACTCCGGCGCCGAAGCCGTCGAAAACGCCGTCAAGATCGCCCGGTCCCACACCCGCAAGCCCGCCATCGTCGCGTTCGACCACGCCTATCACGGCCGCACCAATATGGCCATGGCGCTGACCGCCAAGTCCATGCCCTACAAGAGCGGCTTCGGCCCCTTCGCGCCCGAGATATACCGGGCGCCGCTGTCCTACCCGTACCGCGACGGGTTGCTCGACAAGGAACTGGCCACCGACGGCGAGAAGGCCGCGGCGCGGGCGATCAGCCTGATGGACAAACAAATCGGCGCCAAGAACCTGGCCGGGCTCATCATCGAACCGATCCAGGGCGAGGGTGGGTTCATCGTTCCGGCCGAGGGTTTCCTGCCTGCACTGCTGGAGTGGTGCAACCGCAACGACGTGGTGTTCATCGCCGACGAGGTGCAAACCGGGTTCGCGCGCACCGGAAAGATGTTCGCCTGCGATCACGAAGGTATTGAGCCGGACCTGATCTGCACGGCCAAGGGCATCGCGGACGGTCTGCCGCTTTCGGCGGTGACCGGGCGCGCCGAGATCATGGACGCACCGCACGCCGGTGGCCTGGGCGGAACGTTCGGCGGCAACCCCGTTGCCTGTGCGGCCGCGCTGGCCACCTTCGAAACCATCGAAGCCGACGGGTTGGTCGAGCGGGCGCGGCACCTGGAACGACTGATCACCGAACCGTTGCTGCGGCTACAGGCCACCGACGACCGGATCGGCGACGTGCGGGGCCGCGGCGCGATGATCGCGATCGAGCTGGTGAAATCCGGGACCGCCGACCCCGACCCCAAACTGACCGACAAGCTGGCCACCGCGGCGCACGCGGCCGGTGTCATCGTCTTGACCTGTGGCATGTTCGGCAACATCATCCGGCTGCTGCCGCCGCTGACGATCAGCGACGAGCTACTGACCGAGGGGGTTGATGTGCTGGTCGGGCTGCTCGCCGACCTCTGACCAGCCCCCGTTGGGCAGCTGCCAGTAACGCATCTCACAGCTGCTTCCCTTTCCCAAATATTATTACTTTCGCTAACGTTCTATTCGTCAGCGCAGCGTTGCGCGTTCACTCTTACTTAGGTCATTTGCGAGGGATCTGCCATGTCGAACACCACCCGTGAGGAGCGGCTTGCACGCCGCATCGAGGAGCTTTACCGCAACGACGAGCAGTTCGCCGCCGCCAAGCCGGACGAGGCGATCGCCAAGGCTATCGACCAGCCCGGTTTGGCGCTCCCCCAGATCATCCGCACGCTCATGGAGGGCTACGCCGACCGGCCGGCACTGGGCCAGCGTGCCGTCCGCTTCGTGCCCGACGCCACCGGCGCCACGGCGCTGCAGCTGTTGCCGGAGTACGAGACGGTCACCTATCGCGAGCTGTGGAACCGCATCAGCGCCGTCGCCAGCGCGCTGACTCCTGACGTGCAGGCCGGTGACCGGGTCTGCATCGTGGGCTTCAGCAGCGTCGACTACACCACCATCGACATGGCGTTGCTCCAGCTCGCCGCGGTGTCCGTGCCGTTGCAGACCAGCGCCGCGTCCGCCCAGCTGCAGCCGATCGTGACCGAGACCGAGCCGGCGATGATCGCGGCGAGCATCGACAACCTCACCGAGGCCGTCGACCTGATCCTGACCGGTCACGTTCCGGCCCGGCTGGTGGTGTTCGACTACCACCCCGAGGTTGACGTGCAGCGCGAAGCGCTCGATGCCGCCCGTGCGCGGTTGGCCGACACGGACGTGATCGTCGAGACGCTGGCCGAGGTGATCGAACGCGGCGCCGCCCTGCCGGCCGCCGTCTCCCCCGACCGGTCTGATGAGCGGCTGGCGCTGCTGATCTACACCTCCGGCAGCACCGGGGCGCCCAAGGGCGCCATGTACCCCGAGAACCGGGTCGCCAACTTCTGGCGCAGGTCGAGCGCCTGGTTCGAACCCAGCGTGCAGCCGTCGATCACGTTGAACTTCATGCCGATGAGCCACGTCATGGGCCGTCAGGTGCTCTACGGGACGCTGTCCAACGGCGGCACCGCCTACTTCGTGGCCCGCAGCGATCTGTCCACCTTGTTCGAGGACCTCGCCTTGGTGCGGCCGACCGAATTGAACTTCGTGCCACGTGTCTGGGACATGGTGTTCCAGGAGTTCCAGAGCGAGGTCGACCGTCGCACGCTGGACGGCAGCGATCGCGGCGAGGTCGAACGGCAGGTCATGGTCGAGGTGCGCGACGACGTGCTGGGCGGACGGTTCGTCACCGCACTGACCGGTTCCGCGCCGATTTCGGCGGAGATGAAGGTCTGGGTCGAGGACCTGCTCGACATCCATCTAGTCGAGGGCTACGGCTCCACCGAGGCGGGCATGGTCTTGATCGACGACCACATTCGGCGTCCCTCGGTGATCGACTACAAACTGGTCGACGTTCCCGACCTGGGGTACTTCCTGACCGATCAGCCCCATCCGCGGGGCGAGCTGCTGGTCAAGACGCAAAGCCTGTTCCCGGGCTACTACAAACGCCCGGAGGTCACCGCCGACGTCTTCGACGCCGACGGCTTCTACCGGACCGGCGACGTCATGGCCGAGGTCGGCCCGGAGAAGTTCATCTACCTGGACCGGCGCAACAACGTGCTGAAGCTGTCGCAGGGTGAGTTCGTCACCGTCTCCAAGCTGGAGGCCGTCTTCGGCGACAGCCCGCTGGTGCGGCAGATCTTCGTCTACGGCAACAGCGCCCGCGCCTACCTGCTGGCGGTGATCGTCCCGACCGAAGACGCGCTGGCGCGGTTCGGGGACGGACTCAAGGCGGCGCTCAGCGAATCGTTGCACGAGGTCGCCAAGGCGGCCGGCCTGCAGTCCTACGAGATCCCGCGCGACTTCATCGTCGAGACCACGCCGTGGACCCTGGAGAACGGTCTGCTCACCGGCATCCGCAAACTCGCCCGGCCGCAGGCCAAGAAGTATTACGGCGAGCGGCTGGAGCAGCTCTACGTCGATCTGGCCAACAGCCAGACCGACGAGCTGCGCTCGCTGCGGCAAAGCGGTTCCGACGCGCCGGTGCTGGCGACGCTGTGCCGCGCGGCGGGCGCCCTGCTCGGCACTGCCGCGGCCGACCTGCAGCCCGATGCCCACTTCACCGACCTGGGTGGCGACTCGCTGTCTGCGTTGTCGTTCGCCAACCTGTTGCACGAGATCTTCGGTATCGACGTGCCGGTCGGGGTGATCGTCAGCCCGGCAAACGATCTGCAGGCGCTGGCCGGCTACATCGAGGCTGAGCGCAAGCCCGGCGCCAAGCGGCCCACCTTTGCGTCGGTGCATGGCCGGGACGCGACCGAGGTGCACGCCGGCGACCTCACCCTGGACAAGTTCATCGACGCGGCGACGCTGGCCGCTGCGCCGAGCCTGCCCGGTCCGGCCGAGCAGGTGCGGACGGTACTGCTGACCGGTGCCACCGGGTTCCTGGGCCGCTACCTTGCCCTCGAATGGCTGGAGCGGATGGACCTGGTCGACGGCAAGGTGATCTGCCTGGTGCGGGCCAAGTCCGACGACGAGGCGCGGGCCCGGCTGGACCGCATCTTCGACAGCGGCGACCCCGAACTGCTGCGCCACTACCAGGGGCTGGCCGACCACATCGAGGTGCTTGCCGGCGACAAGGGTGAGGCCGACCTCGGTCTGGACCGGGCGACCTGGCAGCGGCTGGCCGACACCGTCGACGTGATCGTCGACCCGGCGGCGCTGGTCAACCACGTGCTGCCGTACAGCCAGCTGTTCGGACCGAACGCACTGGGCACCGCCGAGCTGATCCGGCTGGCACTGACCAGCAAGCAGAAGCCGTTCACCTACACCTCGACGATCGCCGTCGGCGGCGGGATCGAGCCCGGCGCGTTCACCGAGGACGCGGACATCCGGATGATCAGCGCGACACGCAAGATCGACGACGGTTACGCCAACGGCTATGCGAACAGCAAGTGGGCCGGTGAGGTGTTGCTGCGCGAGGCCCACGATCTGTGTGGCTTGCCGGTGACGGTCTTCCGCTGCGACATGATCCTGGCCGACACGACGTGGGCGGGACAGCTCAACGTGCCCGACATGTTCACCCGGATGATGCTGAGCCTGGTGGCCACCGGCATCGCACCCGGTTCGTTCTACGAACTGGACGCCGACGGCAAGCGGCAGCGGGCGCACTACGACGGCCTGCCTGTCGAGTTCATCGCCGAGGCCGTTGCTACGTTGGGCGCCAAGGGTGGCGATGGGTCCACGGGGTTCCAGACCTTCCACGTGATGAACCCCTATGACGACGGCATCGGGTTGGACGAGTTCGTCGACTGGCTGATCTCCCCCACCGAGGGAGCCGGCAACCCGATACAGCGGATCGCCGACTACGGCGAATGGCTGCAGCGATTCGAAACCACGCTGCGGGCGCTGCCCGAACACCAGCGCCACGCCTCACTGCTGCCGCTGCTGCACAACTACCAGAAGCCGGAGAAGCCGGTGTGTGGGTCGATCGCACCCACAGATCGATTCCGCGTCGCGGTCCAGGACGCGAAAGTGGGCCCGGACAAAGACATTCCGCATGTTTCGCCGCGCATCATCGCCAAGTACGTCAGCGACTTGCGCTTGCTCGGCTTGCTGTAAGGCCCCTGCGCCTAAGCCCTTTAACAACGGCGAAACCGGTTGGTATTCAACTGGTTTCGCCGTCGTCGCGGTGTTCGTTGACCGCCACCATACGGTTGCATCGTTGCCGTTGCGCAAATAATTTCCCAATTTGGCTCCAACATTGTTCACAACGCGCGTAGCGTTTGCGACGCAGTCTCGAAAGGCCAAGATCGCCAGGAGATTAAGGGGGCCACATGTCGTCATTTGTGATCGCGGCACCGGAGGTATTGGCCGCCGCGACGGGCGATTTGAGCGGGATCGGCGAGGCGCTGCGAGCGGCAGCCGCGACGGCCGCGGCCCCGACGACGGGCATTGCCCCGCTGGCCGGCGATGAGGTGTCGGCGGCGATCACGAAGTTGTTCGGTTCCTACGCGCAGGACTTCCAGGCGCTCAGCGCGCGAACGGCGCTGTTTCACGCGGAGTTCGTGCAAGCTCTGCAGGCGGGGGCCGGGGCTTATGCGGCGGCTGAGGCCGCGAACGTCTCGCCGCTGCAGACCATCGAGAACGACATTCTGGCGGTGATCGTCGACAACGTGCTCGGCATGATGAACGCTGCGCCGACGCCCATG
>NZ_MVHE01000076.1 GCF_002086155.1 Mycobacterium angelicum | reverse complement strand
ACCAGTGGATACCTCTACTTGGCCACCAGTGGGTACTTTTTCATGGCCACGGACACCTTCTCGGCCAGCTGACTAATCGACAATCCATCGACAATCACCGCCATCACTGCCTGATACCGCTGGTCAGACACGCTCAACTCCTTCATTCAAAGGAGTGTTAAGGATCGACCGAGGTAACTGTCAAGCATCAGCCGAAACACTGTCAGGCATCACCCGAAACAGAAATGTCAAGCATCGACCGACGTCAGTCATACAAGATTGGGAGCCCCCTGTCAGGATTGAACTGACGACCGCTCGCTTACAAGGCGAGTGCTCTACCACTGAGCTAAGGAGGCCGGTTTAAACCGGTCTAAACCGGATGCAAGCCTAGCGGCTTACGTCTCGCCGTCGATGATGCGCTGCGACCCCACCGACCGCGACGATGACCGCCGCACCGGACGGCGCGGCAGCGGGATGCGTTCGGCGATATTGCTGAGCGGGTTGACCACCAGCGTCAGCGCGGTGACGGCGTCCTGCAGGGTGGCGATTGCCGGCTCCAGCGCCTCCATCCCGGGCGCCAGCCGGGCCAGCGTGTCGGCGAGATCGGTGAGCTGTTCGAGCGGCCCGTCCTTGGAGGTCAGGGTGTCGATCAGCCCGCCTTCGGCGAGCAGTCGCTCGGCCACCCCGTCCTCGGCCAGCAACCGTTCGATCATCCCGTCCTCGCCGAGCAACCGATCGGCCAGCCCGCCCGGTTGCAACGCCCGCTGCAGCCCGCCGCCCTCGGCGGTCAGCCGGTCCAGCAGCCCGTCCGGCGCCGTCACCAGGTCCACCAGCCCGCCCGGGCGCAGCAGGCGGTCCATCGGACCATCGGCGGCTACCGCCCGTCCCAGCGGCATATCGTCGTCCAGCAACCGCGCCAGCCGGTTTGCTCGCGCCAGCGCGTCGTCGATCCCGAGCATGTTCGCCATCGCATTGGACCCACGCGGACCGGCGGCATCACCCATCGATTGCTTAGCCAGACCGACGGCCGCGCCGGCAAGGTTTAAGCTCGCCTCCGCAGCAGCGAGGCCGATGCGTGCGGGCGCGGTGGCAAAAGCCACGAAGGCTTGGCCGAGATTCATCCTGTGAGTGTATTCGCGGCGCGCACCCGTTACCCCGCACGGGTCCAAGCCGATTTGATGATTCCTGGCAGACTATTAGCAGATTACGGACAACGAGCTCTCAGGAAGTACTCAATGATTGTGAAGCTAACGTTCAACCGGGCGCTGGGAGATTGACCGCATGACAGCAGGAGTCCCAGGCGAGAACACCACACCGGAGGCGCGCATCCTCGTCGTCGACGACGAGGCCAACATCGTCGAGCTGCTTTCGGTGAGTCTGAAGTTCCAGGGTTTCGAGGTCATCACGGCCACTAACGGCGCCCAGGCGCTCGACCGGGCCCGAGAGTCCCGGCCGGACGCGGTGATCCTCGACGTGATGATGCCCGGCATGGACGGCTTCGGGGTGCTGCGCCGGCTACGCGCCGACGGCATCGACGCTCCTGCGTTGTTCCTGACGGCCCGCGATTCGCTGCAGGACAAGATCGCCGGCCTGACGCTGGGCGGCGACGACTACGTGACCAAGCCGTTCAGCCTGGAGGAGGTGGTTGCCCGGCTGCGGGTCATTCTGCGCCGCGCCGGCAAGGGCACCGCCGAACCCCGCAATGCGCGTCTGACCTTCGCCGACATCGAGCTCGACGAGGAAACCCACGAGGTCTGGAAGGCCGGTCAGCCGGTGTCGCTGTCGCCCACCGAATTCACCCTGCTGCGCTATTTCGTGATCAATGCGGGAACCGTGCTGAGCAAGCCGAAGATCCTCGACCACGTTTGGCGCTACGACTTCGGTGGCGACGTCAACGTCGTCGAGTCCTACGTGTCATACCTGCGCCGCAAGATCGACACCGGGGAAAAGCGCCTGCTGCACACCCTGCGCGGGGTGGGCTACGTGTTACGTGAGCCGCGATGAGCGTGCTTGTTCGACCGGCGGGGTAGCGCAAATGGCGCAAACGGCTAAGTACCGGCAACGCGGAGTGCCGCTGCGAGTGGGCCTGGTCGCGGCCACCCTGGTTCTGGTGCTGTGCGGTCTGCTGGCGTCGGGTGTAGCCGTGACCTCGATCTTGCGCCACAGCCTGATCAGCCGCATCGACTCCACCCTGCTCGATGCCTCCCGCACCTGGGCGCAGTCGCCGTGGAAGCATTCGTCGGCCAACACCGACGGGTTCGATCCCGCCCGGCCACCGTCGAAGTTCTATGTGCGCGGCATCAGCCCCGACGGCCAGACCGTGACCGCCATCAACGACCGCAACGCCGAGCCGATGTTGCCTGCCAACAACGACGTGGGCCCCAACCCGACGACGCTGCCGTCGGTCCGCGGCTCGGACATCGAATGGCGCGCGGTAACGGTGCGCGGGCCGCAGGGCGGCCTGACCACCGTGGCCATCGACCTGTCCGACGTCGATCACACGGTCAGGTCACTGGTGTGGTTGCAGGTCGGCATCGGCGCCGCGGTGCTGGTGGTGGTCGGGATCGCCGGCTATGCGGTGGTGCACCGAAGCCTGCGGCCACTGTCGGAGGTCGAACAGACCGCGGCGGCCATCGCCTCGGGCCAGCTGGATCGCCGTGTCCCGGAACGCGATCCGCGTACCGAGGTGGGCCGGCTTTCGTTGGCGCTCAACGGCATGCTCGCCCAGATTCAACAGGCGGTCGCTTCCTCGGAATCGTCGGCGGAAAAGGCGCGTGGCTCCGAGGACCGGATGCGTCGATTCATCACCGATGCCAGCCACGAACTGCGCACCCCGTTGACCACCATTCGCGGCTTCGCCGAGTTGTACCGGCAGGGGGCGGCCCGCGACGTGTCCATGCTGTTGTCGCGCATCGAGAGCGAAGCGAGCCGGATGGGTCTGCTGGTGGACGACCTGCTGATGCTGGCCCGGATGGACGCGCAGCGTCCGCTCGAACACACCCCGGTGGACCTGCTGGCGCTGGCCAGTGATGCGGTGCACGACGCGCAGGCGATCGATCCCCAGCGCACGATCAACCTGGAAGTCCTCGACGGTCCGGGCATACCGGAGGTGCTCGGCGACGAAGCCCGCCTGCGTCAGGTACTCAGCAACCTCGTCGCCAACGCGCTGCAGCACACTCCGCACACCGCCGACGTCACCGTGCGGGTCGGCACCTCGGCTGACGACGCGGTGATCGAGGTCGCCGACAAAGGTCCGGGCATGAGCCAGGAGGACGCGTCGCGGGTGTTCGAGCGCTTCTATCGCACCGACTCCTCGCGCGCGCGGGCCAGCGGCGGAACCGGACTGGGACTTTCGATCGTCACATCGCTGGTCAACGCCCACGGCGGGGCTGTCACCGTGACCACCGCACCGGGCGAGGGGTGCTGCTTCCACGTGACGCTGCCGCGCGTCAGCGACGTGGCGCTGCCAGTCGCTGAGTCAGTCGGTGAGCCGGTCAGCTAGAGCTGTGCCAGGGCCGCCTTGATCCGGGCCTGCGCGTCGTCCAGCGACTCCGGCGACGGATTGCGATCGACGTTGGCGAAGCCGAAGTCGCTCAGGCTGCGCGTCGGGAAGACGTGGACGTGCAGGTGGGGCACCTCCAGCCCGGCGATGATCACCCCGGCGCGCTCGGCCTGGAACGCCTTACACACTGCCTTGCCGATCAGCTGGCTCACTTTCATAACGTGGCCGAAGGCCGCGCTGTCCACGCTCTGCCACTGATCGATCTCGTCGCGAGGCACCACCAGGGTGTGGCCTTGCGTCATCGGCTCGATGGTCAGGAAAGCGACGACGTCGTCGTCCTCGTAGACGAAGCGGCCGGGAAGTTCGCGGTTGATGATCTTGGTGAAGATCGATGCCATTCAACCAGCATATGTGTGACGAGACGGCCCGGTACGGTCGTGCGCATGCATTCGCGGATGGACAGGCGTTCGCTACTCGCGCTTGCCGCGGCCGGTGCGTTGACGGCTGCGTTGCCCTCGTGCAGCCATGGCGACGACGAGCCTTACGAACTCACCAGCTACGGATACGATCCCGAAATCCCCGAACCGGCGACACCGGAACCGCCGGTGCGCCGCGGCAAAGTTCCGACGGCGGCCTCGGTCCGGGCCGAATGGTTGCCCCCGGTTGGCCGGCAAACCATGCCCAACTGTTTCGTGTGGGGCACGGTATACGGCCTGGCGACGTTCTACGCGGCCCGCAAGAGCCGCACTCCGCCGACCACCGCCGCCCGGCAGGCCGCCGCCGACTATGCCTACATCCGGTACGAAATCGCCAACAAGAGAGAGCAGAACAGCTGCGAGGGCGGCCAAATCGTCAAGTGCCTCAATTGGCTTCGAGCCAACGGCGGCACCCCCTCGCTGGCTGCCGCCCCCAACCACGCGCGGCGCGGACCCACCTCGTCGTGTGAACTCAACTGGACGGATTACGGGTCGCGAACAATTCCGCCGGATCCGAGTTTCCTTATCCCCGAACACAAGACGACGAAGATCACCGGCCCGGACGGCTTGGATCACCTAAGGACAGTCATCGCGGCCGGCATGCCGATCGCGTTCGGCACCTACCTTTACAGCGACTTTCCGCATTACCGCGGCGAGCCCTCGCCCTACGTCGGCAATGGACAGTTCATGTACCACAACGGCAAGAAGGCCGGCCATGTCATGCTCATCGTCGGCTACGACGACGCCTATACGAAGAACACCGGCGCCGTACGCATTCAGAACAGTTTCGGAACACGTTGGGGCCAAAAGGGATTCATGTGGATGGCCTATGACACCCTGGAATCGATAGCCCAGGGCACCGGGACTTACGTTCCCGAATCCGCCTGACCCCGCACACCAGTGAAGCCGAATCGTTAACGCAGCGTTGCCGTGTCGTTTTCCGGGGTCTTCAAACTGCCATTTGACCCACGACACGGGAGAGGAACCTAGGTGCGGTTTCCTGCGGCGGTGCTGGCAGTACTGACCGCGTGCGCCGCAACACTCGTCCCCGCACCCGCTCAAGCGGCCGATGCTTTCGGGCCACTGGCGCCGCCCAACCCGTTCATGGCGCCAAATGGCTTGGCGTCCATGCACAACGATGCGGGATCGGCCGACGCCGGACCGCTGCCCGGGCCCGGCGCCCACATCGTCCCCATCTTCGCCTACCCGCTGCTGGCGGCCTGCCCGACGATCACGCAGGGCACCGACAATCTGGTGGTGGCGCTGTGCACCACCATCACCAACCAGAGCCCGGTCGTGCATCTGATCGACCCGGGCGGCATTCTGCCCCAGGTCATTCCGCTGGCCAGCATGAACATCACCAAAGGCGGCCTGCTCGGCGGGGTTTATGCCTACCTGGACAACAACAACCAGCTGGTGATGATCGATGGAACCAACCACCTGATCCGCGTCGCGCACGCCAAGGACGGGCTGGGCCGTTGGCAGCTGACCGTCACCGAGTCCACCGACGTGTCCAGCGTGATACCGCCGGGCGACAGCTCAGTCGGCGTGGTTCCCGATTACCAGGGCAACGTCTGGTTCGCCACCGCCACCGGCGTGGTCGGGGTGGCCAAGGCCGGGGGCGGTGTCGGCAGCGTGCAACTTCAAGCCGGCGAACAAGTGGCCAACAGCATCTCGGCGTCACCGGCCAATCGCATCGGGGTGGCCACCACCTTCGCGCTCTACGAGGTGAACCTCGACCCGATGGGCAATCCGCAGATCCTGTGGCGCCAGGCCTATGACCGCGGTCCGGCCCGCAAGCCCGGCCAGCTGAGTTGGGGAACCGGTTCCACCCCAACGTATTTCGGGCCCACCGGGGCCGACTACCTGACCATCGTCGACAACGCCGACCCGCAGGTGCACGCGCTGGTCTACCAGTCCGGCACCGGCAACCTGATCTGCCAGCAACCCGTGCTGACCCAGGGCGGGCCGGGTAGCGAGAACTCGCCGATCGGGGTCGGCAACACGATGTTCATCGCCAGCACCTACGGCTATCCCTATCCGGCGGTTCCACCGAACGCCGGGCCGGCAGTCCCGCCGACGGCGCCGTTCGTCGGCGGAATGACCAGAGTGGACGTCGACAACCCCGGCTGCCACACCGTCTGGGACAGCGCGGTTCGCAGCGCGGCATTGCCGCACCTGTCGATCGGCGACGGCCTGATCTACACCATCACCCGAATCGGGCTCCAAAACACCACTCCGCTAGACGTTTTCGCGTTCGCGGTCGTCGACCCCAACACCGGCAAGGTTCTTATCGAGCAACCGAAATCGGCCACCACGCTCAGCGACCCGATCCAGACCGCCAGCATGGTGCTGATGGGCAACAAGGTCATGCAGGGCAACATCACCGGCATAGGCCGGATTGGCTAAGCCTGCTTGCCGAAGGTCATCATCTCCAGGTTCCAGTACCCGCGCATGTTGGCAATCAGACCCTCGTCGTTCACCCGGTAGGTGAACACCCCGCGCACCGAGCTGGTGAAGCCGCCGTCAAACTTGCTGTCCAGCACCAGGATATGAGCGACCTCGTTGGGCGAGCTGGACGGGAAGGTCTCCTCGCACGTAACGGTGAGCTGGTTGGCCGCGATGTTGGTGTCGTAGAAATTGGCGACGGCATCCTTACCGCGCACCCCGGTGCCCTCGGGATTGGTAATCGATTTGCCGATCGGGTCTTCGATGACGACGTCGTCGGCCATCAGCGCCAACCAGCCCTCGCGGTCATGAGTTTGTACGCAACGCCACGACGCCTGCGATGCGGTAAGAGCCGGGGACTGGGCGGTTTGAGTCATCGCTGGGTTACCGATCAGCGTCCGTGTACCGGATGACGCCGCGAATGTTCTTGCCGTCCAACATGTCCTGGTAGCCGTCGTTGATCTGCTCAAGCCTGTACTGGGTGGTGACCATGTCGTCCAGGTTGAGCTTGCCGGCCTTGTACATCGACAGCAGCTGCGGGATGTCGTACTGCGGGTTGCCGCCCCCGAAGATGGTGCCTTGCAGGTTCTTCTGCATCAGGGTCAGCATCGCCAGGTTCAGGGTCACGTTGGTGTCCAGCAGGCTGCCGATGGCGGTCAGCACACAGGTGCCGCCCTTGGCCGTGATGTTCAGGTAGTTGTCGATGTCGGCGCCCTGCAGCTCGCCGACGGTGACCACCACCTTGTGCGCCATCAGTCCGTAGCTGACCTCGGCGATGCCCATCAGCGCGGCGTTGATGTCGGGGTAGACGTGGGTGGCGCCGAACTTCAGCGCCTGATCGCGCTTCCATTCGATCGGGTCGATGGCGAAGATGTAGCGCGCACCGGCGGCGACGGCGCCCTGCAGCGCCGCCATGCCGACCCCGCCGACACCGACGATGGCGACATCCTGGCCCGGCCGGATGTCGGCCGTGCGGACCGCCGAACCGTAGCCGGTGGTGACGCCGCAGCCGACCAGAGCGGCCACCTCAAACGGGATCGACGGGTCGATCTTCACCACCGAGCTGCGGTGCACGACCATGTACGGCGAGAAGGTGCCCAGCAGCGTCATGGGGAAGACGTTCTGGCCGCGGGCCTGGATGCGGAAGGTGCCGTCGGATACCGCGGCGCCGCCGAGCAGGCCGGCTCCCAAGTCACACAGGTTGCGCATGCCGGCCTGACAGGTCGGGCAGGTGCCGCAGGACGGGATGAACGACAGGACCACGTGGTCGCCCGGGGCGATGTCATCCACGCCGGGGCCCACCTCGGTGACGATGCCGGCGCCCTCGTGTCCGCCGAGCACCGGGAAGCCCGCCATCGGGATGCCGCCGGTGACCAGATGGTGGTCGGAGTGGCACATGCCGGCCGCCTCCATCTGGATCTTGACCTCGTCTTTGACCGGGTCGCCCATCTCGATTTCCTCGATGGACCAGGGCTGGTTGAACTCCCAGATCAGAGCGCCTTTTGTCTTCACGTTGGACCTGACCCCATTTCGCCTTTGAATTGATCAGAACTGCCTGACTCCGTCATGCCCGGCAGCGGTAGTGACGAGTGCCACATGCACTCCTTGGCGCCAGCATAGCGTGCGTAACAAATCAAATGCTTGGTTGGTCTAACCATCCGGCTCACCAGATCGGCACCGGCGTCTTGCCCAGCGGGTAGTAGCCCGGCAGCCGCTCGCCGGCCAAGCTGCGCTCGATCCGCTTCTGCATTCCCTTGGACAGTTTTCCCGCCTTCATCAGGTCCAGGTACACCGTTTGCACATGGCCGAAGTCGAAGAAGTCGCGTTGCCATTCGATCTTGGCGTCGGCGTTGAGCCGGAACCAGCTGCCGCCGATGCCGTAGATCTCGGCCTGGGTGCCGTCGGCGTCGGTGGCTACCTGCTTCCAGAAGCCGACGATCTCGCCCTGCTTGTCATCGATGATGACCTTCTGATACGGGTACTGCCAGTTCTCCAGGCCCTCCATCTCCAGGCCCAGCGCAATGTCGCGGATCTCGTCGATGCCGACGCACATCACGTCTTCTTTGGGGCCGATGTTCCAGCCGTAGGTGGCGTCGTCGGCGTAGAAATCGGCCAATACCTTCCAATGGCCGTCGCGTTCGGCGGTCCGGTTGGCCTCCAGCCAGCGCTCGACCCAAGCTTCTAGTTCCTCGCGCGGAAATGACGCCATGTCTAGTCTTCTTTCTCTTTGATGAATAGCGCTTGGGTAGGGCACATTTCGACCGCGCGCTCGACTTCGTCGCGGGCGTCTTCGGGCGGCTCGGGGTCGAGGATCTCGACCGTGCCGCGCTTGGGCACCCGGAAGTAATCCGGTGCCTCGAGTTCGCACATGGCGTGGCCCTGGCACAGATCCCGATCGACTTCGATCCTGAAACCCGCCATGAGCGTCAAGCCTGAGCGCGCTTGCGATAGCGGACCTTGGCCGGCCGGGCCAGCTGCACCACCATCTTCGAGTGGTCGTTGCGGTAGCTGTCGGCCGGCTGAGCCATTTCAAACTCGTACTCGCGCAACAGGACTGAGAAGATCGCCTTGATCTGCATGGTCGCGAAAGCGGCGCCGACGCAACGGTGCCGGCCCGCGCCGAACGGAATCCACGTCCACCGGTTGACGATGTCGGCCTGCTCGGGCTTGTTGTAGCGGTCCGGGTGGAACGCATTCGGGTCGGGAAAGTCCTCGGGAATGCGGTTGGAAATCGCCGGCGACGCGGCGACGTAATCGCCGTCGTGGATGGGAAAGCCGTCGACCTCGAACTCGCCCTTGGCCACTCGCATCAGGATGATCAGCGGCGGATGCAGCCGCAGCGTCTCCTTGACCACGTTGTCCAGCTTCGGAATCTGGCGCAGCGCATGGAAACTCACCTCCTGGCCGTCGGCGTAAAGCTCCTCCAGCTCGGCGAGTACCTCGGCGTAGACGTCGGAGTGGCGGATCAGCTCGATCAACGTCCACGCCGACGTGCCCGAACTGGTGTGGTGCCCGGCGAACATCAGCGAGATGAACATGCCGGTGACCTCGTCGGCGGTAAAGCGAGGGTTGCCGTCCTCGTCGCGGATCGACACCAGCACATCGAGCATGTCGCGATCGCTCTTGTCCTTGGGCGGGTTGGCCAGCCGCTGGTTCATGATCTCCTGGACCAGCGCCACCAGGTCCAGGCGGGCCTGGTCGCGTCTTTGGAAGCTCTCGATCGGCAGATAGGGGTCCACGTAGCACAGCGGATCGGTACCCCGCTCCAGCTCGTGGTAGTAGTGCGCGAACCGCGAATCGAGCTGGTTGCGGAATTTCAGGCCGATCAGGCAGGCCGTCGAGGTGTAGATCGTCAACTCGGCGAAGAAGTCGAGCAGGTCGATTTCGCCTTCGTCACCCCAGTTGGCGATCATCTTCTTGACTTCGCCCTCGATGGTGGCCGCGTGACCTTTCATCTGCTCGCCGCGCAGTGCGGAGTTGTGCAACATCTCCTTGCGCCGCTCGGGGCTGGCGTCGAAGACCACGCCCTTGCCGAAAATCGGCGTCATGAACGGGTAGGCCTGCGCCTGGTCCAATTCCTCGTCGGCGGAACGGAAGAAGAACTCGTTGGCGCCGGCGCCGGACAGCAGGATCACGTGCTTGTCGGCGAGCTGGAACCAGCCCACGTCGCCGCATTCGTCGCGCACCCGCTGCATCAGCCCGATCGGATCGGTGCGGAACTCGTCGAGGTGACCGTGTTCTTGTTCGCCGCCGGAAACCCGTGGTACCACTGCTGTTTTGGTCATTTGTCGTTCAGCGCCTTCTCGTCCACTTTCAATTGCTGCCGTTCCTTCGTCGCGGCCAACGGCGCCTCGGGCTGCAGCTCCATGTTGGCGACGAAGCCGCCGCGCGGCGTCTCGGCGACGAACGTGATTGCCCGGGCCAAATCCGCTGCGCGCAGGAAGTAGTCGTGGCGGGCCTGGCCCCACTTGGCCCAGTCCTCGAGCGCGGGTGCGATCAGCTCGGGCGGCAGGCTCCAGCCCATACCGGTCTTGGTGGGCCCGGGGTGCACGATCGACGCCCGCACGCCGGTGCCTTCAAGTTCCATTTGCAGATTGGTCACCATCGCCACCAGTGCGGCCTTGGCGGCGCCGTAGGCGCCCATGTGTGGGCGCTGCCGCAGGGCGACGTCGGAGCCCACGAAGATCAGGTCGCCGCGCTGCCGCTCCACCATGCCCGGCAATACCGCGGTGGCCAACCGATTTGCGCCGACCAGGTGGATCTGGATCTGCGATTCGAAAGCCTCGCTGTCGATTTCATGCAGCCGGCCGAAGTAGGTGTCCCCGGCGCCGGTCACCAGAACTTCGATGTCGCCGAGTTGTTCGGTGGCCTGATGCACGAAGCTCTTGACCGACTCGGGGTCGGTGACGTCGAGCGGCAGAGCGACGGCCTCGCCGCCGTCGGCGCGGATCTTGTCAGCGATCTCCTGGCATTTCTCCACACGCCGGGCTCCCAGTGCGACCGGAAAGCCGTGGGCGGCAAGCTCAACCGCGGTGGCTGCGCCGATGCCCGACGACGCGCCGGCCACAATCGCCGGTCTGCGCGCCGGGTGTGGATCGAAGCGGGGCATTACGGCACCTCCACGGTGATCGGTAGGTGGGCGAATCCGCGGACATTACTGGAGTGGACGCGGACGGCGTTGGCCTCGTCGACCTCGTACCCGCGGATTCGCTTGAATAGCTCGGTGAGCGCCACCCGTGCCTCCATCCGGGCCAGATGGGCCCCCAGACAGAAGTGCGCGCCACTGCCGAAACTCAATAATTTAGAACCTATTTCGCGCCCGATCAGATATTCGTCGGGCTGGTCGAACACGCGCTCGTCGCGGTGTGCCGAGCCGGGCAGCAACAGCAGGACGTCCCCTTCGGGGACGGTGGTGCCGTAGAGCTCGAGCGGCCCGGAGACGACGCGGGCCAGGATCTGGCTGGAAGTGTCGTAGCGCAGTGTCTCCTCGACCCACAGCGGTATGCGCGACAGGTCGGCGTAGACCGCCGTCAGCTGGTCGGGATTCTTGTATCCCCAAAAAGCCGCATTGGCAAGGAGTTTGGTCGTCGTCTCGTTGCCGGCGATCACCATCAGGAACATGAACCCGAGGACTTCTTCGTCGGTGAGCCGGTCGCCCTCGATCTCGGCCTCCAGCAACGCCGACGTCAAATCGTCGGTGAGCTTCTTGCGCCGCTCGGCGATCATCCCCTGGTAATAGACGATGAGGTTGATCGACGCGTCGATCGCCGAGGCGGGCACGTCGGTGACGCCGTCCTCGCGGTGCATGACGGCATCTGCCCAGGCGCGCACCTGAACCCGATCGGCTTCGGGCACCCCCATCAGCTCGGAGATGACATCCATCGGCAACTTGCCGGCGAAGTCGTCGACGTAATCGACGGTGCCGTGTGCCGCTTTCTCCAGCATGGCGTCGAGGTGTTGCTGGGCGATCTCGGTGATTCGCGGCTCTAGTTCGCGAATTCGCCTGGGCGTGAAGCCTTTTGACACCAATGTGCGCAGCCGCAGATGCGCCGGGTCGTCCATCGCCAAGAACGACATCGTCTTCGACGCGTGCGGCCCGCGCGAGATGGGATCCAGTGCGACGCCGTCGCGGTTGGACAGCGTGGTGCTGTTGCGAAATCCCTGATGCACATCGGCATGCCGGGACAACGCCCAGAAGCCGAGCTTCTCGTTGTGATACAGCGGCGCTTGGTCACGCAGCCGCCGATAGTACGGGTACGGGTCTTCGTGGAAGTCGTAGTCGTAGGGGTCCAAGACGAGCTCGGGGTCGCCCTGCAAAGAGGAGGTGCGCACGGTCATTGCTTACCTTTGTCGGTGCCGGCCAGGATGAGGCTCACCACGTCGGTGAGCCGGTCGGCGATCTCGTGATAGGTGAACTGCCCGCTGCCGGCCTGCACCAGCGCACCGAAGAACGCCATCTCGAGTGCCGACACGGTGCCGGGTTCGGCGCCGGGACCGATGGCCGACGCGATGCGGCGATGGATTTCCGCGCCGATCCGATCGCGGGCGGCGCGCACCGCCGCGTCGGCGCTACCGCCGAGCAGCGCCGCCGTGCACGCGGCGCCCACCTCCGGTTCGTCGGCGACCACCAGGGCCAGATGGCGTAGCGCCTGCTCGACCCGGGCCGGCATCGACTCGTTGACGTCGGTGAAGAACGGGACCTGCCGAACCAGGTCGAGGTAGACCTCGGCGATCAGATGGTTCTTCGACGAGAAATACGTGTAGGCGGTGGCCGGAGCGACCTTCGCGCGAGCCGCCACCATGCGCACCGTCAGATCGGCATACGAGTTCTCCCGCAGCGTTTCCATGCCGGCCGCCAGCACCTTGCGGAAGGTCTCCTCCTGGCGCCGGTTGCGCGGCGCTTGCCCGGACTGGGCTGCGACGGAAGCCAGAGCATCGCTGGACACATGTCCAAGCTAGAGTATGCGGGCGAATCTAGGCAAGTCTGGATTGCGAATGAGCAGCTTGATCGGTCGCAGTGGGCATCCGGCGGGGTCTGAAGGTTGCGCTGGCCGCACCTCCGCGGTTATGGTGCGAACAGGGAATATCGGACAAGTGTCCACCTTCATACGGGCTGTAGATGGGATTTGTAGATGGCCGACCGATCGCTACTGGCTGACGGCGTGAGTGCGCTGTTCATCGACGGCAAGCTGGCCGAGGCAAGGGCGGGAACATTCCCGACGATCAACCCGGCCACCGAGGAGGTGCTGGGTGTGGCCGCCGACGGTGACGCCGTCGACATGGGTCGCGCCCTCGACGCCGCGCGGCGGGCCTTCGACGAAACGGACTGGTCGCGCAACACCGAGTTGCGGGTGCGCTGTGTGCGGCAGTTGCGCGACGCGATGCAACAGCACATAGAGGAGTTGCGGGAACTCACCATCTCCGAAGTCGGGGCGCCGCGGATGCTCACCGCCGCAGCCCAACTGGAAGGCCCGGTCAATGATCTGGCGTTCGCCGCGGATACCGCCGAGTCCTATGCGTGGAACTTTGATCTCGGCCAGGCAGCACCGATGGGTATCCCCACCCGGCGCACCATCGCGCGGGAAGCCGTCGGCGTCGTCGGGGCCATTACGCCGTGGAACTTCCCGCACCAGATCAATCTCGCCAAGCTGGGTCCCGCCTTGGCTGCGGGCAACACCATCGTCCTCAAGCCGGCGCCCGACACGCCCTGGTGCGCGGCCGTGCTCGGCGAACTCATTGCCGAGCACACCGATTTCCCGCCGGGTGTGGTCAACATCGTCACCTCCAGCGATCACAGCCTGGGGGCCATACTCGCCAAAGATCCTCGGGTTGACATGGTTTCGTTCACCGGCTCGACCGCAACCGGCCGCAGCGTGATGGCCGACGCCGCGGCCACCATCAAACGAGTGTTCCTGGAGCTGGGTGGCAAATCGGCTTTCGTGGTGCTCGACGACGCCGACCTGGCCGGCGCCTGTTCGATGTCGGCGTTCACCGCGGCCATGCACGCCGGGCAGGGATGTGCGATCACCACCCGGCTGCTGGTGCCGCGGGCCCGCTACGACGAAGCCGTCGCCATCGCCGCCGGCACCATGTCGTCGATCGAGCCCGGCGATCCGGATGACCCGGGAACCGTATGTGGACCATTGATTTCGGCGCGCCAGCGCGACCGGGTGCAGGGCTATCTCGATCTGGCGATCGCCGAGGGCGGGACATTCGCCTGCGGCGGCGGCCGGCCGGTCGGCCGCGACGCGGGTTTCTTCATCGAGCCCACCGTGATCGCGGGACTGAGCAACGACGCCCGGCCCGCCCGGGAGGAGATCTTCGGGCCGGTGCTCACGGTGATCGCCCACGACGGCGACGACGACGCGGTTCGAATCGCCAACGATTCGCCATACGGCTTGTCCGGCACCGTGTTCGGCGCCGACCCGGACCGGGCCGCGCAGGTGGCCGCGCGGCTGCGGGTCGGCACCGTCAACGTCAACGGCGGCGTCTGGTATTCGGCCGATGCCCCCTTCGGCGGCTACAAGCAGTCCGGCAATGGCCGCGAAATGGGCCTGGCCGGTTTCGAGGAGTACTTGGAAACCAAAGTCATTGCGACAGCGAGCAACTAGAGGAGATCGGCGTGGGACGGTTCGAAGACAAGGTGGCCATCGTCACCGGGGCTGCTCAGGGCATCGGGCAGGCGTACGCCGAAGCCCTGGCCCGCCAAGGCGCGGCGGTGGTGGTCGCCGACATCAACGCCGATGCCGCCCAAGCGGTCGCCAAGCAGATCGTCGCCGACGGTGGCACGGCAATCCATGTGCCCGTTGATGTTTCAGACGAAGAATCGGCCAGGGCGATGGCCGATCGCACCCTGGGCGAATTCGGTGGTATCGACTATCTGGTGAACAACGCCGCAATCTACGGCGACATGAAGCTGGACCTGCTGCTGACGGTGCCGCTGGACTACTACAAGAAGTTCATGAGCGTCAACCACGACGGCGTACTGGTGTGCACCCGCGCGGTGTACCGGAAGATGGCCAAGCGTGGCGGCGGCGCCATCGTCAACCAGTCGTCGACCGCGGCGTGGCTGTACTCAAACTTCTACGGACTGGCCAAGGTTGGCGTCAACGGTCTTACCCAGCAGCTGTCCCGCGAGTTGGGTGGAATGAACATCCGGATCAACGCGATCGCGCCGGGCCCGATCGACACCGAGGCCACCAGGACCGTCACACCCGGAGAATTTGTCAAGGACATGGTCAAGCAGATTCCGTTGTCCCGGATGGGAACTCCCGAGGATCTGGTGGGCATGTGCCTGTTTCTGCTCAGTGACCAGGCCTCCTGGATCACCGGGCAGATCTTCAATGTCGATGGCGGACAGATCATCCGATCATGAGCCAGACCGAAACCACACCGCGTTTGGGTTATATCGGCCTGGGCAACCAGGGCGCGCCAATGGCGCAGCGCTACCTCGGCTGGCCGGGCGGGCTGACGGTGTTCGATGTGCGGGCCGAGGCCATGGCCCCGTTTGTGGACGGCGGGGCAACGGCGGCAGCGAGCCTGGCCGAAGTCGCCGATGCCGACATCATCAGCGTCACCGTGTTCGACGATGCGCAAGTGCGCGAAGTGATCACCGGAAACGACGGGTTGGCCGCACATGCCAAGCCGGGCACCATCATCGCGATTCACTCGACCATCAAGGACACCACCGCCGTCGAACTCGCCGGTGAACTAAAAGCGCAAGGGATTCATATCGCCGATGCGCCGGTCAGCGGCGGCGCCGGCGCGGCCGCCAACGGCGATCTGGCCACCATGGTCGGCGCCGACGAGCAGACGTTCCGCCGCATCAAAGAGCCGTTCTCGCAATGGGCGTCAGTAGTGATCCACGCCGGCGAACCGGGCGCGGGCACCAAGATGAAGTTGGCTCGCAACATGCTCACCTTCGTGTCCTACGCGGCCGCCGCCGAAGCCGAGCGACTGGCCGAAGCATGCGGGCTGAGCCTGCGGGCCCTGGCCAAAGTGGTCCGCCACAGCGACGGCCTCACCGGCGGTCCGTCGGCGATCATGTTCCGCAAGACGACGGCGCCGATGGAACCCGACGACCCCTTGCGCCCGCTGCTGGAGCACACCCGCGAGCTGGGGGAGAAGGATCTGAGCCTGGCGCTGGCCCTGGGCGATGCGGTATCGGTTGACCTGCCGCTGGCGCGGGTGGCATTCGAGCGGCTGGCGGCCGGCCTGGGAGTACCGCGCACGGACACACCGAAGGAGACGTGATGGACGAACTGCGCCGTAAAGGCCTGGACAAGATGAACGAGGTCTACGCCTGGGACATGCCCGACATGCCGGGCGACTACTTTGCGCTCACCGTCGACCATCTCTTCGGCCGCATCTGGAGTCGACCCGGGCTGTCGATGCGCGACCGCCGGATGGCTGTGATCGCGGTGCTGACCGCCCAGGGCCAGGCCGACCTGCTGGAGGTCCAGGTCAACGCCGTCCTGCACAACGAGGAATTCACCCTCGACGAGTTGCGTGAACTCGCGGTGTTCATCACGCACTACGTGGGCTTCCCGCTGGGGTCCCGGCTGAACAGCGCGATCGAGCGGGTCGCCGGCAAGCGCAAGAAGGCCGCCGCGAGCGGTGCCGCACCCGACAAGAAGGCCAACGCCGCCCAGGTGCTCGCCAAGGAATCCGGCAAGCCGAGCTGAGTCACACCCGTCACGCCAGCCCCGGAGCGAACAGCCACACCCACATTGAAAGTGCGATATCGCCGGTGGTATCGCACTCCAGGCCGCAACATGCCCAACCGCGCAGCGGCCCGCCCACCCCACTGCGGCTAGTCTGACGTGTCGTGCGCGTCCTGGTGATCGGCTCCGGTGCCCGTGAACATGCTCTGCTGCTGGCCCTCAGCGCAGATCCGCAGGTCACAGGACTGATCATTGCGCCTGGCAACGCCGGCACCGCCCGTCTGGCCGAGCAACACAATGTCGACATCACCTCCGGTGACGAGGTTGTCGCGCTGGCCCGCGCGGTCCGGGCCGACCTGGTCGTCATCGGCCCGGAGGTGCCGCTGGTCCTCGGCGTGGCCGACGCCGTGCGCGCCGCCGGCATCGTCTGTTTCGGGCCCAGCAAGGACGCGGCACGCATCGAGGGCTCCAAGGCATTCGCCAAGGACGTCATGGCCGCCGCCGGCGTACGCACCGCGAAAAGTGAAATCGTGGACAACCCCGCACATTTGGATGCGGCCCTGGACCGGTTCGGGCCGCCCGCCGGTGAGCCGGCCTGGGTGGTCAAAGACGATCACCTGGCGGCCGGCAAGGGCGTGGTGGTGACGCCGGATCGCGATGCCGCGCGCGCCCACGCCGCGGCCCTGCTCGAGTCCGGGCACCCCGTACTGCTGGAGTCCTACCTGGACGGGCCCGAGGTGTCGCTGTTCTGCGTGGTCGACGGCCCAACCGTGGTGCCGCTACTGCCTGCCCAGGACTTCAAACGGGTCGGCGACGGCGACACCGGACCCAACACCGGCGGTATGGGCGCCTACGCGCCGCTATCGTGGCTGCCCGACGACGTCTACCGCGAGATCGTCAGCCGCATCGTCGAACCCGTTGCGGCCGAACTCGTTCGGCGGGACTGCCCCTTTACCGGATTGCTCTATGCCGGCCTCGCGATCACCAAGAACGGTCCGGCGGTGGTCGAATTCAATTGTCGCTTCGGCGATCCGGAGACCCAGGCGGTGCTGGCGCTGCTGGACTCACCAGTCGGGCAGCTGCTGCACGCCGCCGGTTCGGGCAAGCTGGCCGACTTCGGTGAGTTGCGCTGGCGCGATGGAGCCGCCGTGACGGTGGTGCTCGCCGCCGAAAACTACCCCGGCCGTCCGCGGGTCGGCGACGTCGTCACCGGTTCCGAAGCCGACGGGGTGCTGCACGCGGGCACCACACGCCGCGCCGACGACGGTGCCATCGTCTCGTCCGGCGGCCGGGTGCTGTCGGTCGTGGGCGTCGGCGCCGACCTGGCCGCGGCACGCGCTGCCGCGTACCAACGTCTGGGTTCAATTCGATTGCCCGGCAGCCATTTCCGCAACGACATCGGCCAGCGGGCAGCCGAGGGCGAAGTCACCGTCTAGAACGCTACCGCCTGGCCATCCCGCCGCGGGTCGCTGGCCGCAACGTACCCGTCGTCGAGTCGCCAGATAGCCTGGCAGCTGCCGAACGCGTCGTAGTCCTCGGTCAGGATCAGGTCGTGTCCCCGCCGGTGTAACTCCTCGAGAGTCGCTGGCGGAAAACCTTTTTCGCAACTGACCTGCAGGCCCTCCAGCCAGCGGAAGCGGGGACCGTCGCAGGCCGTCTGCGGGTTTTGGCCGTAGTCGGCGATGCGCACGATCACCTGCACGTGGCCCTGGGGCTGCATCGGGCCGCCCATGACCCCGAAGCTCATCACCGCAGCGCCGTCCCGGGTCACAAAACCCGGCAGGATGGTGTGCAAAGGACGCTTGTTCGGTCCGACTCGGTTCGGATGACCTTGTCTCACAACGAAACCTGCGCCGCGGTTCTGCAGCGAGATTCCGGTTCCCGGAACCACCACGCCGGAGCCGAACCCCATGTAGTTCGATTGGATCATCGACACCATCATCCCGTCGGCGTCGGCGGCGGTCAGATATACGGTGCCGCCCTTGGGGATTCCGGCGGACATCGGCATTGCCCGGCTGCGATCGATCAGTCCCGCCCGCTGCTTCAGGTAATCGCGGTCCAACAGCGACGCCGGGTCCAAAGACATGTGGTCGGCGTCGGCAACATAAGCCTGCGCGTCGGCGAAGGCCAGCTTCAGTGCCTCAATCTGCAGGTGCACGCTGTCGGCCGAATCAACTGGCAGCGAAGACATCTCGAAATGCTCGAGGATGCCCAGCGCAATGAGTGCGACTATGCCCTGACCGTTGGGCGGTATCTCGTGGACGGTATATCCCCGGTAGTTTGCACTGAGAGTGCCGACCCAATCGGCTCGATGGGCGGCCAGATCCTCGGCGCGCATGACACCACCGTGGGCCGCCGAGTGCGCCGCCAACGTATCGGCCAACTCGCCGCGGTAGAACGCCTCGCCGCGGGTAGCGGCGATTCGCTCCAGCGTGGCAGCGTGATCCGGAAACTTGAACAACTCACCGGGTTTGGGCGCGCGTCCGCCGGGCATGAATGCCTCGGCGAACCCGGGTTGGCCGGCAAACACAGGGACCTGTGCCGCCCACTGCGCAGCAACAGTGGGCGAGACCAGAAAACCGTTGCGGCCGTACGATATTGCGGTTTCGAAGAGTCGTTCGAACGGCAGCTTGCCGAACTTGGCGTGCAGCTCGACCCATGCCGACACCGCGCCGGGCACCGTCACGGAGTTCCACCCGACTACCGGAATACCCCCGCCGCCAAAGTATTCCGGTGTCCACGATGCCGGCGAACGGCCGGATGCGTTGAGGCCGTGCAGTTGGGCCCCGTCCCAGACGATGGCAAACGCATCCGAGCCGATGCCATTGGACACCGGTTCCACCAGAGTGATGGTGATGGCGGTCGCGACGGCCGCATCGACTGCGCTCCCGCCTTCGGCCAGCATCCGAAGACCGGCCTGGGCGGCAAGCGGCTGTGACGTGCTCACCACGTTCGCGGCCAGAATGGGCATTCGCGGCCACGTGTAGGGGAAGTTCCAACCGAAGGGTGTGCTCACGTCAGCCGGTCAGTAGCGGTGCCATCCAGGTGAGCTCCGCGGGTAACTGCGAGCTCCAGAAACCGCCGTTGTGACCGCCCGGCGAGAAGCCGCCGGCCGGCGGGTTGGGCAGCGCAGCGATGAACTGCTTGGTCGCCGAATAGAACGGATCGCTGTCGCCGCAATCCACCCGGATCGGGATCGACCCCAGCGCGGGCATGCCCCACACCGAGTTCGCCGCGAAGTCGTCGGCGCCGTCGAATGCCCCGGGTGCGGCCGCTCCGGCCGAAGTCCACAGCGCCGGGCTCACCGCGCAGATCGCGGCCGTGCGCCCCGCGCCCAGCCGGCCGCCGAGCAGCAGGGCGCCGTAGCCGCCCATCGACCAGCCCAGAAACGCCACTCGCGAGGTGTCCAGGTTCTGGCCGCCGAGCATCGGGATGAGCTCGTCGAGCACCATGGCCCCGGCGTCCTCGCCGGAGGCCCGTTTGTGCCAGTAGCCCCCGCCGCCGTCGACGGCGACTACCGCAAACGGTGGTAGCCCGGCGTTGACGGCCTGGGCCAGGCCCTGCTCGACGCCGCCGGCCATCACCGTCGCCGCATCGCTGCCCTTACCATGCAAGGCGATCACCGGTCGCAACGGTTTGGTCTGGCCCGGCGGACGCGCGATCGCCCAATTGGTCGATATCCCGCCGCGCGCGGCGGACACGAAGGATCCCGTCGACATCGTGGGGGCGGGCTGGGCGGCAGGGGCCGGATCGAGCGGCCGTGCCGGCGCCAATGGAACGCTTGTTCCACTCGCCGCAGGCGGCATGGCCTGTGACGTTCGGGGCAAAAACAGCATGTCGAGCGCATAAGCGCCGACGGCGCCGCATGCCGCGCCGACACCAAGACCGAGCACCGCGCGGCGGCTCATGTCTGGCATGCGGGCCATCATGCCATGGCCGTTTGACGAAAATGGCAATGGAGTACCACTTTGACTGGCAGCATGTGTGTGCGTGACGGCAGCAGTTACTCCAAAAGGAGAACGTAGGCGGTATGCGTTGGTAAGCGCTGCCGCCGAGCTGCTTGGCGAGGGCGGGTTCGAAGCGGTACGCCATCGGGCGGTCGCTCGGCGGGCCGGCCTACCGCTGGCATCTACCACCTACTACTTTTCGTCGCTCGACGATTTGATTGCCCGCGCGGTCGAACATGTCGGGATGATCGAGGTAGCTCAGCTGCGGGCCAGGGTCAATGCCCTGTCCCGACGGCGCCGGGGGCCTGAGACCACCGCTGATGTGCTGGTTGAGTTGCTGGTGGGGGACGTATCCAGTCCGGGACTCGCTGAGCAGCTGATATCGCGATATGAGCGTCATATCGCCTGTACCCGCTTTCCCGCATTGCGGGAAAGCATGCGACGCAGCCTGCGCCAGCGGGCCGAGGCGGTCGCAGAGGCCATCGAAAGATCAGGGCGTTCCGTTCACATCGAACTGGTGTGCACATTGATCTGTGCGGTCGACGGCTCGGTGGTCTCCGCGCTGGTCGAGGGACGAGATCCGCGCACCGCCGCGCTGACGACGGTAATCGACCTGATCGACGTGCTGGCGCCCGTCGACCAGCGGCCGGTGCGGATCTAGGTCGCGCGGTAGCGACGGCGTAACAATGTAGCCCGTCGCCAGGTCGCCGTAGGCGGGTCGCCGAGTGCGGGTAGACCTCGATGGCGCGCCTAGGCGCGGATGAAAACGGGTCGAGGTGCAGGCCCAGTGCTGCCGCCAGCCGTCCGGCGCGCGGCCCGTCGGCGAACTCGGGCCTGCCGGTGCTGGCCGGATGCGCCCCGGCCTCGAACCGGCGGAAGTCGCGGTTCAGCGCGGCCTCAGCGGGCCGTTGGCCGGTTGGGTTGGTTACCACCAGCGGCGCGTCGAAGCCGACCACGCAGTCGCCCTGGACGTAGGGCCCCAGCGCGGCCAGCACGTCGGCATCATCGTGGGCGGCGCCGGCCTGAACCAGACGACCGTCAGGTCGACCACCGCGATACCACTCGGGTTGCGACCACCCCAGGCCAGGTCCACTCCGGCGAAGTACATCGGCCTGAGGGTGGGCGTCGTCGATAGCGCGCCCGAGCCAAGAACGTCTGGGCCCGGCTGCGTCACGGCTACGTCAACCCATCCAAACCGAACAGCTGCCCCCCGGCGCCCGGGGTGCCACCGGCGCCCGGCGGGGTGCCAGTCCCGCCCTTACCACCGTTACCGCCGTCGCCGATCAGCACGGCGTCGCCGCCGGCCCCGCCACTACCGCCGGGCCCAAAGCCCTGCCCGCCGACGCCGCCGCCACCGCCGTCGCCGAACAGCCCGGCCTTGCCGCCAGCGCCGCCGGCCCCACCGTTAGCGGCGCCGAACCCACCGGTGCCGCCTGTCCCGCCATCGCCGGCGAGCATGCCGGCGTTGCCGCCGACACCGCCGGCACCGCCGATGGACCCGAGCCC
>NZ_MVHE01000075.1 GCF_002086155.1 Mycobacterium angelicum | reverse complement strand
CGGGTCAGGGCCACCCGCTCCGCCCGACCCGCCCCGGCCGCCGGCACCTCCCCAGCCGGCCAGGTGTCCGCCGGCACCACCGTTGCCGCCCGCCCCGCCGGTGCCGCCGGTTTGCGATCCGCTGACGCCGCCGGTGCCGCCGGCGCCGCCCACACCGCCCAGCCCGAACAAACCCGCGTCACCACCAACGCCACCTGCACCGCCGGTGCCGCCGAACAGTGCCGCAACGGCGGTGTTGCCGGATTTCAGGGAACCGGTGACGCCCGCACCTCCGTGCCCACCCGCTCCTCCGGCGCCGTAGAGCCAGCCGCCGGCGCCGCCCGAGCCGCCGCTGCCCCCAGAGCCTTCGAGCATCCCGCCGTCTCCACCGACCCCTCCGGCGCCTCCCAAGCCGAATAGCCCGGCGGCACCGCCGGCCCCACCCGCCCCGCCGGTGCTGGAGGGTAGGGCGCCCAGGATGACGTTGCCGTTCTCGGCAAAGACCGAACCGCCGCCGTCTCCGCCGGCGCCGCCGGCTCCGGCGTTGCCCAGCAACCAGCCGCCATGGCCGCCGCTGCCGCCGGCGCCACCGACCCCGGAAGCCGCGGCCACGCTGAATCCGCCGCTACCACCGGCGCCGCCGGTCCCGCCGATGCCGATCAGCCCGGCCGCGCCACCGGCTCCGCCGACACCGCCGGCGCCACCGACTCCGGTGCCAACTCCTGCCGGAAGTACCGACGCGCCGTCTCCGCCATGACCGCCGGCCCCACCGTTACCGACCAGCCACCCGCCGCGGCCGCCGGCCCCGCCCGCAGCGCCGGCGCCGTTATTGATGCCGGTCCCGCCGGCGCCGCCGAGCCCACCACTGCCGATCAGCCCCGCGTTACCGCCGGCACCGCCGGCTTGGCCGTCCCCGCCGGCCGCGCCGTTACCTCCATTGCCAATCAACAGTCCGGCATCGCCGCCCTTGCCGCCCGGCTTCGTCGCATTTGCGCCGTCGCCGATCAGGGGGCGCCCAAGCATTGCTTGCATTGGCGCGTTAACCGCACTTTGCAATTGCTGCTCAACAAAGCGCAACGGCGAAACGCTAGCCGCCTCGGCAACGGCATACCCGGCGGCACTTGTCGTCAAAGTTTGCACGAATTGCTGATAGAACGCGGCCGCTCGAGCACTGACGGCTTGATATTCCTCGGCATGCCGGGCGAACAGCGATGCCACCGCTGCCGACACCTCATCTCCGGCGGCCGTCAGCAACCCCACGGTAGGTGCCACGGCCGTGGCGTTGGCGGCGGTCATCGCCATACCGATGCCTGCAAGATTGTTTGCCGTCGCGGCCATCGTCTCCGGACCCGCCACCACATACGACATCCGCTCACCTCACGTCATCATCGAGCAGTCGGCAGTACGAGCCTATCTGCGGCGCATATCGCGCTTGTGTGTTTTCGAGCAGATATACACCGCAGAATCCGGCACGTGTCCACGAGCTGTCCACGCACCGTGCTGAAGGCGACCACCGGCCCCCTGCGCCTAGAGGTAACGGTTTCGTCACGAATCACGATCACGATTCCTTAAGAACGGCCAAGGATCTCTGAGAATCCTCAGCATCCGTGCCCAGGCCTAGTAGTTCGCTTAGCTAATTGTGCCACTCGAGTTTCTCCCGTCACGCATTTAACAGCCGCGCGTGTTCGTTGTCGGCGAACAGCGGCCGCTGCGCCCCGGAGGGCTCTTTCGCCTCCGCTACTTTGGATTTCGGGGGATCGGGAGCCCCCTGGGATTAATTCGCGATCAATTCGCTTATCCGAAGGATCAATCACTATGAAATTCAGCAGTGTCGGCGTGGGCGCCGGTTGTCTGCTCGGGGGACTCGCTATCGGGATCATCGGCGCACCGTCAGCTGCGGCAGCGCCCGACTGCAGCCCGGAAGGCGTCAACGCCACCGTTTCGTCGGTGACCAGCGCGGCCCAGCAGTACCTGGCCACCCACCCGGGTGCCAGCCAGGTGGTCACCGCCGCATACGGCCAGCCGCGGGGGGACGCGGCCGCCAACATTCGCGGCTACTTCACCTCGCACCCGAACGAGTACTACGAGCTGCGCGGGATTCTGGCGCCCATCGGTGACACCGAGCGGCAATGCAATGTGGCGGCCCTGCCGCCGAACCTGGAATCGGCTTACCACGAGTTCATGGCCGGCTGATCCAGCCTCGCAATCCCCAAACGGCCCGGCACAACGACGTGGCGGGCCGTTTGGCATAACGGCGAGGTCATCAATGCGATGATCACGTCCATGGATGTCGACCATCCGGAAAACGACCAGTCGTGGGATCACCGCGAGCGCGGCGGCGAAACCGAAGTCGAGCGCCTCGACCGCAACTGGACCAGCCTGCTGCAGGAGCTGAGGGTCACTCAAACCGGTGTTCAGCTGCTGACCGGTTTCCTGTTGACGCTGCCCTTTCAGCAGCGTTTCAACGTTCTCAACGACGCCATGCGCATGGTGTATCTGGTGACGGTGGGCTGCTCGGTGGGTGCGACGGTGGCGCTGATCGCGCCGGTTGGCATGCACCGGTTGCTGTTTCGCCGGCACCGGCTCGTCGTGCTGGTTTCGGCGGCACACCGCTGCGCATACGCCGGGCTGGTGCTGCTGGGTCTGGCGATGACCGGCGTGACGACCATCATTTTCGATGCGGTGTCCGGCCATATCGCGGGCATCATCGCAGGTGTCTGCGCTCTGGCGTTGTTCACCTTGTTCTGGATGGTGGTCCCGCTGTGGCTGCGCACCCGTAATCTCGAGCTGCCCGAGCCGTAACTCGCGGGTGTGAGCCATTGGCCGCGTGGGTAATTCCGTGGGCATGCGATTGCGGCGCAGCGATCTGAGCAAGCCCGGCCTTTCACGAAAGCGCCGCGGCAAGGGATTTGCCTATTACGGGCCCGATGGTGACCTGCTCACCGATGACCAGACCGTCGGGCAGATCAAGGATCTCGTTATTCCGCCGGCCTGGAAAAAAGTGTGGATCTCGCCGTACCGCAACGGCCACATTCAGGCGGTCGGCACCGATGCCGCCGGACGCCGCCAGTATCTCTATCACCAGGCTTGGCAGCAGGAGCGGGCCGAGGAGAAATTCGACCGGGTGCTGGAGTTGTCCAAGGAGCTGCCGGGGTGGCGGGAGCGGATCGCGAAAGACCTTGCCGGTCGCGGGCTTACCCGCGACCGGGTGCTGGCGCTGGCGCTGCATCTGCTGGATCAGGGCTACTTCCGGGCCGGCGGCGAGCAATACGCCGACGAGAACGAGTCATATGGCCTCTCCACGTTGCTCTGTGAGCACGTGACCGTGCGCCGGAGTGCGGTCGCTTTCGACTTTCCCGCCAAGAGCGGGGTCCGGCGCACGTGGGAGATCGAGGACCCCGCAGTAGCGACGGTGGTCCGCGCGTTATTGCGCCGCACCGAGCGCACCGAGCGACTTCTGGTGTGCCGCACGGATTCTGGGTGGACCGATATCCGCGCCGACGACCTCAATGCCCGGTTCAAGGAACTCGTCGGCGACGAGTACAGCGTGAAAGATCTGCGGACCTGGCACGGCACGGTGCTGGCCGCCGCCGCGTTCGCCGAGGCGGATCCGGCCGTGTCGCAACGGGTGGCCAAACGCGTTGCGGCCGCGGTGATGCGCGAGGTCGCCGAGGAGCTGGGGAACACTCCGGCGGTGGCGCGGGGCTCCTACGTGGATCCGCGCGTGGTAACCGGTTATGAGCGGGGCGTGACGATCGCCGCCGCGGTGCGGCGGGCCGCGCGTGCGCGCCACCCGAATGACGCGCAGGAGACGCTGGAGAAGGCCACCCGGTTGTTGATTCGGCGAATAGCCAAGGGCGACAGGGCTTCTGGCGTAGCAGGACTGGCCAAATCGGCGTGATTTCGTTTTCCGGCTGACTATCCGCAATGCGAACAAACGGCGCGCCCAGCCCCTAGCCGGAATACATTTGAATCGTGCGCGATGGATCGGCGCGACGGGGGAATCGGTGGCCGCAGGTAGGCAGCTTCCGCTACGTCGCAAGTGACGACCACTGGGAGTGGTCGGACGAGGTCGCGCAGATGCACGGCTACGAGCCCGGCCGTGTGGTGCCGACCACCGACCTGCTCCGTGCGCACCAGCACCCCGATGAAAAGCCCGTGGTGACCCAACTCGTCGAATGGGTGCGCCGGCATGGGGCGGCGTGCGGCAACCGGTGCCGCATCGTCGATACCGGCGGCAGCGTGCACCTGGTGATCGTGGTGGGCAACCCCTGGTACGACGAGGCCGGCAAGTTCGGCGGTACGGCCGGGTTCTATGTCGACATCACCGAACAAGCCGAGGTCGATCTGCAGATGCGGATGACCGACGCGATCGAAGCGGTCAATGCGCGTCGAGCGGTGATCAACCAGGCCATGGGGGTCTTGATGCTGCGGTACGGCCTCAACGCCGACTCCGCCTTCGAACTGCTGGCCAAGTTGTCTCAGAAATCGAACATCAAGGTCCGGGTGCTGGCCGAACGCATTGTGGACCACGCCGCCGGACGCGAAGCGCTGTGCGTCGACGCCACCGATGCGGTCAACCGGCTGCTACACACTGCGCAGGGTGTCGGTGTGCAGGCCAGTAGCTAACTCGTGATGCTTGAGCGTGGTGTGCGGGCTTTCGCCGTAGGTCTGGCGATAGAGCACGGCGAACCGGCCGGTGTGGGCGAAGCCCCAGCGCTGGGCGATCTCGCCGACGCTGGTTGAGGTTCGGTGACCGGACAGTAGATCCTGGTGGGCCCGGTGTAGCCGGACCCGGCGCAGGTATTCGGTCGGTGTGGTGTCGAGCTGCTGCCGAAAAAGGTACTGCACCGCCCGGGGCGTCAGGTGAACCTCGGCGGCGACCTCCTTGACACCGATGTCGCCGCCGGCGTTGCGATGGATGAACGACAATGCGGTGCGGACCGCCTTGGGCACCAACGGATCGCTCAGCCGGTCCTGCCCGGAGGTCAGGTTGGACGGGAAGCACTCCAGCACCGCGGCGGCCAGCAGTTGTCCCGCCGCGGCGACGATGCGCGGGTGTTTGGCGGTCTCGGGCGACGAGAAACTATTGGTCACATAGTCAAGCGCAGCGCGCCACGCGCGTACCGCCGCATCGGAGCGCGGCCGGGAACTGAGGAACTGAATCTGTTGCGGCACCGGCGTATGTCCAGCGGCGGCGACCTTGCGCAGCAGGCCCGGCTCGATGCACACGACATGGAAGCTCGCGCTATTGACCTGCAGCAGGCGTTCGATGCCGCCCGCGGCCAACACCGGAGCGTCCGCGGCAACCACGGGATCACCGGTGATCGTCAGCGACCCCACCCGCGGTTGAATGACCAACACCGAATCGGTAGTTCGAATATCGCAATCGAATCGGCCCTGGATCACCACCTCGTCGATGGTGATCACATCGGCTGCGCAGCGCCGGTGCGTAACGGCCGAACCCCGCATCAGCCTGCCGGTGCGCCAACCCGGGCGGTACGCCGCGGCGAAGAATCGCTGGGCGGCATCGGGGTCAGCGGTGTGGAACTGCTCGTGGCGCAATGCGTCCTGGGCGAGTGCCGTGGACTGCTGGTTAGAGCCGTGGCGGGCGGTCCGGACCGGGCCCCGCACCCCGGGGCCCAACGCGGCAGCGGTGTCGCCGATAACAGTTGCCATGGTCAATCGCGATCGTAGTGGGCCTGGCCGAAGGTTACCCCGCGTTGGCCACCACTCGCGATTGGCGTAGCGAATTCACCCGGTCGTAGATGTGCAGCGTGTCCAGCGCAATGCGGCCCCAGCCAAATCGCGACTCTGCCCGCAACCGGCCGGTGGCGCCCATCCCCTCGCACCTAAAACGTTGTTCCTGAAGGGTTTTCAGTGCACCGGCCAGGTCGGCGGGATGAGCGGCGGGCACCAGCAGCCCGGTGACCGGGTGCACCACGGTGTCGGCCAAAGCTCCGACGGACACCGCCACTACGGCCACGCCACTTGCCATGGCTTGCAGTGCCGTCGTCGCACGTGGCGACTGCCATGGAGTGCACGCCACCACATCGGCGGACCGCAGCACCGACGACAGCTCATCAGCCGTAACGGTGCCCATGAACCAGACCCGGTCGCTCACCCCCAGCTGCGCGGCCAGCTCCTTGAGTTCGCCTCTTTGCTCACTCCAGTCGGTGTCCTGGGCGGTTTCGGGCACGGTGGTTTCGGCGACGACCAGCTCGGCCCCGCTGAGCCTGGGCAGCACTCGGATGATCTGGTCGAACCCGTTGCAGGGCAGCGGGTTCGGCGCGGCGCAGACGATTCGATGCATGTCGGTGCGCGCCAGTGCCGGGCCCACAGGCGTATAGCGCTCGACGTCGACACCGGTCGACAAGATGGACAGTCTGCCCCGGCCGCGACGCAGTCTGGCCAGTGCATCGAGTTCGTCGCTGCTGCCGCCGGTCGCCCAGGTGGCATTGCGGGCCAGTAGTGGCTCTAATCGCAGCTGCTCGGGGCAGGGGCGGACGCCTGGGGAGTCGTGCATGGTGGGCGTGGTCGCCGCAAGGCCGTGAAAGGTCTGTACAGTCGGCAGATCCTGCTGCCGAGCGGCCAGTTGAGCGGCCATACCGCCCAGCCACCCGAATGCATGCACGATGTCGGGCGGATCCGACGACCACAGGCTCGCCAGCTCGGCGGCCCAGTCGCCCACGTAAGGCAGTACCTGCGGCGGCGACAGTGCCTCAGCCGGCCCGGCGCACACCGCCACCATGCGGTAGCCCGTTTCGGTGGCCACGTCGGCGGTGCGCCGATTAGACCGGCGCAGGTAGGCGGTCACGTCGTGTCCGTGCCCAGCCAGCGCGCCACAGAGCTGGCCACAGCCGTCATTGTCGATATCGGCACGGTCCCTGGCGCTGACGTCGTCGCCGCTGACTATCGCGATTTTCACTTCGGCTCCTCTGCTGAGACCCCCGAATCCTTCCGCGCACAGCCGGACCCCGTGCTGATTCGGTTACCCGGGCCGCCGCGACGGTGAAACGCCGCACGGACAGTACTTCGTTTATCGGATAGTTTTCGCGGACATGATGGCCTCAGTGGTCAGCACGGGCGCGGGTTTGTTCGGGGCGAAATAGTTAGCGCGATATCGTCTGCGATATCGCAATTCAAAAGGCACTCATGGTTGAGAGCGGCGCTCCCGGGCAATAGTGCCCTTCAAAATGAGATATCGCAGGTGATATCGCGATTCGAGATGCGTCCAACGAGCTCTAGCTAAGCTATCTATAGCTAACGAGGGGCTAGGGTCCGGCCGTCGATGGGTGGACACTTGGTGGATGGCCAGCGGCGTGCAGCGGACGGCCGTCGAGGTGGTGGCACTACTCGCGTCGGCGGGCGGATTGGAAGCCCTGTCGATTGTGCTGCGTGATCTGCCGCCGGATTTACCAGCGGCCATTGTCGTGCAGCAACACCTCGGAGGCCAGCACAGCGTCTTGCCCGAGATTCTGGCCAGGCGCACTGGGCACCTGGTCGGCTGGGCGATCGACGGGCAGCGGGTCCGGCCGGGACAGGTCGTCGTATGCCCGCCGGGCATGCAGCTGGAGCTGACGCCGGTGGGCTGCTATCGCCTGCACGAGCTCGAAACGCCTTTTCACCAGAGTTTCGATGACTTGCTGGAGTCGCTGGCCAGGTCGTATGGACCACGTGCGGTGGCCGTGGTGCTTTCTGGCACTGGCCGGGACGGCGCCCTTGGTACCGCCGCGATGAAGCGGGCCGGCGCGCTCGTCATCGCGCAGAGCCCGGAATCTGCGGCGTATCCCTCGATGCCGGCGACGGCCGCCGAGGCCGGCGCCGCCCTGGTGTTACCGGTTAAGCAGATCGGCCGGATCCTAGTTCAAATCGTGTTGGGCGACCCGATGGCCACCATGACCGCTATGGGCAGCGACAAACCCAACCCGCCGAACGACATCCTCGCCGGAGCCGCCGCCCGTGCACAGGCCGCTCGGTTGCGGGCGGCCGAGCTGCGAGTCAGGCGAGAGGAACTCGCCGCGGGATTCGGCGCCACCGCGCAGACGGTTGCGACCGCCCAGCGCCGGGCCGAAGAATCGTTGCGGCGAGCCCAGCTCGCCTACCAGGCAGCGGCCGAGCACGCCGCGCGGCTATCCGGGCTCGCTGCCGGTTGCTGGAATCGTGGCCGGGGTTTGTCCGTCGCCCACGACCTCCATGAGCAGCAGCGCTCCACCGACGCCGTCGGTGGCTGAGCGGAACGACGAGCAGGTGATCCGGACTTGAGCCGGGCGGCCACGCCGGTTGACCGCATCCACCGTCGCCTCACCGGAACTGTCCGGATCCACGAAGGCGTTACCGATCAACGGGCGCACGGTCTCCAGCGGCAGACCGATATCCAGCGCCGTCAGCGGCGATCCCGTTGTCTCATCGGCGCGCAGCCCCCATAGTTCCTCGCAGCCACGGTTCCACACCACCACCCGCATCTCGCGGTCCACCACGACCATGCCCAGCTGCACCGAATTGATCAGCGAGTCCAGGAAGTTCTTCGCGTCATCCAGCTCGAGGCTGCGTTCGCGCAACGTGTCGTTGATGGTGTGCAGTTCGTCGTTGGTGGACTGCAGCTCCTCGTTCATCGTTTCGAGTTCTTCGTTGGTGGACTGCAGTTCCTCGTTGGTGGTCTCGAGTTCCTCGACCGTGGACTGCAGCTCTTCGTTGGTGGTCTCGAGTTCCTCGTTGGTGGACTGCAGTTCTTCGTAGGCCGCCTCGAGCTGGCGGTTGGTTTGCACGACCTTGTCCAGTAGCGCGCGCGTCGCGGTGACGTCGAAGAACACTATCGATACGCCGAGCAGGCCGTTCTCGGCGTCGACGAGCGGATTGACGTGTATCTCGAACCACACCGTTTCGGTGCCCGGCCGTTGCCATTTGACATCCTGAATCCGCGCCGACCGCCGCTCCACCTTGGCCTGCTCCAGGTAGGCGCGCAATTCCACGGGGCGATAGGACACCTCGAGATCGCGCAGCAGCCGTCCGATGTCGCGTGCCGAAAGACCGAACAGGCTCTCGGCCTGTTGGTTGATCATTGCGACGGTATCCTCCCCGGTGACCACGATCTGCGCCACCGGGCTGGCGCGAAAAGCCAACTCCCGCACTGTGGTTAGACCCGGCAGCTCGCCGTGGCGGTCGTAGAACGCCGCGGCCGGGTCGTAGCGTTCGGTGCCTGCATGGGAGCCGGCGGCCTTGCGGAAAATGCGGTTCTTCAGGTTCAGCGGAGTGAACCGGTCGCTATGGCTCAATAACATCTCGGCGTGCCCGAGGAACAGCGTTCCCTGCGGGGCTAACGCAAAATGCAAGCGGCCCAGTACATTTCGCTGCGTCTCGGCGTTGAGATACATCAGCGTGTTGCGGCACACCAGTAGGTCGACCCGGGAGATCGGCGCGTCCTTGACCAGGTCGTTGCGCCCGAAGATGACCGCGCGCCGCAGATCCTTGTGAAATATGTAGCGGCCGTTGACTTGTTCGAAGTAGCGGACCAACATCTCGGCGGGCACGGATTCGACGGCCCTGGCATCGTATGAGGCGGTGCGCGCCTCGGTGAGTGCCTCCTCGTCGATGTCGGTGGCGTAGATCTTGACCCGTTGCCGAAACGAGTCGGGACCGAGTGCCTCGGCCAGGAGCATGGCCAACGTGTAGGCCTCCTGGCCCGAAGCGCATCCCGCGCTCCACACCCGGATCGGGTCGTTGGGGCCCCGCTCGGCCAGCATCCGCGGAATTACGTCGCTGCTGACGAACTCCCATGCCTCGGGGTCGCGAAAGAACGCGGTGACATTGATCAGGATGGTGTTGAACAGGGCCGCGAATTCGTCCGAGCTGGCCTGTAAGACATCGAGATACTCCTCGAACGACGGGTACCCGGCGTGGTCCATTCGGTGGCGTACCCGGCGCATCAGCGAGGTCCGCTTGTAGCCGGTGAAGTCGAAGCCGCGGGAATCCCGCATGTAGCGCAACAGCGCCTCGAAGGACTCGTCGGTCGGGTTGCTCATCCAGCTGCCATTCGCTCGTATTGCCGAGATTCGAACACTACTAGCGAACGTTAGAGCCGATTTTCGGGACCGACCAGTGCCCACACCGTCTTGCCCGACAGGGTCGGCGCGCTGCCCCATGAGCGGCAGAGGGCGGAAACGATTGCCAGGCCGGACAGTATGTCGGCGCCCCGATCCGCGTCCTCGCGTAGGGTCGCCGGTCGCGGGTTGCAGTCTTCCACCGCGATGGTGATCTCGTCCTGATAGTTCTCCACCACCAGCACCGGCGCGCTACATGTGTGTGCGAGGACATTTTCAATGAATACCGTTGCCACCGTGCCGGCGGCGGGAATCAGGTGCTGCTGATCCCATCTGGTGAGCCAATCGGCGATCACAGCGCGGGCCAATCTGACGCCGAATCTGGTGGCCGGAAGGTCGATACGCGCCCGGCGCCGAAGCGCTAACGGCGTATTGGCGACGGCCTGCAGTGCCGACTCTCGAGTGGGATGCACCGGCACATAGCGGGTTATGCCACAGGAGGCGATGGTGCGGCGGCGCTTGACATCGCCCGAAACCAGCAGGATCGGCACGTCTGGCCAGATGCTGACGTGCCAGCGGGCGCTGGTGAAGACCGACCAGGCCGAGTCCGACGGCACCGATAGGCGGTTCACGTCCACGATGACCGCGCGCGGTTCGTCAAGGGCGGCCTTGATCACCGTGTCGCGCAAGCTGCGGTACGTCGAGCTGTCCAGCACACCATCGGCAGTCAGGGTCGACACCTGGTGGTGACGTTCGACGTCGACTCGGATGGTAGGGGCGGGGTCAACCAACTGCACCACCCCGACGGGGTCCACTGGCCGCCAGTCGTTCGCTGAGTACGCTCAACGCGCGTTCGGTTTCCTCGGCCAACGCGGTGTAGCGCTGAAAAAGCATGCCGGGGCCGGTTTTTTCGGCCAGTTGGCGCGATAGCCTGGCCTTCTCCTGCAGGCTGCGCAGGGCCACCCAGAGCGCGCCTTCTACTTCGCTGTCGCGTGCTGCGAGCAGGGCATCGGCGGTCCAGGCATGCCCGACGCGGCAGCGGAAGTTGCGTTCACCGACCACCACCAGCGACCCGTTGCAATCCGGGCAGGTATACCCCGACGCCGGACCCAATTGCTGAGCATCGAAGTCGGTGGAGAAGCGAGTTGTCATGGCGATTCGATTCTCCAATTCCATCGCGTCGTCTGGCTCCACCTCCAGCTCCCCTACTTCTCGATGTGATAGTTCCTTGAGGACGGCCCCTACGTCGGCCGCCGCGGCCATGCGGTGCAGTACACCTGCATTCTGGGCGTTAATCGGCATGGCGGCGAACAGGGCGTCCTCGGGTGTCTGACCGATCGCATACCCGCCGCGGGCCCGGATCGCCGCCAGCCCCAATACCCCGTCGTCGAGCACACCGGAGAGCAACACCCCAATCGCGCGCGGGCCGAACGACAGCGCCACCGAACGAAACAAGGCGTTGATGGCCGGTCGGTGCCCGTTCTCGGTCGGTCCCTGCGACAGCACAACACGATGGTCGGCGACCAGCAGATGGCGATCTGGAGTGGCGACGTAGATGTGTCCCGGTTCCAGCGGTGCGCCGCTTTCGGCGGTGACCGCGGGCAGCGGTCCGTTGCGGTCGATGATGCGCGCCAGGACACTGGGTGCACTCGGCGGCAGGTGCAAGGCCACCAGGTACGCGTAAGGCAGACCCGGCGATAGTCCCGCAGCCAGATTCGACACCGCTTCGACGCCACCGGCCGAAGCGCCGATGGCTACCACTCCGTGAAGGTCGTGCCCGTTGGCCGAATGCACCATCATTTCGCCATACCCTCTTCCAGGCTAGGTAACCGCCACGCCGCTGGATAGGGCCATTCGTCCACAGATGTACAAATAAGCGCAAAATGATCGTTTAGCGAATCACCTATAGGGTATTTGGCTCGCCATGCCGACCCCGGATCCCGCTGCCAGCGCGGTGAAAAACGCAGTGAAAAATGTGTTGGTTTGGCACGTGCACGGGTCCTGGACACAAGCGTTGGTTGCCGGCCGGCACCGCTATCTGATTCCGGTGGCCGCTGACCATGGCGCCGACGGTCTGGGCCTGGCCGGGCGGTCGTGGCCCAATGCGCGGGAGGTGGCGCTCGAGGACCTGCGGCACTGCGACATCGACGTGGTGGTGCTGCAGCGTCCCCGCGAGGCCGCGCTGTTGGGACCGGTTTGCGGGTCGCCGGGCGGGAGCGGATCTTCCCGCGGTGTACGTCGAGCACAACGCGCCGCGCCCGCATGCCGAGCGCAGCCGCCATCCGCTGGCCGACCGCGGTGACATTGCGCTCGTGCATGTCACCGAATTCAACCGGCTCATGTGGGACAACGGGATTGCGCCGACGCGGGTGATCGAACATGGCGTGGCCGATCCCGGACACAGATACACTGGCGAAGTTTTGCGGAGCGCCACCATGACCACGGCGCTGGAGATCGCCCGCCGTGGCGGCGGCCGCGTGATACTGGCGTCCACCAGCGAGGTCTACGGCGATCCCGAGCAGCATCCGCAGCCCGAAAGCTATTGGGGCAACGTGAATCCCGTGCGGACGCGCAGCGTGTACGACGAAGCCAAGCGCTACGCGGGTGGCCCCCGTACCCGCCGCGGCGGTCTACCGTTAGTCATCGACAAGAAGCCGCCTGCCGTCGATGTCCCTTACGTCCCTTCCGATCTGGCTGATGCGAGCGCAATCGAAGCCGCCGTCACCGCGCTGCGGGGCGCGCTGCAGCGCGGCATCGCCACGAGGCGCCGGCGGCCGTCGTGCTGGATGCCCGCAACCTCCTCGATGCGGCGGTGGTGGGCGCCGGCGGGCACACCTATCTGGGAAACGGTGTGGTGAGCGGGTTTTGACAAGCCTGCGGCCCCGGCGCAGGGGCCGGGGCCGCAGTAGGGGAGGTCAACGATTATTGGTTGGACTATTGGTTGGACTTCTGCCGCTCTTCGGCGGCTTCGGCGCCGCCGCGCGCTGATTCGGCTTGCGCCTCTTTCTTGGCGGCATCACGCTGAGCATCCGCCTTGTCCTGCTGCGCATCGCCCTCATTGACCAGGTCGTCGCTGCCGGTGACGGTCCCCAGAGCTTCCTTGGCCTTACCTTTGACGCCCTCAACGACGCCTTTTGCGCCTTCTGCGGGACCACTCTTGTCGTCGCTCATCACTTTTTCCGTTCGTTGTCGGTTTGTCCTTCGCGGATGTGTGTTCCCGGTTGGCGCGGCATAAAACGACCGCGAATCCGAAGTGCGTCTCAATCGGCCAATATGCGAAGACATCTCGTTGTCCCGAGCGGAGAACGTTTGACGTGCGCCCGACGGGGTAGGACCCGCGCCGCGGGTTAACAGTAAGGACAGCTAAATGACAGGCAGCTTTGCGTTGATCACCGGTGCCAGCTGTGGCGTGGGTTTCGCCTTGGCCGAACAGTTCGCCAGACGCGGCTATGACCTTGTCGTCGCCGACGGTTACGACGAAATACATACCGCCGCAGCCGCCCTCAGTGTCTTCGGCACCGACGTTCAAGCCGTGCAGGTCGACTTGTGTTGTGCCGACAACGCGTATCTATTGCACCGGCGTGTAATGGCTGCGCATCGGCCCGTCAGTGCAGCGGCCCTGACCGCATCGGTGAGCGACTCGTTATGCCTGGACGGCAGCCTCGATTGTGCGCTGGACGTGGTGGATGCCAGCGTGCGCGGAACCATGCTGCTGGCCCGGCTGCAGGCCGGTCAGATGGCGCTGTGTGGCGGCGGCGGGGTGATCTTGACGGCGTCGCCGGGTGCGCCGATGCCGGGGCTGGATGCGGCGGTGTACTCGGCCAGCGCAGCTTTCCTGCAGGCATTCGCCGCGACACTGCAGGACGAAGTGCGGGACTCGGGGGTGAGGATCACCGCGCTGATGCCCCGAGCAGACGATGCGGCCAGCTTCACCGACTTGCTGATCGCGTTGGTCCGGCGCGCAGCCGACAGTGAGCCGGCCAACATCGCCCGCCAAGCATTCGAGGCGCTCACGTGCAGCGACAGGCAGGGGCTGGCGGCCTGGGCGACGGACGCGGTGACCGCTCTGGCCGGGCGATTGATCTCTGATCGCGTGAAAGGACCGGTCCGGCAGATCATTTCGCCGACCGGCGAAGCCGTGTGATGTCTCGGCGCCGGGTTTGCTGGTTTGGTGCTGGTCAAACCGGGCATTCTGGCTGCGGCATTGCATCACGGATAGGAGGTGGCCACCGTGCCGAATTCATCGATCAAGAACGAAAAGCTATACAAAGACTTACGGAAGAAGGGCGACTCCAAGGAGAAGGCCGCGCGAATCTCCAACGCCGCCGCCGGTCAGGGGAAGTCCAACGTCGGACGCAAGGGCGGCAAGTCCGGTTCCTATGAGGACTGGACCGTGCCGCAACTGAAGAAGCGCGCCAAAGAACTCGGCATGTCCGGCTATTCGAGCCTGACGAAAGGCAAACTGGTCGCCAAGCTGCGCAATCACTGAGGTACAGCGGCGGACTGGAAACGCAAGTGTCCGAATATGTTTCCGCGGCCGCAGCCGGGGTAAGCCTAGTGCGCGGCGGTACGGGCCGATGCCCTGAACTCGCGTCTCGCTTGCGAGGGACTAGAGCACACTGGTCCTTTCCCGATCGGTCATTGCTCTTTTAGTGACCGCAAAAACATTGGAGGAACAATGCGTAGGACCATCGCAGTCATTTCGGCCACCGGCGCGCTGCTATTCGGCGGAGCCGGCATTGCCAATGCTACGACCGAGGCGCCGACTCCGGCTGCCACGACGACTACGCTGGCCGACAACGGCACGAACAATAACAACAACGACGACAACACCGGACTGTGGGGACTTGCCGGTCTGCTCGGCCTGCTAGGCCTCGCGGGCTTGAAGCGCCGCGGCGACGTACGCCCGGGCGCCGCGACAATTCCCAACGCAACCAACACCCGGGGTGGCTCTATCTAACGCAGCCCACACGGGAGCCCCGCAGCGCTTTTGCGCTGCGGGGCTTTACATTTCGATTGTCACTCAGTCCGGAGGTTCCTGCTCGGACCCCTCGGTGCGGGCTTGCTGTTGGCGCTCGGCCACGTTTCCGGGCACGTTTTGCTCCCGGCGTTCTTCGACGACGCCGTCCTGAAGTTCGTCGACGACGTTCTTGAGTTCTTCGTCCCGGCTGGGATGGGATTCCATAGTGCAGTGCAGTACCCGGCCGCGCGACGTTCTATGCACGGGCTTTAGCGGCTTTAGCAGCTTTGGCAGCTTTTAATGGCGCAGCCCGAGCCGGTCGGCCAACACCAGGAATGCGACCGCGAAATCGTTGTCCGCGGTATCGGCCGAAATTCGGTCCCAGTCCAGTTGTTCCCGGACCGCGCGGGCCGCGGGAAGCAATTTGGCGAAGTCGCAATAGTGCTCGGTGAGCGCTCGAAGCTTCTGAATGAACACTGTGGTCGGCGGCAGTACCGGCATCGAAATCGCTTGCACCACACGATCTTCGGCGCAGTCGAGGTCGGCGGGCTCGACGATCACTCCATTGACCCGGTGCAGCACGTCGACCACCGTGTCGCCGTTGTGCGCCTTGAACAGCCAATCTTCTGGCGGACGTTCGATCCGGAATCCCGTCTTTTCCAGTGTGGCCACCGCGGCCGGCACGTCGGACTCAGCGACCACGAAATCCACATCGTGGTTGGGTTCGGGTGCGCCATAAGCCCACAGCGCGTAGCTACCCGCCAACGCGAACCGCGGTCCGTGCTCTTTGAATGCCGACGCAGCGGTGCGCAGCGCTTCGCGCAGCTGTGTACAGCGTGCGTCGCCTGGCATGGAAGTCATGGTTGCTAGGGCATACCCAGCCTCAACTGACGGCAACCTGACGGGCCAAAGAGCAACAGGCAACCGTTTAGTGCACGCCGAAATTGGCAATTAACAACCCATGTCAACCGCAGTGTCGCTTTCCCACGACCAGGTTGCCGTAATGGAGTCAGCATGACGGCCGGATTGGTCCAGCACTGGCTGGAAACAGGCCGGCTGGACTTACCACTGCCCGCTTCGGGATGCACCGGAAAGCGTTTGCAACAACTGGCCGAGCTGGCCCATGAGGACATTTCGGCGGCCCGCATTGCCGAAGCACATGTCGATGCCGTCGCAATCCTCAACGAATTGGGCGGCAAACCACCAGGATCCGAGCAACTTTGGGGCGTCTGGTCCGCCGAATCCCCGGACGTCGTGCTCACGGCTACCCACTTGACCGGCGACGCGTTCACCCTCACCGGCACGAAGGTGTGGTGTTCGGGAGCCGGATTCTGCAGCCATGCGCTGGTCAGTGCGTTTATCGGCGACCATCGCGACGAGCGGGGCCTGTTCGCGCTGACCGTCACCGACCCTGGCATCAAACCGCTGCCGAGCACCTGGTGGAACCCCGGCATGGCGGGCAGCGACACCCGGCCGGTGCAATTCACCAACGCGCTCGCGGTCCTGGTCGGCGACCCCGGCGACTACACGAGCCGGCCCGGCTTCTGGCACGGCGGGATCGGCGTCGCCGCGTGCTGGCTCGGAGGCGCACGCCGCGTCGCCGATCCGCTGTATCGGTGCGCGGGTAGCGAATCGGCTGATGCGTACGCGCTCGCGCATCTGGGGGCCGTTGACGCGGCACTGGCGGCCGGCGAGGCGATGCTGGTGCGCGCGGCGGACCACATCGATTCCGATCCGTTCGATCGGACCGGTACCGCTCAGTTGCTGGCCCGTCGGGTGCGCGCCGTGGTGGAGAACGCGGTCGACGAGGCCATTACCCGCACCGGCCGGGCACTGGGGCCGGGCCCGTTGACCGAAGACGGCCGGCACGCCCAACGGGTGGCCGACCTGAGCATTTACATCCGGCAAAGCCACGCCGAGCGGGATTTGGCCGAGCTGGGCCGGCTGGCCGGACGGCGCAATTGAGGCTGGATAGCCATGCGGGTGGCGACCTTCAACATCCTGCACGGCCGCACCGTCGGCAACGGAGTGGACCTGCAGCGGCTACGCGACGCCGTGCGACTGCTCGATCCCGACGTGCTGGCTCTGCAGGAGGTGGACTGCGACCAGCCGCGGTCGGGTGGGGCGGATCTCACCGCGGCGGCCGCCGAGGCCATGGGCGCCGTCGAGCACCGGTTCGTCGCTGCGATATCCGGCACTCCCGGGGCGACCTGGATGGCCGCCACCGGCAGTGAGCAGCCCGGTACCGCGGGCTACGGGATCGCGTTGCTGTCGCGCTTCCCGGCGTCCAGTTGGCAGGTGGTGCGGCTACCCCGGATCCCCATGCGGTTCCCGATGTATCTGCCCGGGCCCAACAAGGTGATGGTCGTCGACGAGGAGCCGCGGGCGGCGGTCATCGCGCGGTTGCAGACGCCGCTGGGCCCGATGACGGTCGCCAATACCCATCTGTCGTTTGTGCCGGGCTGGAACCGGCGGCAGCTGCGCCGTCTGGTGCACGCCCTGCGCGGGCTTCCCGCCCCGCGGCTGCTCACCGGTGACCTGAACCTCACGCCCCTTGCCGTGCGCCGCTGGTCGGGGATGCGTGCGCTGGCCACCGCGACGACGTTTCCCGCGCCCGCCCCCGACCGTCAGCTCGACCACATCCTGACCGACGACCGGGACCTGCGCGCGGGTGCCACGACGGCCGAGCTGATGCCGATCTCGGATCACCGGCCGCTCGTCGTCGACCTGCACCGCTGAAATCAGCCGTCCTGGCTGCGCGCCTCGGCCCCGGTTTCTCCGGCGTCGAAGTCGTCGTCGGCCGAGGTGCGTCCGACGTACTCTTCACGGCCCTCGCGCGACTTGGACTCGTGCCGCTCGGATTGCACGTCGGACTCCGCCTTCTCGGACTTGCTTTCGGTCATCGGGCACCTTTCGTGTGGGCGGGTCTCAGCGCAGGCACTGCGCGGCCGGCAGCAGCTCGGCTTTCATGTTGCGTTCCATCATCTTCAGCGCGGCCGCTCCCAGCTCCTCGTCGATGTACGCGACCGCGTCGGGCGGGACCACGACGTCGTAGTGGCGCAGGTAGCCGTCCAGTGCGCTGTAGAGGATGCATTGCTCGGTGACCTGTCCGGTCAGCACGATGCGTTTGGTCTTGAGGCGATCCAGCAGGTAGTCCAGCGCCGTCGAGTAGAAGACGCTGTGGCGAACCTTGGTGATGATCCGGCAGCCCGGTTGGGGTACCAGGGGCTCGACCAACTCGGGATGTTCACCGTCCAGCGCCGCCGAAATGATGGCGTGATGGTCGGCGGTGAAGTCACCGCGGTTGTCGTTGACGTAGATGAGGTCGACGTCGTCGCGGGCGTCGGCATCTTTGATCAGGGCGACCAGCGGATCGATGATGGCGGACACGCTGTTGGCCAGCTGTTCGGCGTCGGGATGGTCATAGTCGTTGAACATGTCGATGACCAGCAGCGCGGTGTCACTCACCGCCCTCTAGTACCCCCACCGGTTGCGGGTTATTCATTGCGGTGACGCCCGGGTTTAAGGCGGCCGGCTATCGGGTAGGTGCCAGGCAATGTGACTGGGGAGTCACGCCAAAATAACTGATAGCAGAAATAATGTCTGTGGGATACAGTGGCTGCATGCGCCGACGCCGTCGGCCCGCATCCTGATCGTCTCGCTGGGAGTGACCATGCATTACACCGCACATGGCGTAGCCGCCGGCGAGTCCGACCAAAGTGGCGTCAGCATCCCCGGTTTGATTGCCGCGGGCGTCTGGGCGATCGGTCTGGTCGTGGGACTGATAGCGCTGGGTACCGGCCATGCCGCCGTGGCCGCTGTTTCGTTGGCGCTGGCCGTCATGTCGCCGTGGTTCGGGCTGGGGTGGGTATCGCACAGCCGCCGCCGGGTCGCCCACGAGACGGTTCCCGTCGGTTCATTTTCGAGCAGCTGGCACGGGCTGCGATTCACCGCGCGCTGAACGCGTCGAATTAGCCGCATCGGCACCTGGCGCAAGCGTGCTCAGCGTGTGTGGAATTTCTCCGTGTTGATAGGTGTGGCCTGCGTCTTAACGGGGTACTGACTGACCCACGGGTTGACCACTGACCCGGTGAGTCAGCAGGAAGGATCCACCATGTCGACCGTTAGCGATTACGACGCACGCCGCGTGTCCGACGCCGACCAAGGGGACAAGTCGGTCATGCGTGAGCTTTCGCCCAACTTGCCCAAGCTGACCACCGCAGTCATCGACGATGATCCCAATGACGCCCCATTCTTCGACCTGCCGGGTGCCGACCTGTCCGGTGAAGAACTGACGGTTGCCGTCATACCCCAGCGCTCGGACGAGTTCACCTGCTCGTGCTGCTACTTGGTGCAGCATCGCAGCCGGTTGCGCAGCTCCAGCGGTGGGCGCATGATCTGCGCCGACTGCGTCTAGGGCGGATCTGCGCGGAAGCTGCAGTACCGTCACTTGTTGTGACGCTTCCCGATTCGCGGCGTCCGCCCGGTTTACCGGCTCCGCACGGGTTTCGCGCGGCCTTCGCGGCAGCGTACGCGGTGGCCTACCTGGTGGGTGGCGAGCGCCGGATGCTGCGGTTGATCCGTCGCTACGGGCCGATCATGACAATGCCCATTCTGAGCCTGGGGGATGTTGCGATCGTCTCCGACCCGGTTTTGGTCAAGGAGGTTTTCACCGCTCCGGCCGATGTTCTGCTCGGTGGGGAAGGAGTGGGACCGGCGGCGGCGATCTATGGATCCGGGTCGATGTTCGTGCAGGAGGAGCCGGAACATCTGCGGCGGCGCAAGCTGCTGACGCCCCCACTGCACGGCGCGGCGTTGAGCGGTTATGTGCCGATCATCGAGGAGTCCACGCGTGCGGCGATGCGCACCTGGCCGGTTGACCGGCCCTTCGAGATGCTGGCGGCCGCGCGCTCGCTGATGCTCGACGTCATCGTCAAGGTCATCTTCGGCGTCGACGACCCGGATGAGGTGCGGCGCTTGGGCCGGCCCTTCGAACGGCTGTTAAACCTCGGTGTCTCAGAGCAATTGACGGTTCGGTACGCCCTGCGCAGGTTGGGCACGTTGCGGGTGTGGCCGCAGCGCGCCCGGGCCAACGCCGAGATCGACGACGTCGTGATGCCGTTGATCGCGCAGCGGCGCAGCGATCCGGGGTTGTCCGGGCAACGCGACATCCTGGCGCTGCTGATGTGTGCGCGCGGTGACGACGGAAAAGGTCTGTCCGACAGCGAGATTCGCGATGATCTGATCACCTTGATGCTGGCGGGTCACGAAACCACCGCGACCACGCTGGCGTGGGTGTTCGACCTGCTGCTGCACCATCCCGACGCCCTGCAGCGGGTGCGTGAGGAGGCCGTGAATGGCGCAGAAGCCTTCACCACGGCGGTGATAGACGAGACGCTGCGGGTTCGGCCACCCGCGCCGTTCACGGCACGGGTGGCCGCCAAACCCTGTGTCATCGGGGGTTATCGCATCGAGGCCGGCACGCGCATCGTCGTCCATATCATCGCCATCAACCGCAACGCCGATATCTACCAGCACCCCAACGAATTCCGCCCCGAGCGATTCCTCGGTGCCCGGCCGCAGACCTACGCGTGGGTGCCGTTCGGTGGTGGGGTGAAACGCTGCCTGGGTGCCGCGTTCTCGATGCGAGAACTGATTACGGTGCTGCACGTGTTGTTGCGCGAGGGCGAATTCAGCGCTGTCGACGAAGCGCCCGAGCGGATCGTTCGACGCTCCATCATGCTGGCGCCGCGGCGCGGCACCAGGGTGCGCTTCCGTCTTCGGCAGCGGCTCCAAGAATCCTTTTAGAACCTTCCAAGCCGCGGCCGGGAACCTCTTTGACGACCGTCCACGACGAAGGGGAGTAGGCCGATGACCACCACTTATCAGACCGGGCCCGTTGGGCGCGCCGTTGCGGCAGACTCGGCCCACGTCTACGCCAGGGCAGCGCTGGCCTTCGGCATCGTCGGGGCCGTGTGGTTGAGCGTGATCCTCGGCATCACCGCGCTGGTCCAGATGGACTCCCAGGAAAAGGGCCGTGGACTGGCGATCGCCGGCCTGGCGGTGTCCGGTGTTTGGATCGCCCTGTTCTTCGCGCTGACTCGCTGGCACCTGGGGTAAAAGCGGTTGGGCGCGGCTGGACCGGGTACCCGATGTCGACCAGCTATTAGACAGCCTTCAACAGAGGGGGCGCCATGATTATCTTGGGCATCATCCTGTTAGTGATCGGGTATTTCACCAGCCTGAGCATCCTGTACACAATCGGCGGCATCCTGATCATCGTCGGTGTGATCCTGTGGATCCTGGGAGCCGTCGGCCGGCCGGTGGCCGGGCGCAGAGTGTGGTTCTAGGTGTGAGCCGTTCGCCGAGATTGCCGTGAGGGTCGCGATCGGTGGACCAGCCACGACCATGGCGGCAATCTCGGCGAACTCAGACCAATTCCTCCGCAGCGGCGAGCACCGTAAACCCGACGACGTGACGCAAGTGGGCTATCAAAGGCCGTTGCACCCACTTCGCTATCTAAGTGGGTCTAACCTGGTGGCATGGACCCACATAACGGCACAGCGGTCAAGTACGAGACTCTGGCCTGGGATATTCCATCTGCCGCAGCGTATGTGCGCGCTGCGCAACGACAACGCGGCGATTACCAAGCGGCGATTAGTGCCAACATTGCAGACCTAACTATCGCCCTGCCGTCCCAGACGCTTGCTGACGCCGAGGACGCAAGCCGGGAAGTGGCGCGATTCGACGCCGAACTAGGCGGTGAGATCGCGCCATTTTCGTCCGTCTTGTTGCGTACTGAGTCAGCAGCCAGTTCCAACATCGAAAACATAACGGCATCAGTGCGCGCCATCGCTGAGGCCGAGCTGCCGGGAGGCCGAACGAGCGCTAACGCCAAGATCATCGTCGCTAACAGTGCAGCGATGCTTGCGGCGGTCAACCTCGCGGACAATATCGACGACGACGCTGTCCTGGCGATGCATGGGGCGCTGATGCACGACATTGACCCCAAATCCGCCGGCCAATGGCGCGCAGAGCAAGTTTGGATCGGTGGGGGCGCACATGGTCCGCGCGGTGCGATGTTCGTGCCGCCGCACCACAGTCGCGTCGTGGCAGCCATCGACGACTTGCTTCGCTTTGCGCAGCGCGACGACATCCCTGCGCTACCGCAGGGTTGCGTCCAGCAGAGTGGTGTACGAGTCGGACCTGATCAGCGGTACCGGCGTG
>NZ_MVHE01000074.1 GCF_002086155.1 Mycobacterium angelicum | reverse complement strand
GTGCGGGCGGCCGGGGTGGCTTCCTGTTCGGCGACGGCGGGGCGGGCGGCGGCGCAGGCAACGGCGCGATCGGTGGCGACGGTGCCATGGGCGGCATGGGCGGCCTGGGCGGTGCTGGCGGGTCCGCAAATGGGAGCAGTAATGACGGCGGCGGCGGTGGCGGCAATGGCGGAAACGGCGGCGTCGGTGGCGACGGAGGTCAGGGCGGGGACGGCGGTAATGGCGGTATCGGCGGAGCCGGCGGTGCTAGCGGCCTGCTGGGCGGTCACGCGGGCAGTTTCGGCAGCGGTGGCATGGGCGCACTCGGTGGCGCAGGTGGCGGGTACGGCGACGGCGGGACCGGCGGCAACGGTGGCATTGGATCGGGTGGACCCGGTGCCGTCAACGGCAATAACGGCGGACAGGGCAACCACGGCAATCTAGGCGCCCCGGGCGCGGCCGGAGTCGACGGCCGCGGAGCCTGATCCAGTTGACCGCCACATCGACCTCGACTAAACCGGCGTCTACACTGACGGTCGTTGTCGACTAGCAGCGCAAACACCCCCGAAGGAGTGCACTGTGGCGAATTCCCAGACGGCCCAGCTCGGATCGGTTGATCTGTCGGCAGCACGCGCGGCGCTCTGGTTGGCGGCCACCGCCTTCCTGGCCCTGCTGGCGCTCTACTTCGTCGGCATCGACCAGGGCGCGGTGTCGCTGTTCGGCAGCGATTCGCACGTGCACGAATTTTTCCACGACGCAAGGCATCTGCTCGGCTTCCCCTGCCACTGATCCGCGCCTAACCGTGGAGAAGCGTCTGATAGCACGCGGCCTCCTGTCGGGTGCGATAGCCGCGGTGCTGGCGTTTGTCTTCGCCCGGCTGTTCGCCGAACCCGTCATCGGGCGAGCGATCGAGTACGAGGACGGCCGCACGGAAGTCGCGCACGCTCAGGGGGTACACGAGCACGGTGTTGAACTGTTCAGCCGCGGCGTGCAGGGCAACGCCGGATTGGGTTTCGGAGTAGTGATATTCGGCATCGCGATGGGTGCACTGTTCGCGGTCGCCTTCTGTGTCGGGTACGGGCGCGCGGGAAGCGTTGGGCCACGGGCGTTTTCACTGCGCCTTGCGGCCGCCGCGTTCACCGTGGTGTATCTGGTGCCGTTCGTGAAGTACCCGCCCAATCCGCCGGCCGTCGGTCAGGCCGACACTATCGGCGCCCGCACCATGTGGTACTTGGTGATGGTCGTCGCATCGGTGGCCTTCGCAATTGCTGCGATGTGGCTGTCGCGAAGGCTGGCGGCGCGACTTGGCGCATGGAACGCACGGCTGACCGCAGCCGGCTGTTATGTGGTGGCCACGGCGCTGGTGATGCTGGTATTGCCGACGGTGGCCGAGACGCCGGCACCCATGCGCGATCCCTCCGGAACCATCATCTATCCCGGCTTCTCCGCCGACCTCCTCTACGACTTCCGGCTGGTTTCGCTGGGTACCCAGCTGGTTTTGTGGGCAACGCTCGGGCTGGTGTTCGCCGGCCTCACGGCCCGGGTGCTGGGTGAGTCCGCCGAAAGGGTCAAGTCATCCGGTTGACTCTGGTGTCGCACGCGATGACCGAGGCAATGGCGGCCGCGCGTTTTCCGGCCGACGAGCAGCTCAGCGCCATCGGACTCCGGCAGGCAGCCGCAGCGCGTCTCACATTCCGCGACAACGTTGCCCAGCTCGCGGGCCCGGAGCGGCGCGCTCGCCAGACCGCAGAACTATTGGGGCTCAACACGATAAGTGAGCCGCTGTTGGCTGATCTCGATTGCGCACGCTGGCGTGGCGAACGGCTCGACGGTATCGACTCGGATGACCTGCAGGCGTGGCTTACCGATCCGGCGGCCGCGCCACACGGCGGTGAGTCGATCGTCGCACTCGTCGACCGGGTCGCGGGCTGGCTGGAGTCGCTGGCCGGTGACACCGTGGCGGTGACGCACCCCGCGGTGATTCGGGCAGCGATCCTGATAGCGCTCGGCGCGCCACCGGAATCGTTCTGGCGCATAGACATTGCGCCGGTCGGCCGAACCGTCATGCACCAGCGCGCGGGCGGATGGACGCTGCGCCTCTAGCCGGAGGGCGCCACCAGGGCAAAGGCCTGCTTGGCTACCTGCAACATCCAGCTGGTCACCGTGGGCCCGTGATCGCGGGGCCAGTTCAGCTGGAAGCTGACCACCCACGGCTGACCGGTCTTGTCCACTGCGTACCAGCTGAACGTCAAATCGCCGGGCAGGCCACCGGCTTTCGCGCCGATGTACGGCCATAGCTCGCGATCCAGCTGGATGCCGGCGACGGCGGAAAGGATCTGCTTGACGGGTGCCGCCTTGCCGACGGCATCGGCCTGCAGCGCGGCGTGCACCCGGCAGATGTCCTCGGCGTTGCCATACCACTCCGCGCCGTAGGCGGAGGCCGGGGTGTGGGCGCGGGTCGGATCCGGTTGGTAGGGCGTGGAATTGGCTTGCGCCAGCAGCTGAGCCCGGACTTGCGGCGGAGCCTGCTTCCATTGGGCGCGCAGGTCCGGCTGACCCCAGCCGACGGAGAACAGCTCGTACATGGTGGGGAAGGGGGTCATGCTGGCCGGATCGTGATGGCCCGCGGTGGCCAGTGCTTCCTCGATGGCATGCGTGCCCATCCGTCCGATCAGCAAATCGGTGGCCATGTTGTCGCTGGTGGCGATCATCTTCTCGGCGGCAGTGCGCACCGAAACCTGGGCTCCCGGAGGCAGTTCCAGGCCGGAGGAGCCCACCGCCTTGCTCTTGGTGGTGACGGTCAGCAGATCGTCCCAGGACACGGTGCCGTTGCGGACCGCACCCGCCAGCGCATGCAACACATACAGCTTGAAAATCGAAGCCAGCGGCAGAGATTCGCCGGTGTTGGTACCCGCCACCGGGTCGCAGTGACCGTTGTTGACCTTGGCGACTTGATATGAGTAGCGGGCGCCGGTCTTGCTCAGCACGGCGTCGATGTCGTGCCACGAAGCGATCTTCGGCGGTGGTTGTGTGTCCAGGTCGAACCGGTCAACGAGGCCGGTGTCGTCCGTGTGGATACGGATATCTTGTTGCGCGCCGTAGGACGAGATGAGGTGCAGCGTGGCGACGCTGGCACCGATGTCCACACCGGCGAGGGTGAAGGGCCGGTCCCACCACAGCGCCTCCATGGTGGTCTCGACCGAGTCGACCTGGTCGGCCGTGGTGAGCGTGCGAACTCCGACCGGGCCGATCGGCCAGTCCGAATTCAGCATGTCCAGCGTCTGCTGGGCGCGTACACCGGGTGGGGTTCGGGTGTCGATTTGGCGACTCGGATTCGCCGCGTTCGCCGACGGCGTAGGAGAAGAGGCGCAACCCGGGGCCAGGGTCGCGACCAATACAGCTGCGGCACCCAGCGCCAGCAGGCGCCGTGCGCTGTTACTCAGCCTTGCCGGTCCCGGCAACGTCCATCACAACCTCGAATTCCAGCAGCGACGCCCCAGTCGCCACCGGATTGGCCCGGTGCCCGGCATGCGCTTCGATCGCCGGCCCGGTGGCCCACGCCTGGAAGGCTTCTTCAGACTCCCACTGCGTCACTACGAAGTAGCGGTCCTCACCCTTGACCGGACGCAGCAGCTGAAAGCCGAGGAAACCGGGAGAGTTCTCCACCGCGTGAGCGCGGTGCGCGAACCGCTTCTCCAGTTCGGGGCCAGCGTCCGCGGGTACCTCGATTGCGTTGATCTTCACCACTGGCATGTCGCTAGGCTACCGTGCCCGGCATGGCCGCCGATCTGTTGACCCATCGCGGCGGACAGGGCAGGCCACTGGTCCTGGTGCACGGGCTGATGGGCCGGGGTACCACGTGGTCGCGTCAGCTGCCGTGGCTGACCCGGCTGGGTGCGGTCTACACCTACGACGCGCCCTGGCATCGGGGCCGTGACGTCGACGACCCACACCCGATAAGTACCGAGCGATTCGTTGCGGACCTCGGTGCCGCGGTGGCCACGCTGAGCGGGCCCGTGACGCTGATCGGTCACTCGATGGGCGCGCTGCATTCGTGGTGTCTGGCCGCCCAGCAGCCGGAGCTGGTCACGGCGCTGGTGGTAGAGGACATGGCGCCGGACTTCGTCGGCCGCACCACCGGCCCCTGGGAGCCCTGGCTACATGCCCTTCCGGTTGAATTCGCTTCCGCCGAGCAGATATTCGCCGAGTTCGGGCCAGTGGCCGGGCAGTACTTTCTGGAAGCATTCGACCGCACCGCCACCGGCTGGCGCCTGCACGGCCACACTTCCCGATGGATAGCGATCGCCGCCGAATGGGGCACCCGCGACTACTGGTCGCAGTGGGCCGCCGTGCGATCGCCGGCATTGCTCATCGAGGCCGGCAATTCGGTGACGCCGCCGGGGCAGATGCAGAAGATGGCTCAAGCGGACCGCCCGACAACGTATCTACGCGTACCCGGGGCGGGCCACCTGATCCACGACGAAGCGCCGCAGCTATATCGGCAGGCCGTCGAAACCTTCCTGGCATAGGGCCTGCGACCAGCACTTTCCTGTGTTCCTCAAGAAATGCCCATTCCTCGCCTAGGACGCTGACTGCACACCGCCGCTGTGAGGAGGATGCAGATGCCGCGCGTATTGGCGATGCCGGAAGCCGTCGGCGCGACGACCTGCGTGACGGGCCCGGCCACCGATGAGTTTTCGGCGCACCTGGCCGAGATCTTGAACGGGCAGTGGCTGGGTTATCAAGCCTTCAGCGCCCAGACGGCGGTGCTGCATGACGGGTTCATGACCGCACTCAACGCCAGCGCGCCGGTCATCAACGCGGCGATCCGGACACTGCTGGACCGCTGACTCCGCTACTCCTGGCCCGCCAGCCCGAACCGGCCGTCGGGCGTCTGGGTGATCAAGCCGTCGACGAGCAGCGAATCCAGCGCCCGGTCGCGTTGTGCGGTATCGGTCAGCCACGCCACGTCGAGCTCGGCGCGAGCGACCGGAAAAGCGTTGGCGCGCAACACATCCAGCAAGCGGCCGCGGACTTGACGGTCGGTCCCGGCGTACCGCTGCACCCGCCGCGGCGGACCGGCGGCCGGGGGATAACCCGCTTGTCGCCACGAGCACTCGTCAATCGGGCATAGGCCGCACCGTGGCGTGCGGGCGGTGCACACCGTCGCGCCCAGTTCCATCAGTGCCATCGAAAATCGCTGTGCCACTCCGGTTTTCGGCAGCAGAGCGGCGACGTCGGCGTGGTCGCGGGTGGCTGAGGGATTCCCGGCGTCGGCGCGGCCATGCACGGCACGGGACACCACCCGACGGACGTTGGTGTCCACCACGGGCACCCGCTTGCCGTAGGCGAAGCACGCCACCGCCCGCGCGGTGTAGCTTCCGACCCCCGGCAGCGTCAGCAGGACATCGACGTCGTCGGGAACCACATCGTGATGGTCGCGTGCGATCAGGGTGGCGCACTCGTGCAGGCGCATGGCCCGCCTCGGATAGCCGAGCTTTCCCCACGCGCGCACCACGTCGGCCGTGCTGGCCGCCGCGGTGGCCGACGGCGTGGGCCAGAGCCGTACCCAGTCCTGCCAGATCGGCAGCACCCGGGACACCGGCGTCTGCTGCAGCATGAACTCGCTGACCAGGATTTGCCATGCGCTGACACCGGGCTCCCGCCACGGCAACTCGCGGCGCGATCGGTCGTACCAGTCGACGAGCTCGCTCGCCGCGATGTTCATATGGGGTTCATTCGGGTTTGCGGCACAATGAGTGCTTTGCGGCACAATGAGTGCCATGCCCACCACCAATCCAGCAACCGCATGGAAAGCACTCAACGAGGGTAACGAGCGATTCGTCGCCGGCAAGCCCGCGCATCCCAGTCAAAGCGTCGACCACCGAGCCAGCCTGGCCGCGGGGCAAAAGCCGACGGCGGTGATCTTCGGCTGCGCGGACAGCCGCGTGGCTGCCGAGATCATCTTCGACCAGGGACTGGGCGACATGTTCGTGGTGCGCACCGCCGGCCATGTCATCGACGCCGCGGTGCTGGGTTCCATCGAGTACGCGGTAGTAGTGCTCAATGTTCCGCTGGTGGTAGTGCTGGGTCACGACAGCTGCGGCGCGGTCAATGCCGCACTGACCGCACTGGACCAGGGCAACCTGCCGGGCGGCTACGTTCGCGATGTGGTGGAGCGGGTCGCGCCGTCGATTCTGCTGGGCCGACGCGACGGGCTCACCCGTACCGATGAGTTCGAGGAACGGCATATCCACGAAACGGTCGCGCAGCTCATGGCCCGTTCGACGGCCATCGCCGAACGTGTGAATGCGGGCAGCCTGGCGATCGTGGGCGTCACATATCACCTTGCCGATGGCCGGGCGGTGCTGCGCGATCACGTCGGCCAAATCGACGAACACGTCTGAAGTTCGCCCCGCTCCTACACGACTCGGGTCTCAGCTAACCTTGCGACACGCCGAGGCGGGTCAAACGCGTCGGCGTGACCTGGGCCTACGGTGTGAACGTGCTGGATCTGGAACCGCGTGGCCCGCTACCGACTGAGATCTACTGGCGGCGCAGGGGGCTAGCCCTGGGCATCGCGGTCGTCGTGGTCGGTATCGCAGTCGCCACCATCATCGCCTTCGTCAGCAGCAGCGCCGGGGCCAAGCCGGCCAATGCCGAGAAACCGGGTAGCGCTCAGGCGCATGCGCCCACGCCACAGGCGCCGCCGCCGGCCGGGCAACCCGAGGGCAACACCCCGGCAGCGCCGGCGCCGCAGGGCCAGAATCCCGAATCCCCCACGCCGACCGCCGCGGTACAGCCACCGCCGGTGCTCAAAGAAGGCGACGATTGCCCGGATTCGACGCTGGCCGTCAAAGGATTGACCAATTCACCGCAGTACTACATCGGTGACCAGCCCAAATTCACCATGGTCGTGACCAACATCGGGCTGGTGTCCTGCAAACGCGATGTGGGTGCCGCGGTGCTGGCGGCCTACGTTTACTCGCTGGACAACAAGCGGCTGTGGTCGAACCTGGACTGCGCGCCGTCCAACGAGACGCTGGTCAAGACGTTCACGCCGGGCGAGCAGGTGACCACCGCGGTGACCTGGACCGGGATGGGATCGGCTCCGCATTGCCCGCTGCCGCGTCCGGCGATCGGGCCGGGGACCTACAACCTGGTGGTCCAGCTGGGCAACTTGCGCTCGCAGCCGGTTCCGTTCGTGCTCAACCAGCCGCCGCCACCGCCCGGGCCGGTACCGGCCCCGGGCCCGGCGCTCGCGCCACCGCCCGAGGCGCCGCCGACGGGTTCACCCGCCAACGGCGGCTAGTTCTGGTAATCGGCTAGTCCTAGTGATCAGCGATAGTCGACTCGGCGAGTTGAGATAGCCCCTCTCGCACGTGCCGGGCCCACATCGCACCGATCCCGTCGACTGACTGCAGATCCCCCGCGCTGGCCGCCAAGAGGCCCTGCAGAGTTCCGAACGATCGCACCAGCAGGTCGACGTGGGCGAACTGCAGCCTGGGGATGCCGGCCATCGCGCGATAGCCGCGGGGGCTCAGCGCCGAGTCCTGAGCGTCGGCCGTCGTCGGGTATCCGAAGACTTTCGCCAGCGCGGTGAGTTCTAGCAGATCGCTGTCCGACAGGGAGTCCAGTTCGTCCAGGGTTGCATCGATTTGCGCCTTGGTCAGCGGCCCGGGGTTTGCGTGGTAGTCGCGCACAATCAGCTCCCGGGCGGTGTCGTTGCCACCCAGCAGCTCCTCGAGCTGCAGCCGTAGCTGACGGCCGTCGGTGCCCAGTTCGACGGCGTCATAGTCGATCGATTGACCGATGCGGCGGACCAATTCGAGGCGCTGCACCACGGTCATCACGTCGCGCAGCGCGACGAAGTCTTCGATCTCGGCTCTGGACAGTTGCCGGCTGACCTCATCGAGCCTCGTCTTGTAGCGCTCCAGGGTCGCGATGGCCTGATTGGCGCGCGACAGGATGGTCGCCGAGTCGGCCAGCACATGCCGCTCGCCGCCGACGTAGACGGTCACGATGTTCATCGAGTGGCTGACCGAGATCACCGGGTAGCCGGTCTGGATTGCGGCGCGCTCCGCCGAGCGGTGCCGGGTCCCGGATTCGTCGGTCGGTATGGATGGATCCGGGACCAGTTGCACGTTGGCCCGCACGATCCGGCTGCAGTCCGTGGACAGCACGACCGCGCCGTCCATCTTGCACAGCTCGCGCAGCCGGGTGGGCGCATACCGGACGTCGAGGGAGAATCCGCCGTCGCAGATCGCCTCGACGTTCTCGTCGTGGCCCAGCACGATCAGGGCGCCGGTACGGCCGCGCAGAATCCGCTCCAGGCCGTCGCGCAGCCCGGTTCCCGGTGCCAGGCGGGCGACTGCCTCTCGCAGCGTCGGACGAGTCACAGCGTGCATTCTGCTACGCCCGCTGGGCGGGCGATGGCGGGGTGTCCAGCCGGTGCACCTTTGCCGGGCCGGCACTGCGGTGGTCGGCGATGTCGATCATGTGTTCCAGCGCCGCGACGATGGTGGGTGCGCACAGGGCCCGCAGCCCCGGCGGCACCGCGTCGCACCCCGGCGGGATCAGCGCGATGTTGAATCCCTGGCGGGCGGCCTCGCCCAGACGCCGGTCCATGCCGCTGACCCGGCGCAGATCGCCCGCCAGGCCGACCTCGCCGATCATCACCGCGGTGGTGGGCAATGGCAGGTTGGCATACGCGGAGGCCAGCGCGATGGCTACGGCCAGATCCGAGGATGGATCGGTCAACCGCATGCCGCCCACGGTGGACAGGTAGATGTCGTTGACCGCGAGGTTCAGCCGGGCGTGCTTTTCCAGGACCGCGGTGATCATCGCGGCGCGGGCGTGGTCGATACCGCTGACCGCTCGTCGCGGCGAGCCGCCGGGTGGCGTCGCCAGCAACGCCTGCACCTCTCCGATCAGCGGTCGCTTGCCGTCCAATTTCACCGTGATCGCAGTCCCGGGCACCGGCGCCGGCCGCTGATCCAGGAACAGGTTCGACGGGTCGGCGACACCCTCGATCCCGTTGTCGTGCAACAGGAAACACCCGACTTCGTCCGCGGCGCCGAAGCGGTTCTTGACGCCGCGGACCATCCGTAGCGCGCCGTTGCGGTCGCCCTCGAAATGCAGCACCACATCGACGAGGTGCTCCAGCGAGCGCGGCCCGGCGATGGCCCCGTCCTTGGTGACGTGGCCGACCAGGATCAGCGCGACGCCGTTGGCCTTGGCAGCGGCTGTGAGCGCGGCGGTTACCGCACGCACCTGGGTGACGCCACCGGCGACCCCGTCGGCCTCGGTGCTGGACATCGTCTGCACCGAGTCCACGATGACCAGGGCCGGCCGCACGATGTCGATGTGACCCAGCACCACATGCAGATCGGATTCGGCGGCCAGGAATACCTCTCCGCCGCCGCAACCGATCCGGTCGGCCCGCAGGCGGATCTGCCCGGCCGACTCCTCACCGGAGATGTACAGCGCGCGTTGCCCGGACTGCGCCCAGCGGTGGGCGACATCGAGCAGCAGCGTGGACTTGCCCACCCCCGGATCGCCCGCGAGCAGCGTCACCGAGCCGGGCACCACGCCGCCACCGAGCACCCGGTCCAGTTCCTCGACGCCGGTGGGGCGATGCCGGCTCAGGTTCGGTTGCACCGAACGGATCGGGACCGCCTGCGATGTGGGCGTGGCGCTGCGCTGGCCGCCGGCCGTACCGAGGGCGGCCAACTCTTCGACCGTGCCCCAACTGCCGCACTCCAGGCAGCGTCCCACCCATTTCGCGGATAGGTGGCGACATTCCGAACACCGGTATTGCGAGCGTGTGTTGGCCACGCCGTGACCGTATCGGGAGGGTGTGACAGCCCCCGGCCGCTATTGATGCTTGCCGGGAGCGGGGGAGGCTTCCTGCGGTGCCGACAGGCCGGCCGAAATCGGGACCAGCACGCTGCCCTGACCGGCCTTCTCGAAGGTGAAGGTGAAGTTGTAGGTGAGGCCGTTGCTGATCGGCTTGGTCAACATGACGCTCGCCTTGGCGGCCTGGCTGGATCCCAGTGGGCCGGGGGCGACGGCCTGGCCTTCGGGCTCGCCGACGAACAGCATGCCGCCCGCGGGCAGTCGCGCGTCACCGGTCATGGTCACGGTGCCGATGTCGGTGGTGATGCTCGTCAGCCGGTCGGGCACATCCGGCGACTGATTGACCGCTACCAGCACCAGATCCACCGGTTTGCCGGGCTGAATGAAGTCGCCGGTCTGGGTCGCCTGAATCCGGATGTCGCGCAACGCCACGTTCTTGATGGTGAGCTTGTTGCCGTTGACGGCCGGCTCCTGCATCGCGGTCTGGGACACCTGACCGGCTCCGCAACCACTGAGCACTAGGGCCGTTGCGGCAGTCGCGGCGGCCAGCCCGATCAATCGGAGGCGGGTCTTCAAGCGGTTCACTCAATGCCTCCTGCTGGACTTGGAGCACTGTAAGTCACATGACGCGGTGCGGACCCGTCGGTCAACGGGCCAACTATGCACAGTAGTAGCTAGGTCATGCCGACGGTAGCGCGGCCCGCGATCGATCGCCGCGCGGCCCGGTGTTCGGGGCAGCTGTGGTCCGGTGATCGGCCTCATGGGAGCCGGATGAGAGCGGGATGAACGCCGGCGCCTTGCACGTCTTAGCCCGTGTGTCAACCCCCAATCTTCACCGACGATGCCCCTGACCTGCACCGTTGTTCGGCGTGTGTTGAGGGTCCGTGTTAGCATGGAGTAACGAAAGGGGCTCTAATCTGATGATTTTCAAGGTCGGCGACACCGTTGTCTATCCACACCACGGTGCTGCGCTAGTCGAGGCGATCGAAACCCGAACCATCAAAGGGGAACAAAAAGAGTATCTCGTCTTGAAAGTTGCGCAGGGCGACCTGACGGTCCGAGTACCCGCCGAGAACGCCGAGTATGTCGGCGTCCGCGACGTCGTCGGCCAAGAGGGCCTGGACAAGGTTTTCCAGGTGCTCCGCGCACCCCACACCGAGGAACCGACCAACTGGTCACGCCGGTACAAGGCCAACCTGGAGAAGCTCGCTTCCGGCGATGTGAACAAGGTGGCCGAGGTCGTGCGCGATCTGTGGCGTCGCGACCAGGAGCGCGGCCTGTCCGCCGGCGAGAAGCGGATGCTGGCCAAGGCCCGCCAGATTCTGGTCGGCGAATTGGCGCTGGCTGAGAGCACCGATGACGCCAAGGCGGAAACCATCCTGGACGAGGTTCTGGCCGCCGCTTCCTGAATACCCCGAGGCTCTAACAGGTGGTCGGGGGCACCGTAGCTGCAATCGTGCCTGCCGCAGGTTCGGGTCAGCGGCTCGCTGCCGGGATACCCAAGGCGTTTCGTCAGCTTGAGGGGCAAAGCCTTGTTGAACGGGCCGTACAGGGCCTGCTGGATTCCGGGGTCGTCGACACCGTCGTGGTAGCGGCACCCGCGGACCGTACCGACGAGGCAAAGCTCATTCTGGGCCATAAGGCGACCGTGGTGGCCGGCGGCGCCGACCGCACGGAATCCGTCAGCTTGGCGCTGGCTGCGCTTTCCGAATCAGTGGCACCGCAGTTCGTGTTGGTGCACGACGCGGCCCGGCCGCTGACGCCTCCGACGCTCATCGCGCGGGTGGTGGACGCCTTGCGCGCCGGCCACGCCGCGGTGGTGCCCGGGCTGCCGGTCTCTGACACCATCAAGGCCGTGGACGCCAACGGCGTGGTGCTGGGCACCCCGGAGCGGGCCGGACTGCGGGCCGTGCAAACCCCGCAGGGGTTCGCCACCGAGCTACTCATGCGCGCCTATCGGGCGGCCGGTACCGCCGATTTCACCGACGACGCTTCTCTCGTCGAGCACGTCGGCGGCCAGGTGCAGGTGGTCGATGGCGACCCGCTGGCGTTCAAGATCACCACCCCGCTGGATCTGTTGCTGGCCCAAGCGATCGTGCGCCGATGATGGATTTGCCGCGCGTCGGGCTGGGCGTCGATGTGCACCCGATCGAGCCGGGGCGCCCGTGCTGGCTGGTGGGGTTGCTGTTCCCCAGCGCCGACGGTTGCGCCGGGCATTCCGATGGTGACGTGGCCGCTCATGCGTTGTGTGACGCCGTGTTGTCGGCCGCGGGTCTCGGGGATATCGGCGACGTGTTCGGGGTCGACGATCCGCGGTGGCAAGGCGTTAGCGGCGGCGAGATGCTGCGTCATGTCGTCGGGCTGCTCAATCAGCACGGCTATCGGGTCGGCAATGCTGCCGTGCAGGTGATCGGCAACCGGCCCAAGATCGGCTGGCGCCGACTCGAGGCGCAGGCGGTGCTCTCGCGCCTGCTCAATGCGCCGGTGGCGGTATCGGCTACCACCACCGACGGGCTCGGCCTCACCGGGCGTGGCGAGGGCCTGGCGGCCATCGCGACGGCGTTGGTGGTTTCGCTTCGGTAGCTGGGGGCGCAGGTTACGGCAATTGGCCAGGTAAGCTGGCACGTCGTGACCGATCAGGCCCGCTTGCGGCTACATGACACGGCGACCGGCGTCGTGCGTGATTTCATCCCGCTACGCGAAGGGCACGTCTCCATCTACCTGTGTGGCGCCACCGTACAAGGGCAGCCGCATATCGGGCACGTCCGCAGCGGGGTGGCCTTCGACATCCTGCGCCGCTGGCTGTTGGCCCGCGGCTACGACGTCGCGTTCATCCGCAACGTCACCGACATCGAAGACAAGATCCTCAACAAGGCGGCCGCGGCGGGCCGGCCGTGGTGGGAGTGGGCGTTCACCCACGAACGCGCTTTCACCGTGGCCTACGACGCGCTGGACGTATTGCCGCCGTCGGCGGAGCCCCGGGCAACCGGCTTCATCACCCAGATGGTCGAGTTGATTGAACGGCTGATCGAAACCGGCCATGCCTACGCGGCAGCCGGCGACGTCTACTTCGACGTACTCAGCTACCCCGAGTACGGCCAGCTGTCCGGGCACCGGGTGGACGACGTGCACCAGGGCGAGGGGGTGGCCACCGGAAAGCGGGATCAGCGCGACTTCACCCTGTGGAAGGGCGAAAAGCCCGGCGAGCCGTCGTGGCCGACGCCATGGGGCCGCGGCCGCCCGGGCTGGCACCTGGAATGCTCGGCGATGGCCCGCACGTATCTCGGGCCCGAGTTCGATATCCATTGCGGTGGAATGGATTTGATCTTCCCGCACCACGAGAACGAAATTGCCCAGAGCCGCGCGGCCGGCGACGGGTTCGCCCGTTACTGGCTGCACAACGGCTGGGTGACGATGGGTGGGGAGAAGATGAGCAAGTCGCTGGGCAACGTGTTGTCCATACCGGTGATGCTGCAACGGGTTCGGCCCGCCGAACTGCGTTACTACCTGGGCAGCGCGCACTACCGGTCGATGCTGGAATTCTCCGAGACCGCCCTGCAGGACGCGGTCAAGGCCTATGTCGGGGTGGAGGAGTTCCTGCATCGGGTGCGCAGCCGGGTGGGGGCGGTTTGCCCCGGCCAGTGGACGCAGCGCTTTGCCGAAGCGCTCGACGACGACTTGTCGGTGCCGATCGCACTGGCCGAAATTCACCAGACCCGCGCCGACGGCAACCGCGCGCTGGACGCCGGTGACCACGAGGGCGCGCTGCAGAGCGCGTCCGCGATCCGAGCCATGATGGGCATCCTGGGCTGCGATCCGCTTGACGAACGCTGGGAATCCCGCGACGAAACGTCGGCCGCGCTGGCCGCCGTCGACGTGCTGGTGCAGGCCGAACTGGAAAACCGGGAAAAGGCACGCGAGCAACGTAATTGGGCGCTGGCCGACGAGATTCGGGATCGGCTGAAGAATGCCGGCATCGAAGTCACCGACACCGCTGACGGACCGCAGTGGATGCTGGGCGGCGACGGCAAGTAGATGGCCGGTAACTCCCAGCGCCGTGGTGCGATACGCAAATCCGGCACCAAGAAGGGCCCGACGGTCGGCTCGGGCGGCCAGCGCCGTCGCGCCCTGGAAGGGCGGGGTCCCACCCCGCCGGCGCACATGCGTCCCAACCATCCCGCCGCCAAGCGGGCCGCCGCTCCGCAGCAACGCCGCCCCGCCAAACGCGTTGACGAAACGGAAAACGTGCTGGGCCGCAACCCGGTGCTGGAATGCCTGCGCGCGGGTGTCCCGGCCACCGCGCTCTACGTTGCGCTCGGTGCCGAGGCCGACGAACGTCTCACTGAATCCGTCTCTCGCGCAGCCGATTTGGGCATCAGCATCCTGGAGGTGCCGCGCAGCGATCTGGACCGGATGACCGCCAACCATCTGCATCAGGGCATCGCACTGCAAGTCCCGCCGTACAACTACACCCATCCCGACGACCTGATCGCGGCCGCCCTCAAGTCGTCGCCGGCCATGCTGGTCGCGCTGGACAACATCTCCGACCCGCGCAACCTCGGTGCGATCGTGCGTTCGGTCGCGGCGTTCGGCGGCCACGGGGTGCTCATTCCACAGCGCCGCTCGGCCTCGGTGACGGCGGTCGCGTGGCGCACCAGCGCCGGGGCTGCGGCGCGGATTCCGATCGCGCGCGCGACCAATCTCACTAGGACACTGAAGGATTGGGCCAATCGTGGCCTTCAGGTGGTGGGCCTGGACGCCGGCGGTGCAACCATGCTGGACGACTTGGACGGCCGCGACCCGATGGTGTTGGTCGTTGGTTCGGAGGGCAAGGGGCTGTCCCGATTGGTGCGGGAGAATTGCGACGCGGTGGTGTCCATTCCGATGGCGGGTAAGACCGAGTCGCTGAATGCCTCGGTTGCCGCCGGAGTGGTGCTCGCTGAAATCGCGCGCCAACGCCGAAGCTGATCCTGTTAACTCGCACAGTCCTCAAGAGCGCGGGTCAAGCCTGGATGGCCAGGGCACGGTAATGCGACCTCGATTTCGGCCGCGGCCGAAGGCGCCGCAAGCAATGTTGCGGTGGCTCCACCGTTCGGACAGTTCGTCAATACTCCCGCTTACGGACACCGGCTGATGTTCGTGGCGAGGCCACCGGCTGCCGGCTAACAGTGCGCCAGAAGACCACCGGTCCCGACCCTCCCCAATTCCGGTTGCCGGACGTAAGCTACCCCCACCAGGCATGATGCATTCGCTGCGCTGTGCAGGGAGGGTTTGCTGAGATGACGGTCGAGTTCCGCGTGCTCGGCGACATCGAAGCCCGAGTCGACGGGCGACGACTGGAAATCGGTCATGCCCGGCAACGGTGTGTCCTGCTGGCGTTTCTAATCGACGTCAACCGCCCGGTCTCGATTGACCAGCTCGTCGATCGCGTGTGGTCGGACCAACCACCGCTGCGTGCCCGCAATGCGCTTGCTGGATACGTCTCCCGGCTGCGCAATCTGCTTGCTGAGACTCAGGATGTCGCGATTTCGCGGGAGCCGGGGGCATACGTTCTCAGCGCCGACCCGCTATCGGTGGACCTACACCGATTCCGGTCCATGGTGGCGAAGGCACGCGCCGGCGCCGGTCCGCAGGAAGCCGCGCGATGGTACGAACAAGCGTTGGCGATCTGGTCGGGTGAACCGTTTCCCGCCTTGGACACCCCTTGGATCAACGACGTCCGCAATGCTTTGGCGGCCGAACGGCTTTCGGTGCAATTGGACCGCAACGACGCCGGTTTGCGCGTCGGGCGACACGCTGAGCTGCTGGGCGAGATTACCGCGGCGCACTCGGCCAGCCCGCTCGACGAACGTCTGGCCGCACAGTTGATGCTGGCGCAGTTCCGCACCGGCAGGCAGGCCGATGCCCTGACCACCTACCGGCGGATACGCGAACGGCTGGTCGATGAGCTCGGCGTCGATCCGGGCTCGGCGTTGCAGCAGGTGCATCAGCAAATCCTCACCGGCGAGGCGGCCGAGCCGCAGGACGCTCCGGTGAGAGCGCCGGCATCGGAGCTTTTGGTGCCGTCACGTCCTCCGGTATTCCAACGGCCGCGTTCGGGACAATTGCGCTGCGCCAACAGCTTCGTCGGACACCAGCGCGAATTGGCTCGCGTCATCGACGCGCTGGGTGCCGGCCCCCTGGTGACCCTGACCGGGGTTGGGGGAGTGGGTAAGACGAGGCTCGCGCTCGAGGTTGCCAGCCGCGAAGACGAGCGCTTCAGCGAAGGCGTATGGATCTGCGAGCTGGGGCCGCTCGAGCACGGGGACGCGGTGGTGCACACGGTCGCGGCGAGTGTGTGGCTGCGGCAACAGCAGGGTATGGACATCGAGACCAGCGTGATCGAGTACCTGCGCGAGCGCGAGGTCTTGCTGGTGTTCGACAACTGCGAGCACGTGCTGGAGACCGCCGGACGGTTCATCGACCGGATCGTGCGGCATTGCCCGCGGGTGTCGGTGCTGGCGACCAGCAGGCAACCGTTGGCCATCCCGGGTGAGCGGATCGTCAACGTGCCTCCCCTGCGCGAAGAGGACGCCACCCGATTGTTCGCCGAGCGTGCCCGGGCCAGCCGCCCGGACTTCGCGCTGGAGGACCAGCCGATGGGTGCCGTGGCCGAGATTTGCCGCCGGGTCGACTGCCTGCCATTGGGTGTGGAGCTGGCGGCAGCGCGGATGCGGGTGATGAGCAGCCTGGACGTGGCCCGGCGCCCGGACTACCTGGGACTGTTGCGGGGCGGGGCGCGCAACGCGCTGCCCCGCCAGCAGAGCCTGGCCGAGACGATCGCGTGGTCCTACCGCTTGCTCACCGAGCCGGAACAGTCGCTATTTTCCCGAATATCGGTCTTTGCGGGATCTTTCGACCTGGAAGCGGCGCACAGCGTGTGCGGCGCGCCGGGATCCGGCGAGGATGACACCCTGGAATTGCTGACCCGCCTAGTAGACAAGTCCATGGTGGTGACGCGCACTGTCGAGGAACGCACGCGCTTCAGCTTCTTGGAGACGCTGCGTGCCTACGGACGAGAGCGGCTGGCGGAGAACGGGATTGGCGAGCAATTCGCGATGCGGCATGCGGTTTACTTCACCGAGCTCGCCGAACGTGCCGGGGCGGCTATGCGTGAGGCTCAGGAGCAGGAATGGGTCGAGCGGATGCTGCCCGACTACGACAATCTGCGTGCCGCCTTCGCGCATGCAATGCATGCGCAAAAGATCGATCTCGCACTGCGATTGGTCGCGTCGGTGCCTGAGCTGATCGGCTGGCGGATCGGCTACGAGATAGCCGAGTGGGCCGAGCGGGTAATCGCCGTAGCCGATCATGATCATCCGTTGTTCCCCGCCGCGGTGGGCACGGCCAGCCGGGTCGCCTGGAACCATGCCGAGTTCGCCCGCGCGAAATCCCTTGCGGCACTGGCGCAGGGTAAGGCACCAGTGCGCGGGAGCCCGCGCGTCGTATACCCCGCGGATGTGCTGGCAGACGTCGCTCTGTTCGAGGGCGAACCGTTGCAGGCGCTGGCTTACTGGGAATCCGAGGCCGCGTGCGCACGGCGGGAGTCCGACCCAATCCGGCTGGGGTGGGCGCTTTTTGTGGTGGCCATCTGTCATGGCGTCATGCGTAACGACGACATCGCCGTGCCCACCGCGCAGGAGGCGGTTGCCGTCGCCGAGCAGACGGGCAATCCGACCGCGCAGTCGATGGCATATTTCTCGCTGGGCTACTTGTTCAGGAAATCCGAGCCGGAGCGCGCGCTGGCTTTGTTCGACGATGCGGCGCGACTGGCCGCCGACGTGCAGAACTTCTGGGTTTACGGAAGCGCGTTGATGGAAGCCGCCGCGACACGTTCCCTGTATGGGGATCCGGGAGCCGCGGCGCAGATGTTCATCACGGTGCTTGAACTGTGGGACCGGTTCGGCGACGTAACCCAGCAGTGGCTGGCGCTGCGCTACGTCGCCCGGTTATTGATCCGGCTCGGCGGGCACGAGGATGCCGCCTTCCTCTACTGGGCGTTCGTGAACGCGGGAAAGCCGCCGCCGCTCACCGCGGACCAGATCGAGCAGCTCGCCGACCATCTGGGCCCGGCCCGCCTGGATGTGCTGCGGACGCCGGCCATCGGGGTCGCGGCCGTGGCCGCGCGAGCGCGCGCGCGCCTGCAATGGCACTACGAACGCGCCGCCGTCCCAGCTTTCTAGCCGGCGCGTCGTTGCGCCACTAAAACCGCGACGACCAGCGCATTTCATGATTCGCGAAGCCTTACCGAAACTCCGCTCGGCACAGTCTGCTGCGACAGCGACGACGGGCGGTGGACAGCGTGACCAACTTTTCGGTATGGCCGCCGGAGGTGAATTCCGCGCGCATTCTCGGCGGGGCGGGTTCTGGCCCGATGCTGCAGGCGGCGAGCGCCTGGACCGGCTTGAGTGCCGAGTTGCGTTGGGCGGCGGCATCTTTCCGGTCAGTAGCCCTCGGGCTGGCGTTGGACTCGTGGCAGGGTTCGGCGGCGACGGCGATGGCCGAGGCCGCAGCTCCCTATCTGGGGTGGTTGCAATCGGCCGCGGCGCACGCCGAGCAGGCCGCAAGTCAAGTCAAAACGGCCGCCGACGTCTACGAGGCCGCGCGCGCCGCGATGGTGCATCCAGCGATCGTCGCCGCCAATCGGTCGGAACTGGTGTCGCTGGTGACGTCGAATCTCTTCGGGCAGAACGCACCGGCGATCGCCTCCGCAGAGGCCCGCTACGAACACATGTGGGCGCACGACGTGGCGACGATGGTCGGTTATCACTACGGCGCTTCGGCGGCCGCGGCGGGCTTGCGTCCGCTAGGTCTGTCGAGCGTCTTCAACCTCGGGTTCGCCAACATGGGCAGTCTGAACCTGGGCAACGCCAACGTCGGCGACCTCAACCTGGGTAGCGGAAACGTCGGCAGCCTCAACTTCGGCAACGGAAACCTCGGCAACCTCAACATCGGGTTGGGCAACCTGGGCAGCGGAAACTTCGGCTTGGGCAACCTGGGCAGCAGCAACCTCGGCTTCGGCAACACCGGTAACCACAACATCGGCTTCGGCAACACCGGCGACTACAACATCGGCTTCGGCAACACCGGCAACGGCAATACCGGTCTCGCCAATACCGGCAACGGCAACTCGGGAATCGGCTTCACCGGCAGCAATCTGGTGGGCTTCGGCGGGCTCAACTCTGGGACGGCCAACACCGGCCTGTTCAACTCGGGCACCGGCAACTCCGGCTACTTCAATTCGGGTAATGGAAATTTCGGTATCGGCAATGCCGGGAGCCACAACACCGGCCTATTCAACGCCGGAAAGGCGAACACCGGCTTCTTCAATGCCGGCATCTTCAACACCGGCTTCGCCAATGTCGGCAGCTACAACTCGGGAAGCCTCAACGTCGGCAGCTTCAACACGGGCAGCGTCAACCCCGGCGACACGAACACCGGTTTCTACAACCCGGGCCACATAAATACGGGTGTGGCCAATACCGGTGATTTGAATACCGGAGCATTCAACACCGGCAGCATGAATAACGCATTCTTCGCCCGCGGCAGCGGTCAGGGCACCGTCGGCTTCTCCTACAGCATCACGATTCCGCGGATTCCGCTGGATCTGCCCTTGAACGTACCGTTGAGCATTCCGGTGAGCGGGACGGTCGGGACCATTAGCCTCAAGGCGTTCACCATTCCGAAAATCAACCTCGGCCCACTTAAGAACCTAAGCGGCTCCGTCGGGCCCATTGAAATGCCATCCATCGTCGTCGACGGTCCGACGATATCCATTCAAGTGGGTGGACCCGAGACTTTCATCGGCGTAAAGGTCAACGGCGGCATCGGGCCGATCAGCATCCCGGTATTCGATATGCCGGCCGGGCCCGGCTTCGGAAACAGCACCACAGCGCCGTCATCGGGTTTCTTCAACAGCGGAGCGGGCGGCACATCGGGGTTCGGCAACCTCGGCGCCGGCAATTCCGGCTTCGTCAATGTCTCATCCGGCAGCTTTGGCAATTCGGGCCTGTTCAATGTCGGCGCCCTGCAATCGGGCTTTCAAAACCTGGGCACCTCCGGGTCGGGCTACCCCCATCTGGCTGGCTTAGCCAACGGCGGCGGCCTCAACCTGGGCAGCGCCAACGTCGGCGGCCTCAACCTGGGCAGCGCCAACGTCGGCGGGCTCAACTTCGGCAGCGGGAATTTCGGCAGCCTGAACGCCGGCTTGGGCAATCTGGGCAGCGGAAACATCGGATTCGGCAACCTGGGCAATGTCAATTTGGGCTTCGGCAACACCGGCAGCCATAACATCGGGTTCGGAAACACCGGCGATTGGAACATCGGTTTCGGCAACACCGGCAACGGCAACATCGGCTTTGCCAACACCGGCAACGGGAATTGGGGAATCGGCTTCACCGGCAGCAACCTGGTCGGGTTCGGCGGCCTCAACTCGGGCACCGACAACACCGGCTTGTTCAACTCCGGCTCCGGCAACGCCGGCTTCGCCAACTCGGGTCACGGCAACTGGGGACTGGGCAACACCGGCAGCTTCAACACCGGGCTGTTCAACGCCGCCGTCGCCAACACCGGAATCGGCAACGTCGGCAGCTTCAACACCGGTTTGTTCAATGCCGGCAGCTACAACACCGGCTCGTTCAACATAGGCGACGTCAACACCGGAAGTTTCAATCCGGGCAGCGCCAACACCGGTTTTTACAATATCGGAAATACTAATACGGGCAGTTACAATTCCGGCAACCTGAACACCGGCGCATTCAACTCCGGTAGTGGTAATAATGGGTTCTTCTGGCGCGGCGATAACCAGGGTCGAGTGGGCTACGACTATACCCTCGCCATCGCCGGCATTCCGTTGAACCTCGCCGCGGATGTGAATCTGTCGATACCGGTCACCGGATCCATCACTGGCCTCAAGGTTCACGCGTTCGATATTCCGGTCCCGGTGGACGCTAAATTCGACATCAGCTTCGGTGAACTCGGCACCGCCCATGTCCCGATTTCGGGAGACTTAAAAGTCGAGGTTCCCGAGATCGTCATCAATCGCATCCCACTCGACATCACCGTGGGGCCGGCGACATTGCACATACCGATCGTCAACACCGTCGGCCCCATCACCGTCCCGGTAGTCCATTTCGCCGCGGCCCCGGGCTTCGGCAACGCCACGGCCGGCCCATCCTCGGGTTTCTTCAACACCGGAACCGGCGGTAACTCGGGGTTCTTCAATTCCGGGTCGCTGACCTCGGGGATGTTCAACGCGGCCCACGAGTTCGTCTCCGGTTTCAGCAACGTCGGAGCCCTGGCGTCCGGGGCGGCCAACCTGGGCGCCGGCATTTCGGGCTTGTACAACACCGGCCCCCTGGCCCTGGCGGCCGCCGCCTTCAGTTCGGGCATCGGAAACGTCGGCGGCAGGCTGTCCGGTTTCTTCGCCACCGGCATCGGCTCCTGAGTCGCAGGTGTCCGGCGCAGTTCACGAAATTTTGTAGAGGTAATGGAGGGCCCAGATGTCATTCGTATTCGCCACACCGGAATTCTTGGACGCCGCGGCAGCGGAACTCTCGAATATCGGCACGACGATCCATCAGGCCAATGCGGCCGCTGCCGCTGCGACCACAACTGTCGCCGCTGCCGGTGCCGACGACGTGTCTGCGGCAATTGCGGCCTTGTTCGGGTCGCATGCCAAGGAATACCAGGCGATCAGCACCCAGGTGGCGTCGTTTCATGACCGATTCGTGCAGAACATGCGGGCAGGCACCGGCCAGTACGCGAATGCCGAGGCGGTCAACGCGGCGGCAGCCGCGCAGCAACAGATGCTCGACGCGATAAACGCACCGGCGCAACTGCTGACCGGGCGCCCGCTGGTCGGCAACGGTGCCGATGGGAAGGCACCCGGCCAGGCCGGTGGCGACGGTGGATGGCTATGGGGCAATGGGGGCAACGGTGCTGCCGGGGCGGCGGGTCAGGCCGGCGGCCGCGGCGGCAACTCCGGCTTGATCGGCAACGGCGGACGTGGTGGACAAGGGGGAGCGGGTGCCGTCGGTCAGGCCGGTGGCAACCCCCAAGCCGGCGGGGCCGGCGGGGCCGGCGGCAACGCCTGGCTCTACGGCAACGGCGGCAGCGGTGGTGCGGGCGGTCACGGCGGCGAGGGCGGCTACACCTTCAAGCCCATCGACGGCGGCGCCGGCGGGATCGGCGGCGACGGCGGCAAAGGCGGGCTGATCGGCGGCGGCGGCGCCGGAGGAATCGGCGGCGGCGGCGGAGGCGCGAACAACGCTTACCCGGGCAGCATCAGCGGCACCGGAGGGCACGGCGGCAGCGGGGGACACGGCGGCGATTCGGGCCTGATCGGGCTGGGCGGCGCCGGCGGCGCGGGCGGGATCGGCGGCGACGGCCAGTACACCTCGGCGAGCAATTCCGGACACCCGGGTGGCGGGGGTGCCGGGG
>NZ_MVHE01000073.1 GCF_002086155.1 Mycobacterium angelicum | reverse complement strand
CCTCGATCATCGTCACCACCACACTCAAGGACTTAGAAGCTGCGGCCGGGCGCGGGCTCACCGGCGGCGGCACCATCCTGCCCATGCCCGACGTGATCCGCCTGGGCCGCCAGGCCAACCACTATCTGGCGATCTTCGACCAAGGCAAGCCCCTGGCGCTGTATCACACGAAACGTCTGGCCTCACCGGCACAGCGAATTGTGTTGTACGCCAAGGAACGCGGTTGTTCGGCACCGGGCTGCGATACGCCGGGGTACTACTGTGAAGTGCACCATTGCATCCCGCATGCCCAGTGCGGCAGCACCGACGTCGACCAGCTCACCTTCGCCTGCGGCGGCCATCACCCGCTGGCCGAAAAGGGCTGGGCCACCCGCAAAAACGCCCACGGCGACACCCAATGGATCCCGCCGCCGCACCTCGACCACGGCCAGCCACGAACGAACACCTTCCACCATCCGGAGAAACTCCTGGTGGAAGAAGACGAACCCGATGACGAGGACGACCCGTAAGCAAGCCCGCGCGCGGCATTGCGGCGTTAACTTGCTCCGCGCGCAGCACGCAATGCCGCTCGGGCGACCGTCACGGGGTGGTTGAGGAGGGCGGCGATCCGACCGGCCCGGCTGTTCGGGTCGCGAGCGACGCCGAGGAGCATCAATAACGCGAGGCGGTCGAAGTAGGCGCGCTCACAGACGAGATCGGGGCCGTCGAACTCGAAGATCGCTACCACCGGCAAATCGACCCAGCGGCCAGTCGGCGGCAGGCCGCGATAGGTTCCCCGGTGCGTACCCTGCACGCGAGATTCCAAGATCACCCTGTTGCCATGGTGGCATAGCGATTCGGGCTTGATGTCGATGAAGCGCATGTCCGGAAAAGCGGTGAAGAGCTCTCGGTACGCGTCGGCGACGGCATTTGGCCCATCGGCGACTTCCCCGGGCAACTCCGTTCGGGCGGAACCGGATTTGAATGTCGCGAGGGTGGCCGCGACGTCGTGCTCGTTCTCTGCTTCGAAATGCGCGAGGACGGTAGTTTCGCGCAACTGCCGAAGTTCGGCATCAACGCTTGCTGTCCCGGTCATTTTGCTCCCCTTACTCTCGGGCCGAACGCGCCGCGGACCGTCGCCGACGTGAGCGTAAATGACGGTGTCACGAAAGCCCGCGCGCGGCTCGGGCTGCGAGTAACCTCACAGCCACCTCGAGGAGGCGTCAGTGTCGTACGTCGTGGCAACACCCGATTTCCTGAGGACCGCTGCCGAGAGCGTGGCCGCGATGGGGTCGGCGGTCGGTGCGGCCAACGCGGCAGCGGCCAGCTCCACCACATCCTTGCTGACCGCGGCTGCCGACGAGGTGTCGACGGGCATTGCGGCAATATTCAGTGCGCACGGCTTGGCCTACCAGTCGATCAGCGCGCAGGCGGCGGATTTCCATGAGCGCTTCGTGCAGACATTGACGGCGACGGCGAACGCATATCGCAGCGCCGAGCTCGCCAATGCCGGACAGGTGACGACCACGGCCGCCGCGGGCACCAGGATCACGATCCCCGGCGCGGGACCGCTTTACCAACCGAACTTCCTCACCCGGCTGCCCTACCTAGGACAGAAATTCCTCGAGGGCGGCGTCGCGGGACCCAGTACGGTGTCGATCCTGCAGGGCTATGACTTACTCAACCACGCTATCGGCCAGAACTGGTTCCCCAACACCATGGCCCAGGTGGTCAACTACCCGGCCAGCATCGGCATCTTCAGCGGTAGCCTGGCCGCTCCGGGCGCCAACGACGCCATCGCCATGGGGCAACGCGCACTCAACGACCAGATCATGAACGCGGTAGTCAACGGCAACGGGTCACCGGTGCACATTGCCGCGCTGTCGCAGGGAACCATCGTCCTCAACCGCGAATTGGCTTATCTCGCAACGGCTCCGGACGCACCGCCGGCCCATGCCCTGCAGTTCGCCATGTTCTCCAACCCGGAGCTGGGCCTGGCGCACATTTACCTGCCGAACGGGACGACGGTGCCGCTGATCGACTACACGGTGCAGCCCCTGGCGCACACCCAGTACGACGTCAGCGTGGTGTTCGGCCAATACGACTTCTGGGGCAATCCGCCCGACCGGCCCTGGAATCTCTTGGCGGTGGCGAACTCACTGTTCGGGGCGGCTTACTACCACGACCCGGCCGCACTGGTATCGCCGTCGGCCGTGGTGCAGCTGTCCAGTGTGACCGACCCGTTGGGTGGCACGATCACCACCTACGTGGTCCCGGCACCGACGCTGCCGATGTTGTTGCCGCTCAAGCAGATCGGTGTCGCGGCGCCGATCGTCGATCACCTCAACTCGATATTGCAGCCGATGGTCAACGACGGCTACTCGTCTCTGACACCCAACGCCGGTCCGTATTTCTCCGAAGGATCATTGATCGGCTTGCCTAACTGGTGGCGAACCCTCCTGCCGGCGGTACAGTGGCCTGCGGAATTCTGATCAACCGGCAAAAGGGGGCCGTAGGTGCCAACGCCGAAGGAGCCTGACAGCTACCCGCAACGGCCGGCCGGTCCCCCGCCGCCGGCCGATATCGGCCGGCTGCTGCTGCGCTGCCATGACCGCCCGGGCATCATCGCCGCCGTGAGCACCTTCCTGAAGCAGGCCGGGGCCAACATCATCTCGCTCGACCAGCACTCCACCGCGCCAGAGGACGGAACCTTCCTGCAGCGCGCGATATTTCACCTACCCGGCCTGACGGCCGCGATCGACGGACTGGAGCGCGAGTTCGCGGCCACCGTCGCCGACAAGTTCAGCATCGACTACCGGTTTACCGAAGCGGCCAAGCCCAAGCGGGTCGCCATCATGGCGTCGCGCGACGACCACTGCCTGCTGGATCTGTTGTGGCGCAACCGCCGCGGCGAACTGCAAATGTCTGTGGCCATGGTGATCGCCAACCACCCCGACCTGGCCGAGCATGTACGGCCGTTCGGGGTGCCGTTCATCCACATCCCCGCCACCCGGGACACCCGCGCCGAGGCAGAACAGCGTCAGCTCCAGTTGCTCAGCGGCAACGTGGATTTGGTGGTGCTGGCCCGCTACATGCAGATCCTCACCCCGGAGTTCCTCAACGCAGTCGGCTGCCCACTGATCAACATTCATCACTCGTTCCTGCCCGCCTTCATCGGCGCGTCCCCGTACAAGCGCGCCCGCGAGCGAGGCGTCAAACTCGTTGGGGCAACGGCACATTACGTCACCGAGGTGCTCGACGAGGGCCCCATCATCGAACAGGATGTGGTGCGGGTCAACCACACTCACACCGTTGACGACCTGGTGCGGGTGGGCGCCGACGTCGAGCGCGCGGTGCTGTCGCGCGCGGTGCTGTGGCACTGCCAGGACCGGGTTATCCTGCACGACAACCAAACCATCGTCTTCTAAAGGCGCATTCCGCAACGCCAAGGATGTCACAAGGTTTCGTCAAGCGGCTGCCAGCAATCTTTGTGCAACGGCAACCGCCGCCCCCCACAACGCAAACCACGCGGAAAGCAAGAGGTATTAATGTTCACCACCCGTATCCGTGCCCTGGCCGGGATGTCATTGCTGGCCTCGGCAATCGGCCTGGCGGCCTTCGGCGCCTCCGTCGGCACCGCCGACGCAGCACCGACCCACCAGGCATACGGCACATACACCTGCTACGACTACGCGACGCAGACGTTCTACCAGTGCTTTGACCCGAACTAAGTCGTAGCGAACCGAACGGGCCTGGTCCGCTGAGCAACTGCCGGCGCTAGGCCCGTTTCTTCGCGATCAGCTCGCGTAGCCGCCGGTTGACCGGTTCGGGCAGCAGCTCGGACACATCACCGCCCAGCAGCGCGACCTCTTTGGCCAGCGACGACGACACGAACGAATAGCGCGGCGCCGTCGCGACGAAGAACGTGTCGACGCCGGCGACGTGCTTGTTCATCTGCGCCATCTGCAGCTCGTATTCGAAATCGGTGCCAGTGCGCAGGCCCTTCACGATGGCATTCATGCCGCGGGACCGGACGAAGTCGACCACCAGCCCCTGCCCGGACTCCACTCGCAAGTTGGGCAAGTGCGTCGTCGACTCGTTGATCATCGCGATGCGCTCGTCCAGGTCGAACATGCCCTTCTTGGCGGGATTGGTCAGGATCGCGACCACCACCTCGTCGAACTGAGCCGCCGCACGTTCGAAAACGTCGATGTGGCCCAAGGTGACGGGGTCAAACGATCCCGGACAAACCGCGCCGCTCATGAAACAAGACCGTAGCAGGGCGCATCAGCCCAGTTCGGCCAGCTCCAAACGGGTGTCGCCGTAGACGCGCGACGGCCACAGCTCCCAACCCTGCGGCCACGTCAACGGTTCGCTGCTTGCCGCCCGCTCGACCACCGCGACGGTCCCGGGTCCGGCCCAGCCGTGGGCCACCAGTGCGCCCAGGACTGCCTCGATCTCGGCGGTGCCCACGTCATAGGGCGGATCGGCCAGCACCAGATCCACCGCAGCCGGTGTCCCGGCGGCCACCACGGCCGCCACCGCGCCGCGGCGCAGTGTCGCACCGGCCAGACCCACGGCCTCGATATTGCGCGCGATAACGGCCGCGGTGCGCTGGTCGGACTCGACGAACAACGCCGATGCGGCCCCGCGCGACAGCGCCTCCAGCCCCAGCGCACCCGAACCCGCATACAGGTCGAGCACCGCCAGGCCCGTCAGATCACGGCGCGCGGCAAGGACATTGAACAGCGCTTCGCGCACCCGATCGGTGGTCGGCCTGGTCCCCCGCGGCGGAACGACGATGCGCCGTCCCCCTGCCACGCCACCGATAATTCTCGTCAACTGCGCCGCTCCTCCTCATCGCTGCGCTCTGCATCGTCGCCGGCGCGTCAGCTCAGCACCACCAGCAGGTCGCCGCCTTCGACTGCAGCGGTGCTGGACACCGCCACCCGCTGCACGGTGCCGTCGCTGGGTGCGGTGATCGGCGCCTCCATCTTCATCGCCTCGATGGTGGCGATGGTCTGTCCGGCGCTCACCTCCTCGCCTTCGGACACGCTCACGGTGACGACGCCGGCGAACGGCGCGGCGATGTGGCCGGGGTTGCCACGGTCGGCCTTCTCGGCGGCCGGAACGGTGCTGGCGATGCTGCGGTCGCGCACCAGCACCGGTCGCAGCTGGCCGTTGATGATGCACATCACCGTGCGCATGGCTCGCTCGTCCGGCTCGGAAATGGCTTCCAGCCCGATCAGCAGCTCCACGCCGCGCTCCAGCTTCACCCGGTGCTCTTCGCCCTGCCGCAGACCGTAGAAGAACTGGTTGGCCGACAACTGTGACGTGTCGCCGTACGTTTCCCGGTGCTCGTCGAATTCCTTTGTGGGACCGGGAAATAGCAGTCGGTTCAGGGTGGCCTGACGTTTGGGCCCGGGTGCGGCCAACGCCGCCTTGTCGTCCTCGGTCAGCTCGGGAGCGGGCCGAGCCGGTGGCCGCCCGGCCAGCGCCGCGCTGCGCAGTGGCTCGGGCCACCCGCCGGGCGGGTCGCCCAGCTCGCCCTGCAGGAAGCCCAGCACCGAGTCCGGAATGTCGAATCGTGCTGGGTCGAAGGCGAATTCGTCGGCGCTCAGCCCCGAGCCGACCAGCGCCAGGGCCAGATCGCCGACCACCTTGGACGAGGGCGTGACCTTGATCAGCCGGCCCAATACCCGGTCGGCGCCGGCATACGCCTCCTCGATCTCCTCGAACCGGTCGCCCAGCCCCAGCGCGATCGCCTGCTGGCGCAGGTTGGACAACTGACCACCGGGAATCTCGTGGTGGTAGACCCGTCCCGTCGGGCCCGGTAAGCCAGACTCGAAGGGCGCGTAGACCTTTCGCAGCGCCTCCCAATACGGCTCGAGCGCGCACACCGACTCCAGCGACAGCCCGCTGTCGTATTCGGTGTGCGCGGCGGCGGCCACTATCGAGCTGAGCGCGGGCTGGCTGGTGGTCCCGGCCATCGGGGCGGCGGCGCCGTCGACGGCGTCGGCACCGGCCTGCCAGGCGGCCACATAGCTGGCCAGCTGACCGCCGGGTGTGTCATGGGTGTGCACATGCACCGGCAGGTCGAAGCGGCTGCGCAGCGCACCGACCAGCGTGCGCGCGGCCGGAACCCGTAACAGCCCGGCCATGTCCTTGATCGCCAGCATGTGCGCCCCGGCGTCCACGATCTGCTCGGCCAGCCGCAGGTAGTAGTCGAGGGTGTAGAGCCGCTCCGCCGGGTCGGACAGATCGCCGCTGTAACACATCGCGACTTCGGCTATGGCAGAACCGGTTTCGCGCACCGCATCGATCGCCGGACGCATCGAGTCCAGGTTGTTGAGCGCGTCGAAGATGCGGAAGATGTCGATGCCGGTGGCCGTCGCCTCTTCGATGAACGCCGACGTGACCGTCACCGGATATGGCGTGTAGCCCACCGTGTTTCGCCCGCGCAGCAGCATCTGCAGGCAGATGTTCGGCATCCGTTCGCGCAGGGTGGCCAGCCGCTCCCACGGATCCTCTTTGAGGAAACGCAGCGCCACATCGTAAGTCGCGCCGCCCCAGCACTCCACCGAGAGCAGCTGCGGCATCAGGCGTGCGACATACGGCGCCACCATCATCAACCCGCTGGTACGCAGCCGCGTCGCCAGTAGCGATTGGTGGGCGTCGCGGAACGTGGTGTCGGTTACGCCCACCGCCGTCGACGTCCGCAGCCAGCGCGCGAAGCCCTCCGGACCCAGCTCGACCAGCCGCTGCTTGGACCCGGCCGGCGGCGCGGCATCCAAGTCGATGTCGGGCAGCTTGTCCTGCGGGTACACCGTCGACGGCCGGGTGCCGTGCGGCTTGTTGACGGTGACATCGGCCAGGTAGTTGAGGATCTTGGTGCCGCGGTCGGCCGAGGTTCGGGCGGTGAGCAACTGCGGGCGCTCATCGATGAACGAGGTGGTGATGCGGCCGGCCTGAAAGTCGGGATCGTCCAGAACCGCTTGCAGGAAGGGAATGTTCGTCGATACGCCGCGAATCCGGAACTCGGCCATCGCCCGGCGTGCCCGGTTCACCGCGGTCGAGAAGTCGCGCCCCCGGCAGGTCAGCTTGACCAGCATGGAATCGAAGTGCGCGCTGATCTCGGCGCCCAGCACCGTGCTGCCGTCCAGGCGGATGCCGGCACCGCCGGGGATACGCAGGGCGCTGATCCGCCCGGTGTCCGGCCGGAAGCCGTTGGCCGGATCCTCGGTGGTGATCCGGCACTGCAGCGCCGCGCCGTGTGGCCGGACCGCGTCCTGGGTCAGGCCCAGGTCGGCCAGTGACTCCCCCGAAGCGATGCGGAGCTGGCTGGAAACCAGATCGACATCGGTGATCTCCTCGGTGACGGTGTGCTCCACCTGGATCCGCGGATTCATCTCGATGAAGACGTAGTCGCCGCTTTCGTCCAGCAGAAACTCGACCGTGCCGGCGCAGCTGTAGCCGATGTGGCGGGCGAAGGCGACGGCGTCGGCGCAGATCTTGCCGCGCAATTCGGCGGGCAGGTTGGGCGCCGGCGCCAGTTCGATGACCTTCTGATGCCGTCGCTGCACGCTGCAGTCGCGCTCGTACAGGTGGATCACGTCGCCGTGGGTGTCGGCCAGAATCTGCACCTCGATGTGGCGCGGATTGCGCACCGCCTGTTCGAGGTAGACCGTGGGATCCCCGAACGCCGACTCGGCTTCCCGGCTGGCCGCTTCGATCGCCTCCGGCAGCGCGGCGGGGTCGTTGACGCGGCGCATGCCGCGCCCGCCGCCGCCGGCGACCGCCTTGACGAACAACGGGAAGCGCATCCCGGCCGATGCCGACACCAGCTCGTCCACCGACGCCGACGGCGCCGACGACGTCAGCACCGGCAGGCCCGCCTCCCGGGCGGCGGCGATGGCGCGCGCCTTATTTCCGGTCAGCTCAAGCACTTCGGCGCTGGGCCCGACGAACGTGATGCCCGCGCTCGCGCACGCCGCCGCCAAATCCGGGTTCTCCGAAAGGAATCCGTATCCGGGGTAGACGGCGTCAGCCCCGGCCCGCCGCGCGGTGCCGACGATCTCGTCGACGGACAGGTAGGCCCGCACCGGGCGACCGAGTTCGCCGATCTGATAGGACTCGTCGGCCTTGGTTCGATGCAGCGAATTGCGGTCCTCGTGCGCGTAGACGGCCACGGTGCCGATACCGAGTTCGTAGGCCGCACGGAAGGCCCGGATCGCGATCTCGCCGCGATTGGCAACCAGCACTTTGGAAATCACGTTGGCTCTTCTCAGATGAGTGTCGACCAGTAGTTCCAAAAGCGGACCATGATCATCAGGAACACCGCGGTGAACCACAGCGTGGTGATCGACCATCGCCAGCCGAAAAGCAGCCGCGCCACACCGGCATCCCGGCGCGCGAGCACGGGGCGAAACACGATGGACGCCGTCACCACCAGCAGCGTGACGGTGACGGCCCACACCACCATGCAGTACGGGCACAAAGCGCCGATTCGGTACAGACTCTGAAATATCAGCCAGTGCACGAACCCCGCACCGATCAGCAACCCGATCGTCAGCCCCAGCCAATACCACTGCGGCAGAGGGACTTTCGTCACCGCCAACACGCCCGTCACCACTACCACGGCGAAACCGGCGATGCCGACCACCGGGTTGGGGAAGCCGAGCAGCGAAGCCTGCGGCGTCATCATCACCGAACCGCAGGAAAGGATGGGGTTGACGTTGCAGGACGGCACATAGGACGAATTGAGGAGCAGCTCGATCTTCTCCACCGTCAGCGTCAACGAAGCGACCAGGCCGATCACGCCGGCAATCAGCACCCACCACGCGCTGGGCGCCGGCACCGCGATGTCACCCGGCGCAGCCGGCGTCACATCGTCGGATGGCTCGGCGGGTTGGGCTGACACCACACTCGTCAGGATGCGTCGCCGGCCGCGAGGGCGTCAATGCCGGGCACATTGCCGACGACCTCTTTGACCTTGGCAACCAGCGCATCCGGCGTCGACCACTGATAGTCGTTGCCGTTGAACTTGACCGTCGGGGTTGCCCGGATGTTCTCCGCCCTGGCTAACCCGTCGACCATCGAGATGTACTTCCCGCTGTTGATGCAGTCCGGCACCTTGCCCCCCGCACCGGATTCACGCGCGATTTCAATCAGCTTCGCGTTGTCGGGGAAGGTCTTGCCATCTTCCCTGGGCTGGATGTTGGGATCGTAGAGCGCCTCGTGGAATCGGCGGAATGCCGCCAGGGACTCATCGGCTACGCAGTAGGCCGCGGCGGCGGCCCGCGCCGAGTAGTTCTGGTTTTGCGGGCTGCTCAGGAACGCAATCATGGTGTAGTCGGCCGCAACGGCGCCGATGTCGACCAGCTTGGAAACGGTCGGCCCAAAGCTGCGCTCGAAATTGCCGCACGCCGGGCACAGGAAGTCCTCGTAGAACGAGAGCACCACTTTGGGGTTGCTGGTGCCGGGCTGGGTCACCAACTTGCCCGAGGTCACCCGGACTGCATGTCCCGGCCCGACCCCCGCACTTTGCTTCTTTTGGTGCGAGGTGACGATGTAGAACACCAGGCCGACGGCGAACAGCACGATGATCGCCGTGCCACCGATCTGCAGCAGCCGGCCGAATTTGCCGTCGGGCGACTTCAGGTCGATCCGCGGGGGTTTCTTTTTGTCGGCCACAGGTTCGCTGATCCTCACATGTCTTCGGTCGGGCTGCTTGTTGCCAAACTTGCTGAGAAGGCGCCTCTAGCGTACCGGCGGCCCCCGCACCAACTCAGGCGCGGCTCAGGTGCGCACGCAGCGCCGAAATCAGCTCTTTCGTCCCGGCGGCGCAGCCGCCACCCAGCTGAAACAGATTGACGAAGCCGTGCGTCAGCGAGCCCATGCTGCGCAGGTCCACCGGGGTGCCTGCGGCTCGCAATGCCGCCGCGTAGTCCGCGCCCTCATCGCGCAGCGGGTCGAAACCGGCAACCGCGATGAGCGCCGGCGCCAGTCCGGCCAACGACTTCGCCCGCGCCGGGGACACCCGGGGATCTGCCCGATCGATTCCAGAGCCCCGCAGGTATTGCGATTCAAACCAATCGATGTCGCGTTTGGTCAGCAAGAAGCCGCGCGCGAACAGGCTCAGTGACCGCGTCTTGGCGGTGTGGTCGGTGCGCGGATAGATCAGCCACTGCAGCACCGGGGTGGGGCCGCCGCCGTCGCGCGCCAGTTGGGCCACCACGGCGGCCAGGTTGCCGCCCGCGCTGTCGCCGCCGACGGCGACCTGTCCGGGGATGGCGCCGAGTTCGTCGGCGTGTTCGCAGGCCCAGTTGAACGCCGCAAAGGCGTCGTCGACCGCGGCCGGAGCAGGATGCTCGGGCGCCAGCCGGTAGTCGACGGACAGCACGTGTACGCCCGCGTCGCGGCTGGTCAACCTGCACACCGCGTCGTGGGTGTCCAGGTCGCCGATCGAAAAGCCACCACCGTGGTAGAAGACCAGCAGCGGCGCCGGCGCAGCACCGGGCGGCAGGTAGTGCCGGGCGCGGAGCTCACCGGCCGACCCCGGCAGCGTCACCTCTTTCACCTCGACATGAATCTGAGGACCGGGCATGTCCAGCATGCTTTGCAACATCAGCGACCGGGAAGCGGCCGGGTCGTCCTCGACAACCAGTCCGTCGATGCCGAAGGTGCGCTGCGCCGACAGCATCAATTGCAGGGTCGGGTCGAGAGTGTTGCCGTCGATGACCACCGAACGACCGCCCGCGAGCAACCGCTTGGCCCGGGTGGGAATCCACGGAATGACCTTGATCCCGACGCTGGTGGCGGTGTTCTGCATGCGCGTCGTCCACCGCAGCGGTTCATGCCTTACCCCCGGCTGCAGATCCGGCGAGCCTGGCAGACTCTTGGTCATGGGCTGCTCCCTAGAACAAAGCTCTGTGACACTGAACGACGGCAACTCGATCCCCGCCGTGGGCCTCGGTGTCTTCAAGATCGAGCCGGCAGACACCGAACAGGCGGTGGGTGCCGCGCTGCGCGCCGGTTATCGGCATATCGACACCGCGGCGGCCTACCGCAACGAACGTGAGACCGGGCGCGCGATCGCCGATTCCGACGTGCCCCGCGACCAACTGTACGTGGTGACCAAGCTGGCCAATCCCGACCAGGGCTACGACAGCACGCTCAAGGCGTTCGACGCCAGCATGGAGCGCCTCGGGCTGGATTATCTGGACCTTTATCTGATTCATTGGCCCCAGCCGCTGCTCAACAAGTTCGTGGACACTTTCAAGGCATTTGCCCACCTACGCGATCAGGGCCGAATCCGGTCTATCGGCGTCAGCAATTTCGAGCCCGAGCACCTCATGGTCCTTATCGACGCCATCGGCATCGTCCCGGCGGTCAACCAGATCGAGCTGCATCCGCAGCTGCCGCAGACCGAATTGCGCAAAGTGCATGCTCAACGCGGCATCGCGACCGAAGCGTGGTCGCCCTTGGGCCGGGGCACGCTGCTGACTCACCCGACCGTGACGGCCGTCGCGGAAGGCTGCGGGCGGACACCGGCCCAGGTGTTGATTAGGTGGCATATACAACTCGGTAATATCGTGATCCCCAAGTCGGTGAACCCAATCCGGATTGCGAGCAACTTCGACGTGTTCGACTTCGAACTCAGCGCCAATGAAATGGCGTCGATCTCGTCGCTCGATGACGGAACACGGCTTGGCCCTAATCCGAGAACGTTCACTTCAAACAGGTAGGTGAAATGATGTCGGGCGCCCCGAGCCCCTCGATCCCCTCAATCACGCTCAACGACGAGAACACGATGCCGGTGCTTGGCCTTGGCGTCGCGGAATTGTCAGAGGACGAGACCGAACGCGCGGTCTCGGCGGCACTGGAAGTCGGCTGCCGGCTGATCGATACCGCCGCCGTCTACGGCAACGAGGCCGCCGTCGGGCGCGCCATCGCGGCCTCCGGGATTCCGCGCGCCGAGTTGTTCGTCACCACCAAGCTGGCAACCGCAGAGCATGGTTTCAGCGTCTCCCAGGACGCCTGCCAGGCCAGCCTGGACCGGCTCGGCCTGGATTACGTGGACCTGTACCTGATCCACTGGCCGGCCCCGACCATCGGTAAGTATGTGGACGCATTCGGCGGGCTCATTCAGTCGCGCGGTGAAGGGCATGCCCGCTCGATCGGGGTGTCCAACTTCACCGATGAGCACCTGGAGATGGTCATCGACCTCACGTTCGTCACCCCGGCGGTCAACCAGATCGAGTTGCACCCGCTGCTCAACCAGGACGAGCTGCGCAAGGCCAATGCCCAGCACAACGTCGTCACGCAGTCCTACACCCCGCTAGCGCTGGGCCGGCTGATGGACAACCCGACCGTGACCTCGGTCGCCGGCGAATACGGGAAGACGCCCGCACAGGTGCTGCTGCGCTGGAACCTGCAACTGGGCAACGCGGTCGTCTTCCGGTCCGCCAAGGCCGAACGCATCGCCAGCAACCTCGACGTGTTCGATTTCGAATTGGCCGCCGAGCACATGGACGCGATCAACGGCCTCAACGACGGCACCCGCATCCGTGAGGACCCGCTGACCTACGCCGGCTAGCAATCCCTCTCGCCGAGTGTGAACCCGCTGACGCCTCATCGGCGTGTCGCGTCGTGAGATTCACACTCGCGCGGGCACTAGCCCGTCGGGCAGGTGGCCGCGGCCTGGCGCAGGACGTCGGTGGACGCCTGGTCCACCGGTAGCGAGTAACCCCGCAGCACGGCGATGAACTGCATCGCGTACTGACAGGCGAACGCCTTGTTCGGCGGCATCCACTGCGCCGGCGGCAGGTCGCCCTTGTTCTGGTTGGCCTGACCCTGCACGGCCAGCAGGTTGCCCGGATCGTTGGCGAACCGCAGCCGCACCGGATCCGGCCAGCCGTAGGCCCCCATGTCCCAGGCGTACGCGAGCGGGACGATGTGGTCGATCTGCACCGCTTCGCCGACCTTGGCGCCGCGCTGGAAGGCGATGACGGCGTTGGTGTAGGGGTCATGCAGCGTGCCGGTGGCCACCGCATTCGGGCAGCGCTTGGTGGCCACAAAGGTCTTGTCGGTGAGATCGCGGTTGAGGATGTCGTCGCGGGTGTCGCAGCCGTTGTGGCCGAGCGGGGCGTCATTGTCGTCGTCCCAGGCCTCCCCGAATGCCGCTCTGCGGTAGTCGTAGCGGTGGCTGCGCTGCGGCAGCACGGCGATTCCGGCGAGCACGTCGGTGCCGGGCTGCACCGTCGGGATGTCGGCGCGCGCGGCGAACTCCTCGGCATGCCGGGCCGACGACGATCCCAAGGTCTGATAAGCCACCACCAACGCCAGCACCGCGGCCAGCGCCAGCCAGAGCAACAGCCGGCGCGTCACGCTTTGTCCAGGTATTCGATGCGGTCGGTGTCGGTGAAGCGTGCTGCCATCACTTCCAGCCCGAGATGCGGATGGCCGTCGTCGTAGGCGCTGGTACAGAAGTCGTGGGCGGCCTCGATGAACACTTGATGCTCGGCCAGCGACAGCAGCTTGAGAGTGACGGCCTTGCCGGACTGGTTGCGGCCCAGCACATCTCCCTCCTTGCGCTCCTTGAGGTCCAGATCGGCCAGGGCGAATCCGTCCAGGGTCCCGGCGACCGCCCGCAGCCGGTCCGCTGACGGCGACCCGGGCGACACCCAGCTGGCCAGCAGGCACAGGCTGGGATGCTCGCCGCGCCCGATGCGGCCACGCAGCTGATGCAACTGGCTGATACCGAACCGGTCGGCATCCATCACCAGCATGACCGTGGCGTTGGGGACGTCGACGCCCACCTCAATGACGGTGGTGCACACCAGCACATCGACCTCACCGGCGCGAAACGCCGCCATCGCGGCCTCTTTCTCGTCGGCCGGCAATCGTCCGTGCATGAGCGCCAATCGCAGATCCGCCAGCTCGGCCGAGCGCAGCCGGGTGAACAGACCTTCCGCCGTCGCCGACGGCCGGCGGCCGTCCTGGGAGTCCGTGTCGTCGGACTCGTCGATCCGGGGTGCCACCACGTAGGCCTGGCGGCCGGCGGCGACCTCCTCGATGATGCGCCGCCAGGCACGCTCGAGCCAGGCGGGCTTGTCGGCGACGAAGATGACATTGGTGGCGATCGGCTGGCGTCCGCGGGGAAGTTCGCGCAGCGTCGAGGTTTCCAAATCGCCGTAGACGGTGAGCGCGACGGTGCGCGGTATCGGCGTAGCGGTCATCACCAGCAAGTGCGGGGTGATGCCGGCAGGAGCCTTGGCGCGCAACTGATCTCGCTGCTCCACACCGAAGCGGTGCTGCTCGTCGACTACCACCATGCCCAGGTTGTGAAAGTCGACGGCGTCCTGCAGCAGCGCATGGGTGCCGATGACGATTCCGGCCTGGCCGCTTACGATCTCGGCGCGAACCTGCTTCTTCTGCCCGGCCGTCATCGACCCGGTGAGCAACGCCACCCGGGTTGCGTTGTCGGCCCCGCCCAGCTGTCCGCCCATCCCCAACGGCCCGAGGACCTCGCGTATCGACCGTAAGTGTTGGGCGGCAAGCACTTCCGTCGGGGCCAAGAGCGCACACTGGTATCCCGCGTCGACCATCTGCAGCATCGCCAGTACCGCGACGATCGTCTTGCCCGATCCCACTTCGCCCTGCAGCAGGCGGTTGAGCGGGCGGGTCGCGGCGAGCTCAGCGGACAACACGCCGAGCACCTCGCGCTGTCCGTTCGTCAGCTCAAAAGGCAAGCGCGCCAACAACTCCGCGGCCAGACCGTCGGATCGCGGCGGCGCCGGCGGTCCCGACTCCGACAGCTCACCGTGCCGGCGGGCCACCAGCGCCCACTGCAGGCCGACGGCCTCGTCGAAGGTCAGGCGCCGGCGGGCCCGTTCGCGTTGGGACGGGCTTTCGGCGAGGTGAATGGCGCGAAGGGCTTCATCTTCGGAGATGAGGTCGTGCGCGGCACGCAGCTCGGCGGGCAGCGGATCGGGCACCGGGTCGAGGACGTCAAGCACCTGGCGCACGCAAGCGAAAATGTCCCAGCTCTGCATCTTCGCGCTGGCCGGATAGATCGGGAAGAAGTGCCGCTCAAACGTTGCCAGCAATTCCTCGCTGCTGTTGGCGTTGGACACGTCGGCAATGGCCTTCATCGACCTGGTGCCGCGGGCCTGCCCATCCGGCGAGTCAAGGATGAGGAAAGCGGGGTGCGTGAGCTGCATTTCGCCCTTGTAGTAACCGACTTCCCCGGACAGCATCACCTTCGTGCCCTTGGTGAGCCCCCTGCTGATGAATCTCGGGTTGAAGAAGGTGGCGGTCACCCTGCCGCGTCCAGCGCCCAGGGTGACGCGCAGGAACTTCTTCGATGGGTCGCGGCGCGCCGATTGCATGGCCGCCGAGACGATCGTGTCGATGAGGGTGATGTGTTCGCCGGGCTCGGGTCGCTCGTCGCCAAGGCGCGACCCGCTTTCGGTGTAGCTGCGCGGATAGTGCCGCAGCAGATCGTCGACGGTCCGGATGCCGAACTCGGCGTCGAGATTGTCGGCGGCCTTGGCGCCGACGATGAAATCCAGCCGGTCACCCAGTGACACCATGGCTACTCGACCCCGATCAGCAACGCGTCACCCCGATGCCCGGTGTGGTAGGTGACCAGCTCGGTACCCGGATGACGGTCGTGTACATGCTTTTCCAGGATGCCACCGATGTCCGCGGCCTCGTCTCCCTGCAGGCAGTCGCCGACCAGCACCGTCACCAAGTCGCCTCCGGACGCCAACAACAAGTCGAGCAGACCGACGGCCGCGGTCCGGACATCCTCGGCCACGATCAGCACCTCGTCCCCGGCGATGCCCAGGCCGTCGCCCGGCTCACAGGTGCCGGCCCAGGTCAGCGCCTTCTGCGTGGCAGTGCGCACCGAGCCGTGCCGGGCGGCGCCGGCGGCGCGGGCCATGCTGTAGCCGTCGTCGACGGCCTGGCGGCCCGGGTCGTGCACGGCCAGCGCGGCCAGCCCCTGCACCATCGAGCCGGTCGGTACGGGGACCACGTCCACGCCCCAGCCGCTGGCCGCGGTGCAACCGGCCACCAGTTCTTCGGCGGCCACATATCCGTTGGGCAGCACCATCACGTGCGCTGCGCCGGTATCCACTACCGCACGTACCAATTGATGGGCGCTGATATCGGCGTCTGGACTCGGACACAGCACATTGGCGCCTTCGGCGGCGAACAACTCGGCGGCACCGGCGCCGTCGACGACGGCCAGCACGGCCCGCTCGCGCGTCCAGCAGCCGGCCGGCAGTCCGTTGGCACCGGAACTCAGCGCCGAGACCACGATCCGGCTGAGTCGCCCGGCCGCCAACCCCGCCTCGATGGCGGCGCCGGCGTCGTCGGTGTGCACGTGCACCGAGTAGCTGTCGGCCAACGCGGCGGCGATCGCCACCGATTCGCCCAAGTCCTGCAGGCGGTCGCGCAGCGCGTCCACCGCGGCGGCATCGAAACCGGCCAGCAGATACATCACCTCGAATTGCGGGGCGGGGCTGCGCAACGGAGTCGACGCGGCCGGCGACCGCGGCGACAGTTCGTAGACGGACCGGGCGGGCGCATGCCCGGTGATCGTCGAACGCAACGCGTCCAGCAACACCAGCAGGCCGCGTCCGCCGGCATCGACCGCCCCGGCGTCGGCCAGCACGTCGAGCTGCTCGGGGGTCTTCTCCAGTGCGACAACCGCCGCATCACCGGCCGCGGTGACCGCGCGGGCCAACCCTTCGCCGCCCATGACGCACTGCTCGACCGCACCGGCGGCGGCGCGCAACACGGTGACGATGGTCCCCGGGATCTCCTCGCCGCCCATCGAGGCGATGACCAACTCGACGCCGCGCCACAGCGCGGCCCCGAGGATGTCGGCGTCGATCACCGGCAGGACACCGCCGGACTCGGCCGCCGCACAAGCCGTCGCCTCGGCAATGCCGCGCAGGATTTGGGACAGGATGACCCCGGAATTGCCCCGGGCGCCGTTGAGGGCCCCGGCCGACAGGGCCGCGGCGACCGCGGCCACATCGGCGCCAGCGCCGCCGCCATCGGCTTCGGCGAGCGCCGAACGCATGGTGAACAGCATGTTGGCGCCGGTGTCGGAGTCGGCGACCGGGAACACGTTGAGCCGGTTGATCTCGTCGATATGGGTGATCAGGTCGCTCACGACGGTGTGCGCCCAATCCCGCAGGGTCGGGGCGTCCAGCAGCCGATCCGACGTACTCACCCTTGCCCCCACCTCCTCCAGCCGGCGCCTCGAACCAGTCCTCGAATCAGTCCTCGAACCAGTCAGAGCCTAGCCAGCCCCGGGGACAGCACAGACCCTGACGCGGTGCTGCGAGTTGTCGATCGTTTTGGAGCTTGCCTATGCCAGCGGCTATCCTGGGCTGTCGTCCAACAAGAGACTTGAGGAGCTTGAACAATGGCCGCTGTGTGCGATATCTGCGGGAAAGGCCCCGGCTTCGGCAAGTCGGTGTCGCACTCCCACCGCCGCACCAGCCGCCGGTGGGACCCGAACGTGCAGACCGTGCACGCCGTGACGCGTCCCGGCGGGAACAAGAAGCGCCTCAACGTGTGCACCTCCTGCATCAAGGCCGGCAAGGTCACCCGCGGCTAAGAGCCGATCCCGGGGGTCCCGGGGGTCGACGTAGCCCCGTACGGCTGACTGCTCACAGGGGTATGGCTGGGAGCAGCGTAAAGCTGGGCAGCAGGGTCTGGGTGACGGTGATCGGTGGAATGACAATGTTGCCCGGGGTGGAGAAGCCTCCGAACTGAATGCCACTGAGCCCGATTCGCGGCAACTGGAAGCCGGTGAGCGGCCCGACCGCAATGGGCGGCACGGTGATTGCAGGTGTATTGAAGGCACCCAGTTGGATGTTGCTGGTGAGGATGTCCGACAGGGCCAGCACTGGACCAGAGTTGAGCGCAAGGTTGAAGCTGTCAATTGTGATGGGCGGCAGGTTCAGGGCCTGGACGGTTCCGTTGATCACAAAGCTAACCGGGTCGAGCATATTGGATGGGTTAACCAATGTCAGCGGCGGGATCTGAGTCGCTGGAACTCCAAGGTGCACCGTGGTGTTGAACGGGTTAGGGACGATTGTAATTCGCGACCCACTGAGATCGACGAATGCGTATGTGTTGAGGTCCAAGCCAAAAGTATTCACCGGATTGGACGGGTTATAAAGAGATATCTCGGGCAACGTGATTTTGGGGAACTTGATTGTGGGTAGGCTAAATCCGTTGGCACTACCGACAGAAACCGTGGGGGTCGTAAACGCGCCCACTGAAATATTGGGCAGTTGCGGCGTAATGGTGATATTTGGTATGTCGATGGCACCGATATTGATACCGTTCACCTGAATACTAGGCACCGAAATTTGCCCCAGGCTAAACGGTGACACGCCTATGGGCGGCACAGCTACCGCGGACAGATTGAACGGCGGGATAGCTATTGGGGGTACCGTTATTTGCGGCAGCTCAATGGAGGCGGTGATTTCCGGCGTCTCCAAGGGGCCTAGGAAGGGACCGTTGGGACCGGGATGAATAATGCCCGCCAACGGATTTGTCCAATCGATGTGGATTTTCGGCAGCAGATTGAAGAGGTTGATGTCCAACGACCCCGTGCCGGTGATGGGACCGGGGGTGGTGAACGCGCCGATGTCGATGCCACCCACAGCGACCTGGGGCACTTGAAACTCCCCAATCGCGATAGGCGGAACGGTCAGCGGGCCAAACGTCAGCCCCGAGATTCCGATCGACCCGATATCGATCGTCACGCCGGGATTTGTCAGCGTGATTTCTGGGGTTTGCCAAGCGGGGACAGAAATATTCGGGATGCTGAATCCCGAGACCTCGATGGGCGGTAAGACGAATCCGGTGTTCCCCGTGAACTGTCCGGTACCGAGATTAAAGTCGCCGATATATATACCGGGCGTCGCCGTCGGCCCCAACACCTCGAGGGCAAAATTCACGTAAATCGTGGACGGAAGCTTCAGATCAACATTGCCGATTAACGGGGCATCGAATAATACCTTGGGAATACCTCCGACGACCAGGCTGATGTAGTTAAGCGAAGGAGAATGACTCGTCAGCTGTCCTGGATTTCCAGGTATATTGCTGCCACCGGAGGGAATCCAAAACCCACTGGCAGGTATGCTCAGCGAAGGCAGAACGAGCGGGGACGTGGCCAGCTGAGGCGTGCTGAATCCCCCGATAGCCACGCCCGGCAACGAGAAACCCGGGAAAGTGAACGACGGTATCGTCAACGAGTTCGCCGTAATCGATATGGATGTCGCCGGCAAGTGGAAACCACCCGTCGATATCTGCGGAATATTAAGCGCCGGTAACGAAAACCCGCCGATATTCAGGCCCAAAAGATCGAATGCCGGCAACTGAAATCGAGGAATGTTTATCGGCGGTATCGTCACCTGCGGCAGACCCACCACCAGCCCGGGCAACAGCCCCGACGTTGCGGGCGCCGCGGCGGCCGAAACCTTTGCAAGGTTTGCCGACAGCTGCCCGAACGGCGTCAGCGCCGAAGCGATCATCGACACTTCGCCGTGATAGCCCACCATCGCGGCAATGTCTTGAGCCCACATCGACTCGTATTCGGCCTCAGCGGCCGCAATGGCCGGGGCGTTGAACCCGAACAAGTTCGACATCACCAGCGAGACCAGTTGGCTCCGGTTGGCCGCAACCGCCGCCGGATACACCGTGGCCGCCTGCGCCGCCTCAAACGCACCGGCCGCCGCCTGAGCTAAACCCGCGGCCACACCGGCTTTCCTGCTCGCCGCGGTCAACCACGCAACATAGGGAGCTGCCGCGGCCGTCATCGCCGTGGCCGCCGAACCCTGCCAAGCCCCAGTGACGAGTTCAGACGTCACGGCTTCGAATGAAGCCGCCGCTGAATCCAACTCGCCGGCCAGGTTGTTCCAACCACTCGCAGCCGTCAACAGCGGTCGTGACCCCAAGCCGCCGAACATTTGCATGGAAGTGACCTCGGGTGGCAACAGCTGGAAATTCATTCGCACCGGCTCCTCATGATCATTTCTCGGATTCTGGGTCAGCGGATGATACACCAAGCGCTTGCTTGGTATTATCCGCAAACCCGATTAGGGAATGGTGGGTTTTTCATGAAATGCATTGGGTTGCGCTGTCAGGGCCAGCGCTGGTGCCGGGAGCCGCGGCGGGCTCGCCGGCTATTGGCAATACCTCAAGCGCCGACACGCCGAGCAATCCACACACAGCAACACCTTGAGGCAGGGAAGTAGAGGCTTATGTCGTTCGTCATCGCGGCGCCCGAAGTGTTGTCGGCGGCTGCAGCTGATCTCAACGCTATCGGGACGGCGCTCAGCACCGGCACCGCTGCGGCTGTACCGGCTATGACAGGCATCGTCGCGGCGGCGCAGGACGAGGTGTCGTTGGCTCTGACAACGTTGTTCGAACAGCACGCGCACGACTATCAGACAGTGGCTACGCAGGCCGCGCTGGTCCGGGACCAATTTGTGGGCGCCTTGAGCAGTGCGGGCAGGGCGTACGCGGTCGCCGAGGCAGCGAATTATTCGCCACTGCAGGTCTTCGAACAGCGTGCCCTCGCGGTGGTTAACGCGCCGACGCTGGCGTTGCTGGGACGTCCGCTGATCGGTAACGGCGCCAACGCGACCACGCCGGGCGGAAACGGCGGGGCCGGCGGGTTGTTGATCGGCAACGGCGGCAACGGTGCCAACGGCGGAGCTGGTCAGGCCGGTGGCGCCGGCGGGGCCGCGGGGCTCATCGGCAGGGGCGGCGCGGGCGGCGCGGGTGGTGCCGGCGGAGCCGCCGGTGGCGCCGGCGGGGCGGCCGGTCTGCTGATGGGTGCCGGTGGAATGGGTGGTAGTGGTGGCATCGGCGCAAACAACCCCGTCGGTGTCGGAGGTACCGGCGGGACCGGCGGAGCCGGTGGAGCCGGCGGCTGGTTCAGCAACGGAGGGGCCGGTGGGGCCGGTGGTATGGGAGGCCAGGGTGGCGTCGGTTTCGACGGCCCCGTTAACCAACAAGGCGGTATCGGCGGCACCGGTGGCACCGGTGGCGCAGGCGGGGCTGGAGGCAAAGCTCCGCTGCTGTGGGGTCACGGCGGGGCCGGTGGTCAAGGTGGGTCCGGGGGCATAGGCGGAACTGGCGGAAACGGCGGCGACGGCTCGACACCCGGCATCGGCGGGACCGGCGGCACCGGGGGTGTCGCGGGCCACGGCGGCGCCGGAGGTGCTGGACAACTATTCACCGCTGCCGGGCAAGCGGGAGCAGCGGGCGCCGGTGGTACCGGCGGCCTGGGTGGCAACGGGGGCAACGGCGCCCAGGGCTCCTCCGGCGGTGCGGGCACTGCAACCACCGGAGGCATGGGCATCGCCGGCGGCCAGGGCGGCCAGGGTGGTACGGGCGGGGCAGCGCTGGACGGCGGTGTCGCCGGCGACGGCGGAAACGGCGGAAACGGCGGCACTGGCGGTATCGGCGGCGCCGGTGGCACCGGCCTGGTCGGTGGCAGCAACGGCGGAAACGGTGGAAACGGCGGCACCGGCGGTGCGCCGGGGCTGGCCGGCCTGTCCGGCGGTTTCGGCGGCCATGCGGGCAACGCCGGGCTCGGCGGAAAGGGGGGAACCGGCGGGCAGGGCGGCGCAGCCAGCGCAGCGCCCGACGCCGCGCCCGGCACCGGCCACGCGGGCGCCAACGGCTATCAGGGCGGGACCGGCGGGACCGGCGGAAGCGGCGGCGGCGTTGGCGGCGATGGCGGTAACGGCGGCGCCGGCGGCGCCGGTGGAACCGGCGGAACCGGCGCCGCGGGTTCCAGCACGGTCAGCCGCGGTGCCGGCGGCGACGGCGGAATGGGCGGTGCCGGGGGCCAGGCGGGTCTGGCTGGCGGCGCGGGAGGCGCCAACGGCCTTGGCGGGCAAGGCGGGCAAGGCGGACAGGGCGGACAGGGCGGTACCGGCGCCGCCGGCACCGACTCGTCAAGCTCCCCCACCGCCGGCAGCGAGGGCGGTCAGGGTGGTGTCGGTGGACACGGCGGTGCCGGCGGGGCCGGTGTCGACGGCAAGGGCGGCGGTCAGGGCGGTACGGGCGGTATCGGCGGCCAGGGCGGCGATGGCGGCCGCGGCGGCAACAACACCGGCACCAGCGCCGGCGGCGGCGCCAGCGGCGGCAAGGGCGGCACCGGCGGCACCGCCGGGATCGCCGGCGCGGGAACCGACGGCGGAACAGCCGGCAGCAACGGCACCGGTGGCACCGGCGGCACCGGCGGCACCGGCGGACAAGGTGGCACGGGCGCCGCTGGAACCGACTCGTCCAGCTCACCCAACCCCGGCGACCCGGGCGGTCAAGGTGGCGACGGTGGCACCGGCGGTACCGGCGGCGCGGGTATCGGCGGCCACGGCGGCGGCGCCGGCGGCAGGGGCGGGGTGGGCGGCCAG
>NZ_MVHE01000072.1 GCF_002086155.1 Mycobacterium angelicum | reverse complement strand
CGGGGCGGATACTTTTGTCTGGCCACCAGCGGATACTTTTACTTGGCCGTTGACACCCCAGCGATCTCCGATGGTTTCGCCGCACTCTGGGAGCGCGGGCGACTTGACCTCACCGTTGAAGCCCTTGTTGTCGAGCCGGCCTTCTCAGATCTATTCACCGACACCGAGATTGACATTGCGCGGCGGCGCCTTGAGCAGTTCGGTTTCGCACCTTGATATCGCCCTCGCGGGGACGTGGAACCCCGTCGAGGTACGAGGCAATATCTGTCAGACGGATCACTAGGCAGTGCTAGCCGCGATCCCACCCAGCAACCGCAGCGCCGCGCGTCGCGAAAGTTTGTCATGGAAGCGCCCATTGCGATAAGAACGAAGACATCCGTAGCATGATGTCTCTTCACCGCAGTCGCAGCTCATCACCCGTTTGACCGCGGCCTCCAATACGGCACCAATGTTTTCGGCGATCTTCTTCGCCGCACCAGCACCTCCTGGAACAGTGTCGAAGAGAACGACACTACGACGATGATCCGAGCTCCACGACAACGCGCCGTCAATGTCGTCGCGACTAATCTCAAGCGCGTAGGAGGCACCTTCAAGGATTGCGTACAGCGATGACAACCAGGTTGCATCCTGGTCGTGGTGGTACGAGACTCCGTCGAACGTGAACTCCGCTACGTCAGACTGGTATCGATGGCCTAGCGAAACCTTCTCGAGCGGGCCGTCGCAATCCTTGTTCGTATCAGGCTTCTGATGTTTCCGGCGGCGGCTGCCTCGTTCGGTAGCACGAGCCCACCCACACGACTCGCACATTTGGAATCCGTCACCGGTGCCTTCTGAGATCACCGCGAGCCACGCACGCACACCCGCGCGCGCTGTCACTTTCATCCCGTCGCGGCCGTGCCACGGATACAAGCCAACCTCGTCACCCGGAGTCTCGACGTAACTGCCCCCGTGCCAGAGGCGTTCGGGTGGTGCGCTGCCGACGTCACGGTTGTCGTTGGCCGCGATAAAACCGAATTCGGGGATGACTAGGGTTCCCGTTGACTTGAACGGGTCCCCGCAGCTGGGACACACATCGGTAGGGTTAAGATTGCTGCCGCGCTGGAATCGCTCGCACTGCTGGCATATTCGGTATTGATGATGTACCAACCCCTTGCCAGGACGCTTTTTCAAGCCTGCAGACGTCCAGACTTTACCTCCGGCCACCACCTCATTTCCCGGCGCATAGTCATAGATCGCCAGACTAAGATCTCGCGCGAGCTCGAGTTGCCGTCCTACTGGATCTGCCGCATTGAGCGTACTGAGCTCGACCGTATCGACGGGAAAACCATACTTGGGCAGGATGTTTCGATTGGCTAGATACCCGAGCAGTTCCCGCCCGGTGATGGTTCGTTTGGTATCATCCAGCCGCTTGCTCAGGCTGAACTGGCGTTCCCGTACTGCTTCTGTGATGCGTTCTTCGATGTCGTTGACATCTTCGATTAGTTCACTTTCCGCTGAGTCGAGCAGTCGGGCAAGCTCTTCGACCCAGGTACCGTCGGCAATGCCAATCTCCGCTTGAACAGTATGCGGAAGAGCCGTATGCAACGCCACCAATACGGATTCCGGGACTGGCGTTAGGAAGTCGCTTACGCGGCGCGCCGGTGAAGGCCCGCTATCCGGCGCCGGCGAGAAGAACTGCCCCGCGGTCTTCCACTTCTCTTCGCGCGCTTCGGAGCAATGTCGGAAATATGCTGCTAACGCGATCGAATGTGCATGGCGGCGGGCGATACGTGCGTTCTCGACCGGTACCCAGGGAATACGCATACGACCAGCGATCATTGAGGTTGGGTCCTGGTATTGCGCAAGGTCGTGCGCGGATCGGTTGGCGTAAGTGACAACCAGGGCCGCGGATTCCGCGCGGCGGCCGGCGCGACCCGCCCGCTGCACATAGTTAGCTGTCTTCGGTGGCATATTTCGCATGACGACAGACTGGAGATCACCAACATCTACACCTAGCTCGAACGTAGTTGAGCACGAAAGGACGTTGACTTTTCCGCTGACGAAGTCACGCTGAATTGCAGCCGCTGCCTTGGCATCCCATTGCGCGGTGTGCTCGCGGGCACTTAGCGGAGCGGTGTTCATAGTCTGGTACACAACGCGGTAGTGGTTGGGATCCTTCTCTGGAAGTGGCAATTCGAAGGGCTTGAGCATTCCTGTGCATCGACCATTTGGACACAGTCCTCGAATTGAGAACGCTGTCAATAGCCGGCACGTATCACATTGGTACCACTGGCAATCCGCGCCATTGGAGACACAGAGGCGAGTCTGATCCAGTTGGAAAACATGTCCGCCCAAGGCCCGGTCGGGCTCGGATGCCAGAAATCCAGCTCGTTCAAGCAGGTCCCAGCAGCCTTTGAGAACGCGTTCAGCAGGCGTGTCGTTGGATAGCGCATCAAGAACCTTACGCAGAAACGTTATCCGAGCATTCGTGGTGCCGGAGCCGCTTGGGTGCCAACTGATGATCTGCTTCGCCCGATCGGAGCCCGTCGAACGCATTCTCACCCGAGAGTTGCGCGGCGCAAATCGTTCGTTCTTGACGTCGACGCGGTCGAGGACCGTGATAGCGCCTTGTAAGCGCACGGTCTTGACCAGCTCGTTGAGCAGCATCCACCCCTCGTCCTCGCTTAGGCCGACTGAAGTAAATCCGCGCATTGACACTGGCGTATCCTGACGTAGCGCGACCCGCATAATCCCAAGGCCCTCAAGCGATTGGCGCGTCTCAAGAGTCATCAGTTCACCGGAGACCCATTGGTTCACCGCTTGCGTGATTTCAATGTTTCCCAAACTGTGAGCAAAGTGTCCGGCGGCTTGGGCCTTCTCTCTGGTCAGGATCGCCAAGTCGCGAAAGGTCAGGTCACCCTCCGCTGCAGCAGGATCGCGAAGTGCTTGCGTAATGTAACGACGTTCCAGCATCCGGGCGTATGTGTGATCAAGGTAGGGCGCCGCGAATGCTGCCGCCTGGCGTGAATCAGAAAACATCAGCAGCTTACGTCCACCACCCACCTGGTCGGCAGCGTCATCCACGGCTTCAGGAAGCTGTTGGTAGAGGGCCGTGGTGACGACAGCAGGTGCGGCGTTCACGTCGGTTCGGAGACGCCGGACGCCCTGCCGAGATTGCGTTCCGCATTCGGTGCAACGCGTCATTATCCGTTTCGGGCGCGGATGCTCCCGCACTAGAAGCATTTGCGCTCCATCGCAATTTGACCCAGGACAAACTGCGGCTCCGGTATTCGCTAGCAGACCACAACCGGTGCATAGCAGCCTGGTCGTCGGGCCCACCCCGCCCACCTTCACATCGTCCTCGGCCAGAGTCACCTCATCTTCGTCGACGACTACGTCGCCTTCCGCGTCGGCAAGAACGAGCCAATTGACTGAAGCGTCAGCCTTTTTGGCAGGAAAGAAGTACTTTTTTTGATCATCCAGTTGTCCCGCCAAGTGGACAGCTCCGCACCGCGTACAAGTCCCAAACTCAAACACCGCACGCCCGGTATCGGGGTCGACCTCGTGGCGGGACAAGAAGATCCGAGGTCCGTCGTCGTTGAAAGCGACGAACGCGCCCTCGGTCGCGCGGACAAATAGATGATACCGAGCCGAAAGGACTGGATGCCCAGCATCGTCCCGAACGCCGCTCCCCAGATCGACCAGCGCGTCAAGCTTTTCGCTTGAGCGCTCGTCGTCAGGCCACAGCCGATCTTGCAACTCCCGGACGTCAACGGGCCCGCTGGCCAGCGCATCCTTGAGCTCGATCAAGGACTGCTCGCTCGTGAGAGCTATTGCGAGGCCGACATCTGATGGAGCTACTTCAGTACGGTCGATCGTGCCGGTTCGTAGTGCCAACAACTGGTCATCAGTTAGACGCCAATTCGATTCCGGTAGATGCCTTTTGCGAACCGGCTCGATGAGGTCCTGCCTCGCAAAATCACCTTCGACGTACTCAAACTTAGCGTCAAACAGGTCGGTGGCGAACCCCATTGCTTCACGACGAGGGTCGCTACCGGCCGAACCCGTGAGCGAAGCGGAAGTAGCAACGCACTGGAGCGTTGATCGCGGTGCGACGCGCTGCTTTAAGCGGCGCATCAACAGTGCGACCTCTGAACCTTGGGCGCCGTCGTACACATGCGCTTCATCCATCACGATGAACCGCCACGTCCCGGCGTGGGGCCCGTCGAAGAGATCGATGTCGGCGGGCCGGAGAAGCAGATACTCCAACATCGCGTAGTTGGTCAGCAGCAAATGCGGCGGTCTGCTCCGCATCTCTTCCCGGCTCAGTAATTCATTGGGCAAACGGCGCTCCGCGACGTTACTTTGCTGGAATTCACTTTCAGCGGCGCGTACGTCCTTGAGGGTCTCGCCCGTGTAGCGACCAAACGTAATCTCCGGCAGTCCGGCAAGAACAGAGCGGAGCCGCTTGAGCTGGTCGTTAGCCAAGGCATTCATCGGGTAAAGCAGCAATGCTCGGACCCCGGGACCAAGTGTTCCGCGCGCCCGCTCTTGGAGTAATGCATTGATAATCGGTATTAAGAAGCTTTCGGTCTTACCCGACCCAGTTCCTGTGCTTATCACCAGGTTTCGTCCGGCAACAAATTTTCGGATCGCGGACTCCTGGTGTACATACAACCGCTGGTCGACTGAGAAGGACGGGGCGCCAACCCGGAGAAAATCTGGGTGAAGCACGCCCTGCTCAATAAGTTGCCGGCACGTGGCTCCGGTCTCATACGGCGGTGTCATTTCCAGAATCGGGCCTCGGGTCAGCAGGTTGGTCGCATCGATCTCGGCATCGAATGCAGCAGCAAGCCGCTCATTCCGCGGCGCCAGCAGCGTCTTAAGGTAGCGCTTGTAGCTGCCCTCGATCTGCTTTGAGGTTTCGAGGGGGTCGAGTCGATCAATCATTGGTCCACTCCGGTGAGATCACCACGACAGTCGTGCAACACAAGAGCCTCAGAGATCAGCAAATCATTGGCGACCATGGTTGGGCACATCTGTGCCATCACGGACCAGTCACCAAGCAACCCGGAATTTAGATACTGACCGCCTAGACGCCCGTGGGCTTCGAGTCTCGCGAGCAATGCCAGAGTTAGTGACTGAACGGACATCAGCATCCATGGGTGCTTTGAGACATCGATCTCCTTGACTCGATCGACGCGCATCGCGATGTTCTCGTACGCGAGCATCGACACTCGCTTAATCGGGCTTACGACGTACGAAGTCTGCTTGGCGAAGTTCGGAGACCACCCGCAGTCCGCCCATTCAGTTCGCCGGCCGAATGCCTCGTAGACAGCGGCACGCAGGGTATCTGGATGCAGCTGGGCACGGGGGACCATTTGGATTTCTCGTAGCTTCGATTCGACCTGATTACCGGGCACGCTACTAGTTGCGAAGACGCCGACGTCGAAGGAACCATCGTGGATGCCGGCGGACTGACCTCGCTTGAGCAACTGCATCAACGCGTCTCCCCCTCTGTCGCGCAAGTACGCGAGCGTCTCAGCACGCTCTGCACACACCTCATGGCGGCGCTGGTAAAGCGAAGGCAGATCGGCAAGTTCGACCATGCAGCCGAACCAAGGGTGTGAGTGCAGCTTGTTAAAGGTCTCTTCGGCCGAATAGCTGTGGTTGACGAGCTCACTGCGTATAAGCATGGCCATCTTATCGCCAGCAGGAATTATGCTGTCGCCCAGGCACTCAAGAGCCTTTCTTGGGTCGTCGGCCAGAAGCGCAATCAGTCCAGCGAACCGCTCCGCGTTGCCGTCACGATGAAGTTTTGCCAAAGCTGCCCATACTTCCGGAATCGCCCCTATCTCGATAGGCGCGCTCCGCAGCCCAACGAGGTAGCGAGATAGCTTCACTTGGGCGCTGGCACCGTCTTCGCGCCAGCCCAGTTGCTCGACACGAAATGCTTCGTCTCCCGGCACCGGTGGCGGATCGATCAAAACCCACGGATCATCAACAAAAAGCTGACATTTCAGCTCGCCGGCATCGACAAGATGGCGAGGAAGTACGGACGATCCGTGAACAACGGGCAGCGTTTCTGGGCCACGCCAGGGCGCGGTGCCGCTCCAGACATACACGGCCAAATCATCAACGGGTGCAGCATCTTTGAATTCCAGCGCGCCGTCGCATAGACATACATCGGAAGCAAGCCGACGTGGCTGGGCCAAGAGCACGGTGACTTCGACGTGTCCCAGATCCGTATATAAGGTTGCAACGATTCGTCCCCTGGGATGTCGACGAACAGTGTCGGCGAACTGCTGGGTCCGCGTTTCGAACACGTCCCCCAGGCGTCGTCGCGGGTTCCGGTCGATTTGCAGAAGGTCGCCCGCTGCTGAAATGTATCGGAAATCAACGGTTTTGATGCCCGGCGCGCGAATCGCCACAAATCGGGCGCGAGTGAAATCCTCTGGGTCACATGCGTCCGCAGTCATTCGCCACGCTGCAGGAGTTCCGACTTCACCGCTGCGGATTTCGACATGAGGAGGTTTGAGCAGCAGGGCCACCGAAGACTCGACACCGTTTAGCTGGACTTCGAGCTGCAGATCTCGGGGACTGAAGTTAATCGGGCCGCTTGGAGATGGCTCAACACCGGTGGACTCAAGGTTTCCAACGCATTTGGTGAGCCCTCCTGGCACAGGCACGCGAATTATCGTGTCGAAACTCGGCTCAACCCCCTCTGCGATGAACACGACACAGCGAGCATCCGCGCCAATGGGACCGGTAACCACAATCTCGAATAGCCCTAGCTGGGGCTCCTGGGTGTCATCGAACGGATCAATGCAAGTCTCAACCGCTTCCCCGGTCCGCGATTCGTCCGTTGTCCATTTGCTGTCGCCGAGCCGTCGAACTCGAACATTCCAGCGCGGAGCGGGTTCGGTCGGTGATGGTGGAAGCTTTACCCGTGGCCGCCGGCCGTGCACCGAACGACCATCAATCGAGAGGACACCGGCCACGGTGGGCCCGAGTTGGAAGCTAGGCCGGGCGTCCTTTCGTACCAATCGCCGAGTACCAACCGCCGCACCGTTTAGGCATAGTTGCAATGCGTTCACATCAGTCAGTTCGACGAATGCACTGCTCCAGCCCTGCCATCCGGCAGGGCGGCCGGCATCTCGACATTGGACAGGATTCAGCGTGTGGCCGTCGACCAGCTGATGGTCACTCGGAAAAACCGCCCACACGCAATCCTTCAAACCGTCGCGTCTTGGAATCCACCGACCAGCCGTATCGAATGTGAGTAGCGGATCAGACTTCAAGACGAGAGGAATCGCTGAACCGCACGAGCCATCTGCCTGAGAAATCACCGTTTCACGAACCGGCCCAGGCACTACCACTCTCGCCACTGACAACTGCGCATCCCCGCCCCATTTGCGAGCAGTCTGGACTTCCCGGACGTCGCCGTCGAATGACACTCGCCATGGCATCGCTGTACCAGCGGCGGGCGCTGGAAGCGTTAGGACGATCTCGTCATCATCGACGTTGTATGTGATCGCCGGGCTACTTGAGGTGTTCGTGGCACGTCGCTTGTGCGCATGCCTCACTGGATTTTCTCGCAACCTCGCGGTCAGCTCGTCAAGCAGCACGGTTGGCAGTCCAGTCGTTGATGCATCCAGATCGGCGTCGAACAATGTTGGGTTATCGGTTGTCGCTTCGACGAACTCGATGATCCGGTCAAGAATGTCCACGGCGAACTCTGCCCCATTTTGGAGAAAGTTCTGGACGGGCATGTCTAGCGATTGCGCACGATGCTCCTTACCTGGCTCTTCCAGCCACTCCATTACCGCGGCGCCCTTGGCAGGGCGGCCCTGGGTGATGTGATCGTTGATCAATGCGAGTAAGTCACCTAGACAGTGCACGGGTATTCCGGCGTGCAACGCAACCATCATCACGTATTTTCGTGCGCTCTCCCGCTCGATGTCGGGGAATCTCGCGAGGGAGAATTTTTCGAGCAATGGGACGACGCTTCTTCGGATTTCATTCTCGAAGTCGGCATCGCGCGACATGCCGAGCTCATCCCAGAAGCTTTCCCAATACGCACCGTGGTCGTAGGCAAGCGCTGCATGCCCGACCAGGATCATCAGCGTCAACGCAGGGTAGTGGCGAATGATTTTCTTGTGCGTCCAACCTTGTCTGACTAAGTGCGCCGCAACCGCACCATACTTGCTCTGAGCAGTCCTGACCTCGTCTGCCGTGAAGTCGGTTTCGATGACGAGATTCACGGGCTTCAGCCGTGTTCGCCATTCGAAATCCCTGTCGCTCATCCAATCTGTTAGAGACATGACTGTGGTCCTACCTTCAACTGCGATCTTCGAGAGACTTTAGGGCAGGCCTACGACAACCAGGCATTGCTGAACGCAATCCCCGATTGCGCTGTATCGCTGCTGACGCAATCTTCAGAACTTTCGCGAAGAACCGTACGCACTCGCCCTGGTAGGCGAGGCGATGATGATTCGCCATGGCAGATACATTCGAATACTTCTCACGCGAGCTCCAGATGACCGCGTGCCCCGCGCAGAGTATCGACTTCACTGATCAGCCAATAGCTCCCGAAGTTTGCCGATTACTGGAAGCCGGGGCCCGAACCCGCAACCCACGAATCATAAGTTGCGCCTAGGCAATGGTTTCAGCGGGCCCTGTTGACTTCATGCGACCAGCCAACAAGAGCCTCTTCTGGGCCGACGCAGCTGCCCGTACGGCAGCAGCACCCCACCCCCCGAGGGACCAACGACTACCCCACCAGTGCCCTTATGCCCTGGCCGCAACAGCCCTCCCCCAGACACGATCGACCGAGAAAGTCTGCGAGCGCCCTGCCCAGGACAGCGATCGAGACGCCGGATGGGAGCACTACCGTGACAAAGACCAAACCAATTCCGCCACTTGACCTTTCATGGCTGTTGATCGAGTCGCCGGCCGGTACCACCCATGTCGGCGCGATGCTGCTGTTCAAGAAGCCTAAAGGCCAGGAGCCCGTCGCCGAGATCGTGCAGACCTACCGAGACTGCACGCCCGAGCCGCCGTTCAACTATGTGCCGCAACTTCTGGTCCGCGGTGCGCCCCACTTCCGGGAGGTGGCCAGCTGGGACCCGCGCTACCACGTCGGGCACCTGTCGCTTCCGGCAAATGCCAACTACGACGACCTGCTGCGCCTGGTCGCCGATCTGCATGAGGCGCAACTGGATCGGCACCGGCCACTCTTTCGCTGCTGGGTCATCGACGGCCTTCCGGACGACATGTTCGCGATCTACACCAAGACCCATCACTCGATCATCGACGGCGAGTCGGGCCTCAAGCGGCTCTACGCCGGCCTGAGCACCACTGACCTCCCTGGCATTCCCAAACCCGCCTTCGCACTCGGCCTGCCAACACCCGAACCGCACCCGCACACGCCACTCATGGAAAAGGTCGCCGACTCGATCCGCGGGACGTTGACGCAGTTCAGCGCACTGAACCAGATCGCACTAGGCGCGCTGCGCAAGGTCCTCACCGGCCTACTCGGATCCCATCTCGAAGGCAGCCTGCCATTCGTCGCACAGCACGCGCCAACCAACGTCCCGTTAGAGATCGGGCGCCGATTCGCAACCCTTTCCCTCCCGCTGGCGGAGATGCGCGAGGTCGGCCACCACTTCGGGGCCACCCTCAACGACGTGGCGGCTGCCGTCATCGACGGCGGCCTGCACGCATACCTGCGCGCCACCGACCGCGAGTTCGCCCACCCGTTCATCGCGATGTGTCCGGTGTCGCTGCGCGCCGAAGACGACACGACGATCGGCACCCGGGTGACGGCGATGTTCGTGCGGCTCGGCGAGCCCCGTGCCAGCATGCCCGAGCGAATCCGCCAGGTGGTCGACTCGGTCGCCACCGCCAAGAAAGAGCTCGGCGGCATGTCCAAGGAAGCGGCATTGACGTACGCCGTCGGCCTCGTCGCGCTCGCGGGCCTGGGCGCCTCCACACACCTGGACCGCATCACGCATCCAGCGTGCAACCTGGTCATCTCCAACGTGGCGGGCGCCCAGGAGACGCGATACCTCAACGGCGCCCGCCTGCTTGGCATCTATCCGGTCTCGGCACTCGCCGCCTCGATCGGGCTCAACGCCACGCTGGCGTCCTACCATGACGACATGGATTTCGGCTTCGTCGCAAACGCCGCCGCGATCGACGACCCGACGTTGCTAGCCCAGCTGACCCTGGAGGCCTACGAGGAGCTGAAAGTAGCGGCGGAAATGCGGACGCCGGCCCGCGCGTCTTCCTGAAACTGAACGAACGAGAGTTATCCGGCCGACCGGCCCTTAGAACCGCGCCGTGCCCGGCTCGCGCCCACCAGCCGCGCCACCCCTTGTTCGATTCCGGTAGCGAGCGCCTGAATGTCGGGCGCGGTTTCGTAGTCAGCCGTGATGCCGAAGACGAAGCTGTCGGCATAGCTGACCATGGCAACCCCGGTGCGCAACTGCAGCGCGATCGGCGGGATGGGCAGCATCTCCAGCACCCGGCGGCCCATCAAGTGCTGTTGTCGTCGCGGACCGGGAACGTTGGTCGCCACGGCGACCACCGCCTTCTGCGGCAGACGACTCAGCAAGCGAACTCCCCACGCCGAGAAGGCAAATGGGACACTTTTGGCGGCTGCAGCCAACGCACTGCCGCCTTGGCGCTGACCGCTGCCTTTGGCCGTGACCAGCCGGCTGTGCACCAGCCGCAGCTGCTTCACCGGGTCCGGCTCATCCACGGGCAGTAACGGCAGCATCGCCGAGACTCGATTGTCGGTCTTGTTGAAGTGATTGGTGCCGCGCACCGAAACCGGAACCAGGGTGCGCAGCGAACTGTGCCCGGGCTGTTCGCCGCGGTTGAGCAGAACGCGTCGGTAGCTATCGGTAATCGCCGCCAGCGCAACGTCATTGAGCGTCACATCGAAGGCCTTCGCAACCTCATTGAGGTCGGCCAGCCGCACCCGCGCCGCATGATAGCGGCGCAACGTGGTGACAGGGCCGTGCAATGACGATTCCGGCGCCGGGTTCAACAGACTGGCCGTCAACTCGGCTGCACCCAGGGCGGCGTGCTCGGCGGCGACGGCTACGCCAAAAGCACTGCGCACCAACCCGCTAACCACGCTCACCGGGTTCAGGCTGAACTTGATCGGCAGCCCAAACCGGCGCTGCTGCGCGGCGCGAATGTCTGTCGCGTAGCTGCCGCCCCCGTCGTCGTCGCTGAACTTCGCCAACATCTGAGTGGTCGCGATGCCATCGGCAATGCAGTGATGCAGCTTGGTCAGCACCGCCCACCGGTCATCAGTCAACCCCTCGATGAAGAAGCAATCCCACAGCGGGCGTTCCCGGTCCAGCCGGCGCTCCATCACGGTCGCCACCATTTCGAACAGTTCGGCGTCCCCGCCCGGATGCGGTAGGGCGAGGCGGTGCAGGTGCCGGGAGATATCGAAGTGCGGATCCTCGACCCATTCGGGTGAGCCGAGATCGAGCGGATGAGTCCGCAACATCTGCCGGCACCGCGGAATCGACGACGCACGATCGGCGAACGACGCGACGAATTCCTGGTAGCTGGGCGCGGGCCCCTCCATGATCGACACCCCGCCGATCGCCAGGCTCACATGCGGATCAGCATCTTCGACCTCGAGAAAAGTCGCGTCGAGCGGCGTCAAGTGCTCCATTCCGCAACAGTGCGCGCTAAGCGCACCCGGCAGGCAGAGTCGGAAGTCATATCCTCGAGGGCCAAACGGTTTGTGCCACGCCGTCAGCCCGCGGCCCACTCCTTGGCCCGTTCGAGCTCGTCGAGTTTGAACAAAGCGATCTCGCCGGGAACCATCCACGCCAGCGCATGCAGCGTGTGGGTGACCCACTCCTTATCGGTCACAACCGCGATCCGCTTGAAGGCCGAATGATGCGCAAACAGCGCGCCGAACCCCAGCTTGAGGTCTTCGACCAACCCGCCGGGGCCGAAGCCCTCGTAGTCGGAAGCGATGACCTCGACAATCCTGACCTCGCCGGTTTTCAGCGCCTCCTCCATCGCCGGCTTGACCCCGCGCAGGTCGTCACCGAGCAACCGGCCAGAGACGCGGATGCCGGTCACACCCTGCGGCATGTCGGACAGCATTTCGATCATCGAGTTCCCCTTTCTCCTCGAAGAGCACGGTCCGCAATTTACGCGCGCGGCACGCGCTTCGGCCAGCTAGCTACAGTGAACCGCTGAGCGGCACGGTCGAAAGGTGAGGTTTTCATGAGCGACATTGCGGCGCGGTTCGCAGACATCGTCGGCAATGCCAACCTGCTGACCGGCGACGCCATCCCCGAAGACTATTCACACGATGAAGAACTCACGCACGAGCCACAGCAACCCGCCTACGTCGCCAAACCGCAGAGCGCCGAAGAAGTGGCCGAACTACTCAAGGTGGCCACCGACTACAAGGTGCCCGTCACCGCCCGCGGATCCGGCAGCGGCCTGTCCGGCGGCGCCCGGCCGCGCAAAGACGGGCTGCTGATCTCCTTCGAGCGGATGAACCGAGTCCTGGAGGTCGACACCACCAACCAAGTGGCCGTCGTGCAGCCCGGAGTGACGTTGACCGAACTGGACCACGCGACCCTCGATGCCGGGCTGAGCTACATGGTCCACCCGGGCGAGCTGTCCTCCAGCGTCGGCGGCAACGTCGGAACCAACGCCGGCGGCATGCGCGCGGTCAAATACGGCGTCGCCCGACACAACGTGCTTGGACTGCAGGCCGTGCTACCAACCGGCGAGATCATCCGGACCGGCGGCAAGATCGCCAAGGTATCCACCGGCTACGACCTGACCCAGCTCATCGTCGGCTCCGAAGGCACCCTGGCCCTGGCCACCGAGGTGATCGTCAAGTTGCATCCGCGCCTGGCCCACAGCGCCACCGTGCTCGCCCCGTTCGCCGACTTCGACCAGGTCATGGCGGCGGTGCCCAAGGTGCTGGCCGCCGGGCTGGTGCCCTACATCCTCGAGTACATCGACAACATGACGATGGCCGCACTCATCCACACCCAGAACCTCGAACTGGGAATCCCAGACCAGATCCGCGACAGCTGCCAGGCGTATCTCGTTGTGGCACTTGAGAACCGCACCGCAAGCCGGCTCGAAGAGGATGTGGAGACCACCGGCGAATTGCTCGCCGAGCTGGGCGCCGTCGACGCCTATGTGCTCGAAGGCGGCTCGGCGCGCAAGCTGATCGAGGCGCGCGAGAAGGCGTTCTGGACGCTCAAGGCCATCGGCGCCGACGACCTCATCGACACCGTCGTGCCGCGAGCGGCGATGCCGAAGTTCATTGCCGCCGCCCGCGGTTTGGCATCGGCGGCCGGTGGTGCCGCGGCCGGCTGCGGCCACGCCGGCGACGGCAATGTGCACCTGGCCATCATCTGCAAAGACCCGGACAAGAAGAAGCAGCTGATGACCGACATCTTCGCGCTGGCAATGGAATTGGGCGGAGCGATCTCCGGTGAGCACGGCCTCGGGCGCGCCAAGACCCCTTACTTCGTGGAACTGGAAGACCCGGCCAAGGTTGCGCTGATGCGCCGCATCAAGCAGAGCTTCGATCCCGCCGGGATCCTCAATCCCGATGTTGTCTTCGCCGCTCCCGACTGAAACTCAGTGTCCGCCTTTGTGTTTCTTGCCCGGATGATTCGGTGCAGGTGCTGGAGCCGGGGGCTCCGGGGAGCTGCTGGGTAAGGGCGTCGTTTCGACGACGGCGCTCGTCGGTGGTGGCATCGGCGTGGTGGTGGTCACGGGTGTCGGCGGCCCCGGGGACGACGAGTCCACCACGAGCAGAATGATCGCCAATATCAATGCGGCAAGGATTGCCGCCGCCCAGAGTTTGCGCCGTGGCCCTTCAGCCGACTCAAGTTCCGCGGCGGCCGGCGTGTAGGTCTGCACGGGCGGCAACGGCACTTCCATGATTCGAGTACCGTTGGAAGAGAAGGGAATTGGCCGATCATCAGGTCCGGAAAGCGTGCAGCGCATCGCATTGGCGTGAGCGAACCGCTGTTTTGGATCGCGCGCCATCGCGCGCTCGATGGCGGCCGCAAGACTCGGCGGCAGGTCCGGACGCAGCTTGGCAACCGGCGGCGGTGTCTCGTTCAAGATCGCCCGCGCCAGCGCGCCCAGCTCTTCCTGCGGGAACGGCCGCATCCCGGTCAGTGCCTCATAGCCGACCACGCCGACGGCATACAGGTCGTCGGCCTCATTCGCCGGTTTTGACGCCAACCGGTCCGGACTCAAATAGGCCATGCTGCCGATGATTTCGCCAACCTTGGTATATGCGGCGCCGGATGTCTTGGCGATGCCGAAATCGGCCAATTTCGGTTCGCCGTTGGCGGTGAACAAAATGTTGGCCGGCTTGACGTCGCGGTGGAGTATGCCGATGCTGTGCGCCTCGGCAAGGGCGCTCAATATTCCGTCGAGGATGCACTGCACGAACGGCGCGGGGAGCGGTCCTCGAGCGATGTGATCAGCCAGCGTCACCCCGGGCAATCGCTCCATCACGATGAACGGGAGCCCTTCGTGCTCGCCGACGTCGTGCACAACCACGACATGCGGGCCGGTCAGCTGCGCAGCCGCATGCGCCTCGGTTTCGAACCGCAGCCGGCTATCGGCCCTGGCACCACCTACCGGATAGAGCAGCTTGATCGCCACCGGGCGCCCCAACCGCAGGTCCCACCCGTCCCGTACCTCGGCCATCGCACCCCGGCCCAACACCCCGCCCAGTTCGTAGCGACCGTTGCCCAGAACGGATCCCGACGACGTCGGCACTCTGTCAGTGCACGGCTCGCGCCGACTCTGAGTGTCTTGAATGGTCGTGTGGATCGCCGCCTCTCGGAAGCTGATTGGGCCGTGCTTTGCCACATCGGTTATCCAACTTCTGTAAACCGAAACGTAAAAAGCCCCGGTTGTTGACTAAGAACCGGCCGAGGCGTATTGCAACACCGGCTCGGCGGAGTCGACGTGACCGTTGCTCATTATGGTCAGCCGCTCGGGCCGCACCTGATAGCGGACGCCGTTTGCCGGGTTGGTCACATCGAACCCACCCGAGTCGCGCACGGCGTTGGCGAGTTCGATGTTGGCGCCGTCGCGCAGCCGCTCGCCCCGGTAATAAAAGCTGCCGGGCCTGGCCTGACACACCACCGCGAGCGACTGGGCGGTTCGCATCACTGCCGCCGGCGGATTTCCCGGGTCGCAACGTGCCGAATGCCCGACGAATCCGAGTCCATCGGCGCCCTGCACGGGACGCGACAGCGACGGCATCATAGTCAGGGTACGGGCCGTAACCGGTGTCATCCGGGTTCTGGTGCACGATTTCCAACGGGCGAGTGTCAGTCGGTGACGGCCGCGCCCCTGATGAGGCCGCCGCGCGGGCCGCCGCGGCCAGCTCACCCGCCGAGGAAAACCTCTCCGCAGGGTCTCTAACGCGGCCGCATCGAAGAGATCTTCGCCGCCGGAGATCGCACCAACCGCGATGGTCTAGCGCCCGCTGGTCAACCGTTCCACATCGACTACCTCACCGCGGTTGATACTCACCCAATCGCGTCCATCGAGATACGGCCGCAGACTGCGGCCAATGAGCTCGGCGTCCGCCGGGGTCTTGGGCCGCTGCAGCTCGTAGACGTGCGGCAACGCGGCCATACCCGTGACGACATCCCATAGTTTCACGGCGGCGGGCCCCGTCGGCGGATCCACCAGCACCGGCCCAAACAGGCACTGCCCGTCCAGAAACAGCGTCGGCACGCCGAAGCCGGCCGCATCCACGACGCGCTGATGCTCGGTGCGCACCTCGTCATGAGTAGTCGAATCCGCAAGTGCCGCATCAAGAATCGCGCCATCGACACCGATATCGCCCAGCAGGCGGCGTGCCACCTCGGGATCGTGGGGCTTGCCGCCCAAGGTGTGCAGTTCGCGACCGATCGCGGCATACCACCGGTCGAGCAACGCCATATCCGTGCGGCGCAGCAGCGCGCCGATGCGCATCAGGGACCAGCCGTACGACCAGTCTCGCTCCCACGGGTGTTTCTTGCCCTCGACGCGATTGATCTCCTCCAGGCTGAAGAAGCGCCAATTGATCGTGATGCGCAACTGCTCGCGCACGTCCCTGATCCACAGCGACGTTTGATAGGCGAACGGGCACATCGGGTCGAAGTGAAAGTCCACGGTGGTGCTCATCAGGTTATTGTGCTCCCGCTCAGCGGTTAGGAAGCCGACTTGGGGCGCACCCCGGCGGCACGGCAGACGAAGACCGGGTCGACCGGGAGGGCGAGCTTCGTGGTGGGCAGCCTGGTCAGCACCTCGTCGGGAACCTTGCGTTTGTAGTTCAGACGATGCGGGCGGCCGGTGAAGGCGAACGCGCCGCGGTAGCGGGAAACCCCGGCGGCCGAATAGACGCCTGGCACATGACCGCTGAAGCGTTTGGTCACACCGACTTTGTCGGCGATGAATATGAAGCCCTCGGCGTCGAGTTGCTCGCGCAACTGAGCGGGGATGTTGCTAAATGTCGGCCAGCGCAGTCCCACTACTTGACCGTGACGTTCGCGGTGAACGTGCACGTCGGCGTGGGATCGCTGCCCACGATGCTGGCGTAGTCCGCAGAGATCGTTGTCGTCCCGGTCTTCAGCACGTTGAACGTCCACACCTCATTGCCGGGTGATCCCACCCGGTCGGTGTGTTCGTGCTGGTATTCATGGCTGTACTGCTTGAGGATCGCCGGATCCCCGATCTTCGGGTCAGCCGTCCAGCGGTACGGGGTGCTGTGATTGGACCCCAACGACACCTTGAGCGTGTCGCCGACCGACAGCGTGACGTCTCTGTTGATGGAACGCTGATTCAACACATCGTCCATCGACACTTCGATGGTTTTGTCCGCCGCGTGGCCTTTGCTGGAGCAACCGATCACCCCCACCCCGACCAGTGCGGTGAACATGGCGACGGCAACGATGAGCCTGGTCTTCACGGGGATCTAATATTCCACGTCCGCCAAGGAGATTGGAGGGGAACACGCGCTGCGGCCGACGCGTCGCGACTTTCCCCCGACCAGCAACATTTCTGCGCAGCTGTCCGGTAGCTTCTAGGCGTGTTTGGCATCATCCGGCCCTGCCGGCACCGGCTTGGCGGCGAACTGACCGCGGCCTGGCGAGCGCAATTGTGCGGCCTGTGCCTGGCACTGCGCGACGACTACGGGCAAACCGCGCGCATCGCCACGAATTACGACGGGCTGGTGGTCTCGCTGCTGGTCGAGGCGCAGTCGCAGGCACAGCCCGGTCGACGGACGGCTGGGCCGTGCCCGTTGCGCGGGATGAAACGCGCCGACGTGGCAACCGGTGAGTGCGTGCGACTGGCCGCCGTGGTGTCGTTGGCCCTTGCGGCAGCGCGGGTGCGCGATCACGTCGACGACCGCGACGGCCTGGTCGGTGCGGCCGGGGTGCGGCCCGCGGCCCGGCGCGTCGCCGAGCGTTGGGTGCGCCAGGGCACCGAAACCGGCCACAGCCTGGGGTTCGACACCGGCGTGCTGGTGGCGGCGATGGACCGTCAGAGCGCACTCGAATCCAGTGCGGGCCCGGGCACTTCGCTGCTGGCGATCACCGAGCCGACCGAGACGGCCGTCGCCGCGGCGTTCGCACACACCGCCGTGTTGGCCGGCCGCCCGGCCAATGAGGCACCGCTGCGCGAGGTGGGGCAACTGTTCGGGCGGGTGGCGCACCTTCTCGACGCGGTCGAGGACTACCACGACGATGTGGCCCACGGTAAGTGGAATCCGTTGGCCGCCACCGAAACTCCCATCGACGAAGTTCGTGCACTGTGCGACGACGCGGTGCTGGGCATCGAACTGGCACTGGACGACGTGGACTTCACCGACGGCCGTCTGCCCCACCGGCTGCTGACGCGTGAGGTGCGCCGTGCGGTTGCGCGCACTTTCACTGCCCGCGAAGGAACGCCGCACGGGCAGCAGGAAGGCATCAACTTCGGCACCCCGGCAATGGGCGCCTACCCCGGCGCTCCCGGCGAGATCCCAGCCGAGCCGCAACGCAAACAGGGATGCTGGAACACCTGCACCGACGCCTGCTGCTGTGACTGCGAGTGCGACTGCTGCTGCGACAGCTGCTGCGACGGTGATTGCTGTGACTGCGGCGACTGCTGCGACTGCTCGTAGCCGTGACCACAACCGCGTGCCGAACTCCGCGTACGGCAGGATGGTCGAGTGTTTGGGCTAGTCGTAATCGTTGCGCTGGTCGCCACCGTGGTCGTGGGCACGATCCTGGGCCGGCGCTATCGCGTTGGTCCCCCGGTCCTGCTGATCTTCCTGGGCGCGCTGCTGGGTCTGATCCCCCGGTTCGGCCACGTGGAAATCGACGGCGAAATCGTGCTGCTGCTGTTCCTGCCGGCCATCCTCTACTGGGAAAGCCTGAACACCAGCTTCCGCGAGATCCGCTGGAACATGCGCGTCATCGTGATGTTCAGCATCGGCCTGGTGATCGCCACCGCGGTAGCGGTGTCCTGGACCGCGCGGTCGCTCGGCATGGAGTCGCACGCCGCCGCGGTCCTCGGTGCCGTGCTCTCGCCCACCGACGCGGCCGCCGTGGCCGGTCTGGCCAAGAAGTTGCCCCGCCGTTCGCTCACCGTGTTACGCGGGGAGAGCCTCATCAACGACGGCACCGCGCTGGTGCTGTTCGGGGTGACGGTGTCGGTGGCGGTTGGCGGCGCTGCGGTCGGCCCGGCAGACCTGACCGGCCGGTTCATCCTGTCCTATCTCGGCGGCATCGCCGCCGGGCTGGCTGTCGGCGCGCTCGTGACCCTGATTCGCCGCCAGCTCGACGCGCCGCTGGAGGAAGGCGCACTGAGCCTGGTGACGCCGTTCGCGGCGTTCCTGCTCGCCGAAACCATGCATTGCAGCGGTGTGGTCGCAGTCCTGGTGTCGGCTCTGGTGCTCACCTACGTCGGGCCGAAGGTGATCCGCGCCCGTTCCCGGCTCGAGTCCTACGCATTCTGGGACATTTCGACATTCCTGATCAACGGCTCGCTGTGGGTGTTCGTCGGAGTCCAGCTTCCCGGTGCGCTGCAACACATTTCGGACGCCGACGGCGGCCTGCGCCGCGCCACGATCCTCGCCCTGGCCGTCACCGGTGTCGTCATCGCGACCCGGGCCATCTGGGTGGAACTCACCACCGTGCTGGGGCGGTTCGTGGACTGGTGTTTCAAAAAGCCCGGCCGTCCCGCCACCTTCCGTCAGCGCTGCGTGACCGGTTGGGCCGGATTCCGGGGCGCGGTATCGCTGGCCGCGGCGCTGGCCGTCCCATTGACCACGCGCAGCGGCGCGCCATTCCCTGACCGCAATCTGATCATCTTCGTGGTGTCAGTGGTCATTCTGGTCACCGTGCTGGTGCAGGGCAGCACCCTGCCGGCCGTCGTGCGCTGGGCGAGGATGCCCGAAGACGTCGCCCGGGCCGACGAATTGCACCTGGCCCGAACCCGCAGCGCCGAAGCCGCTCTCGAGGTCTTGCCCGAAGTCGCCGGCGAGCTCGAGGTGGGCCCGGAAGTACTCAAGCGGCTGACCAAGGAATACGAAGAACGCGCGGCTCTGGTCCACGAGAATGACGCCGACTCTGCCACAAACGATCTGGCCGAACGCAACGACCTGCTGCGGCGGGTACGGCTGGGTGTGCTCCAGCACCAGCGCAACGTCGTCACGACCTTGCGCAACCAGAACCTGATCGACGACATCGTGTTGCGCGAGTTGCAACGCGAGATGGATTTCGAGGAAGTGCAGCTGCTCGATCCGGCTGAAACCGAGGCTTACGAAGGTGGTTAGCGGCTGGTTAGCCCGTGCTGCACGGCAGGCGTTTGATGCCGTGAAAAAACGAGGACCGCAGCCGGTCGGGTGATCCAATTACCTTCAGGCCGGGCACGTTTGGATATAGTTCCTCCAGCATCACTTTGAGCTCTAGCCGGGCCAGCTGTGCACCCAGGCAGAAGTGCACTCCCCCGCCGCCGAACGCGGCGTGACCCGCATCGGGTCGTGTCACGTCGAACTCGTCGGCTCTATCGAACACGTCTTCGTCCCGGTTGGCCGAAAGATAGTGCATCAGCACCCAATCCCCGTTGGGGATGTGGCGGCCGCGGATCTCGACGCCGCGGGTTACCGTGCGGCGGAAGTGCATTACCGGTGTGGCCCATCGCAAGAGCTCTTCGACGGCGGGCTTGACCGCTTGGGGATCCGTTGCCAGCAGGGCTTGCTGTTGCGGGTGCTGCGATAACGCTAAAACGCCGTGGCTCAGCGTGTTTCGGGTGGTCTCGTTTCCGGCGATGGCCAGCAATAGGAAGAACTCGTTGAGCTGGTCGCGGTTGAGTTTTTCACCGTCGACTTCCGCGATGAGCAATGCCGAGAGGATGTCGTCGGTGAGCCCATGCTTGCGCCGGTGCTCGACCAGCTCGTTGCAGTAGCTGAACATTTCGGCGGCGGCCTGCCCGAGGGCCTGGGGTGTGGGCGCGTAGTCGGGGTCTTCGATGCCCAGGGTGCCGATGGCGTTGCTCCACCGGAAAACCTCCATGCGGTCCTCGGCGGGCACGCCCAGCACGTCGGCGATCACTTGCAGCGACAGCTCCGCGGAAATGTCTGTCACAGCGTCGAATTCGCCCTTTTCTCGGATATCGGCGACGATGTCGCGGGCGACTTGGCGAATCTTCGGTTCCAGTCGCTGCACGTTGCGCACGGTGAAACCCTGGTTGATGAGCTTGCGGAAGTGGATGTGACGCGGCGGATCGATGCCGGGCAACATCGCCGAGTTGGGCCCCGCCTCCGCCTCGACCAAGGTGTTTCCCTTGCCGCTGGTGAAGGTTTCGGTGTCGCGGCTGACCAATCGCACATCGGCGTGGCGGGTGAGCAGCCATACCCTGGGCAGTCCGGTGAGCTGTACGGGATGCACCGGCGAGTCGGCTCGCAACCGGGCCAGAGCCTCGAATGGCGCGCCGACGGTATAGGTGTCGGGGTTGAGCACCGTCGCGGCGTCGCGATCGGCCGGGGTGTCCTGGCTTTCGACGGTGATGGCACCCAGCATCGGCACGTTCATGAAGCCTTGATCCCTGCGATGATCACGTCGAGTCCGGCCCGAAATCTCGCGGCTTGACGTTTGCCACCGCGTGACTCTTCCAGGCCGACCGATCCCAGCAGGTAGGTGTAGAGCACCGTATGTGCGGCGTTGACAACGGGTTTGGTCAGATCGGCTTCGGCGAGCAATGAGCGGCTGAGCCGGTCCAGCCGCCGGGCGCATTCGCCGCCGCCACGGGTTTGCAAGACGTGCGCAATGCCGGGAACGCCGAGCATCACCTCACGGGCGGCGCAGTACAGCTCGATCAGCCGCACGTCCCAGGGGCCGGCTTCGGGAACCGGGATGCCGGCCAGTACCGACTCGGCGAGCAGGTCCAGAGCCGCTTGTTTGCCGGGTACGTGGTAGTAGACCGACGGCACGGCGGCGCCGAGTTCGGCGGCGAGCTCGCGCATCGTCACCTGCTGTACGCCGACCCGGCGGGCCAGGGTGTGCAGCGAGGACACCACCTGATCGCGGTCGAGTTCGCCGTAGCGGCGGCGCACCTCCGGCCTCATCCTGGCTTCATTCGAGCGTTGTTCGATTTAATTCGAGCACTGTTAGAATCTACCGCGATGACCAAGCTGTCGCTAGCCACGCCCGTGGTGACCATGTTCCCGTGGGCCAGCGCCGACTGGGAGAAAACCGCGTCGATCGAGCAGCTCGCCCAGATCGCTGAAGCCGCCGACCGGCTCGGCTATCACCACTTGACCTGCAGCGAGCACATTGCGCTGCCGGCCGCCGAGGGGGGCCAGCGCGGGACCCGCTATTGGGATCCGCTGGCCACTTTCGGGTACCTGGCCGCGCGCACGCAGCGAATCCGGTTGGCCACCAACGTGTTGGTGCTGGGCTATCACCATCCACTGGAGATCGCCAAGCGCTACGGAACCCTGGACACCGTAAGCAACGGCCGGCTCATCCTCGGGGTAGGCGTGGGGTCGCTCAAGGAAGAATTCGATCTCATCGGCGCCGACTTCGAGCACCGCGGGGTTCGGGGGGACGACGCGCTGCGGGCGCTGCGCGCCGCGCTGTCGGTTTCCGAGCCCGTGTACCACGGCGAGTTCTATTCGTTCAGCGACCTGGTCGTCGATCCGTGTGCGGTACAGGAGCGCGTGCCTATCTGGGTCGGTGGGCGCACCTTGCGCTCGCTGCGCCGCGCGGTAACCCTTGCCGACGGATGGGCGCCGTTTGCGGTGAGTTTGGCGCAAGCGCGAGAGTGGTTGGCCCGCTTCGAACTCAAGCCCGGATTTGAGGTCATTCTGGGACCGCCGGCGCCGCTGGATCCGATCAACGAACCGGAGCAGGCCCGCGATCTCGTCGGCCAGACCGCGGCCCATGGCGCCACCATCGTCAGCGCCTATTTCCGGCACAATTCACTTGAGCACTATTTGGATAATCTGCAGGCACTTGCGGAGCTGACGTAATGCGGGTCAAGGCAGGCATTTTCAGCCTCACCGCTCCCGCTGACCCCGACGACGCAGATCTCCCCACGCCACGGGATGTGGCGCGGGGAGATGTGCAACGCAACCGGGATTACGAGTTCGGTGCCGGGGCGGGAAGTCCACCGGGAGCCGGAGCCGGACTTGAGTTCGGCACCTCACCGGGACCCGCCGCGCCCGGAACGTTCGACGTCCAGATCAGAATGTCCTGGAATCCGTCGTTGTAGACGACGCCGTTCGGCGGCGCTCCCGTCACGTCGAAGTACAGCGTGCCCCGCGACTCGTTGCCCTGCGGGATAGGTGCCGGGTTAAGGCCGTTCGGGACCTGAACATTGTCGATCAGCTTGTACATCTGGCCGTTGGGGCCACGCGCGCTGAAGTTACGCACCAACGGGGTGACAGTGCCAGCGTCCGACCTAGCGACGATGTCTGCCTGGTAGAGCGTTCCTTTAGGGGTGTAGCCGGGAATCGTCACAGTGCTCTGCTGCAGATTGCTCACCGTGTAAGAGGTGATCATCGGCCCGTCGATCAGCTGTTCGGTTTCGCCGAATCCCTGGATGTTGGGCGGTGCGGCTGAAGCGGGTACTGCGGCAAAAAGGCTAGCCGCCGCTATTCCCGCGGCGCCGATGGCCGTCTTGACACTGGTCGCTGTGAACTTCACGATGCGCTCCTTTTGTTTTTCCGTGCTGTTCGAGCGGTCACCCAATGCACGGGCCAAACCGCAATAAAGTGCGCATAGCCATGCCACGGCAACCTCAAACGTGATGCCTTCGCAAAATGCCCTTGTCGGCGTAGCTAGGTTGTGTCCACGAGAGTGGTGTACGAGTCGGGCCCTGAGTTGATGGACCGGCGT
>NZ_MVHE01000071.1 GCF_002086155.1 Mycobacterium angelicum | reverse complement strand
CGCCCAGGGCGGTGCCGGGGGTATTGGGGGCCACGCCCTGCTGTTCGGCAACGGCGGGATCGGTGGGGTCGGCGGGGCGGCACTGGCTGGAGGTATCGCGGGGAACGGCGGCGATGGCGGCGTCAGCGGCATCTTGTTGGGCAATGGCGGCGCCGGTGGCGCCGGCGGGCAGGGCGCAGTGCTGGGCGGTACCGGCGGGGTAGGCGGTAACGCCGTGCTGTACGGCAATGGCGGCAATGGCGGCAATGGCGGCAATGCCGGAACGGGCCCCACGGCGGGCAACACTGGCGCCGGTGGCACCGGTGGATTGCTGCTGGGCGCAGACGGATTCAACGCCCCGGCCAGCACGTCACCTCTGCATATCCTGCAGCAAGAGGCCCTCACCGCCGTCAATGCGCAAAGCCAGAATTTGCTCGGACGTCCGCTCATCGCTAACGGTTTGCCCGGGGCACCGGGGACGGGTAAAGACGGCCTACCCGGCGGGATCCTGTTCGGCGACGGCGGCGCCGGCGGGTCTGGTGGTCCCAGCCAAAACGGCGGTGCCGGCGGGGCCGCCGGACTCCTGGGCACCGGCGGCGCCGGCGGCGCTGGGTGGGGTTCGTTCAGCAGCGCACCCAGTGGCAACGGCGGCGCCGGAGGGTCGGGCGGCTGGTGGTTCGGCGACGGCGGGGTCGGCGGAAGCGGCGGGTTCGCAGATAACACGGCCGCCTTGGCCGGCGGAGTCGGCGGGGCCGGCGGAGCCGGGGGGCTATTCGGCGCTGGCGGCGACGGCGGGGCCGGTGGAGGCGGCTTTGCCAGCGGAACCGCGGTCGGCGGTACGGGCGGGGCCGGCGGAGGCGGCGGACTGCTCGGCGGCCTGATCGGTGCGGGCGGCGGCGACGGCGGGGCCGGCGGGTTCGGCGTCGGCACGGGTGGTGCCGGTGGCGCCGGCGGCAATGCCGGCGCGCTCGGTGGCCCAGGCGGCTCTGGCGGTCTGGGCGCATCTGCTACTCAAGGTCCGGCCGGGGCCGGCGGCCACGGCGGTAGCGCCGGCTTCCTGTTCGGCCCGGGCGGTGCCGGCGGGGCCGGTGGATACACCTACGGGGGTGACGGCGCAGCCGGCGGCGACGGCGGTAACGGCGGGCTGTTCGGCTTCGGCGGCGCCGGCGGCACCGGCGGGGGTGGATACGACATGCACAGCATCGGCGGGGCCGGCGGAAGCGGCGGTAGGGCCGGTCAACTGTTCGGCGGCAGCGGTGCGGGGGGCCCCGGCGGAGACGGATCAACCGGCGGAGGTATGGGCGGGGCCGGCGGCAACGCTGTGGTGATCGGCAACGGCGGCAATGGAGGCAATGGCGGCGCCAACCTGACCGGCCCGACCCCCGCACCGGGCGGCATCGGCGGTCGCCGCGGTGCGTTGTTGGGCGACAACGGGATCAACGGTCAGCCGTAGCGGGACGACGCCATGAACCAGGTTCAGATCGCCGTCGTCGGCGTGCATGTCCTCGACACCCACGTCGTTGGCATCACCTCCATCCCGGAGGGTTCCCAGGGCCAACTCGTCGAGACGATCAGGCTTTCTCCTGCCGGGACAGCGGGCGGCACTGCCGTCGTCCTGAGTCGCCTTGGGGCGCAAGTACATTCATTCGGCGCGGTCGGCGCCGACGCGATGGGCGACGCCCTGCTTGCCATGCTTAGCCGGGAAGGTGTCGATGTCGGTGGTGTGGTTCGGAAATCAGCGAGCCAGACGTCGGCGTCGGTGATCCCAGTGCGGCCCAACGGGGATCGTCCGGCCTGGCACTGCGTCGGCGCCAACGCCGCGTTCGGCCTGCAAGACCTCGATCTTGACCAAGTCGTCACGTCTTCGCATCTGCATCTGGGCGGTCCGGAATTCCTCGGCGGCCAAGCGGCCGCCGAACTGCTTCGGTACGCAAAGACCAACGGGCTCAGCACATCCGTCGACGTTCTCGCCGCCGGCGATCCCGGATTGCTTGCATGGGTTGCCGATGCCCTGCCGCACACCGACTATCTGTTGCCGAACGACGAACAGGTGCTGGGTTTCACCGGCGCGCCCGACCTGCTGAGCGGGGCGCGCCAGCTATTGGCCGCCGGTCCGACCTGCGTGGCGGTCACGCAGGGCAGCAAAGGAGTGCTGATCGTTTCGGGCGAGGAATGCTTCGAAATGCCGGCGTTCGCAATAGACGTGGTCGATACCACCGGCTGCGGTGACGCGTTCTCGGCCGGGTTCATCCTCGGCCGCGCGCTGGGGCGCGACCTTCGGGCAGCCGCCCGTCTCGGATGCGCGACCGCCGCTCACGTCGCCGGCGGAATCGGGACCGACGCGGGCTCCTACGACCTCGATGCAGTCGATGGGTTTGCGAACAATCAAGGCAGACAAGCAAATTGACCGTTACCAGCGACGGCCCCGGGTGCGTCGTAACCACCTTCCGCGTTTGATGTCCTTCGCTTCGGCGACGCCACTCTTGTCGACCAGTCGCGTGTCCTTCGGCGGCAACTGCAACTCTCGTTCGGCGACAATCCCGGCCTGCAGTTGCCGTCCGCGTTCGAGCTCGGCGTCAAGCTCGGCGCCGAACAACAGCGCCAGGTTCGTGATCCACAGCCATAACAGGAAGACGATGACGCCACCCAACGCACCGTAGGTCTTGTTATAGGTGCCGAAATTGCTTACATAGCAACCGAACCCAAACGAAGCCAGCGCCCACACCACGATGGCGACCGCCGCGCCGATGCTGAGCCAGCGAAACCTCGGCTGCTGCACGTTGGGAGTTGCGTAGTAGAGAATCGCCACCGCCACCGTCACCAACACCAGGATCACCGGCCACTTGGCAACCGCCCACACCGCCTGAGCGACCGAACCCAACCCCAGCGCGTTACCGACGGCATCGGCGACGGGACCACTGACAACCAGCATCACGCCTACCACCGCGGCCAGCACCAGCCCCGCCAACGTGAGCATCAACTGCAGCGGCCTCAGCTTCCACACCGGACGTCCCTCGGCGATCTCGTAGACGCGGTTCATCGCCCGGCCGAATGCGCCGACGTAGCCCGACGCCGACCACAACGCCGCCAGCGCGCTGAAGATCAGCGCCACACCGGCCGAGGGGTTCGCAACCACCTGCTCGATGGGCTGGCGCAGCATGTCGAGCGCTGCGGCGGGGGCGAGGTCGGCGACCATGTCGAGCAAAGCTCCGGTCGTGCGCTGCCCCTGGCCGAACACGCCGAGCAGCGACACCAGCACCAGCAGCGCCGGAAACAACGACAACACCGCGTAGTAGGTCAGCGCCGCGGCGAGATCGGTGCATTGATCGTCGCGAAACTCGTGCATGGTCTTTCGCAATACGAATGACCACGATGCTCTGGTCAGCTCCTGCGGAGAATCGGGCTTGCTCGGATCGTCGGGATCTGGCGCGCGCTTTTTCTTCTCGGTAAGCGCTTCGTCGGCGGCTGCGGCCATACCTCATCTATTGCCCGCTGACCGGCGAATTCACACCCAGTCAGTAGGTAAGTAGCCGCTGTTTCTGCGCGGTGAATTCCTCGTCGGTGAGGATTCCCGAGTCACGCAGGGCGGCCAGTTCCCGTAGCTCGGCGGCGATGCTGGTGATGGGCCCACCGGGTAGCGGGCTTGGCGGCGGTTCGGCCGGCTCACCCTGCACCGGTTCGGCCGGTTTACGGGTCGGGACGCCAACCCGCTCACGCTCGCGCCGGCCCGCGCCCCCGCCGCCACCGACAGTCGTCCCGGCCATTGCCCGCCCGGCCATCCCGGCCAGCGCCATCTGGCTGAACAGGGTGCCGGCGCCGGACGCTTCGGCGGCGGCCCCGATGGTGGTCGCGGGTAGTGCCATGGCGGCAAGGCGCATTTCCGGGGCCGCCGTGGCCCAGCCCGTCGGCACCGACAACGCGCCGACCGCGCGCGCCTCGCCCAGGCCGGCCGAGACGGCTGAGGCGGGGCTGGTGACAACCGGAAACGAGGTCGGTGGCGCCGCGTCGACGCCCGGCCACTTTTCGATTCCCGCCCAGCCACTGACGATGTCATCGGTGTGGATACCGACGTAGTAACCGTTGAGGTCGTAGGGCAGAGCCACGGTGGTGAGCGTTCCGTCGAGGGTAAGTCCCGCCGCACCCAGTTCTGGGTCAACGAAGATGCCACTCAAGTCGCCCAGCAGGTCGAGTATCTCCAACCACGACAAGGCGTCGCCGGCTGCCGCCGGGGACGACAGACCGGTCAGGGTGCTGGGCACTGCCGACAGCGCCTGGGTGACGTTCGACATCGTGCTTTGCACGTTGCCGGCGGAGGTGCCGGTGGCCTGGGCGACCGCGGCGGCTTGGCCCGCCGGTCCGGCCGAGTCGGTGACCGAAGACGGGGAGCTGAACGGTGTCAACGACGTCGCCGATGCCGATGCCGATGCGTAGCCGAGCATGGCCGCGCTGTCCTGGGCCCACATCTCGGCGTACTGCGTCTCGGTGGTGGCTATCGCGGGCGTGTTCTGGCCGAAGAAGTTCGTCGACACCAGGGCCACCAGCAGCAGACGGTTGGCCGCGACCACCGGCGGCGGCACCGTCGCGGCAAACGCCGCGTCATAGGCGGCGGCCGCTGCGGTGGCTTGGGTGGCGGTCTGCTCGGCCTGTGTCGCGGTGACGCGCAACCACGCCACGTACGGGGCGATCGCGGCCGCCATCAGCGCCGCGGCCGGACCCAGCCAGGTGCCGACGGTCAGTCCGGTGATTGCCGACTCATACAGGCTTGCCGCGACTTGTAGTTCTGCGGCCAGCGTTTCCCATGCCGCGGCACCGGCCAGCATCGGGCCCGAGCCGGGGCCGGTGTACATCCGGACGGAGTTGATCTCCGGTGGCAGCGATGCGAAGTCCAATGTCGATCCTCCGATAGGTGAGCCGAACGCCACGGCGGTGTCCGCTGGGCGATGGCAGCAGATAACGCACGGTACAGGGCCCCGATGGGCCCCGATGGGCCCCGATATCCTTGCCGGAGTGTCCGAACCGTCTGCCAAGCAGTTGCGCAGCCGGCTTGACGGCCTAGCCATTCGCGACGCCGCGCGCCTGGGCAAGCGGCTGAAGAATCTGCGCGGCGCGACGCCGGCAAAGCTACAGCAACTTTCCGGCCAGATCGCCGAAGCTGAGGCTCTCATCGCCGGCCGTCGCGCCGCCGTCCCGCCGATCGGTTATCCCGACCTGCCGGTCAGCGAGCGGCGGCGCGACCTCGCCGAGGCGATAAACGCCAACCAGGTGGTCGTGGTCGCCGGCGAGACGGGGTCGGGAAAGACGACTCAGCTGCCGAAGATCTGCCTCGAGATCGGCCGCGGCATTCGCGGAACCATCGGACATACCCAGCCGCGCCGGCTGGCGGCGCGCACGGTCGCACAGCGCATCGCCGACGAGTTGGGCAGCCCGCTCGGCGAGGCGGTCGGGTATACCGTCCGGTTCACCGACCAGGTCAGTGACCGCACGCTTATCAAGCTGATGACCGACGGCATCCTGCTCGCCGAGATTCAGCGCGACCGGCGCCTGCTGCGCTACGACACCCTGATCCTCGACGAGGCCCACGAGCGCAGCCTGAACATCGACTTTCTGCTGGGCTACCTGCGTGAGCTGTTGCCGCGCCGCCCTGACCTGAAGGTGATCGTCACCTCGGCGACGATCGAGCCGCAGCGCTTCGCGGCGCATTTCGGCGGCGCGCCGATCGTCGAGGTGTCCGGGCGGACGTATCCGGTGCAGATCCGGTACCGGCCATTAGAGGTGCCGGTTGCCTCGGGCTCTGACGACGATCCCGACGATCCCGACCACGAAATCGTCCGCACCGAGACCCGTGACGAGATCGAGGCCATCGTCGACGCGATCGGTGAACTCGAGGCCGAACCGCCCGGCGACATCCTGGTGTTCCTGTCCGGCGAGCGCGAAATCCGCGACACGGCAGAAGCTTTGACAGGTTTGCGGCACACCGAGGTGCTTCCGCTGTACGCGCGGCTACCCACCGCCGAGCAGCAGAAGGTGTTCGCGCCCCATTCCGGGCGGCGCGTCGTGCTGGCCACCAACGTGGCCGAGACATCGCTGACCGTGCCCGGGATCCGCTATGTCGTCGACCCTGGCAACGCCCGCATTTCCCGCTACAGCCGCCGCCTGAAAGTGCAGCGACTGCCGATCGAACCGATCTCGCAGGCATCCGCCGAGCAGCGAGCCGGCCGGTGCGGGCGGGTTGCGCCCGGCGTGTGCATCCGCCTCTATTCCGAAGAGGACTTCGCGGCCCGCGCCCGCTACACAGATCCCGAGATCCTGCGCACCAACTTGGCCGCGGTCATCCTGCAGATGGCCGCGCTGCAGCTCGGTGAGATGCAGAACTTTCCGTTCCTGGACCCGCCGGACCAGCGCAGCGTCCGCGACGGCGTGCAGCTGCTGCAGGAACTCGGGGCGTTCGACCGCGACGGCGCGATCACCGACCTGGGCCGCCGGCTGGCGCGGTTGCCCGTGGACCCACGGCTGGGCCGGATGATCCTGCAGGCCGACACCGAAGGATGCGTGCGCGAGGTGCTGGTGTTGGCCGCGGCGCTGACGATCCCGGACCCGCGGGAACGGCCGGCCGATCGCGAGGATGCCGCCCGGCAGAAGCACGCCCGGTTCGCCGACGAGAACTCCGATTTCATGTCCTACCTCAACCTGTGGCGCTACCTTCGTGAGCAACGTACCAGCCTGTCGCGCAACGGCTTTCGTCGGCTGTGCCGAGATGAATTCTTGCACTATCTGCGGATCCGGGAGTGGCAGGATCTGGTGGGTCAGCTGCGCAGCATCGCCCGCGATTTAGGGGTTAACGAATCCGATGAGCAGGCCGATGTGGGGTCGGTGCACGCGGCGCTGCTGGCCGGACTGTTGTCGCACGTGGGTATGCGCCGGGAGGACACGCGCGAATATCTGGGTGCGCGCAACTCGCGGTTTGTGCTCGCGCCCGGCTCGGTGCTCACCAAGCGGCCGCCGCGTTGGGTCGTGGTAGCCGAGCTGGTCGAAACCAGCCGACTGTACGGACGGACCGGCGCCCGGATTCAGCCCGAGGTGGTGGAGCGGGTCGCAGGAGAGCTTGTGCAGCGCAGTTACAGCGAACCGCACTGGGACGCAAAGCGCGGCGAGGTGATGGCTTACGAGCGGGTGACGCTGTACGGACTGCCACTGGTTGCCCGCCGCCGGGTGGGATACGCCCGCGTCGAGCCGGCGGTGGCGCGGGAGTTGTTCATCCGGCACGCGCTGGTGGAGGGTGACTGGCAAACGCGTCACCACTTCTTTCGCGACAATGCACGGCTGCGCGGTGAACTCGAGGAGTTGGAGGAACGCGCTCGGCGGCGCGACCTGCTGGTCAGCGACGACGAGGTGTACGCGCTCTACGAAGCCCGCATCCCCGCCGAGGTGGTTTCGGCGCGACACTTCGACGGGTGGTGGAAAAAGCAGCGCCACCGCAACCCGGATCTGCTGACCTTCACCCGCGAGGACTTGCTGCATACCGGCAACGCCGCCGACACCGATCGGCCCGACACCTGGCAGATCAGCGACATCGCGCTGCCCCTGACCTATCGGTTCGAGCCCGGAGCCGCCGACGACGGCGTGACGGTACACGTACCGATCGACGTACTCGCCCGCTTGGGTGGTGACGAGTTCGCTTGGCAGGTACCGGCTTTGCGCGAAGAGCTGGTTACCGCGCTTATCCGCTCACTGCCAAAAGAGCTGCGCCGCAACTTCGTTCCGGCCCCGGATACCGCGCGGGCGGTGCTGACCGGGATCGACCCGGAGGGGGAGTCGCTACTTGATGCCCTGCAGCGCGAATTACGCCGTCGCACCGGCATTCTGGTGCCCATCGACGCCTTCGATGTGAACAAGCTGCCGCCGCATCTGCGGATGACGTTCGCCGTCCAGTCCGCCGACGGGACCGAGGTGGCCCGGGGCAAGGATCTCGCAGCGCTGCAGGAGCGATTGGCGACGCCGGCCCGGGATGCCGTCGCCGACGCGGTGGCCGGGCAACTGGAACGAAACGGGTTGCGCGGCTGGCCCGACGACCTGGACGAGTTGCCCCGGGTGGTCGAGCGCACGGTCAGCGGACGTACCGTACGCGGCTTTCCCGCGTACGTGGACGTGCGCACCACCGTCGGCGTCCGCGTGTTCGCGACGTCGGCCGAACAGGACGAAGCGATGGGCCCTGGCGTGCGACGGCTGCTCCGGTTGAGTGTGCCGTCACCGATCAAAGCAATTGAGCGGCAGCTTAATCCGAGAACCCGGCTGGTGCTCGGCACGAATCCGGACGGCTCGTTGCCTGCGCTGCTCGACGACTGCGCCGATGCCGCGGTGGACGCGCTGGCGCGCGGGCCGGTGTGGACTCGTGACGAGTTCGCGGCGCTGCGCGATCGAGTGGCGGAGAACCTGCTTCCGACGACTATCGACGTGCTGGGTCGCGTCGAGAAGGTGCTCTCCGCGGTACAGGAGGTGCAACTGGTTATACCGGCCCAGCCGCCGCCCGCACTGGCCGAGGCGATCGCCGACGTGCGCGCACAACTCGACCGGCTGCTGCCGGCGGGTTTCGTCACCGCCACGGGGCCGGCACGTCTCGGCGACCTGACCCGCTACCTGACGGCAATCCGGCGCCGCCTGGACAGGCTGCCCCAGGCGATCCAGGCCGACCAGCAGCGGATGCGGCAGGTGGCCGCCGTACAGCGGGCCTACGACGAACTCGTGCGGGCGTTGTCCCCGGCCCGAAGGGCAGGCGCCGATGTGCACGACATCGCCCTCCAGATCGAGGAGTTGCGGGTGAGCCTATGGGCCCAGCAACTGGGCACCCCCCGTCCGGTCAGCGAGCAACGCATTTACCGGGCGATCGACGCAGTGCAGAACCGTAGTTGAGCGGGCAGGGTATCGGAAAGTTTTCCCACTCTCATGTTACCGGCTACCGGGGGGCTTGCGGCAAGGGCGGGGTCATGGCGCAAAATCATTGGCCGGAACCATAATTCACTGCATCGGGGGTTGCGAAGTGGGGGTGTTGTGCGAGCATGCCGTAATCGTCGTCGGCGCGGGTCCGACCGGACTGATGCTGGCGGGCGAGTTGGCGTTGGCCGGGGTCGACGCCGCGATTGTCGAGCGGCGCACCAGCCGGGAATTCAGCGGTTCGCGCGCCGGCGGTCTGCACGCGCGCACCATCGAGATCCTCGAACAGCGCGGAATCGCCGATCGCTTCCTGGCCGAGGGGCAGGTGGCACAAATCGCGGGGTTTTCCCAAATTCGCCTGGACCTCAGCGACTTTCCCACCCGCCATCCCTACGGCCTGGCCCTGTGGCAGAACCACATCGAGCGAATACTGGCCGACTGGGTCGCGGAGCTGGGGGTGCCGATATACGACGGGCGTGAGGTGACGGGTATCGCCCAGGACAGCGCCGGCGTGGATGTTCAACTGTCCGACGGGCAGTTCATGCGCGCGGCATATCTCGTCGGGTGCGACGGCGGACGCAGCGTGATCCGCCGAGGCGCCGGCATTGACTTTCCAGGATGGGATCCGACCACGAGTTATCTGCTCGCCGAAGCCGAAATACCCTGTGCCAGTGATCAATCGCCGGAGTGGGGCATCCGCCACGACATGCTGGGCGTCCATGCTCTCAGTAAGTCCGACTCGGGGCCGGTGCGGGTCATGGTGACCGAGCGGCACCTCGGGCCCTCGGGCGAGGTCACGTTGGGCGACCTGAGCGAGGCGCTGATCGAGGTCTACGGAACCGACTACGGAGTCCACAGTCCCACTTGGATTTCCAGATTCACCGATGTAACGCGTCAGGCCGCGGCCTACCGGAACGGCCGGGTCCTACTAGCCGGCGATGCCGCGCATGTGCATCACCCCATCGGGGGTCAGGGTCTCAACACCGGCGTGCAGGATGCCGTCAACCTGGGCTGGAAGCTGGCCCAGGTGGTTGGCCAGACATCGCCGGACGACCTGCTGGATAGCTATCACGCCGAACGGCATCCGGTCGCCGCGCGCGTGCTGCGCCACACGATGGCGCAGATGGCGCTGCTTCGCCACCTGGACGACCGGACCACGGCCCTGCGCGACACCATGTCCGAGCTGCTGAGCATGGATGAGCCGCGCAAGCGTTTGGCCGGGATGATGTCGGGTCTGGATATCCGATACGACCTGGGTGCCGGACATCCGTTGCTCGGACGCCGCATGCCCGACCTCGACCTGGACGCCGCCACCGGGCGAATGCGGGTATCCACGCTCCTGCACGATGCCCGCCCGGTCCTACTCAATCTCGGCGCGCCCGGCGACCTCGACGTCCCTGCCTGGGCGGACCGAGTCCGGTTGTTCGACGTGAAGTATGTCGGCGACTGGGATCTGCCGGTGCTCGGTACGGTCAGCGCTCCGGCCGCCGTTTTCGTCCGGCCAGACGGATACGTCGCGTGGGTGGGGAACGGATCGCACGCCGGACTGACCGAGGCTCTGACTACCTGGGTCGGGCCGCCGGCGCCAACGGCTCGCCCGCGCCTATCTCGGCGGACCGATGCCGAGGAAGCAAGGAAGACAGCGCCTCATCGATGAGCGCCGGATCGGTAGCGTCCGGGGGCATGCACTGCGGTGAGCAGGTCGAATGGGGCGTTTTGGACACGCTGGCGCGACGCCCGGAGGTTGGCCGGTAACCCGGCGTCAGCGAAGTACGGTACGTAAGTACCAGAAAACTCTTGCGCAATCCGTGTCCAACCGGTTACCTTGGGGTCCGAAGAGAGCCAAGTCACATCGAGCGGGCAAGGTGGGCAGCGTCGCTCTTCACCAAGGGGAGGCGGCCGCACAGTGCGGCCGGGAAGAAGGGAACACCTCGGTGTCAGGAACACGACCGGCCGTGCGGCGACTTAACCTCGTGACTGCAAACAGTCCATTGCCCGCGGGAAGCGCAGAGGATCGCGCGTGGGTTTCGGAGGGGTTGTGCAGGGACAAAGATCCCGACGAGCTGTTTGTGCGGGGGGCCGCGCAACGTAAGGCCGCGGTTATCTGCCGGCATTGCCCGGTAATGCAGCAATGCGCAACCGATGCCCTCGACAACAAGGTCGAATACGGGGTTTGGGGCGGTATGACCGAGCGCCAGCGCAGGGCACTGCTCAAGGAAAATCCCGAGGTAGTCTCGTGGTCGGACTACTTCGACAAGCGCAAAATCCGTTCTATCGGGTAGGTCTATTACGGCCTGGAAAAAGCGCTAGCTCGCCATTTCGGCCACTCGGCCGGCGATAGCGTTCTCCCAATCATCAAGCCGGGAAAGAAAGAACGCCTCGGCTTCATCGAAGGTGACTTCCGGGTTAGGCCCGATCAGGTTGGCGACGTCGTGGTAGACACGCGCGGCCTCCGGATCGACAAAGTCCCATTTACCCAGCGGCCATTCGTCGGTGAGGTAACCCGCGTCCGCGTATTCCTGGTACAGCTGTGTTCCCGGATACGGCAGGATCCGGCCGATGAACTTAAAGGCATTCGTATACTTCGTGGCCCGCAGTAGGCGTGCGGTCTCCCGCAACTCCTCAGGCTGCACCGTCGGGTGAAACATAATGGTGCCCGGGATGACTTGGATGCCCACGCGCTGCAGAGCATTGATCGTCTCCGCGGCATCTTGGCCGCGATTGAGAATCTGCTTGCGGTAGGCGCGCAGTTGATCGTATGAACCCGTCTCCAAGCCGATGAACACCCGGCGCAAACCCGCCTTGTGCAGGTGCTTGTACAAATCCAGGTCGACAACGGAGTCCAGCCGGATGTCCAGCATGAAATTGATGTCGATCCCACGCGCCAGGATGCCGTCGGCAAAGTCAGCGGCGCGCTGCTGTGAGCTGGGATGCTTCGAGACGAACAGGTCGTCGCTGATCAAGACGAAATTGACGTCGAAGTCCGACACGAGATATTCGATCTCGTCGACTACCGAGTCGACCGACCTGGCCCGATAGCTATCGCGGCCGAACATGCCTGACATGGCTCCGGTGCCACAAAACGTGCACCGATACGGGCATCCGCGGGTGGAAAATACGGAGGCAGCAAAACCATCCGCAAGAACGGTGGGCAACTCGTCGCGCGCCGGGCGAGGCAAATCGTCGAGGTCGATCAGCGGAGCAGGGCGGTAGACGACCCGTCCCTGCTCATTCCGGCGGGCTATCCCCGGGATGTTTTCCACCGCGGCGTCATTTGCGATGGCCATAGCCAGCTGGGTGAAAGCGACCTCTCCGTCTCCGACGACGATGAAGTCGAAGCAATCGTGCTCGCGCAGGACGCGCTCGAAGTTGAGTGTCGCGATCGCATTTCCCAGGGCGATTTGCACGCCGTCCCAGGTCTGTCGCGCGCGCTGCGCTAACCAGAGCACCTCGGGAAACGTATCGATGGACGAAAAGCCGATAAGCCGGGGCGTACCGGTGGAGCGAACGGCATTCTGCATTGCCGCCCACGTCTCCTCGACGGACCCATGCCCAGCGACCAATCCATTGACACTGGCGATTTCGAGTCCTTGCGCCTCGGCATATGCCTTGATCGACATCAACCCGAGGTGCTCCATCGGCATTGACGCATACAACCGCGGATCGCCGAGCTTCTGTTCGGCAACATAGGAGCGCCCGTATTCGCGGACGCCGGGAGGATTGACAAGAAGAATCGTCACGTTTGCCCTCCCTGGACGAATAAGGTTCTAATCTTCGACGTCCGCGTTCAGTGCCGCCATACGAGTCGCCTACATATGCCCGATGCCGCTAGGCTAGATCTTTCTCTCATCATTGGTTTGCCTTATCAACCGATCGGCGGTTGTTTTGGATGAATCTCATGTCCACCGATCGGGGGACAGGGAAGCAGCCGCACACCCCCAATTCAATTTGCGTCCACTACGGCTGGAAGTGTCAGCTAGCTTAAGCCCCGGATGTCTCGGATTTATCGCTTTTCGCATACCGCCGGAATCACGCCCGCCAGGCCTGCAGTGGGCCCCACCAAGCCTGCGGGGCGGCCCACGCGGATTCGACGACCGCGCGACAGCCCGCTTCCTCATGACATTTCTGTTACGGCTCTCGGGCGATGCAAGACACACCCGTCGGATCACGGGTTTAGAGTTCGGAGTCGATGCGTCGCACGTGGACCTGGACATTCAACCTGCCGCCGGATCAGTTGTGGCCGCTGCTGGCCGATACCAACCGGTTCAACGAGGCAATGGGCCTACCGCCTTACGCGCTCGACGAGTCGCCGCAAACCAACGGTACGGTGCGGCGCCGCGGCCGGGGCAAGGCGGCCGGCTTCGTCCTCGAGTGGGACGAAAAGCCGTACGAATGGATCTCGGGCCGACACTTCCGCCAGTCGCGGGTGTTCACCAAGGGGCCATTCCGCCGCTTCGGCCCGGTCTTCGATCTCGAGCCGGCCGGCAACGGGGTCTCACGCGTCACCTACACGCTCGAATGGGAGCCGCTGAGCCTGGTTGGCCGGCTCTTCGGCGCGCGCCTTGCGACGCAGGCGGGCGAGAACGTGCAAAGGCGTGTGCTGGAGGCCGTCGCCTTCGCTCGCGGCGATCATGAGCCCGAGCGCCTGACACCTTTCGTGTTGTCGCAGCCAGAGTTGCCACCCGGTGCCCGCGAGCGGGCCACCGCGATGATGCGCGAGTTAGACCGCAACCCCTACGGCAACGGTCTCGGCGGGCAGCTGGTCGACCACGTGCTGCAGGGCATGGCGGCCGATCTGACCCATCTGCGGCCCAAGACGCTGGCAAGCAAACTCGGCGTACCCCCGCGCGCGGCGACCGAGGCCTGCCTTGCCGGCGTCAAGGCGGGCCTACTCGGTATGAAGTGGGATTTGCTCTGTCCCAACTGCCGCGGCGCCAAGGTCAGTGTGGCTACGCTCGCCGAGTTACCCCACGGTGCGCACTGTTCGTCGTGCAACATCGACTACGACCGCGACTTCGAACGCAACGTCGAGCTGACGTTCGCGCCGTCCCCTACGGTGCGCCCGCTGCCCAGCGACCGTTTCTGTCTGTCGGGCCCGATGGAGACACCACATGTCGCCGTGCAGATGCTGCTGCGCCCGGGGGAGCGGCGCACGGTGGCTGTCGACCTGCCGCCGGGCTCATATCGTCTGCGCACGCTGCATCCCAGCGGTTCGGTCAATGTGGACTACGAGTCCGGTGCGTTTCCGAGCCTGCGGGTGTCCAAGTCTGGTGTGCAGACGTATCCCGGCGACGAACCGGGAACCGCGACTTTCGTGAACGACGCCGACTTCGAGCTGGCGGCGTTGATCGAGGAGCGAACCTGGACACGCCAAGCACTGAGGGCACCGGAAGTGATTTCGCTGCAGGCCTTTCGCGATTTGTTCGCCGAGGCGACGTTGCGGCCGGGCGACGATGCGGGCGTCAGCCAGGTTGCGCTCCTGTTCACCGACCTGCGTGGTTCGACGGCGCTGTATGAACGGGTCGGCGATGCCACGGCGTACAACCTCGTGCGCGAGCACTTCACGCTGCTGGCCGCGATCGTGCGCGAGCACGAGGGCGCGGTGGTCAAGACGATTGGCGACGCGGTGATGGCGTCTTTCACCGATCCGGCGCAAGCGGTGCGCGCCGCGCTTGCCATGCAGGCGGGTATCGCCTCGTCGGAAACTGTGGGTCGCGACCTAGTACTGAAGGTAGGCGTGCATGCCGGCCCCAGCGTGGTCGTGACGTTGAACGACCGCCTTGACTACTTCGGGTCGACGGTGAACATGGCCGCACGCCTGCAGGGCCAGAGCGCCGGCGCGGACATTGTGCTGTCTCGGGTCGTAGCCGCCGATCCCGCGGTTCGGGAGCTATTGTCCGCCGTGCCCCAGCGCCGGGAAACGGTCGCGCTCAAGGGTTTCGCCGAGCCCGTGGAGTTCGTGCGCCTATTGAATCGTCGGTAGCTACGCAGCCCGACCTCGTCTCCTGGCCGCCCGCAACGCCCGCAGTGGCTGCAGCAGGAACGCCGGCGGCGACCACCAGAACCACTGGCCCAATACCCCCGCGATCCCGGGCACCACAAAGGTGCGCACCACGAGCGTGTCAATGATGAGGCCGACGCCGATGGTGGAGCCGACCTGTTCGATGGTGAGGACATCGCTGGACAGCATCGCGAACATGGTGACTCCGAAGACGATGCCCGCCGTGGTGACGACGCCGCCGGTGCCCCCGAAGGCGCGGATCGTCGCGGTGCGCAGTGCGGCTCGGTTGACGCCGCGGTTGCCGGCCTCCTCGCGCATCCGCATGGTCAACAGGAGGTTGTAGTCGGCGCCCACTGCGACCAACGCGATGAAGGCCATGGACTGCACCGCCCAATGCATATCCTCACCCAGCAGGTCATGCCAGATGAAGGTGCTGATGCCCAGCGCCGACAGGTACGACGCGACGACCGTCCCGATCACTGCCGCCGCGGCGACCGGACTCCGCAGCATCACGAGCACGATGAGGAACACCAACGCAAGCGCCACCGTCGCAAGTAACCGGAAGTCGTTGTGCACATAGCCACGCAATTCGGCGGTACCGGTGCCGAAACCGGCGATTTCCGTGGTGCTTCCGGCCAGGGTGCCTTCCTTGGTCGACTCCTTTACCGCGGCGACGATCTGTGGCGACCTGCGAGCACCGTCGGCGCCGAATACTCTGCCATCGCCATAGACCAGCAGCCGAGTCATCTGGCCACTCGGGGCGAAGTAGAGATCCGCCGCGCGCCGGAACCTCGGGTCAGCCCAAGCTCGTTGCGGTAGGTAGTACCCGCCCTCACCGCTGTTCTGGAAGTCTCGCCGGATGTCGCGCAGGTACCCGGTGAGATCGCCGAATGTGGTGCGCGTATCCCCAACGGCATCGGTGATTTGGGCGGTCATCGAACTGAGCTGTGCCACCAAGGACCGCATGGTCCCTACCGACTGCTCTGCGCTGGTGAGCGCCTTGGCGGTACGGGCCGTGCCGGCGTTCAGTCGTGCTGCGCCATGATCGAGTGAATTCGTCGCCACGACAAGCGAATCCATCGGTGTGACGACCTTGAGCACCAGCGAGCAGATGGGATCATTCGGGCAATTGGGGTTGCCGTCGGTGAAGCTGCGGAGCGGGTCGAGGTCTGTGGATACCTGCGCCAGCACGTCTTTGAGCTGCCGCATCCCGGCACCCATGCCGCTGGTGTCGGAATTGAGATCGCCAAGTCCAGCTACACCGCCCGATAGCCCTGCCTGCAGCCGGGATAGCGCTGTGGAGAACTGGGCGAGCGTCGGGGTAAGTCGGTTGACAGCGGTCAGGCGCTGGTCGAGCTTGGCGATTCCGTCGTCCAGCTGGTCGCCGATCGTGCCGGCCTGGCTGGTGAAGGTGGCCTCGTCGGGAATGGAACCTTCTGGGCGAGAAGCGGATTGGACCATGGTGACGCCCGGAATTTCCATTAGCTTGCGGGTCACGCGTTCGATGGCGATGAGTCCGGCGGGGTTTCGTAGATCGTGGTCGGCCTTGATGGCCACAATCTCCGGCAGTAACCGGTTCGGCGGAAAGTGGCGGTTCATGGCTTGGTATCCGCGGTTGGCCAGGGTCGAATCCGGTTGCGCGGCAATCTCGTCGAACCCAAGTTGCAAACCGGCGACGGGCAATGCACAGACGGCCAGCACCAGAGCCGACGCGACCAGCATCGGACCGGGCCACCTGGCGACGACTGTGCCCACTCGCCGCCAGCGACGGCCGGCCGGCCGGTTCAGCTTGCGAGGTTGGGCAAGCCCATAGCGCCCGGCGAGAGCGATCAGCGCGGGCAGCAAGGTGAGGGAGGCAAACATCCCGGTGAGAATGCCTATGGCACAGGGCAACCCGGCGCTGCGCAACATGCCGACGTCGGCAAACGTCAAGCAGGACAGGGCAGCGGCCACGGTGAGCGCCGATCCGACGATCACCGGTCCTACCTTGCGGTTGGCGCAGCGTAGCGCAGGCTCGTGGCCAATGCCGTCGCGTCGTGCCTCGTGATAGCGCCCGATCACGAATATTGCGTAATCGGTGGCGCCACCGAGCACCATCGCACTCAACAGCGCTACCGAGAAGATGGACACTTCAAAGACATCGCGTTCACCAAGCAGGGAAACGATCGATCGGGCAACCCCGAGCGCAAGACCCACCGTCATGAGCGGAATCGCCGCGGTGATCACCGATCGATATACCGCGAAAAGCAGCAGGGCGATGAGAATGACTGTCACACAAGTCATCAGCAGCATCTGTTCGTCAATTGCGCCGAGTTCGTCGGCAATCGTGGCCCCTGGCCCGGTGACATATGCGTGCACGCCCGGCGGTGCGGGCACGCTCGCGACGATCCGTCGCGCCGCGTTAAGCGCCTTATTCGCGTGCGCCGCACCGAGATCGCCGGTCAACCGCAGCATCGTGTACGCCGCCTTGCCATCGGCGCTCAGCGCGCCCTTGGCGGTTATCGGGTCCGACCACAGGTCCATGGCCGACTCCAGGTCGGCATGATCGGTGCGCAGCTTCGCCAGCACCTGGTCATGAAAAGCCCGCTCCGGCGCTCCAAGCGGCTGGTCACCTTCCAACACCAGGTAGTTCAGGTTGCCGCCATTGCCGTCCTGGAACTGCGCGCCCATTCGAGCGCCCGCGATGTTGACCGGTGCACCAGCGGGAAGGAAGCCCTGAGCGTGGGTACGAGCGGTGCTTTCCACTTGCGGCACTACCAGAGTGCCGACCCCGGCGGCGACGACCCAGAAGCCGACGACGAATATCGCGTACCGGCTCGCGAACCCGGCGAGGGCGTCCCACGCGCTGGGCCGTATGTCGGCCATCCCGGAGAGCCGTGTCCGCAGCCTCGAGACGAGGCTCTGCTGCTTGATCCGAAGCATGCAGCCGATACCTCAGATCCGTCCGGGTGCACGGCGCGTAGTGACACGAATCCCTAACGGACGCAGGGGAAAGAAAGCTGGGACGCGGGCAGCATAGCTGCTATACGCCGCACCGAATCGAGCGACGAGGTCGCGTTCCTCCAAGACGGTGCCCAACAAGATATAGCCCGTCATGCCGCCGGCGAAGAGCAGATGTCCGGCCGTGCAGTCCCTGGCACACCAGAAGCAGAGCAACAACCCCGTCATCAGCGGATGGCGCACCAGGCGATAGGGTCCGTGCACCCGCAGCGGGTCGACCGTGGCATCTGATGCCCGAGTCACATAGCGGCGGTAGGCCTGACTGACACCGAGCAGGTGGAAGTGGTTCAGCAGCAGGGCTGCCGCATAGACCAGCACGAAGCCAAGCCAGTATCCGGCGTCCAGAGCCGCTCCGACGACGCCGTTGGCCGACCAGATCCGCACCGGCAGAGGCCGCCAGCCCAAAATCAGCAACCACACAACAAGACTGGTCATCACGACATAGACGGTGCGTTCCAATGCTTGCGGCACCCTGCGGGTAATGAACGCCTTGACCGATGTCCGGGCCATGCCCGAGTGCTGCAAGCCGAATAGCGCGAGCAGGACAACATCGATGACAAGAGACGGTCCGGTGCCAAGGTGGGGGCCGACATCGATCGTCTTGGGCAGCCACCAGCGGCCGGTGAAAAGCAACAGCAGCGGTACTGTCACCCCGGCGAAGGCATAGCCGGCGAAGGCCAGTATGAACGGGACCAACCGGCGCGGATCAAACAGCACTTCCCGCATCTGTTGGGGTGCGATCAAACCCATGCGAACCACGGCAGGTACCGAGAGCGGACAGCGCCCTGCTCAATCCGCTTCTCTAGCTTGGCCTTCCACCGCTCACCGTGCGGCGCGTCCAGGAAGCCTCCGGGTATCAGCAGGCGCCAGCTCGAGGTCAGGGTCATCCAGTAGGGCACGATGACGCTGGGCTCGACTTGCCGCATGTAGTCCAGCTTGTCGGGGATCTGGGACCAGTGGATGCCCGGGTAGCGATGGTGCACGCTGTGGTAGCCCTGGTTGAAGATGAAGAAGTTGAGCCAATTTCCGACGGTGTTCATCGATTTGCTCGGGTCGTCTTCAAAGACTCTTGCCGGGCCGTGTGTGAGCCACGCGAAGTAGCCCGAGGTCGCCTGCGTGACGAGGAACGGGATCCAGTAAAAGAGCGCGAACCGGGCCGGATCGGTGGTGAGGAAAGTCGTCCAGATCAGTACCGAGATCAGCGTGAAGTCGAATACGAACTGGTGACGTCGGATGCGCCGGGTCGGTGACAGATTCGCCGCGAAAAGCGTTCGGGCAGTGTGGTTCTTGACGATCGAGCTGTAGCGCACCCAGTACCAGACGGCGCGCAGCCCGTGCTCACGGCCCGCGGTGGTGGTGATATCCCCGGGTCCGTCGTCGTAGCGGTGGTGGTTGATGACATGCACCTCGTACATGTCGGCGGCCGTTAGCGCGGCCGGCATACAGCACAACAGGTCGAGCATCCTGTTCATCCGCCGCGACACGAACAGTGGCCGATGAGTGTGCATGTGCAAGATGCCGATGGTGATCGAGAAGTTCAACAGCGACAGGACTGCGATCAGCGGCACCGCCAGGTACCACTTGGTGGCGACGGGCATTGCCAGACCAAAAGCCAGTAGCCCGATCCAGCACACGATATGCAGCAGCGGGCCGACATTCGCCGGGTGCTCGAGCTTAAGCACCCGGCGACTGAACGGTGTCGTGCCACTTGCCGTGTCGAGTTTTCCGTTGTCTGGGACTGGTGAAGCAATGGTCACTGGCGGCCTTTCTGGCTAGTCATCTCAAGGGCAGCGAGCTGGAATTGGGTGGCGAGTGCTTGCATGGCATCGGTGTCACCGGGCGGGACCCGCTCTATCGCGCCGAAGGCGAGGTGATCGGCGATCATCATCCGGCGCTTATGCTGACCGGACAGCTCACCGGACATCGCCTCTTCCGGCAGGGCCGCTACCAACGCGAAGGTGAGGTCAATTGTCAACGGCCCCAACGAGGGTGACATCGAAGCGCCGCCCAGGCTGAGCACCTCAGGGGCCGGCCCCGGCCCGACACCGAGTTCGAGCGAGGCGTCAAGCAGCAGGTGGATCGCTGCGTCCGCGCAGCACCGCACCCGTTTCATCATCAGGGCCCAGTGCGCGGGGGAACGTGCCGCCAGCACGGACGCACCGAGGCGTAGCCGTCGCCGGTAGGGGGCCGGGGCCCCGACCACGCCGCATAAGAAGGCGGTGGTCGTAATGGCCATGTACGCCATTGCGATTCGAGCACCGCGGCTGGGCACACGAGGTCCGAGGCGGGCCAGGAGGGCGAGGCTGCCCAGCGCCGGAACAAGCAGGCGCAACAGGACCGCACGGGTAAGCTCACCGCGGTCACCGGCGCCGTAAAGCGCCAGCTCCCCGTCGCGCAGATCGTTGGCCAGTTGTGTTGTGATGCCGATGCATCCGGCAAGTTCGGCCAGATCGGCCTCGGTGAAGGCGCCTTCTGCGATGAGCGAGCAGGCGTAGCGCGCCACTCGCCCGAGCACGCCCTCGCTGTATGTCGACCGCGGCAAGGCCACTTCAAGGTTGCGGGCCATCACTCCGGCGACGTCGTCCAGCATCCGCCCGACTCGCTGCCGCCCGTCATCAGGCAGCGCTGACACCATGGCACGTACATCAAGAATCCGCGCCGCCAGCACTTGGTCGACAGCTTCGCTGCCGCGGACGACGGCCGCATGCAACGGCGGCGGGGGGGTAGCGGTGACCCCGGTGAGATAGCTTGCGGCGGTTCGCACGGCGGCGCCGGCCAGCCGAGGATCCATGAGGTCTTCGTAGGCGTCGAGCACGCGGCAGGCGAACAGGGCGGCGGTAGCTTCGGCGCGCAGGTGGGCAGGCAGGAAACCGATTGCAACACCAAGGTTTCGGGCCGCCGGGACCAGTGCAAGCCGGGCCAGCCGATCGGGTGATCGGGCCGCCCGCATCGAGGCAAGATTCGGTGGGCGTCGCAGGCACCGCAGTCCGTAAGCCAGCTCGCCAAGCCGTCCACCGCTCATCGTGCGACCACCTGCACCGTGAGCTCGCGCAGATGTTCGCGGGCCAGCGACGGGGGGAAGATCTCCAGCGCACGCCACGCGTCCTCCGCGGCACCGACGGCGAAGTTGCGGGCGGCTTCGGTTGCTCCGCTGTTCACCAGGCTGGCCTGCAACGTGACGCTGGAAGTCAGCCCCGACAGCCACAGCTCGTGAGCGTCAGGCCGGATGGCCAGCCATTCGATCACCGGCCACGTCGGCACCCGGCGGTCGAGATCACTGCAGGCGTTCTTACCGAGCGCAGGGTCGCCCTCGACGTCGCGCACATCGTCCATGATCTGAAATGCAAGGGCGAGCTGGTCGGCATACCGCATCAGTGCACGTAGTCCGTCCGGGTCGACTCCGCCGGCCGTGCCCCCGTAGGAGCAGGCCAGCCGGAAGAGGGTACCGGTCTTGGCGACGGCGACGCGCTGGTAATGGCGACGCAGCGCGGCCTCGTTGACCGAAGGCGGCAATGTCTCGATGAGCTGGCCGAAGGAGAGGTCCGAGAGCTGATCAAAGTAGGTGACGCCGGGGGCTTGGCCCAGGCGTGTGCACATCGCCGCGTTGTCGGCCAGCACCCGCGACATAGTTTGTAAGGCGATGCCGGCCAGGTGGAATCCGGCCCGGGCGGCGGTGCGGACGCCGAAGGCGGCGGGTACCGATGGGGCGCCTCGCCGCAACGACGAGCCGTCGCAGATGTCGTCGTGAATCAGCGACGATTCGTGGAACATCTCGATGGCACAGGCTAAGTCGATCGTATCGGCGAACGACACGGTGGCGGCCGAAGGCTGTAGACGGCTGCAGGCCAGGCCCAGACCTGCCCGCACGCGTTTACCGGGGGCCGCCAGGATGTGCCGATAGAGAGAGCTGAAGCTGCCATCGCTGAGCAGGATTTCGCGCAGCCGATTGCTGACCAGCGCCAGCTGATCCGCGATGGGGTCCGCGCCCCGGCGCCGCCAAATCACGGGTTCGCAAGTTTGCTGGACGGACATCGTTTGCGTCGTTTGCATGGGGATCAACTTTCCAACCCGGCTTGATGAACAGCTTGTACCCGACGTGCGTTTGGCCGGCGCGGCGCCTCAGCAACTCGCCGGACAAATCGCCATGGATGACATGCAGGCATAATGCATTGCCCCCCTGTCGATTTAGATCGTCTACCTACATCAATACTGCAGACCTGTCGCGGATCAGAACATCCGGCGATCAGCCAAATACCTTCTCCACCAGTCGGTTTAGCCTTCTGTCCACCGTTCGGTGGACACACCCGAGAACCGCGTCAAATGTCGGCGGTCACGGCAGCGACATCGACCAAATGCCGCACGAGACCGTCGTAAGTGGGTGTCATACAACGATTTTGGGTACAGCGATGCCAGCGACATTCCTCGTCAGACCGGCAACAGTTTGATACGCCGCAAAGCGTAGGCGCCGTCTACTCCCCGTGCCCATCGGGAGTTTGTCGGCGCCGCCGAAATACAAATCTGTTTGACTATAACACTTGTCAACTATGTCTCAAGGTACGAATCCGTAGGTTGCGTTGTTTGCTGAAGCTACGGCTCCGTAGGTTGGATTCGGCCACTTCCGGCCGCCAATGTAGGCCGCGCCGTTGACGTTGCGCACATCGGCGCAGACGCGACGACCATGTCTCGACGCAGGCCCGTTGCATGGCAATGCTTTTGGCATTCGCGCAAGATGCACGACGCTTTAAGCCGGGAGGGAGGCGTCCCAGATGACCCTTGCGGCTCTGTTTCGCGAGGACGACGCCGCGTACTCGTATCAACCGTTCACTGTGAGCAGCATCACACAATGGGTGGGGGAGTACGCATGGCGTGCAGAGTGGGCACCTCGCGGCGCCCGCTATTGGTTCATTCGCCGAAGTTGCGGGACCACAACATGATTCAGCGGCTGCCAGGGCCGCCGGACGGGTCCTCGCTCAGCTTGAGGCGCTGAGAATCTTGATCGCGAAGACAAGCGTGTCGCCCGGCTGTATCCCCGCGCGGGGCTGCCCGTTCGGGTAGCCATCCGCGGAGGTCATCGCGACCGCAACAGTGGACCCCACCGTTTGTCCCGCGATGGCCTTTTGAAAGCCCGGGACGACTCCGCCAAGAGGGAAGTCAACCGGGGCGCCCCGCTCGTAGCTGCTGTCGAACACGGACCCGTCACGTCCATTGACGCCCATGTAGCAAACGGAAACTTTGGCCGTAGCCGCGACCACTGGTCCAGCTCCGGCGTGCAACGTGTGCACCTGAGTCTGGGCCACGCTGAATGGTGTCGTCACCTTCACGATCGGAGCCGTTGTATCCGTGGATCCGGTGACCGCGATGCTCCCGGTGGTGCCGGCTAATGTCCAGTCAGGCGTGCCGCCGTTCTGCGCGGCTGCGGTCGGGCACGACCCGGCCGCATCTGCCTTGCCCGATCCATCGATCGTCAGAACCGTCGCCGCGACACAAGCCGCGAGCACGACAGAGGAATGCCGCCAGGAGAATTTCACGACCGTCACGCTACCGCTAGTCATTACGCCCGCGACCGGTAACCCGCAATCAGGGCGTTTCTATCACAGCGACGGTCCGGCATCGAGCGCAACCGCAGCTGATGCCGATCTATAACGCCCTCGCTTTTGCTGAACGGATGCCGGAGGCAGGGACCACGAAAGCAGCGCACCCGCTCGATTTGGAAGGGCGTTCGAATCTTGCCCGTTAGGCTCGTGCGTCGAAGCCCGGGGAATCAGGGTGATACCAACTGTGGGCGAGGGCTTTTCGGAGCAGGACGAAGCGACCGGAACGAATACAACGCATTTCGAATTCATACAAAGTGCAGCTTCTTTAAGAGCAAGAGTTCACACAACGCGTGCGGTACATTCCTGCTGAATGCTCACCACCGGGAGTGCGAGGGGGCGGCGAGGTCAAGTCCAGGGACGTGGTGTACGACGTCGTCGTGTGATTCTTCGATGTGATG
>NZ_MVHE01000070.1 GCF_002086155.1 Mycobacterium angelicum | reverse complement strand
ATGGTGGCTGCCTTGGCCGCCTCGAATGCGCTGGCGACCGCTTTGGCTTGGGAGGACGCACCGATCGCTCGCGTTGCGGCTGCGCGCAGGAAGCCCGCGTAAGGTCCGGCGGCGGCCAGCATCGCCGTTGCGGCCTGCCCCTGCCAAGCCTGGCCGGCCAAGTTGGAAGTCAACGATCCAAAGGAATCCGCTGCGGCGCTGAGTTCCTCGGACAACCCGCCCCAGGCCGTTGCGGCCTCCATCATCGGGGCAGAGCCCGCCCCGAGCGACATTTGCAAAGAAATGATTTCCGGCGGCAGCATCGGAAAACTGACCATGATGACCTCCTACCCGACCCCACCGGTCGCCCTCGAAGCGACCAGTGCCCGAATGGAATCGAGCAATTCACCGTCAGATGCTACGACTCGGCTGGTATCGGCATTGCGTTTTCGTCGCAAAGGGTTTAAGCCGTCGCCAGGCCTCAGTTGAAAGCACCTTTTTGGCACCACTGGCAAGACCGCTTGGGGTGCCGCATATCGGGCCCCGTGATGCCGATCTTTCCAAAGCCCAATTGATGAATGTTGCTGTTTCGTCGGTACGTCAGACCCACTAGATTCGACGCCCGGCTAACTGAGCTGCGGTATTACAGATTCTGCAGGGCCTGCGTGATGCTGAAGAGACCCGCGACACCGGTGCCCGTGTTGAAGAACCCAGTGTCAAAGCCGCTCAGGAAACCCTTCGGGAAGCCCCCGATGGCGGCCGACACGCCATTGTTGAAGAAGCCCGACATGTTGCCGTTGAACGAAGAGCCGCCGGAGGCCGTGTTGCCAATGCCCGAGATCAGCCCGTTCGCAAAAGCACCACCGCTGGCCGAGTTGTTGAAGCCCGACACCCCATTACCGATGTTGCCAAAGCCCGAGCTATCGGCACCAGTGTCGGTGGTCATGCCGATGCCCGTATTCGCGTCGCCGGAGTTCCAGAAGCCGGTGTTGGTGTCGCCCGAGTTCCCGAAGCCGGTGTTCACGGTGCCCGAGTTGAACCAGCCGGTATTGCCCCCGGCAAGGAAGTCTCCGCCCGAGTTCCCGCCGCCGGTGTTGAAGGAGCCCGCGTTGCCGAAGCCGGTGTTCAGGGTTCCGGAGTTTCCGATGCCGAAGTTGCCCAGGCCGGTGTTACCCATGCCGATGGCACCGACGCTCGCGTTGCCGAAGCCGATGCTGTTGGGATGGCCCGGTTCAAGGCTGTTGATGCCGGTGCTGAAGGCGCCGTAGTTGCCCTGGCCCGAGTTGAAGAAACCGATGTTGCCCGCGCCGGAGTTGCCGATGCCGATGTTGTTGACGCCGGAGTTCAGGCCGCCGAAGTTGAATTGGCCGGTTGCGGTGTTGTAGTAGGTGTTGCCCAGGCCCACCAGGTTGTTGCCGGTCAGGCCGAAGCCGATGTTGTTGTTGCCGGTGTTGCCGCCGCCGATGTTGCCGTTGCCGACGTTGCCGCCGCCCCGGTTGCTGTTACCGGCGTTTCCGAAGCCGATGTTGCTGTTGCCGGCGTTGCCCGCGCCCCAGTTCAGGCCGGGGGCTGAACCGGTGCCGGTGTTTCCGACGCCGACGTTGCCGTTGCCGATGTTGCCGGCGCCGATGTTGCCGTTGCCGATGTTTCCGGCGCCGCCGTTGCTATTGCCGGCGTTGCCGCCGCCGACGTTGCCGTCACCGAAGTTTCCACTGCCGACGTTGGAGCCGCCGGTGTTGCCGTTGCCGATGTTGCCGGTGCCGCCTTTGTTGCCGATGCCGATGTTGGGCAGGGCCTGCAGCAGCTGGGCGAAGGGGTTGAGTTGGGCGGCTGCCGCCGCGGCCCCGGAGTGGTAGCCGAACATCGCGGCGACGTCGGTGGCCCAGAACTCTTCATAGATGCCTTCGGCGGCCGCGATCGCCGGTGCGTTGAGTCCGAACCAGTTCGAGCGCACCAGCTGCACGAAGGCGTTGCGGTTGGCCGCAATTTCCAGCGGGTGGATGGTGGCCGCCTTGGCGGCCTCGAATGCGCTGGCGACCGCTTTGGCTTGGGAGGAGGCGCTGACTGCGCGGGTTGCGGCTGCGCGCAGGAAACCGGCGTAGGGGCCGGCGGCGGCCAGCATGGCCTTTGCGGCCTGCCCTTGCCAGGCCTGGCCGGCCAAGTTGGAGGTCAGCGATCCGAAGGAGTCTGCTGCGGTGCTGAGCTCCTCGGATAGCCCGTTCCAGGCTGCCGAGGCTTCAAGCATCGGGGCAGAGCCGGCACCGATGGACATTTGCAAAGAGATGATCTCCGGCGGAAGCACCGCGAAATTCACCACTGTTGACCTCCGGTTTGCGCTGACATTCCTGAATTATCCGAAACGCTACAACGAGGAGCCGACGAATGATGCTGTTTCGTCGGTATGTCGGATCGCGTGAGATCCGACCGGATAATTGTGTTGCGGTATTACAGGTTCTGCAGCAACTGGGTGATGTTGAAGAAACCTGCAGCACCCGTCCCCGAGTTGAACAATCCAGTGTTAAAGCCGCTCACGAAACCCTTGGGGAGGCCGCCGATCGCGGCCGACACACCGGTGTTGAAGAAGCCCGACATGTTTCCGTTCAAGAGGGAGCCGCCGGAGGCGGTGTTTCCAATGCCGGAGATTAGGCCGTTCGTGGTAAAAGCGTTGCCACCGCTGGCCGAATTGTTAAAGCCCGATATCCCCTTACCGGTGTTCCCAAAGCCGGAGTTATCCGCGGCGACGTCGGTGGTGGAACCGAAGCCCGTGTTCACGTTTCCTGAGTTCCAGAAGCCGGTGTTCGTGTTCCCCGAGTTTCCAATGCCGGTGTTCACGGTGCCGGAGTTGAACCAGCCCGTGTTGCCGCCCTGGAAGAAAGCTCCGCCCGAGTTGCCACCGCCGGTGTTGAAGCTGCCCGAGTTGCCCCAGCCGGTGTCCAGCGTTCCGGAGTTTCCGAAGCCGAAGTTGCCCAGCCCGGTATTGCCAGCGCCGATGGCTCCTACGCTCGCGTTGCCGAAGCCGATGCTGTTGGGATGGCCCGGTTCAAGGCTGTTGATGCCGGTGCTGAAGGCGCCGTAGTTGCCCTGGCCCGAGTTGAAGAAACCGATGTTGCCCGCCCCGGAGTTGCCGATGCCGATGTTGTTGACGCCGGAGTTCAGGCCGCCGAAGTTGAATTGGCCGGTTGCGGTGTTGTAGTAGGTGTTGCCCAGGCCCACCAGGTTGTTGCCGGTCAGGCCGAAGCCGATGTTGTTGTTGCCGGTGTTGCCGCCGCCGATGTTGCCGTTGCCGACGTTGCCGCCGCCCCGGTTGCTGTTACCGGCGTTTCCGAAGCCGATGTTGCTGTTGCCGGCGTTGCCCGCGCCCCAGTTCAGGCCGGGGGCTGAACCGGTGCCGGTGTTTCCGACGCCGACGTTGCCGTTGCCGATGTTGCCGGCGCCGATGTTGCCGTTGCCGATGTTTCCGGCGCCGCCGTTGCTATTGCCGGCGTTGCCGCCGCCGACGTTGCCGTCACCGAAGTTTCCACTGCCGACGTTGGAGCCGCCGGTGGTGCCGTTGCCGATGTTGCCGGTGCCGCCTTTGTTGCCGATGCCGATGTTGGGCAGGGCCTGCAGCAGCTGGGCGAAGGGGTTGAGTTGGGCGGCTGCCGCCGCGGCCCCGGAGTGGTAGCCGAACATCGCGGCGACGTCGGTGGCCCAGAACTCTTCATAGATGCCTTCGGCGGCCGCGATCGCCGGTGCGTTGAGTCCGAACCAGTTCGAGCGCACCAGCTGCACGAAGGCGTTGCGGTTGGCCGCAATTTCCAGCGGGTGGATGGTGGCCGCCTTGGCGGCCTCGAATGCGCTGGCGACCGCTTTGGCTTGGGAGGAGGCGCTGACTGCGCGGGTTGCGGCTGCGCGCAGGAAACCGGCGTAGGGGCCGGCGGCGGCCAGCATGGCCTTTGCGGCCTGCCCTTGCCAGGCCTGGCCGGCCAAGTTGGAGGTCAGCGATCCGAAGGAGTCTGCTGCGGTGCTGAGCTCCTCGGATAGCCCGTTCCAGGCTGCCGAGGCTTCAAGCATCGGGGCAGAGCCGGCACCGATGGACATTTGCAAAGAGATGATCTCCGGCGGAAGCACCGCGAAATTCACCATTGTTGACCTCCCGTAACCCAATCGCCCATGACCGAGTTGCCCTCGACTGACAGGACCATACGGCGCGATATGACAGAGCATGTGCGTTTTCGCGAAATCGTGACCGCACCTTTTGGCGGCCCGTTCGTTGGCCGAGCAAGCGCTTGGTTGATACTCTGATCGAGTGGATCGAGCGACCGGTCAGGCTAACAGCCGCCGAGACGAGTTGTTGGAGCTCGCCGCCATCATGTTTGCCGAACGGGGCCTGCGCGCGACCACCGTGCGTGATATCGCCGACGGCGCTGGCATCTTGTCCGGCAGTCTCTATCACCACTTCGCTTCCAAAGAGGAAATGGTCGACGAGCTACTGCGTGGCTTCCTCGATTGGCTCTTTACCCGCTACGGGGAGATCGTCGAGAGCGAGCCCAATCCGCTGGAGCGGCTCAAGGGCCTATTCATGGCGTCATTCCAAGCGATCGAGCATCGCCACGCACAGGTCGTCATCTACCAGGACGAGGCCCAGCGGCTGTCGTCGCAGCCTCGCTTCTCCTATCTCGAGGACCGGAACAAGCAGCAGCGAAAAATGTGGGTCGACACGCTCAATCAGGGCATCGAGGAGGGCTATTTCCGTCCCGACCTCGACGTCGATCTGGTTTACCGATTCATTCGCGACACCACCTGGGTGTCGGTGCGCTGGTATCAACCCGGCGGACCACTTACCGCTGAGCAAGTAGGCCAGAACTACCTCGCCATCGTCCTTGGCGGAATTACCAAAGGAGAGTGACACTAATGCCCGAGGCGTACGTCATTGACGCTGTACGTACCGCGGTCGGCAAGCGCAATGGCGCACTGGCCGGGATCCATCCCGTCGACTTGGGCGCCTTGGGGTGGCGTGGACTGCTCGACCGAGTCGACGTCGACCCCGCCGCAGTGGAAGATGTGATCGCCGGATGCGTCGACGCGATCGGCGGACAGGCCGGCAACATCGCACGGCTGTCCTGGCTGGCCGCCGGTTATCCCGAAGAGGTTCCCGGCGTCACCGTGGATCGGCAGTGCGGATCCAGCCAGCAGGCCATTTCGTTTGGTGCACAAGCGATCCTGGCCGGTACGGCCGACCTGATCGTGGCCGGTGGCGTGCAGAACATGAGCCAGATTCCGATCTCGTCGGCGATGACCGTCGGCGAGCAGTTCGGATTCACCTCTCCGACAAGCGAATCCAAGCAGTGGCTGCATCGCTATGGCGATCAGGAGATCTCACAGTTCCGCGGCTCGGAGTTGATCGCCGAGAAGTGGAACCTGTCCCGCGAAGAGATGGAGCAGTACGCGCTGACCAGCCACGAGCGTGCCTTCGCCGCGATTCGGGGCGGCCACTTCGACAACGAAATCATCACTGTGGAAACCGAATCCGGGCCGTATCGGGTCGACGAGGGCCCGCGCGAGTCGTCGCTCGAGAAGATGGCGGGCCTGAAAACCCTGGTCGAAGGTGGCCGGTTGACGGCCGCGATGGCCAGCCAGATTTCCGACGGGGCCAGTGCGGTGCTGCTGGCTTCCGAACAGGCCGTCAAGGACCACGGGCTGACGCCCCGCGCCCGTATTCACCACATCAGTGCCCGCGCCGCCGATCCGGTGTTCATGTTGACCGGGCCCATTCCCGCCACCCGCTACGCGCTGGAAAAGGCCGGGTTGTCCATCGAGGACATCGACACCGTCGAAATCAACGAGGCGTTCGCACCGGTAGTTATGGCCTGGCTCAAGGAGATCAAGGCCGACCCGGAGAAGGTCAACCCCAACGGCGGCGCGATCGCACTGGGTCATCCGTTGGGTGCTACCGGGGCCAAGTTGTTCACCACCATGCTCAACGAGCTGGAGCGCATCGGCGGCCGCTACGGGTTGCAGACGATGTGCGAAGGCGGCGGTACGGCCAACGTCACGATCATCGAGCGGCTCTAGCTTCGCGCGTCGGTCACCTGCAGGAAGCGCTCGATGCCGACGCGCGCATAGGTGCGGCCGTGCTCGGCCGGTACCAGCGGCAGCCCGACCGGCGGCGAGCACATTGCGCATCTCCGGTGTGCCGAACTGCCGACGCATAGGCGTTGGCGCGTCGAGTGTGAGGCGGGCGACGCTGCAGCGGCGTCTCGTGTCGGGGGATTCACACTCGGCGGGCTGTGGCTTTGGGCGGGCGGCGGGCTGTGGCTTTGGGCGGTGGGCTGGCGGCGGGCTGTGGCATGGGCTGTCGGTGCTCGGTGGCATGGTCGGGTCATGCGGGAGCTGGAATGGCCCTTCCTGGGGTCCGAAGTGCTGGCCGCCAAAGCCCTGCCCGAGCGGGCCATGCGAACGCTTTACGCACCTATCTATCCCGGTGTGTACGGGCCGATGGGTATCGAGTTGACGGCCACACAGCGGGCTCGCGCTGCCTGGCTGTGGTCGCGGCGACGGGCGGTGGTCGCAGGCAATTCGGCGGCGGCGCTGCTCGGGGCGAAATGGGTGGACGCGATGGCACCGGCGTCGCTGGTATACGACAACCGGCGCGCCCCTAACGGCATCACCGTGCATACCGACACGCTGCTGGACGGTGAAGTTGTCGAGGTGGGCGGCATGGCCGTAACCAGTGCCGCGCGAACGGCATTCGACATTGCCCGGCGCGCACCACGACTGGTTGCAGTGCAGCGATTGGACGCGCTGGCGAATGCCACCGATGTCAAGATGCTGGATGTGGAGGCGGTCGCCGCGCGCCACCCGGGTGCTCGCGGGGTAAGGCGGCTGCCCCAGATGCTGTCTCTCGTCGACGGAGGGGCGGAGTCGCCACCGGAGAGCTGGACCCGGTTGGCGTTAGTCGATGCCGGGTTTCCCGTTCCCCGTACACAGATCGCGATTTGCGGCCCCGGGGGCTATCTCATTGCCCGCATCGATATGGGGTGGGAGCAGTGGCGGGTAGGCGTCGAATACGACGGCGCTCACCATTGGACGGATCCGGGACAGCGGACGCGCGACATCGACCGCTGGGCCGAGGTCGCCGATTATGGTTGGACGATCATCCGGGTGAGCAATGACCTGCTCAGATATCGCCAGGCAACGCTGGTCCAGCGCGTCGGCGCGGCGCTGACCGCCGCGGGGTGGCGACCATGACCACCCACTGTGAAGGACGCGACGGCTAAGCGGCGTGTCGCGTCGTGAAATTCACACTCGCAGTGAAGGTTACGCGTCGTAGTCGACCGACACGAACGGCGTAGTCGGGTGGGATTGGCACGTCAAGACGTAGCCGGCGTCGAGTTCGGCCTGCCCCAGCGCGAAGTTGTGGTCCATCTCCACGTTGCCCTCGATCAATTTGGCCCGGCAGGTGCCGCAGGCGCCGCCCATACAGGCATACGGCGCATCGCTGCGAACCTGCAGCGCGCCTTCGAGAATCGAGTCGCCGGGCGTCAGGTCATAGGTCCACTGCTGCCCAGACAAGGTGAAGGTCACCGTAGCGGCCTCGTAGCTGCGCTCGGCTCCCGATGCGCTGTCATACCCGTAGAACAGCTCGAGGTGAATTCGTTCCGCGTCCACGAGATGCTCGACCAACGTCTCGCGCACCGAGGTGGTCATTTCCATTGGGCCGCAAATAAACCACTCGTCCACGCTGTCGGGTGTCAAGGTGCCGGTCAGCCAGAGGTTGAGCTTGTCGCGGTCGATTCGGCCGCGCAGCTCGGGAGTGTGCAGCGGCTCGCTGGACAGCACGTGCATGACCTCCAGCCGATCGGCATAGCGCGACTCGAGGCGATCGAGTTCGGCCCGGAACATCGTCGACTCCCTGGTGCGGTTGCCGTAGATGAGCGTGAACCGGCTTTCGGTCTCGATTTCCAGCGTGGTCGCCACGATGGAGAGCACCGGCGTGATCCCGCTGCCGGCCACCAAGCCCACGTAGTGTTTGCGGTTCAGCGGATGCAGCGGTGTGCCGAAGCGACCGGTCGGGGTCATCAATTCCAATACGTCGCCGGCCTTGAGGTCGTTGGCCACAAACGTTGAAAACGCGCCGCCCGCAATGTGTTTGACGGCAATACGAAGCTGGGCCCGGGTTGCCGGCGCGCAGATCGAGTAGTTGCGCCGAATTCCCTGGCCGCGTTCTGGGCCGCCAAGATCGGTGCATACCGTCACGTGCTGGCCCGGCTCGAAGCGAAATGCGTCCTGCAACGCTTCGGGCACCGCGAAGGTGACCAGGGTGCTGTCGGCGGTGATGGGGTCCACCGAGGCCACCGGTATGCGATGCAGTGTTCCGTGCGGCGAGCTCGACCTGGTCGGCATTCGCACCGGCAACAGCCGCGCGAGCCGGCCGTTGAGTTCTTTCCACTCCCGGAACTCATCGGGATTCAGTTGCTGGCCAAAGACTGTGGAGATGGCGGCATTACGTTCCAGATACGCCTCTTCGTTGCGTTTCCACGTCCGCAGGTAGCGGTAGAACGGCACCGACGGGTGCAGGTGATGCACCAGGTGATAGTTCTGCGACAGCAGCACCGGGGTGAACAGCCACTCCGCGCCGACGCGATTGCGGGTGGCCCGATAGCGGTTGCTGCGCTGGGTGTCTTCGAGCCCATGGTGGGGCAGCCAGTCGAACCACCAGGCCAGCACGGTGAGCCCGATGCGTTGCGGGATCAAGAAGACCACTGCCAGCGTCCAGAAGTTTCCGGTGACGATCGCAATGACGAGACCGGTGAGGCTCAATGCCATCATCACCAGCGTCTCGGCAACCTCCTTAACGGGACGGCTACGCGCCCGCGGCAGGTAGTACTTGAGGTAGAAGTACTCGACCATCGGCCAGCGCAATGGCAGCTGCCACCACTTTCCGTGCGAGGCGAACGTGTCCGGGTCTTGGTCGTCGTCGTTGGAATGGCGGTGATGCTGGATGTGGATGAACCCGAACGAGGGGAAGGCCACCACCGGCCCGACGAAGAGCCAGGCCAGTCGTCCCATCAGTCCGTTCACCCAGCGGGCTGAGCTGATCGAGTAATGCGACGCGTCGTGCACGACGGTGAACATCACGAAGGTCACCGTGGCGTTGATCGGGATCGTGGCCCAGAACGGCATCCACCCGTTGATATAGCCGATGGTCGAGACCACGAAGGCGGTCAGGGAAGCAAGGAAGATCCCCACGGTGGGCAGCGCCAGCTTGGGTACTGATTCACCGGGATCGGGCAGCGCGTGGTGGGCGGGGGCTTCGTGTGCTGCTTGGTCTACCGCGTCGATGGTCGACATAGCTGAAGGAGCCTAGTCGACACGCGTCAACTACTCCACCAGCACTGAGTTGGCCGGACATCGGGCGGTCGTCGCCGGTCTTTTGGGGCTGTGACGCATCCCTCATTCCCGGTTTGCTTTAGTCATTGGGGCAGGTCAGTAAGTGCTTGTCGACCATTAAGGTGAGCTAATTAATCGCTTGTTCACAGGGATTGGCAAGGTCTCGATTGCACATTGATCACGTAAGGAGGCGCGCGCGGCGTTCCTGAGGGCGACCCTGCACAGACGAGAGGACAAGGACTAGTAAATGGCTCGGCCCATGCTCATATCCGCTTCGGGCAGCGACTTCGCGCCCTTGCTCCGCGAGATCAGGGCGGCCGGACTGCTTGAGCGCCGGACGGCGTACTACACGTTCGTAATCGGGATCAACCTGGCGCTGCTGGCCGCCACTTGGGCAGGCATCGTGGTCTTCGCGCATTCTTGGTGGGTCCTGATGTTGGCCCTCCCGCTGGGGATCTTGAACACCCGGGCCGCGTTCTTCGCACACGACGCCGGGCATCAGCAGATCGCTAGTTCACGCAGACTGCATGACTGGTTCGGTCGGGCATATGGCGGCCTGCTGCTCGGGATGAGCTACGACTGGTGGAACGACAAACACAATCGCCATCACGCCAATCCGAACCACACGGACAAGGACCCAGATGTCGGCGGGGTGTTGGCATTTACGCCGGAGCGGGCACAGGGCCGCACCGGTCTGCACGGCTGGCTCACGCGCAACCAAGCGCGGCTCTTCTTACCGCTGCTAACTCTGGAGGGCCTGCACCTCAAGTACTCCGGCGTTCGCTTCCTGCTCGGCCGGCCGCGCGGCGAAGCGCGCCTCGAGCTCGGTCTGATCGGCCTGCATCTGATGCTGTACTTCGGCACCCTCTTCATGGTGCTGTCGCCGGGCCGGGCGCTGCTGTTCGTGCTGATCCACCACATGGTCTTCGGCGTGCACTTGGGCTGCGTGTTCGCGCCGAACCACAAAGGCATGGAGATGCTCCACGGCAACACTCAGTGGGGCTTTATCGAGAAGCAGGTGCTCACCTCGCGCAACGTCAACGGCGGCCTGATCACCGACTGGATGATGGGCGGGCTGAATTATCAGATCGAGCACCACCTGTTCCCGAACATGCCCAGGTCCAACCTGCGCCATGCCCAGCCGATGGTCGCAGACTATTGCAGCCGCATCGGCCTTCCCTATTTGAGCACCGGCCTGATCGAGTCCTACCGAATCGGTCTGCGGCACCTGCACGAGGCCAGCGCCGAACTCCGCGCGGATCGAGCGTTAGTCGGCCACCAGAGCTGACGCGGCCCGCAAGTGGGCGATCGCGTCACGCACGATCGACTCGATCAGCTCGTTGCACGACGGCAGGTCGTCGAGGATGCCCGCGACCTGACCCGACGCCAGCACCCCGGCATCGGTGTTGCCCTCGACCAGTCCCGCCTTGAGTAGCATCGGCGTATTGGCCGCCATCACCACCTGTGACCAGGTCAGCTCCTTGCCATGACGCATGGCCAGGCCGTCGGTGATCATCGAGCGCCACGTCATCTGGGACATCTGCTTGAACTTGGCGGCATTGCGCACCGCGGCGGTGAAACCCCTTGCCCGCGAGCCGCTTTCCAGCCTCTCCACGAGCCCGGTGCGCAATACCCGGTGCGGCATGCCGTCGACTCGGGTGGTGACGACGGTGCCGTCCAGTGCGGCCGCCAGATACCTCTGCTTGACCGCCTCGGGCACGGTCGAATCCGAAGTGAGCAGAAACCGGGTGCCCATGGCCACGCCGGCTGCGCCATAGGACAGGGCCGCGGCCAGGCCGCGTCCGTCGAAGAACCCACCCGCGGCGATCACCGGGATGCCGCTGTTCTGGACGGCATCCAGCACCGACGGCAGCAGCAGCGTAGTAGCAACCGGACCGGTGTGGCCGCCGCCTTCGCCGCCCTGCACGATCATGGCGTCGGCGCCCCAGCCGGCGACCTTGCGTGCGTGCTTGGCCGCGCCGATCGACGGAACGACCACTGCCCCGGCCTCTTTCAGCCTTGCGATCAGCTCCTGCTTGGGAGCCAGTGCGAACGAGGCAACCTTGACGCCCTCACGGATCATCAGCTCGACGCGATCGCCGGCGTCGGCGGCGTCGGCGCGGATGTTGACACCGAACGGTTTGTCGGTGGCGGCCTTGACCTTCTTGATGGCAGTCGCCAGCTCGTCCAGCGTCATGGTGGCCGATGCCAGGATGCCCAGCCCACCGGCGTTGGCCGTCGCCGACACCAGCCGTGCCCCGGCCACCCAGCCCATCCCGGTTTGCACCACCGGGTGCTCGATGCCGACCAGATCGGTCAGCGGCGTCTTCAGTCGCACTACCGGATCTCACTGTCGCGCAGGCCTTTTGGATCAATGACCTCGCGGATGAGCCGCAGTTCATCCTCGGTGGGCGGACGGGTTTCGTCGGCTTCGTCGAGCCCGTGGAGGTCGAACGACGTGGCCGCGCGCACCTCGTCGGGTGCTACGCCCGGGTGCAGGCTCCTGGCGCGCATGGTGTGCCCGGGGCCACCGAAGTCGAAGACGCCGAGATTGGACACCACCCGGTAGACATTGACGAAGCGGAACGCCGGGTTGTCCGGGTCCACCTTGTCGTAGCCGATGCCGGAGACGACGTCGACGGTGTCGGTGAAGACCCGCTTGGAATGGTTGCCCACCCAGTAGCTGGTTGCGTGGTTGATGGTATTGCCCGGCGAACCACGGACGCCGAACATTTGCCGGGTCGGTTGTTGCAAGGGCCCGAACGCGGAGATGTTCTGATTGCCGTAGCGGTCAACCTGATTGGCGCCCATCACCACATGCCGTCGCCCCCAGGCCAGCGTCTCGAACACGCGTCCGAACGGCATCCAGCCCTCTATTGCTCCCGTCTTACCCAACGCTGGGGTGTCGGCCAGCAGCTGCGCCTCGCCGTCGGTCAGCAGGATGTCGGGGGAGAAGGTGAGCCGGGCCAGGCGGGCGCCGACCGACGCCATGTTGGTCATCGGGCTGATCATGATTTCGCCTGCGTCGCGGAATAACTCGGCGCAGGCGACCGCGCATACTTCGGCTGTGGTGGCTGGGCTGCTGGTCATTTCGCGGCCTCCTCGGCGAACTTGCGCACGGCCGCCTGGTAGTCGTCTTCGCTGCCGGACAGATAGGTCTGGACGAACCGTTGCCAGCCTTCTTCGGAACCGGCGGCTTCTGCATAGTGCCGTTGGAACTTCTCGTCGCGACCGTAATCCGGTGCGGCGGTGGTGAAATGGGCTCCGTTGGGCGCCTCGACGACGGCGTCGACCATCATCCGGTTGATCAGCAACGCCTGCGGCGGTACCGCTTTTACGAGCTCCTCGGTGGGGACAATGCGTTCGACGGATAGGAACCGCTTGTCGGCGGCCATGAGGAAGAGGTCGTCGAAGTAGGGGTCGATGCCGGTATAGGCCGCATTGCCTTGCGTGTCACCAAGGTTGAGGTGAGCGAAGGCCGCGTCCAGGCGCAGCGCCGGCATGGCGATGAGGGTCTCGTGTCCGCCGTCGGTGGAGTATGGGCTGGTGACGGTCTGCAGCTCGCCTTCCCAGAAGTCCTGCACCGAACTGCCCAGCCCGGCGCGAATCGGCAAGAACGGCAGCCGTTGTGCCGCGGCCTGCAGGCCACAGCGCAGCATGCCTTCGTCCATCTCCCGGGCCTCGATCGCACCGGTGGTGCGGGCCTTGGCGAACCACGGGTCGTAGAACGGCGGCGAGTCCAGCGAGACGAAGCCGTAGTAGACGCGCTTCACCTTGCCTGCTGAGCACAACAGACCCAAGTCCGGCCCGCCGTAGGTGACTACCGTCAGGTCTGTGATGTCGGTGCGCAGCAGCGCGCGGACGAAGGCCATGGGCTTGCGTCGCGATCCCCAGCCTGCGATGCCGATGGTCATGCCGCTTTGCAATTGTGCGACGGCTTCGTCGAGGGTAGTCAGCTTGTTCATGACTTCTTCACAAACGCGTCGCGGTGCTCGTCGGAAACGCCGGCGAGGTTCAGTTCGAACGTAAAGCCTTGTTCCATCCGGTAACTCGAGTTGACCCGTTGCACGTCGATCAGGTTCAGCGCCTCTTTGGCGGCCCGGATGACGCGGGTGTCCTTGGCGGCGATATCGCGTGCGACCCGTAGCGCGGCCTCGTCGAGTTCGGCTCTGGGGACCACCTCATGCACCGAGCCGAAGTGGTGCAGGGTGGCGGCGTCGACGGTGGCGGCGGTGAAGAACAGCCGCCGCATCATGTGTTGCGGCACCAGCCGGGACAGGTGCGTTGCGGCGCCGAGCGCGCCGCGCTCGACCTCCGGTAAACCGAAGGTGGCGTCGTCGGAGGCGACGATGACGTCGGCGTTGCCGACGAGGCCGATGCCGCCGCCGACGCAGAAGCCGTTGACCGCGGCGATCACCGGCACCGCGCACTCGTAGACCGCACGGAAGGCGGCGAAGCAGCCGCGGTTGGCATCGATCAGCGCGGTGAATCCCTCGGTGCGTTGCATCTCTTTGATGTCCACACCTGCGTTGAAGCCGCGGCCCTCGGCGCGCAGAATCACCGCGTGGGTGTCCGGGTTCCGCCCGGCCGCGGTTATGGCGTCGCCGAGTTCGAACCAGCCTGCCGACGGAATGGCGTTCACGGGTGGATAGTCAACGGTGACCGCGACTATCCCGGGCTCGGGAGTGGTGGATGTGATCGTCATCGAGACTCCTAGGTACCGAAGCAAGCACTTGCTTGGTACACTACCACAGTGCTAATCGCTGGATCTTCCTCATCGGGAGAAGCCATCAATTTGGGGTTGACGGGACGAGTGGTGTTGGTGACGGGCGGTGTTCGCGGCGTAGGGGCCGGCATCAGTTCGGTTTTCGCCGAGCAGGGCGCCACCGTCATCACCTGCGCGCGACGAGCTGTCGACGGTCTTCCGTATGAATTCCACAGCTGCGACATTCGCGACGAGGATTCGGTTAAGCGGCTTTTCGGCGCCATCGCCGAAAAGCACGGGCGGCTAGATGTTTTGGTCAACAACGCCGGTGGCTCCCCGTACGCGTTGGCTGCCGAAGCCACGCACAATTTTCATCGCAAGATCGTCGAGCTCAACGTTCTTGCCCCACTGCTGGTTTCGCAGCACGCACACGCGTTGATGCAAGACCAGCCGGGCGGCGGGTCGATCGTGAACATCTGCAGTGTCAGCGGTCGCCGGCCCACGCCGGGTACGGCGGCGTACGGGGTGGCCAAGGCGGGCTTTGAAAACCTGACTGCCACACTGGCGGTGGAATGGGCGCCCAAGATCCGGGTCAACGCGGTGGTGGTCGGAATGGTGGAAACCGAACAGTCCGAACTGTTCTACGGTGACGCCGAGTCGATAGCCCGGGTCGCGGCCACCGTGCCATTGGGCAGGCTGGCCAAGCCGGCCGACATCGGGTGGGCCGCAGCGTTTCTGGCTTCCGATGTCGCTTCCTATATCAGCGGGGCGACACTCGAGGTGCATGGCGGCGGTGAACCGCCGCCATACCTGGCCGCTTCGAGCGCCAACAAATAACGAGTAGAGGAGTAGTGGGTATGGGCTTGCTGGACGGCCGTGTCGTCATCGTCACCGGAGCGGGCGGCGGGATCGGTCGCGCGCATGCGCTGGCCTTCGCGGCCGAAGGTGCCCGCGTCGTGGTCAACGACATCGGGGTGGGACTTGATGGTTCCCCGGCCGGCGGTGGGAGCGCGGCCCAGGGTGTGGTCGACGAAATCGTTACTGCCGGAGGCGAAGCCGTTGCCAACGGGTCCGACGTATCGGACTGGAACCAGGCCGCGAGCCTGATACAAAGTGCCGTCGACACGTTCGGCGGGTTGGATGTCCTTGTCAATAACGCCGGCATCGTGCGCGACCGGATGATGGCCAACACCAGCGAGGAAGAGTTCGACGCCGTCATCGCCGTGCACCTCAAGGGGCACTTCGCCACCATGCGGCACGCGGCGGGGTACTGGCGCGGACTGTCCAAAGAGGGCAAAAGCGTTGATGCGCGGATCATTAACACCAGCTCCGGTGCGGGATTGCAGGGCAGTGTCGGGCAGGGCAACTACAGTGCCGCCAAGGCCGGTATCGCGGCCATGACGCTGGTGGCGGCTGCCGAGATGGGTCGATACGGCGTCACCGTCAACGCCATCGCGCCGTCGGCGCGCACCCGGATGACCGAGACGGTGTTCGCCGAGATGATGGCAACGCAGGACCAGGATTTCGACGCCATGGCACCGGAAAATGTTTCGCCACTGGTGGTTTGGCTGGGCAGCACCGAATCCCGGGACGTCACCGGGAAGGTGTTCGAGGTCGAGGGCGGCAAGATTCGCGTCGCCGAAGGCTGGGCGCACGGGCCGCAGATCGACAAGGGTTCGCGATGGGATCCAGCCGAGTTGGGGCCGGTCGTCGCCGACCTGCTGGCCAAGTCGCGCACGCCGGTTCCGGTTTACGGGGCTTGAGGGGCTTTTCGGGGCTTTATGGAGCTGTGAACTAACCTCGTCTCAGCAACGATGTCGCGTGCGACGGCCGGATGGTGTCGTGGACGACAATTAGAGTTCAAGTGCACCAGCAGCGGCGATTGCAGGATGAGGAAATGCTTTCAACACGCGAGAAGATTCTCGTCGAAGGCCTAGATGACTGGGTAAAGGTCGCACAAGTGCACGACTATGTGGCCTTTGAGAATCCATCAGCAACACTCTCCGACGTTCAGCGCAGAACGCTTGAGCTGATCCGGTCGATGGCTGATGAGGGCGTCATTGCGCTCGGAGAACTCAAAGAAGGTGGCGCCCGTTTCGTCTCCTGGGATATCCCCGTCGACCACGCGATCAAGCGTTTGGCCGCGGAATACGTCGAGCGCTTTGACGACAGCACTGGCTGGCCTTGGACTCTGTGGTTCGCTGTCACCGATAAGGGCAAACAGATTGCTCAATCATGTCAGGGCGAATACGCCTCGTGGCTGGAGTGTCTGCGTGCGCAGGGACGCGAGTACGAGGCAATACCGCCGCAATTGGCTCCCGGGGGACGGCATGAGACGTGACCAGCTCAGCTCGTCGATGTATTGCCAATCGCACGGGTTGCGTACACCACTCTCGTGGACACGACCCAGAGGCGCAACTGCGCCATCCGACGGCCATCATCTGCACCGCAGCGGTATCGACACTCAGCTGCTGATCCATGCCGCGCGTGTAATACGGCCACTGTCAACTCAATTGGCTCGAAGATGGCACGACTACCACCGGCAATATCTGCGAGCTGCATGTTGCCTCTGACGAGCGAGGACAACCACGCGACAGCGCGCTGCCGCTCATCCGCGCGCCCTGTCGGTACCCGTATGACGGATACCTCCGTGTCGAGGGCGGCAAGATTCGCGTCGCCGAAGGCTGGGCGCACGGGCCGCAGATCGACAAGGGTTCGCGATGGGATCCAGCCGAGTTGGGGCCGGTCGTCGCCGACCTGCTGGCCAAGTCGCGCACGCCGGTTCCGGTTTACGGGGCTTGAGGGGCTTTTCGGGGCTTTTCGAGGGCCGCGAGCGTGCGCAGATGTACGCCTGATACGGCGTGTCGCTGTACAGGCGCGCACGCTCGCGGCAATTAGTCGCAGATGACGATCGGAATCTGGCGGTCGGTCCAGGACTGGTAGTCGTCGTAGCCCGGATACATCTCCACCAGTTTCGGCCAATAGTGTGCGCGTTCTTCGTCGGTGGCGTCGCGTGCGGTGAGGTCCAGCACTTCTTTCTTGATCTGCACCTGCACCTTGGGGTTTGCCTTCAAGTTGAGGTACCACAGTGGATTTTTCGACGATCCGCCCCGGGACGCGGCGACGATGACCCGGTCGCCGTCGCGCAGAAAGTACAGCGGGCTGACCCGCGGCTCGCCGGTCTTGCGGCCGGTGGTGGTGAGCAGCGCAACGGGAATCTTCTGGAAGGTGCCGCCGATTCCCTCGCCGCCGTTGCGGCGGTACATCCAGGTGTTGAGGCGCGACATCCATTTGATGAAAAAATCGGTAAACGGCGAATTCAGAAACCGCGGCGGTGATTTCGGCATGGTCACACCCTAGCGCTGGATGAATGGTCGGAAACGAACCCTGATGTGCTGGATCTCCGCTTTGCCGCTGGGACTTTCCGCGGGAATCACGAAGGTTTCGGATACGCGCGAGGCGATCCGCCGCCGGCCGAACACCGCCTTGGTCAGCACGTCGTAGGCGGCGTGCACTTCGTCGCCGGCAATGCGGTACTGCGGTGGTGTGGTGTCGGCGATGACGCGGTACTGCGGGCCGCGATTCAGACTGCGCCGCAAGTGATTTCCGGAGAACCCGTTTTTGACGCCCTGCTCGATTCGGGTGCAGCCGGACGCGAACGGGACCGTGTCGCCGTCGTGACTGACCAGCGCATCGATGTATGCCTGCGCGGCCGCGATCCGGCTCTCTTCAGAGACGACCACCCTGGGTTAGATGCGTTCGATGATGGTGCCGGTGGACAGCGCGCCGCCCGCGCACATGGTGATCAGCGCGGTGCTTTGATCGGTGCGCTCCAGCTCGTGCAAAGCCGTGGTGATCAGCCGGCTGCCGGTGGAACCGACCGGGTGGCCCAGTGCGATTGCGCCGCCGTTGACGTTGACCTTGGCCATGTCCGGCTCGTGCACCCGCGCCCAGGACAACACCACCGATGCGAACGCCTCGTTGATCTCGGTGATGTCGATGTCGCCCATCTTCATGCCGGCCTTCTCCAGCACCTTGGCCGTCGACTGCACCGGCCCGTCCAGGTGGTAGTAGGGCTCGGCGCCGATGAGGGCCTGGCTGATGATCCGGGCCCGCGGCTTGAGGCCGAGGGCTTTGGCTTTGTCTTCGTCCATCCACAACACCGCCGCCGCGCCGTCGGAAATCTGGGACGAGGTGCCGGCCGTGTGGATGCCGCCCTCCATGACCGGCTTGAGCGCGCTCAGGCCGGACAGCGTGGTGTCGCGCAATCCCTGATCGCGGCTGATCGTGACGCGCTCGGAGGTCGGTTGCTTGTTCTCGTCGAGGGCCGGCGCCACGAGCGGCGAGATCTCGCGATCGAAGCGGCCTTCGGTCCAGGCCTGCTTGGCACGCAGCTGAGACTGGTATCCCCACTCGTCGATGTCCTCGCGGGTGATGCCGCGCCGTTTGGCGATTCGCTCCGCGGCCTCGAACTGGTTGGGCATGTCGATGTCCCAGGACTCGGCGCGGATCGCGGCACGGTCCGGGCCGGCGTTGGCGCCCAGCCCCACCCGGCTCATCGCCTCGATGCCGCACGCGATGCCGATGTCGATGGCGCCGACTGCGATCAGCCCGGCGATCAGATGGTTGGCCTGCTGGCCACTGCCGCACTGACAATCCACGGTGGTGGCGCCGACGTGCTCGGGCAATCCGGCGGTCAGCCAGGCTACCCGGCTGATGTTGTTGGATTGCTCGGCGAACTGGGTAACACATCCCCCAATGACCTGCTCGACGTCGCCGGGATTGATCCCGGCTTTTTCCACCAGCGCCTTTTGCACCGCGCCCAGGAGCTCGGTGGCGTGCAGTCCAGACAGCCATCCATTGCGTTTGCCGATAGGGCTGCGCGTGGCTTCAACGATTACCGGGTTACCCATGTGGCAAGGCTAGAACACGTTTCATTACTATGACAAGCAAGGATACTCTGACGCCTTTTGTCTGCGGTAAAGGCATGTTTTACTGGCATCAGAAGATCACTAGGACAGCTAGTGCTTGTAGCACCGGTCAGCGAAGACTGCATTAAGGAGAAGTACCGTGCCCAGCCCCAACCTTCCGCCCGGGTTCGATTTCACCGACCCCGATATCTATGCCGAGCGGATCCCAGTAGAAGAGTTCGCCGAGGTGCGGGCCGCCGAGCCGATTTGGTGGAACGAGCAGGCCGAGGGGCAAGGCGGCGGCTTCCACGACGGCGGCTTCTGGGCCGTCACCAAGCTCAACGACGTCAAAGAGATCTCCCGGCGCAGCGACATTTTCTCCAGCTTCGAGAACGGCGTGATCCCGCGGTTCAACAACGACATCGCACGCGAGGACATCGACGTTCAGCGCAGCGTCATGCTGAACATGGACGCCCCGCACCACACCCGGCTGCGCAAGATCATCTCCCGCGGGTTCACGCCACGCGCGGTGGGCCGCCTGCACGACGAACTGCACGAACGCGCCCAGAAGATCGCCGCGGAAGCCGCCGCCGCGGGCTCCGGCGACTTCGTCGAGCAGGTCTCCTGTGAGCTGCCGCTGCAGGCCATCGCCGGTCTGCTCGGGGTTCCGCAGGAGGACCGCGGCAAGATTTTCGACTGGTCGAACGAGATGACCGGCAACGACGACCCCGAGTACGCCCACATCGACCCCAAGATGTCGTCGTTCGAGTTGATCAGCTACGCGATGAAGATGGCCGAGGACCGGGCCAAGAACCCCGGCGACGACATCGTGACCCAGCTGATCGAGGCCGATATCGACGGCGAAAAGCTCTCCGATGACGAGTTCGGCTTCTTCGTGGTGATGCTGGCCGTGGCTGGCAATGAGACCACCCGCAACTCCATCACCCAGGGGATGATGGCGTTCGCCCAGTTCCCCGACCAGTGGGAGCTCTACAAGAAGGAGCGCCCGGAGACCGCGGCCGACGAGATCGTCCGCTGGGCCACCCCGGTCACCTGCTTCCAGCGCACCGCGCTCGAGGACTACGAGTTGAGCGGCGTGCAGATCAAGAAGGGCCAGCGGGTGGTGATGTTCTACCGCTCGGCCAACTTCGACGAAGAGGTCTTCGAGGAGCCGTACAGCTTCAACATCCTGCGTAACCCCAACCCGCATGTGGGCTTCGGCGGCACCGGCGCGCACTACTGCATCGGGGCCAACCTGGCCCGGATGACGATCAACCTGATCTTCAACGCGGTGGCCGATCACATGCCCGACCTGACGTCGATTTCGGCGCCCGAGCGGCTGCGGTCCGGGTGGCTCAACGGGATCAAGCACTGGCAGGTCGATTACACCGGCACCGGCAAGTGCCCGGTGGATCACTGATGGATTTCGACCTCTCCGCTGAACAGCAAGCTGTTGCCGACGTCGTCACCTCGGCGCTGAGCCGGGATTTCAGGTCGGCGACGATGCGGCCCGAGGAGGAGTCGGGCAAATCCAGCCCAAGCTTTGCCGCCTTGGTCGACGGTGGCGTAACGGCGTTGCCGGTTCCGGAGCGGCTTGGCGGCGACGGTGTGGGTCTTGCCGAAGTGGGGACGGTACTGACCGAGGTTGGGCGCCACGGCTTGGTGGCGCCGGTGTTGGCCACGCTGGGCTTCGGTGTGGTGCCGCTGTTGGAGCTGGCATCCGATGAGCAACAGGACCGGTTTCTGGCCGCCGTGCCCAAGGGCGGTGTGCTGACGGCGGCGCTCAACGAACCGGGGGCGGCGCTGCCGGACCGGCCGTCGGTTGTTTTCGCCGACGGGCGGTTGTCGGGCACCAAAGTTGGTGTGGCGTATGCCGAATCGGCGGATTGGCTGATTGTAACGGCCGATGGTGCGGTTGTTGTGGTGTCGCCGCGGGCCGACGGCGTGCAGCTGGTCCGCACGCCGACGTCGAGCGGGTCGGACGAGTACGTCGTCACGTTCGACGGTGTTGCGGTCGCTGATTCCGATGTGCTGGCGGGTGCCTCGGCGCGCCGCGTAAACCAATTGGCGCTGGCCGCTATTGGCGCTTATGCCGACGGGCTGGTGGCCGGCGCTTTGCGGCTGACCGCCGACTACGTGGCCGGACGCAAGCAATTCGGCAAGCCGCTGTCGACTTTCCAGACGGTAGCCGCGCAGCTCGCGGAGGTCTACATCGCTTCGCGCACAATTGATTTGGCGTCGAAGTCGGTGATCTGGCGGCTGGCCGACGGGCGCGATGCCGATGCCGACCTGGACGTGCTGGGATACTGGATCACCTCGCAGGCGCCGCCGGCGATGCAGCTTTGCCATCACCTGCACGGCGGGATGGGGATGGACATCACCTATCCGATGCACCGGTACTACTCCACAATCAAAGACCTGACCCGATTGTTGGGTGGGCCGGCCAATCGTCTCGAGCTCGTGGGAGCGCAATGTTCATCGAACTGACTCCAGAGCAGCGGCAGCTGCAAACCGAGATACGGCAATACTTTTCGAATCTGATCTCCTCCGACGAGATGAAGGAGATGGAGAAGGACCGGCACGGTGCGGCGTACCGCGCGGTGATCCGGCGCATGGGCCAAGACGGCAAGCTGGGTGTCGGGTGGCCAAAAGAGTTCGGCGGCCACGGCTTTGGACCCGTCGAACAGTCGATATTCGTCAACGAGGCGCATCGGGCCGACGTGCCATTGCCCGCGGTGACGTTGCAGACGGTGGGTCCTACCCTGCAGGTCTACGGCAGCGAGATGCAGAAGAAGAAGTTCCTGCCGGCCATCCTGGCCGGTGAGGTGCACTTCGCGATCGGCTACACCGAACCAGAGGCGGGCACGGACCTGGCATCGTTGCGCACCACTGCCGTTCGCGACGGCGATCACTACATCGTCAACGGCCAGAAGATCTTCACCACCGGCGCCCATGACGCCGATTACATCTGGCTGGCCTGCCGCACCGACCCGGAAGCCGTTAAGCACAAAGGCATTTCGATCCTGATCGTCGACACCAAGGACCCCGGCTACTCCTGGACGCCGATCATCCTGTCCGACGGCGCCCACCACACCAACGCCACGTACTACAACGACGTGCGGGTCCCGGCCGACATGCTAGTCGGTGAGGAGAACGGCGGGTGGCGGCTGATCACCACGCAGCTCAACAACGAGCGGGTGATGCTCGGCCCGGCGGGCCGAGTCGCCGGCATCTACGACCGCGTGCACACCTGGGCGTCCAAACCAGGCGGCGACGGCGTCACGCCGATCGATCACGACGACGTGCGGCGCGCGCTCGGCGAGATCTACGCGATGTGGCGGATCAACGAGTTGTTGAACTGGCAGGTGGCAGCCGCCGGCGAGGACATCAACGTCGCCGATGCGGCATCCACCAAAGTGTTTGGCACCGAGCGTATTCAATACATCGGCCGGCTGGCCGAGGAGATCGTCGGCAAGTACGGCAACCCGGCCGAATCGGACACCGCCGAGCTGCTCGAGTGGTTGGATTCCCAGACCAAGCGCAATCTGGTGATCACGTTCGGCGGCGGGGTCAACGAAGTCATGCGGGAGATGATCGCCGCTTCTGGTCTCAAGGTGCCGAGGGTGCCGCGATGACCGATATTCACGAAGCTGTCGCCCAGATCAAGGCCGCCGGCAGCAGCAAGCCGCGCCCTGCCCGGGATCCGGTCAACCAGCCCATCATCAACAACTGGGTGGAGGCTCTCGGCGACCGCAATCCCATCTATGTGGACGAAGCAGCGGCCCGCGCCGCCGGCCATCCCGGAATTGTGGCCCCGCCGGCCATGATTCAAGTGTGGACCATGTTCGGCCTGGGCGGGGAACGTCCGAAGGACGATCCGCTGGGCCCCATCATGCAACTGTTCGACGAAGCGGGCTACATAGGTGTGGTGGCCACCAACTGCGAGCAGACCTACCACCGGTATCTGCAGCCGGGCGAGCAGGTGAGCGTCACTGCTGAAATGGGCGATGTGGTGGGGCCCAAGCAGACTGCACTGGGGGAAGGCTTTTTCGTCAACCAGCACATCGTGTGGCGGGTTGGCGACGAGGACGTCGCCGAGATGAATTGGCGCATCCTGAAATTCAAGCCGGCGGGCTCCAGTTCAGCGGCTGTGCCCGACGACCTCGACGCGGACGCGATGATGCGGCCGTCGTCGTCGCGGGATACCGCCTTCTTCTGGGAAGGCGTTGCGGCGCACGAGTTGCGGATTCAGCGTCTTGCCGATGGCAGTTTGCAGCATCCGCCGGTGCCCGCGGTGTGGCAGGATCCTGCTGCACCTGTCGAGTATGCGGTGTCCAGCGGCCGCGGCACGGTGTTCAGCTTCGTGGTACACCACGCGCCGAAAGTGCCCGGCCGCACACTGCCTTTCGTGATCGCATTGGTGGAGCTCGAGGAAGGCGTGCGGATGCTGGGCGAGCTGCGCGGGGTCGACCCGGCCGCGGTGCAGATCGGCATGCCGGTTCGGGCGATGTACATCGACTTCCCGGACTGGTGTCTCTACGCGTGGGAGCCTGACGAATGACGGCCGTTGGCACAGTGTTGCCGGAATTGAAACTGTACGGGGACCCGACGTTCATCATCTCAACGGCGTTGGCTACCAGGGACTTTCAAGATGTGCACCATGACCGGGACAAGGCGGTCGCGAAGGGGTCCAAAGACATCTTCGTCAACATCTTGACCGACACCGGACTGGTGCAGCGCTACGTCACCGACTGGGCGGGGCCGTCGGCGCTGATCAAGTCGATCGGCCTGCGGCTGGGGGTGCCCTGGTATGCCTACGACACCGTGACGTTCTCCGGTGAGGTGGTGTCGGTGGAGGATGGCTTGATCACGGTTAAAGTGTTTGGCCGCAACAGCCTTGGCGACCACGTGATCGCGACGGTGACGCTGACGAATGGGGATGTTTAGTGTTGTCGGGTAAGGCCGCGATTGTAGGCATTGGCGCGACTGATTTCTCGAAGAATTCGGGACGCTCCGAGCTGCGGCTGGCGGCCGAAGCGGTGCTGGATGCGCTTGACGACGCCGGTCTTTCGCCGTCGGATGTCGACGGGCTGACGACGTTCACGATGGACACCAACACCGAGATCGCGGTCGCGCGTGCGACCGGTATCGGTGAGCTGAAGTTCTTTTCGAAAGTTCACTACGGCGGTGGCGCCGCATGTGCGACCGTGCAGCACGCGGCCATGGCCGTTGCCACGGGTGTGGCCGATGTGGTGGTCGCGTACCGGGCGTTCAATGAGCGCTCCGGCATGCGATTCGGCCAGGTGCAGACCCGGCTGACCGAAAACGCCGACTCGACGGGTGTGGACAACTCGTTCTCGTATCCGCACGGGTTGTCTACGCCGGCCGCGCAGGTCGCGATGATCGCCCGGCGGTACATGCACCTGTCCGGTGCTTCCAGCCGAGATTTCGGCGCGGTGTCGGTGGCCGACCGAAAGCATGCCGCACGGAATCCGAAGGCATACTTCTACGAGAAGCCGATAACCATTGAGGATCACCAGAATTCGCGGTGGATCGCCGAACCGCTGCGGCTGCTGGACTGCTGCCAGGAGACCGACGGCGCGGTGGCGATCGTGGTGACATCGGTGGAGCGCGCGCGGGACCTCAAGCATCGTCCGGCGGTTATCGAGGCCGCGTCGCAGGGATCGAGTCCTGACCAGTACACGATGGTCAGCTATTACCGGCCGGAACTTGGTTTGCCCGAGATGGGTGTGGTTGGCCGGCAATTGTGGTCGCAGTCCGGTTTGCAGCCTTCCGACATTCAGACCGCGGTGTTGTATGACCACTTCACGCCGTTCACTTTGATTCAGTTGGAAGAGTTGGGCTTTTGCGGTCGCGGGGAGGCCAAGGACTTCATTGCCGACGGCGCGATTGAGGTGGGCGGGCGGCTGCCCATCAACACTCACGGCGGTCAATTGGGTGAGGCCTACATCCACGGCATGAACGGCATCGCCGAGGGGGTTCGGCAGTTGCGGGGGACTTCGGTGAACCCGGTGCCCGGCGTCGAGCATGTGCTGGTGACGGCGGGGACGGGTGTGCCTACTTCTGGTTTGATCTTGGGTTGAGCTTCTGGGGCCTGGGGCCTGGGGCC
>NZ_MVHE01000006.1 GCF_002086155.1 Mycobacterium angelicum | reverse complement strand
GCCCCGCCCTGACCCCCGGTTCCCCCGGTGCCGGCCGAACCGCCGGGGCCGCCGGGATTGCCAGGGCCGCCCTGGCCGCCGTCACCACCCCGACCGCCCGTGCCGCCGCTTTGCCCGGCCGCTCCGTTCTGGCCGGGGTCACCATTGATACCGGCGCCACCCTGCAGTCCAGCACCGTTGCTGCCGGTCTCACCCATCTCGCCGGCGCCGCCGTCGTGCGCGACGACAGGCGGGGCAGCCGGGTTCGCGACGCGCTGAGGGTTAACCGCGTTGGCTCCGACGAAGCCGGCACCACCATTTCCACCCAGGCCCCCGTGACCGGACAGCCACCCGGCATTTCCGCCGTTGCCGCCGGCGCCTCCCGCGCCTCCAGGCAGCGCGACGCCGCCGGCGCCGCCGTTTCCGCCGTTGCCGATCAGGCCGGCACTCCCCCCGGCCCCGCCCGCCTGCCCGACAGCGCCGGCAGCACCATTGCCGCCGTTGCCATACAGCAAACCGCCGTCAGCACCGGGTTGGCCGGGCAGAGCGCCATTGGCCCCGTCACCGACCAACGGGCGTCCCAGCATGGCCCGGGTGGGGGCGTTGACCACGTCGAGTAGTTGCTGCATCGGTGAAGCGTTGGCCGCCTCGGCGGCCTGGTAAGCCGTTCCCGCGGCGCTTAGCGCCCGAATGAAATCCGCATGCAACGCCGACGCCTGCCGGCTCAACGCCTGATATGCCTGGGCATTCCCGGAGAACAACAGCGCGATTGCCTCCGACACTTCGTCGGCGCCGGCAGCCATGACTCCAGTGGTCGACGCGGCCGCGGCGGCGTTGGCCGCTCGCAGTGCCACTGCAATTCCATGCAAATCTGCCGCTGCCGACGAGAAAACCTCGGGCACAGCGCTGACAAACGACATCTCCCGACCTTCCGCTGCGCGATAACGCCCCGAGCGGATCGTATGCTCCAAACCCGCGTTTTGGGGAATCGGCGCCTAATTCATATACGAATTCGACGGTCGGGCGGCGTCCGGCAGCGGCTAGTTGACCGGCGTCAACGCTGCTTATGCAGCAGGTGTGATGGCATTCGCGAGATCGTGGGGCACGGTGTTCAGCAGTGCCGGGAGAAGTCCGCCGAATTTGGTGCCACCCAGTGTCAGGTTGATCGGGATATCGATCCCAAGAATCTGCAGTGGCACCGTCGCCGTTATGGCATGCGGCCGAACAAGCAAACCTTGGTAGGGCAGATGGACCACCACCGGTATGTTCAGGTCCCCGATGATCGGCAGGCTGAACGTCACCGGCAGCGACATATCCACGATCGTTTCGCCATTGAGGAAGCCGTTCAGGACGAGGGCGGGAGCGTCACCGAAGCCGCCGATCACCATTAGCGGGTTCCCGGTCGCTATGCCGTGGCCGATCTCTGTCGCGGCGGTGGCAAGCCCGTCGAGGCCGGCGACGGGCGCCCCAGCTACCCCGAATAGCAGCGATAGCGGCAAGCCGAAGTTCGCGCCGAGCACTAACGCGGGCGGAGTCAGGCTTCCAGAAATCGTCGTCGAGACACTCGTATCGGTGAGTGCACCGAACACGTTGGCGACGTTGTGCGTCATCTGAGCATTGATAGAACCGGTGGGCATGAGGGTGGCCAGAGCCTCCATGTTTTTACCGGGGATGCCCAGAATCGGGAACAAGTCCGCCACCGGGCCAAGCAACCTCACATCGTTCAAGTTGTGGGTGTCGAACCCGGTGATGAACACATTGACCAGGGCCTTTGTCCCGTCATTAACCGCAAGGTTGTACTGACCGGCCGCAATGTCGTTCCACGCAATCTGCATATCTGCCGGGAAGCCGGCCAGCCCCGCCTGAAGGTCGCTACCGGCGGCTGAAAGCGACGTGCTGATCGTCTGCCAATCGTTCACCGTGCCGCTGACGAACTGCTGCGCATACATGCCCGCAGGGAAGGACGCGGCGCTTTGGATACCGAACTGAATGTTCTCCGGCAGGTGCGCCATCTCGTTGGGGAGGTTCTGGACGGCAACGTTGATATCGTTGCCCAGCTGCAGCGCGTAGTGCTGCTGATTGACCAGGATCTGGCGCAGGAACGGGAATGGGTCAGCAGCCCAGTCACTGCCAAGGGCGCCCAGGTTGCTGCTGGTATTGATGTACAGCTGCCACCACGGGTTGATGGGCGGGGTGGGAGCAACCCCGGTGGGCGACGGGAACAGCCCCGGCAACAGACCCGGCAGCAGCGGCCCGATCACGGGCAAGCTTACGAGGGTACCGGTAATCGGCGCGAGCGGGTTAGCCAGCAGTGCTGTCCCGTTGCCGCTGATCAGCGCCGATATCGCGTTGCCGAATTGCTGACCGGCGGACGCGAAGAACGGGCCCAGCGGACCGCCACTGACGAGCGAGGTGAGCGCCCCGTTGCCGCCGATCAGCGGGCCCAGGAGACCGCCGGTGCCACCGAAGACGATGGGGTCCAAGAGCCCGCCGCTACCACCGAGGATCCCGCCCAGCCCGCCGGTGCTGGTAGTCGTGCCGCCGCCGAGAAGTCCGAGAAGTGGGTCGGTGGCGGCCGCCGCCGCCGTGCTGCCGCTGAACGTAGCCAGCAGATTTCGCTCGGCGTTGGCTAATTCGGTGGTGAGGTAAGCGGCCGCCCCGCCGTTCAACAGCTTGACGAATTCGGCGTGAAACGCCGCGGCCTGAGCATTAGCGGCTTGAAATTCCTGTCCGTACGCGCCGAAAAGCCTTGAGATGGCCGCCGACACCTCGTCGGCGGCCGCCGCCGCGACCTGTGAGGTGGGTGTTGCCGCAGCCGCGGTTGCCGCACCCAGCGACGAACCAATTCCCGCGAGATCCCCTGCTGCCGCACTGACCAACTCCGGCGCGATTACGAATGACATGTTTTAGCCTCTCTTCGACCCAACAGCCACCGCTCAACCTTGAGCCGGACAGAACGGGACTTATTGCTGCGGCCTATACCCGCCGGGATACCTCTTTCAAACTCCGAATTTGCAGCGATTTCTCGTCGCATCCAGCACCCGCGTCGGTTCGCCGGCGCTCCACGGCCCGGGACGTGGATTTCGCTGGGGCACTTCGTCATTGGGTCGGAGGCCGCCGGCGCCTTGCGGTCGCAACGACTAATCGAACAAGAGCCGCATTCGCGCCCACAATGGGAGCGGTTCCGCGAAATTGAATTCAAAGCCATTGCTGATTCCGATTTTCGTGTGGCCTGCCTTAATCACACCGCGAACATTGCGTCTTCGGCGTAGCGCTGTAGGCCCGAGCGTGCTCTGGCGACCACTGCGCTGCCGTCGGCCACGGATGCGGCGTAGGTGTCGAAGCAGTCAGCGCCCAACCGATCCTTCAACAGCGCCAACTGGTCAGCGTGCAGCGGTGACGGCTTAGCCGCCTTCAGCAGGGCGTAGTGCAGGAACACCGCGTCTTCGTCGGCACCGAGCCGGGCGAGCAATCTCGTGACGTGACGCAGACTGAGCCACTGCTGAGCCCAGTCGCCGACCCGATCCCAATGGTCGAGCACCTCGACGAACAGCCCGGCCGCTTGTACCGGATCACCGTGTACGGCACGCGTTGCCGCCGCCTCCATCAGCGCGATGCCATACCACCAGAAGTTCTGCACCCCACCGGCCAGCCGCGCCGCGTCATCGAACAGTGTCAACGCGCGTTCGGGCTCAGACTTCTTGAGCAGGTAAGCGAGCGTGAAGTAGGCCGTCGATTGCGCCGTCGGGTTGCCCGTCCGGTCGGCGACTTCGACTGCCTCCTGCGCGGCGGGCAAAGCGGTGTCGGGATTGCCCAGCACCACCTGACAAGTGGCAAGCACGCAGATCGTGTGCACCAGCCGGATCGGGTCGTCGTTGCCACGCGCGAGCGTGACCTCCTTGTCCCAATACGCGAGGAAACCGCTCGCGTCACCCTCGAAGAGGACCACGTCGGCGAGCACGTCCTCGGGGTAGGCAACTCGGGCGGTGCCGCGCCCGGGCACCCGCCCTTCGGCCAGGTTCACCAGGCGTCGGGCACGAGTGAAATCGCCGCGAACCCAGGCGACCCGGGCGGCGGCACCCACTACCGCGGCGAACAGCGGATGGTCCGGATCGGCGACGGCGACGGCACGTTCGGCCCAGTCGCCCAGTTCATAGCCGACGCGAACGCCAACCAACTCGGTGTTCGCGGCGACCAACCGCAAAGCCAGATCGACGTCGTCGTCGGCCATCGCGTGCTCGAACGCCGTTCGCAGGTTGTCGTAGTCCGGCAGCATCCGCTCGACCCATTCCCGCTCCTCGGCGGTATGCAGTCCGACGGCGGCGCGCTCGGCGAGCTGGGTGAAGTAGGCGGCATGCTGCTTGATCAATTGCCGGTCAATCCCCTGCTCCTGCAAGCGATCCCGGCCGTAAGCGCGCAGCGTTTCCAGGACGCCGTATCGGGTGCGGTCGGCGACGCTGCGCACGACGACCATCGACTTGTCGACCAGACCGACGAGCAATTCGAGCGTGTCCTCGAGCTCAGAACCGTCTTCGGCGGCGCCGGCTCCGCAAACGCCGTGCGCGGCATCGAGGTCGAAGGAACCGGCGAAGACCGAAAGCCGCGCGAACAAGGCTTGCTCGGGCTCGGTGAGCATTCGATATGACCAATCGATGGTCGCCGTCAGGCTCTGGTGGCGGGGTACGGCAGCGCGCATTCCGCCCCGCGAGATACCCAGGCCGTCCAGCCGCCGGACCACATCCAAGGTGCTCATCACCCGCATCCGTGCGGCGGCCAATTCCACGCCCAACGGCAAGCAGTCGACCCGCCGGCAGATCTCGGCCACCGCGCCCTTCGGCTGCTGCTCGAGGTTGAAATCCGGCCGGCTGGCGCGGGCCCGGTCGGCGAACAACCGCGTGGCATCCTCCACCGGCAGCGGCGGCAGAACCACGATTCGTTCGCCCTCGACGCCCAGCGGTTGCCGGCTGGTCGCCAGCACCGTTATCCCGGGGCAGTGCTGCACGATGCGCTCCAGCAATCCCGCCGCCGCATCCAGCACATGTTCGCAGTTGTCGACGACCAGCAGCACCTCGCGCGACCGCAGGTATTCGATCACCGATTCCTCGATGTCCAGGCGGGCCTGCTGGCGCAATCGCAGGGCCGCCGCGATGGTATGCCCGATGGCATTGCCGTGTTCCACCGGTGCCAGCTCACAAATCGACACACCGTCGCTGAACTGCTCTTGCTCGTGCCGGGCGACCTCAATAGCCAGCCGCGTCTTACCGACACCGCCCACCCCGGTCAGCGTTACCAGCGGTCCGGCGCGCAATGCGTCGACGATGCGCGCGACCTCCTGCGCGTGGCCGACGAAGCTGGTGGCGCGCCGCAGCAACCCCGAACGCGGCCGGTGAAAGATCAGCCCCTGCGGCACCGGCGAACCATCCGGCGACTTCCCGTTCTCGGCGGCGCCGTTCGAGCTGTCGCCGGACAGAATTTGCTGATGTACCTGGCGCAGGGACGGGCCCGGCTCAACACCGAGTTCGTCGACCAGACGCTGGCGCATCTTGCGGTAGGTGTCCAGCGCGTCGGCCTGCCTGCCGGCGCGGTACTGGGCCAGCATCAACTGCCCGGCCAGGCGTTCGTCCAACGGGCTGCCGGCCTGCGCCGCGGTGAGCTCCACGAGCAACTCGGCATGCCGACCGGCGCGCAGCGCCGCATCATTGCGGTCCAACGACGCCGAACGCTGCTCGGCGACAAGAGCACCGCGCAGATCGTTGACCCACGGCGTGTCCAAGGATGCAAACGGCTCGCCCGTCCACATCACCAGCGCACGATCAAACAGGGCCGCCGCCGCGACCGCGTCTTCGGTATCCCTCGCCTCGGCGACCACCTCACGGAACCGGTGCAGGTCGATCGACGATGTGTCGGCCATCAGCGCGTATCCACCCGGGCCGCGCGCGATCCTCACCCCTTCGACGGGGGCGAGCAGGCTTCGCAGCCGGGAGAGATAACTCGTCAGCGAACCGCGCGCGGAGTAGGGGGGCCGATCAGACCACACCCGATCGATCAGCTGCTCGGCCGGGATCGGATGGTTGGCGTCCACCAGCAGGGCGGCCAGCACACACCGTTGCCGGGCGTGGCCGATGTCCAGCCGCACTCCGTCGACTAGGGCTTCGACGTCGCCGAGCAGGCGGAACTCGACGGTCATCCACACCCTCCGCAAAGGCGCACAGCAAACATGGCACTAGCTAGCAGTACTAGGTAGCATACGACGCCCGCCGGAATGGTTCGGCCACTTCGGGCCCGTGGTTTGCAATGCGAGACCGGGCGGCGGCTCCCCGCTGCGTGCCAAGCCGCCCGGTCCGCAACCTCGCCGTTCGACTAGGCAGCCGCGCCGATGGCCTCCGCAAGCTGTTCGGGCAGGAAGCCCAACAACGCGGGCACGATCCCACCGAGCGGCGTGCCGCTGACGACGGCGTCCGTACCAAGCAGCGGAATCGTTGCCGTGTAGGGCCCCGGCGGCACCAGAATTCCGTCCAACGGCAGGTTGAGCGTGGTCGGGATGCCCAGTGCGTCGATGGTCAGCGGGAACGTCGTCTGCCCGTTGAGGAACCCGTCCGCGACGGCCGCCGGAGCGTTGAGGAAAGCCGTGGCGGCGCCCAGCGTGTCTCCGGTCTGCACCGCGTTGACGAACGCGCTTGTGCTGCTGCCCAACGCGTTCAGCGCGTTGACCGGCCCGCCGAGTGCATCGATACCCAGCGCCAGCGGCAAGCCCATGTTGGCGTTGATCGCCACTCCGATGCCGGTCGGAGCGCTCGGATCGAAGACCAGCTCCAGCGTCGAGGTGACCGAAGTGTTCGTCGCCGTCTGCACCAAGTTGGTGAAGTTCTGCGACACCATCGCTGGGATGGATCCGGCCGGCAGCAGGTTGGTGAAGTTCTGCGCCATCTGCCCGGGTATGGCGAAGATCGGCAATAGGTCGCCCACCGGGCCTATCGGCGTGATCGACAAGACAGCATTCGCGCCCGTCGTCACATCGAAACCGGGAAGCAGCAGATTGACCAGGCCGGCGCCCACGGTATCCATTGCGCCGGTGACATTGCCCGCCGAAAACTGCTGGAACGCGGTCTGCAAACCGTCCTGGAAGGTGGGCAGTCCGGCGTTGAGATCCTGGCCTGCGCTGTGCAGCGCCGACGAGATCGTGTGGGCGAAACCAGCCTGGTTGGTTGCGACCTGGTTGATGAGGGCGCCCGGGTTTGCTGTCAGCAGCGACTGGAAGGCCCCCTGCACCCCCGACGGCAGGTCGGCCAGCACCGCAGGCAGGTTGGCGACGGTGTTCTGCACCGACGCGGCGATCGCCTGGCCATAGCCGATCTGGTTGTGGACCAACTGCTGCAGGAACGGCGCCGGGTTCGCGTGCACGGCGCTGTTGAGGCTCTGCAGGTTGGCGGTGGTGTTCGCCAACAGCGTCTGGTACGGCGCTGCCACCTCGCCGGCGAGGGTGTTGAGGCCGGTGGCAGCAGCCGCGCCGCCGAACAACGGCTGCCCGAACAGCGCCTCGGCGGGCGCGTTCACCGCGCTCGCCAGCAACTGCGTGCCGGTGGCCTCAGCGTTGCTGTATGCGGCAGCTCCGGCGTTCAGCATGTTCACGAACTCGTCGTGAAACGCCGTGGCCTGGGCGCTGAGCGCCTGGAATTCCTGACCGTGCGCACCGAACAGCTGCGAAATCGCCAGAGACACCTCGTCGGCGCCCGCTGCTACAAGTCCGGTGGTCGGGCCGGCTGCCGTCGCCGCGGCCTGGTGCAGCGCCGATCGAATGCTGGCTAGATCCTGGGCTGCCGCCTCGACGAGGTCCGGCGCCGCGATCACAAATGACATATCAATCTCCCTGATTCATCCCCGAAAATGACCGGTGGTCATCCCGAGATGAATCTAATACTGCTGTTGTACATACGTCTAATTCCCAGCAAATTGCCAGTACGCCCTACGGCTTCTGGCAGAGATAGTCAGAATTTGGACCTGAACAGGCAGAACATGGCCGTAACTGAATTTATTCCCGGGCCGCTACAGCGTGGTGTAGTTCAGCCGCGCAGAACGGCGCCCACGCGCTCGGCCGCACGTTGCACGGCGGCATCGCGAGCCGCGCTTGCGTCGTCTTCGGTCAACGTGCGGTCCGGCGCACGGAACCGCAGGGCGAAGGTCAGCGACTTACGGTGCTCGCCGATCTGTGGGCCCACGAAAACGTCGAACAGCTCGAGGTGCTCGAGCAGGTCGCCGGCCCCTTCGCGAACAGCGTCGGCCACCGATTGAGCCGGAACGTCAGCGGACACAACCAGGCTGACGTCCTGGAACACCGCCGGGAACGGCGACACCCGCGGCGCCGGCAACACCTCGCCGATGGGAATTCCGTTCAGGTTCAGCTCGATCGCACAGGTTCCCTTGGGCAGGCCGGAGCGCTCGATCACGGCGGGGTGTAATTGGCCGGCATGGCCGACGGAGGTTTCGCCGACGAAGACCTCGGCACATCGCCCCGGATGCCACGGCAGGTATTGGGCCGGCCTGAGCGTCACGTCGATTCCGCTGGCGCGGGCGATGTTTCGCACCGCTTCGATAGCGTCCCACGCCTCTACCGCCCGGCCCGGACCCCACGGACCGCGCGGTTCGCGCAGCCCAGCCAGTACCGCGGCCACGTGCTGAGGCTGGTGCGGTAGCGACTCGTCCAACAGGGCGACTTCGGCATCGGTGGGCCTGCGATGCACCGGAATCAGCTCGACGGCCCGAGTGCGGTCGGTGGGACGGACCACCTGGGCAATGGCATACAACGCGACATCGACGAGTCCGCGGGAGACGTTGCGTGTCAACGCTTCCAGCAATGCGGGCAACAGCGTGGTGGCCAGCTGCGGCCGGTCGGCCTCCAGCGGGTTGAGCACATCGGTAGTGCTGCGCCGCGGATCATCGGCCGGCAGGCCCCACAGGTCGAAGACACCGGCGGGCAGAAACGGGGTGGGCAGGATTTCGACGTAGCCGGACTGCGCCAGCGATCTGCCGATCGCGCGACGGCGTTTTTGCACCGGGGTAAGTCCGCGGCCAGCGGGCGCCGACGGCAGCACCGAGGGAACCGCTTCCAGTCCCTCGAGCCGCAGCACCTCTTCGACGAGATCGGCGGGTTGCCGCAGATCGGGTCGCCAGCTGGGCGGGGTCACCGCCAAGCTGGCGCCGTCTTGCGTTACGGCACAACCGATTTGGACCAGTCGACGTGCGGCCGTGCCCGACGGGTACGCCACCCCGGCGACGCGGTCCGGCAAGTCGGCGGCTATCGCGATCGGCGGCATCGACCAGTCGTCGCGCGGCGGGTCACCCCGCCAGTCGGTCAAGGTCGGGTCGACCGAGCCGCCGGCGATATCGGCAAGCAGGGCGGCACACCGGTCCAGGGCCACCACCGAAACGGCTGGGTCCACTCCCCGCTCGTATCGACGGGCGGCCTCACTGGGCAGATGCAGCCGGCGCTGAGTTCGCGACACCGCGGCCGCGTCCCAAACCGCTGCCTCCAGCAGGACGTCGGTGGAATCGGCGCGCACCTCGGTGCTGGCCGCGCCCATCACGCCGCCGATCGCCGCTGTCGCGGCGTCATCGACGATGAGGACGTCGGCGGGATCGAGTTTGCGCTCGATGTCGTCGAGGGTGACAACGGTTTCGCCCGGCTGGGCGAACCGCACACCAAAGCCACCGGTGATGCGGTTGCGGTCGTGGGCGTGCATCGGGTGACCCAGTTCCAGCATCACGTAGTTGGTCACGTCCACTGCCGGTGACGTAGCCCGGATGCCGCACAGCAGTAGTCTGCGCTGCAACCACCACGGCGACACGGCGGCCGGATCAATCCCGGTCACCGGGCGCAGCGCAAAACGGCGCACCCCGGTTTCGGGCCGCACCGTCAGTGCCCACGCCTCGCCCTGTATCGGTAACGGCGGCACCACCTGACTGCTGGCCGGATCCACGAAGTCCAGGTCATAGGCGCAGGCGATTTCGCGGGCCAGACCCCGAACCGACATGCCGTAACCGCGGTCCGGCGTGATCGCCAGGTGAAAGACCACGTCGTCGAGGCCCAGCACGTCGATGCCGGACGCGCCGGGTTCCGCCGTCCCGTCCGGCAGCACCAGGATGCCGGAATGGTCTGCGCCCAAACCGAGTTCGGCCGCCGAGCAGATCATCCCGTCGGAATTGCGGCCGTAAGTCTTGCGGGCCGTGATGGTGAAACCGCCGGGCAGTACGGTACCGGGCAGAGCCACGACAACTAAGTCGTCAACCTTGAAATTGGTTGCACCGCAAACGATTTCATGCTGCTTGCCGTCGCCGATGTCGACCAGGCAGGCTAGGATCGGTTTCTTGAAGCCGGTGAGCTCATCGATCGCGGTGACCCGCCCAACCGTCAGCGGACCCTCGACCGGACCGAGCGTGCTCACCGCTTCGACCTCGTGGCCGATGCGCACCAACGCCTGCTCGAGATCGGCTGGCGCAACGTCCCATTCGGGTGCGCCAACCGCGACGACCTCGCGCAGCCAGCTGTAGGGAACGCGCATCAGGCCCCCACCCCGAACGGCAGCGAGAACCGGATGTCGCCCTCGACCATGTCGCGCATGTCGGGAATGCCGTTGCGGAACTGCAGAGTTCGCTCCAGACCCATCCCGAAGGCGAAGCCGGAGTAGACATCGGGGTCAATGCCGGCGGCCCGCAGCACGTTGGGATGCACCATTCCGCAACCGCCCCACTCCACCCAGTCGGCCCCACCCTTCTTGTTGGCAAACCACACATCGACCTCGGCGGAGGGCTCGGTGAACGGGAAGAAGTGCGGCCGGATCCGGGTGCGCGCCAGCGGCCCGAACTCGGCGCGCGCGAAGGCATCCAGTGTCCCCCGTAAATGGGCCATGGTCAGCCCGCGATCCACGGCCAAACCCTCAACCTGATGAAAGACCGGGGTGTGGGTGGCGTCGAGTTCGTCGGTGCGGAACGTCCGGCCGATCGAGATGACGTACACCGGCAACTCGCGCTCCAGCAGGGTGCGCACCTGCACCGGAGAGGTGTGCGTGCGCAGCAATTGGCGGGAATCCTCGGGCGCGATGTAGAAGGTGTCCTGCTCGCTGCGCGCGGGATGGTCGGGCGGGAAGTTCAGGGCATCGAAGTTGAACTGCTCGGTCTCCACCTCCGGCCCCTCGGCCAATTCCCAACCCATGGCGATGAACGTGTCGGCGATGTGCTCGGCCAAGATCGTGATCGGGTGCCGCGCGCCGGTCGGTTGCCGGGTGGACGGCAGGGTGACATCGATGCCTTCGGCCACCAGCACCGCCGCGTCGCGCTCGGCACGCAGCGTCGCCAACCGGTCTTCGTAGCTGCGCTGAGCATCGGCGCGCGCGAGGTTGACCCGCTTGCCCGCATCGGCACGGTCGGCTTTGGGCAGCGCGGCCAGGGCTTGCCGTGCCAGCGCCAGCGGCGAGCGATCCCCGAGGTACTCCGTCTTGACCCGGGCCAATGCGTCTAGGGTGTCCGCGCCAGCGATCGCGTGCTGCGCGGCGCTGACCGCCCGGGCCAACGCATCCGGCGACAGGTCGACGGGTTGATCACCCACGCGGCCACACTCTCCTTGCTGACGAGGCTGTTCGGGCTGCCCGGCTCCCTTGCAAGGGACTTGCAAGGGCCAATCCCAGCTCGGTTCGATCACGGCACGCGGTGCATTCGCCGCACGGGCATGACGCAAGTGCCGATCATAAGTCAGCGGTGGCGACGCGGAACCGCCGGGATCACGCCTCGAACTGCTCGAAGGCGTGCGAGAAATCCCAGTTGTTTTGCGCCACTCCGCTGCTGGTGTTGGATTGGGCTCCCACCGGACCCGAGTAGTCGCGGTCAGCCGACCACATGTGCAGCCCGCCCAATCCCTTCTGCTGGGCGAAGGCGGTCAGCTTCTGCGCGTCGGCGACAGTGAAGATTTCGCTCGCGTCGTCGTTGACGCCGATCATCGGGGTCACGTCGATCATCGACCAGATCTGCGCGTCGGTCTTCGCCGGATACAGCGGCACCAACTGATCGTGGACGGCCGTGGCCGCCTGGATCGCGTAGTCACCCATATGCCCGGTGTACTGCAGGCTCGGGTCGTAGTAATCCATGGCCATGACGTTCACGTGCCCGATGTCCACCTTGTTGGTGATGGCGTTGGTGATCACCCCCAGCCCGTCGGCGGTCAGCCCCGTCGGCAGCACGGGAAGGGTGAACGTCACTTCGACCGGATGCCCGCTGGTGGTGCCGGCCGTCTGCAGCGCGGCAATGGCCTGCGAACGGCGCGTGAGTGATCCGAGGTCGGCCTGGGCGGCGCCTTCGATGTCGAAATCGAGTTTGTGGATCCCATAGGTGTCGATCACCGACTGGTACTTGGCGGTCAATGTCTGCACGCTGGTGTTGGTGAGCGCGAGTTCCTGGTTGGCGGCGCCGCCGAAGGAGATGGTGGCGTCGGCTCCGCCGTGTTGCAATGCGGTCATGGCGCTGGTCACCCAGGGGTCGTTGAGCCCGTAGTAGGTGCCCCAAGACGGGTTGCCATTCGCATCGCTGACGATGAAGCCGAGCATGACGTGGTCGATTCCACCCGCGCCGGTGGCGGTGGTGTAGTCGAACTGCGGCCACAACGACATGTCGACGTAGGGCGAGAACTGCCCGGTCGTCGTCGGTCCGGAGGGAACCGGGGGCGGCGTCACGGGCGGCACCACCGGCGGAGTCACCGGCGGTGGGGTCGTGCCGCCGGTCACTGGTTGTCCGTTGACCACAGCGTTCGTCGGCGGCGCATAGGTACCGGTTTGCGCCACCTGGAAACCAACGGTGAACGACTGTCCGGGCGCAATGGGTTGCGCCCCGGCCTCCGAGGCCACGGTGTAGTGCGTGCCGTCCGAGACGAGCCGACCGCCCCACGCGCTGGTCACGGATTGTCCTTGCGGCAGGTCGAATTCGAGTTTCCAGGCGCCCAGGGCCGTGCTGTCGGAGTTGGTCACGGTGTATTTGGCGACGTAGCCGGTGTCCCACTGTGAGGTCACCGCGTACGTCGCGTCCAGCCCGGTACCGGTTCCTCCCTCGGTGCCCGTTCCGCCTCCGGTACCGGTTCCGCCCCCGCCGTCGGTGCCGCCCGGGGGGTGGCTGGGCGTGACGTCGGCGGCGCTCGCGCCGACCTGGCCGTTGCTCCCCGGGTGACCGAACGGCCCGGCCGTGCCGCCCAGACCGCCCTGGCCGGGATTACCGCCGTTGAGTCCCGCCACGGCCTGGCCACCGGGGCCGCCGTTGCCGCCATTGCCCAGCAGCTGACCGCCGCTACCCCCATTGCCGCCCGGCGCGCCGGCGCCGCCGGCTCCGCCGGCCCCACCGTTTCCGAACCACCCAGCGTTGCCGCCGGCCCCGCCGGGGTGGCCTTCGGCGCCGGCGGCCCCGTTGCCGCCGTTGCCGTAGATCAGCCCGCCGTCGGCGCCGCGACCGCCCGCCACGGTCGCGTCCGCCCCGTTGCCGAACAGTGGGCGCCCCAGCACCGCCTTGGCCGGTGCATTCACCAGGTTCAGCGCCTGTTGTTCAACCTGCTGGACCAGAGATCCGTTGACCGCTTCCGCGCTCGCGTACCAGCCGGCGCCCGCGCTCAGGGCCCGGACAAACCGGGCGTGAAACGACGCCGCCTGAGCGCTGAGGACTCGATAGTCCTGCGCGTAGGTGCCGAACAACGCCGCGATGGCCGTCGACACCTCATCGGCGGCTGCCGCGGCCACCGCCGTCGGACTGCTCAGGTTCGCCGCACTCAACGCCGAGCCAATGTCCTCCAAATTCGCCGCCGCAGCCGACAGCGTCTCCGGATCAGCGATCATAAAAGGCATCTCGCAGTCCTCCGGCCCCATTTATCACTTCGCAATAACGTTGCCACGTAATTATTCGAGTTTCAATTGTAAAAATTGCGCTTGCACCGCCGGTGATAAATTCGAATCTCATTCCACAATCGCAATTTGATGAATATTCGCCCGGCGCTTATCCAGACCCCGCCCTGCGCCCTGGCCTTGGCTGGCAGGTGACGGCGCGCAGATCGGATATCGCCAACGGGCGCCGAATCTGCCATGCTGTCGGCCATGGACTTACTGAAGATTTCGTCAGTTAAGGCGGTGCGCCCGGTAGAAGCGGCGCGACACTACCTCGCCCGCTTGCGTCAGCGCATGGCTCCGCCCCAGGCGGCGTTGATGGAAATGATTCTGTCGGCGTGGTCAGCGCAGGCCATCGCCGCGGCCGCAGACCTCGGCATCGCCGACGCGCTGGCCAAGGGTCCGATGTCGGCCCGGGAACTCGCGGCCGCGGTCAGCGCGGACGCCGACGCCGTCAGTCGGCTCATGAGGGCCTTGATTGGACACGGCATCTTCCGGCAACGTCGCGACGGTCGTTACGCCCTGACCCCGCTCGGCGATCCGCTCCGCAGTGACGCAAAAATGTCGGTGCGCGGAATGGCGAGATGGGTCGGCACTCCGCAGGAACGCGAGCACTGGAGCCAGCTGACGCAAGCGATCCGTACCGGCCATAGCGTTGTCGAGGAACTACGCGGCAAGGTCTTCTTCGACTACCTGTCGAGTGAACCGGACCTGGCCGCAATCTTCAATCAAGCGATGACGAGCACATCCGAACTCGCCGTCGCACCCGTGGTCGCCGCCTACGACTTCAGTGCATTTGCGACGGTGGTCGACGTTGGCGGCGGGCACGGCCGGCTGTTGGCCGCGGTTCTGACCGCGGCGCCGCACGCCCGCGGCATCCTGTTCGACCAGCCGAAAGTGGTCTCCGGAGCCTCATCGGTACTGTCCGAACACCACGTCACTGACCGGGTTCAGATCGCCGAAGGATCGTTCTTCGACGACGACATACCAAGCGGCGGTGATGCTTACGTGCTGAAGTTCATCATCCATGACTGGACCGATGACGACGCGGTACGCATCCTGCGCAACGTCCGCGCGGCGGCCGGCGCAGGCAAGAAAGTCTTGCTGGTCGAGCAAGTGATTCCTGAGCACAACCGCGATTTCCTGGGCAAGTGGCTGGACCTGGAAATGTTGGTGCTCGGTTCTGCCCGCGAGCGCACCGCCGCCGAGTACGAGCAACTCCTGAGCCGCGCAGGTCTTCAGATGACGCGGGTGATAGAGACGGTTTCACCGTTCGGCGTCATTGAGGCGGTAGCGAACTAGGCCGTTGCCCGACGACGGGAACTACCCTTCAGCGACGCGCTCGTCGACGTCCGTCGGCGCAGGCGAGGACAAGGCCAAGCCAGTCGAGGGAGGCTGAGCCACCGCCTGCAACTGACTGAGTGCATCCAGGTCCAGCGGCATGGAGCACAATCGGTGCGCCTCCTCAGCAACCATTCCGAACATCTTCAACATGTCTTCGGCGACCTCGTCGGTGGCCTGCGCCGCGTCCCGCTCGGGCTCGGCATGCAGCAATTCACCCAGGGCCAAAATCATGCCCGCGGTTAGCGCCATCGCCAGCTGCGGGTCGCTCACAGTAAGTCTGCCGGCGGCCGCCGCAGCGGCGATATCACGCTTGGCCCGCGGCCCCAAACCGCGGTCGGCGGTGATCAGGGCCAAACCGTGATTGAGCACAATACGGCTCTCCGGCTGACGAAACATCCGCCCGGTCAGCCGAAAACTAAACGCCAGCGTTTCGGCCGGGTCCTCAATTGATGCCGTCAAGGCATCAAGCAACGCCCCATGAGCGTCGAGGACTTCGTTGATGGCCGCGTCGAAAAGTTCTTCTTTGCTCTCGAAATGGTTGTAGAACGAGCCGACACCAACATCGGCCGCCTCGCTGATGTCCTGAATCGGCACATTGAACTTGCCCGCGGCAATGAACCCCTGCGCGGCCGCGATCAACGCCGCGCGGGTGCGCTGCTTACGCAACTGCAGGCGGTTGGGCCGGTTCTCGACGTCAGCCACCGATCAGCTCCTAAATCGTTAGGTGAAGAACTCTGGACTACAGCATTCCTCGGTTATGAAGGTTTCTTCGCAAGGAGTGTAATTGGTCGATCATTCTTGAGTGAAGATTCTTCAAGCATCGGTGCGACCCCAGCTTGTCGACGCCCGCTACGCTCGCCAGCGAGCCGCCGCGGTTCCAACGATGTCCGTTTGCGACGGCGGCTGGACCGCCGCCTGCAACCGACCGAGCGCATCGAGACCGACGGGCGTGCAGCACACCGTGCGCGCCTCTTCGGCTGCCATTCCGAACATTTTCAGCATGTCTTCGGCGATCTGGTCGGTAACTTGCGCCGCGTCGCGTTCGGGTTCTGCTTGCAGCAATTCCCCCAGCCCCAAGAGCATGCCCGCGGCAACCGCCATCGCAAGCTGCGGGTCGGTCACGGTAAGTCTGCCGGCAGCCGCCGCGGCGGCGATGTCACGCTTGGCCCGCGGCCCCAGCCCGCGATCGGCAGTGATCAGGGCCAAACCGTGATTGAGCACAATCCGACTCTGCGGCAGCGGAAACATCCGCCCGGTCAGCCGAAAACTAAAGGCGAATCGTTCGGTCGGATCGTCGATCGATGCGGTTAACGCGTCCAGCAACGCCCCATGGGCGTCAAGGACCTCGTTGATGGCCGCCTCAAAGAGTTCTTCTTTGGTCTCGAAGTGGTTGTAGAACGAGCCGACGCCGACATCGGCGGCCTCGCTGATGTCCTGAATCGGAACGTTGAACTTACCCGCGGCAATGAACCCCTGCGCGGCCGCGATCAACGCCGCGCGGGTGCGCTGCTTGCGCAACTGCAAGCGGTTGGGTCGGTTGTCGACGTCAGCCAATGATGGCTCCCAAATCGTTAGGTGAAGACCCCGCTGTTACAGCTTACCTCGATTTTGAAGGAATCTTCACACTCTTGACTGGTTGGGCCATCCTTGACTGAAGATATCTTCAACTATCCCCCTAAGGCGGAGGTAGCTCGATGGCGCACGAGGGATTCCTCAGTCAAGCTGTTGTGAAGAAACCTTCACCCACAAGACGGCATGGGGAAAGCCGTACTTAGTGCCGCGCCGATCAGGCGCTCAGCACCGGCTGCGCAACTGGCTGCTCGGACACCGGCGGGCCGACGACCCGTTCCCGCCCGGCGAACACCTGCGCCAGCGCGGCACCCAGCACACCGATCACCAGGCCGGCCACCATTGCCCACCAGCTGTGCGCCAGGAGCAGGAAGCCGAACCCCGAGGACATCGCCAGCATCAGGCACCGCACCCGTGTCCAGTGGATCGGGTGGCGGAAGCGGGTAGCTACCAGCACGCCCAGGATCACGGCAATGGCGTGCCCCGCGTTGGTGAACTCCGCGCCCACGACACCGGCCGTCACGCTCACCGAGACCCACCAGCCGATCCACGCCGGCTGCCAGCGCCGCGGAATCGCGGCGGTCAGCGCGCCGAGCGCGGCGAGCGCGCCGTAGCTCATGCCGACATCACTTGCCCGGGTGATCGACCATGGCAACCAGCCGAATTCGACCGCCGCGGCCAGAGCCGCCGCGACCACCAGCGTCGCCCCAACGTGGCCGACGACGAACGCCACCACCAACCGGATGGTGTGCAGATGCAGCTCTGCGAGCGCGAGCAGACAAGCCAGAAACGGCATCCAGAAGTAGAGCGGGCCGGCTTCCACGACGAAGGCGCTGCCCAACAGCGTCCCCAGCCGGCCATGCGACAGATTGTGCAAATTGGTGCTGGCATGGCGGATCAGGCGATCGTGCGCCTGTGGACTGAGCGTGAGAATCACAGTGCTGACCCAGGCAAGAGCTGCGAGATAACCGACCGTGAACCGGACCCGGGACAGCCGGGAGAAAATGCCGTAAATCATCGGGTTCCACTATGCATTGGAATTTGTTACATCCGGGTCATCGGTCGCTGTCAACTCTCTACCAGTCTTGAGGCGATAGATCGCCAAGTCCGGAGGGATGCCAGTGAGTTTGCTGGAAAACATCGGCCTGCGGGCCCGCTTAGCGACGACGCCCAAGGCGTCCAACTCGCTCTGCGGGATCAGGTCCAGGGTGGGGCTGGAAATCATGATGCCACCTTTGGTGGCCCTTTCCATAACCCGAGCAGCGATGTTCACGTCGACACCGAGCCAGTCGGCACCGAGTCGTTGCGGGCGGCCGGTGTGGATACCGACCCGCATGCGTGGTCTATAGCCGTCCACCTCAACGGATTTCAGGGCATCGGTGGCCGCACAGACAGCGCGCACGGCAACCTCGGGCTTGCGGAACACCGCCATGATTCCGTCGCCCATTCGTTTGACGATGTGTCCGCCGGCATCCAGCAGCGGGGGCTCGACGGCGCGGGCCACCTGGCGCAGCAGGGTCAGGGCCGCATCGTCGCCCGCCTGCAATGACCACGTCGAGAATGCGACAAGGTCGGTGAAAACCAGCGTGACCTCCGGATTTGCCGGGCGGCGGGAAACCGCCTCGGACAACGCCTGCCATACCTGCAACACGCCCAGACTTACCTCCCGAGACGCCGCATCGCGGTCGCCCAGCAGCCGGTCGGCGGCGCGTGCCGCGGCACGCGGACCACCGTCTCCAGCTGTGGACAGCGGATCGCCGAACTCGGGATCGCCAGGTAACAGCCGTCGCGCGCGGCGGACGAAGGCCACCACACCAGGGCTGTGGTTTGTGGTTCTCAGCCACCGGCCTGGAGAACGTCGCTCTGCAGCGTCTTCCGAGACCGCGGTCGCCGTATCGTCGGGCACGCCGGACTCCGAATCCTCCAGCCCGACCTCCACCTGGCCAGGGTAGGTGGTTTTGGCTAAGGCAGGCAATCAGTTGCGTTCGGCGTGTGCTGCGATCCGCGACACACGCTTCGCGGGGCCCGGGCTAGTGGAACAAGCTAAGGAGGCCAGGTAGCAGACCGCCGACCTCCGTGCCGCCCAACGCAATGTTCGTCGGCGCGCTACCGGTAGGCGTCAAAATCAGTGTGAGGGGCTGAAGAGGCGAGAAGAGCCCACCGACCGGAACCTGGAACCCGACTGAGGTGTATCCGAACCCCCCTGGTGCGGGCACCGTCTGCGAAATCGTGTCATGGCCGAAGAAGAAGCCGCCCATGGCATTAGTGGGAGCGAAGAAAAGTGCATTTACTGCCCCCAACACATTTCCGTGTTGCATCGCGCTGACAAATGCCGTGCCGCTGTGGTGTAGGGAATTCATTGCGAGGTAATACGGACCCAGCGCATCAAAGCTGAGCGCAAGCGGCGCCGGCAACGCGATTGAGCCCGAGTCGATGGTGATCTGACCGGTAAACAGGTCTTCCATTCCGCTCAGAGTCAGCGACAGGGGGCCGAATGGGGTGTTCGCATTGATCAGCGGAATGGTGGCCGGAGCGGAATCCAACAGGGTGGCGCTGCCGCCGGTGGCCCCGCTGATCGGAACCCCGGTGACCGGGTCGATGACCGGGGCGGGGGTGACCGGCTCGACGACGGGAGCTGGGGCGACTGGCGTAACGGTGACCGTAGTCCCGGGGTCCGCCCCGACGGCGGTGCCCACGGTCGTGGCATCGGTGGCACCGCTGGTCCCTGCGGTCACCACAGTGCTGCCGCCGGATGTGGCGGTCACGCCGGTGAGGGCAGTGCCGGTGCTGACCACTGCGCCGCTGGATGCGGTGGTCACATCGGTTGCGGCGGTACCAGTGCTGACGGTGGTGCCGCCGGCGGTGGCCGTCGTCGTTCCCGACACCGTGGTACCCGTGCTGCCGGAGGTGGCGGTCGTCGTTCCCGACGTGGCGGTACCAGTACTGCCAGAGGTAGCCGAGGTGCCCGAGCCGGCGGTAGTCGTGCCGACGGTGCCGCTGGTTGTCGTCGCAGGTATGCCGGCAGAAACTGTGCCTCCCCCATGACCGCCAACGGGGCCGGTCGGGATCACTGCGTGACCCAGTAGTGCGACCGCCGGGGCATTCACGGCGTTTATCAGCACCTGCTCGGCGTTGGCGATTTCAGAGCTGAGGTATGCGAGCGCACCGGAACTCACGGCGCGAGCGAACTGGGCGTGAAACGCCGCAGCCTGCAAGCCGAGGGCTTGATATTGCTGAGCGTACGACGTCAACGCCGCTGTGACGGCTGCCGATACCTGATCCGCGGCCATAGCCACCAGACGTGTCGTCGGTGCCGCAGCCGCCGAATTGGCGGCACTCATTGCCGAACCGATGTTCTCCAAACTCCCCGCCGCTGCAGTCACGACTTCGGGTGACACATTCAGAATCGACACAGCTGGCCTCCCCTTTACTCAAGAAGAAAACAACCGGGTAGAGCTCGGAAATCCAAAGTGTACCTTGAGCGATCCTTTCGTGGCCAAAGGAATTTTTGCCGCTTTCCGATGTCCGGACGGCCATTTCGCCGGCGTCTTGGCGCAGGTTGACCGGCCCACCGGTCCCGGGTTGGCCCGCGCGCCGGGACTCCCGTCATAGCGCCTGATCACGGCGCTGGCACGCCGGTGTGGACGGCGGATAACACCGCCTGCGACCATCCGCCGAAATCGTAGACAACGTGCGTTGTCAGCGTTTATCGTGAGCGCAAATTACGCGCATGGAGGCCGTGATGACCGTCGTATCGACCACCTCCGCCGAGCCACTCGGGCCCGACTCGCTGACCTGGAAATACTTCGGAGACTTGCGCACGGGCATGATGGGCGTCTGGATCGGCGCCATCCAGAACATGTATCCGGAGCTGGGAGCCGGCGTCGAGGAACACTCGATTCTGCTGCGCGAACCGTTGCAGCGGGTGGCCCGCTCGGTGTACCCGATCATGGGTGTGGTCTACGACGGTGACCGGGCGGCCCAGACCGGCCAGCAGATCAAGGGCTACCACCGCACCATCAAGGGCGTCGACGCCGAAGGCCGTCGCTACCACGCACTGAATCCAGAAACCTTCTATTGGGCACACGCGACGTTCTTCATGCTCGTCATCAAGGTGGCCGAGTACTTCTGTGGCGGCCTCACCGAGGCCGAAAAGCGCCAACTGTTCGACGAGCACGTGCAGTGGTACCGCATGTACGGCATGAGCATGCGCCCGGTGCCCACGTCGTGGGAGGAGTTCCAGGAGTACTGGGAGCGGGTCGGCCGCGACGAGCTGGAAATCAACCAAGCCACCCTGGACATCTTCAAGATGCGCATCCCCAAGCCCAAGTTCGTGCTCATGCCCACCCCGATCTGGGACCAGATCTTCAAGCCGCTGGTGGCTGGTCAGCGCTGGATCGCCGCCGGGCTGTTCGAGCCCGCCGTGCGGGAGAAGGCGGGCATGCACTGGACGCCGGGTGACGAAATCCTGCTACGCGTGTTCGGCAAAGTGGTCGAGTTGGCTTTCTTGGCGGTGCCCGACGAGATCCGTCTGCATCCACGTGCGCTGGCCGCCTACCGCCGCGCGGAGGGGCGCGTCTCGAGCGACGCCCCGCTGGTCGAGGCGCCCAGCTTCATGGCGCCACCGCGCGACCGCCGCGGCCTGCCGATGCACTACTTCCCGCCGCGCAGCAATCCGGCCAAGCTCTTGATGGAGCGGGCCGGGTCGCTGGTGCACGGAACGCTCTCGATCGCCGGCCTGCGCCCGGCACGCGGCCGCAAAAAGGCCGCCTAGCCGTCCGGATGGGCGCGCTACCGCACCAGGTGTGCCCGCGCGCTCTGATAAAGGCAGATCGCCGCGGCAGCGGCCACGTTCAGGCTCTCGGCGCCACCGGCCATCGGGATGTGCACCCGGTGGTCGGCCGCCGCGGCGATTTCGTCGGAGAGGCCGTGTGATTCGGGCCCGAACAGCCATGCCGTCGGCGCAGCCAAATCGGCGTCGTCGAGGCAGATTTCACCGTCAACCGTGGTCGCCAGCACCTGCAGGCCGGCCGCGCGCAGAGCGGTGATGGCCGTGTGGGTGTCGGGTGCGACGACTACGGGAATCGAGAAGATACTGCCAGTCGAGGCGCGCAGGCATTTGCCGTTGTACGGGTCGACGCTGTGGCCGGCCAGGATCACCGCCGCGGCACCCATGGCATCGGCGATGCGGATCAGCGTGCCCGCATTGCCCGGCTCGCCGATCTCCACCCCGGCCGCGATCAATGCGGGTGCGCCGCTGAGCACCTCATCCAGCCGCGTTGACGGCATGTCGCAGGCCGCGACCAGACCCGTCGGCGTCACCGTGTCAGACAGCGCTTTTGCGGCGCGCTCGGTGACCAGATGGACCGGCGCCTGCTGCGCGGCCAGTAGCGATTCGTAACGCTGGGCCGCGGACTCGGTGACGAAGAGATCGCGCACCAGCCCGCGCGCTGCGGCGGCCTCGACCAGGTTGGGTCCTTCGGCGAGGAACCGTCCCGCACGCCGCCGGCCGACGTGACGATGCAGTTTGACCGCCGTCGCCACCCTGGCCGAGCGTTCGGTCAGCAGGCTAGGCGGCCTCTCCCGAAGGTGCGTTCACGTCTTCGGGCAGTGCGGCCCGGGCGACGTCGACCAGCGCGCTGAAGGCCGCGGGATCGGTGATCGCGATGTCGGCGAGATTCTTGCGGTCCACTTCCACACCGGCGGCCTTCAAGCCCTGGATCAGCCGGTTGTACGTGATGTCGTTGGCGCGCGCGGCGGCGTTGATGCGCGAGATCCACAGCTTGCGGAACTCGCCTTTGCGTGCCCGACGGTCGCGGTAGGCGTAGTTCAGTGAGTGCAGCTGCTGCTCTTTGGCCTTGCGGTAAAGGCGGGATCGTTGGCCCCGATAACCCTTGGAGGCCTTAAGGACGGAGCGCCGCTTCTTGTGGGCGTTTACTGCCCGCTTTACGCGTGCCATTGATTTCCTACTCTCGTTCGGACGAAATGGTCAGGGCCGGTGGCCGAGTGTCGCTGGGCGCCGAGTCAGCCGTTGAGCAGCGCGTTGACCCGCTTGGTGTCGTTGGCCGCCACGGTCGTACGGCCATCGAGGCGCCGGGTGCGCTTGGTCGGCTTGTGCTCGAGCAGATGCCGGCGGTTGGCTTTCTGCCGGACGATCTTGCCGGTCCCGGTGCGGCGGAACCGCTTTGAGGCCCCGCTGTGGGTCTTGGCCTTGGGCATGTTTCCTCAGTTCTGCTAGTTCGCCGACGGCTTGGTGTCGCCGGCGGTGTTGGGGTTGGGCGGTGGGGGCCCGCCCGCAGGTTCATCGCGCGCTTTGGCACGAGTCTTCGCGCCGCGGTGCGGTGCCAGCACCATCGTCATGTTGCGTCCGTCCTGCTTGGCCGACGTCTCGACGAATCCGTACTCGGCCACGTCGGCGCCCAGGCGCTGCAGCAATCGGTAGCCCAACTCGGGCCGGGACTGCTCGCGGCCACGGAACATGATGGTGACCTTGACCTTCGACCCCGCCTCTAAGAAGCGGACCACGTGGCCCTTCTTGGTCTCGTAGTCATGGTCGTCGATCTTGGGCCGCAGCTTCTGTTCCTTGACGACGGTCTGCTGCTGGTTCCTGCGGGATTCGCGCGCCTTCTGCGCCGCCTCGTACTTGTACTTGCCGTAATCCATGATCTTGCAGACCGGTGGCCTGGCGTTCGGGGCAACTTCGACAAGGTCGAGATCGGCGTCCGCGGCAACGCGGAGTGCGTCTTCGATACGCACTATGCCTACCTGCTCCCCCCCTGGGCCGATCAGTCGGACTTCAGGTACGCGAATGCGCTCGTTGACGCGGGTCTCAGTGCTGATGGGGCCTCCCTCGTTGGCTTCTCTTCCAGTGCGGCTCAAAACCCGAAACCAGCCGGAATCAGCACGGGAAACACACCAGCCATCAGCAAAAAAGCCCTGCATAGCAGGGCCCAATGCCGACCGATCGCGGCCTGGATTTACTCAAGCCGCCTGCGGCACGCGCAGAACAGGCATTCTTAAGATGCCTGTGACCGGACCGTTTTGCCTCAAAGAGCTTTGAAAACCTTCTCGGCAAGCGGTGGGAGTGGGACTCCACTTAACTGTCCCTGGCCTTCGCCGGGATGGTCGCAGCAGTGAGTCTAACAGGCAGGACGCGCCATCTTGGCAACGAACTGGCCGAACTGGGCACACCGCCACACCCGAACTGTGCAACCTAGCCACGACATCGCCAAGAATTTCCGGGTTTAAGGGAATATCCTCGCGGTCTGTGACACTTATCAGGCCTCGCTTGGGGGAGGGCAGGCAGATTTCCCGGTTTCACTGGGTACCTGCGACGGCGGGCTGGATCGTCGGGGTCATCGCTTCCCTGTCGCTGCTGGCAAGTGTGTCGCCGCTGGTGCGGTGGCTCATCCACGCTCCACGGGAATTCATCAACAGCTACCTGTTCAACTTCCCCGACACCAGCTTCGCGTGGTCCTTTGTGCTGGCATTGCTGGCCGCCGCGCTCACCGCCCGTAAACGGATCGCCTGGCTGCTGCTGCTGGGCAACATGGTGCTCGCCGCAGTACTGAACGTCGCCGATATCGCAGCGGGCGATAACACCGCCGCCGAGAACTTCGGCGAGAATCTCGGCTTTGCGTTCCATATCGTGGCCAGCGTCCTGCTGGTACTGAGCTATCGGCAGTTCTGGGCCAAAGTTCGCCGCGGAGCGCTGTTCAAGGCGGCCGGCGTGCTGGTGACCGGCGGCGCTATCGGGATCCTGATTTCGTGGGGCCTGGTGGAAATGTTCCCGGGATCGCTTGCGGCGCATGACCGGTTGCCCTATGTCGCCAACCGGGTGATCGGGTTCGGCCTCGTCGATTCCGCGCTGTTCACCGGCAGACCGCACGTCTTTCTCAACGCGATCTTCGGCCTGTTGGGTGCCTTCGCGCTGATCGCCGCGGCGATCGTGTTGTTCCAATCCCAGCGCGCCGATAACGCGCTGACCGGTGAGGACGAGTCGGCCATCCGCGGGCTGGTCGAGCTGTACGGGCAGAACGACTCACTCGCCTATTTCGCCACCCGGCGCGACAAGTCGGTGGTCTTCGCACCCAGCGGCCGGGCCTGCATCACCTATCGCGTGGAGATCGGGGTCTGTCTGGCCAGTGGCGACCCGGTGGGCGACCCGCGGGCCTGGCCGCAGGCCGTGAACGCCTGGCTACACCTGTGCCAGACCTACGGCTGGTCCCCCGGGGTGATGGGCGCCAGTTCGCAAGGAGCCCAGGTATATCGCGAAGCGGGGCTCAACGCGCTGGTGCTGGGCGACGAAGCCATCCTGCGCCCTGCCGACTTCAAGTTGACCGGGCCCGAAATGCGCGGCGTACGACAGGCTGTGACGCGGGCGCGAAGGGCCGGCCTGACGGTCCGGATCCGGCGGCACCGTGACGTTCCCGGCGACGAGATGACCCAAACCATTGAGCGCGCGGATGCCTGGCGTGACACCGAATCCGAACGTGGTTTCTCGATGGCCCTGGGCCGGCTCGGTGATCCGGCGGACTCCGACTGCCTGCTGGTGGAAGCGCTGGACCCCGAGCAGCGGACGGTGGCACTGCTGTCATTGGTGCCATGGGGAAGCACCGGTGTTTCGCTGGATGTGATGCGCCGTTCCCCGCAATCCCCCAACGGCACCATCGAGCTGATGGTCAGCGAGCTGGCCTTGCACGCGGAAAGCCTTGGCATTACCCGGATTTCGCTTAACTTCGCGGTGTTCCGCTCCGCGTTCGAGCAGGGCGCCCAGCTGGGCGCCGGTCCGATCGCACGGCTGTGGCGCGGGCTGTTGGTCTTCTTCTCACGTTGGTGGCAGATCGAGACGCTGTACCGCTCGAACATGAAGTACCAACCCGAATGGGTGCCGCGCTACTCCTGCTACGAAGATGCCCGGTTGATTCCCAAGGTCGGCGTCGCGTCGGTGATCGCCGAGGGTTTCCTGGTGTTGCCGTTCAGCCGTCGCGACAAGGTGCACACCGGTCATCACTCCGCCGTGCCGGCTCCGCTGGTGGCGACCGGCCTGTTGCATCCCGACGGCACGGCCCCGGACGTGAGTGGGTTGCAACAGCCCGAGATCGCGGGCACCGACGACGCCGGCCGTCGCCTTCCCGAGCAGGTGCGGGTGCGCCTGAGCAAGCTGAAGACGTTGCAGGGCAACGGTATTGACGCCTATCCGGTGGGGCATCAGCCCAGCCACTCGGTGGCGCAGGCGCTGGAAGCCGACGATCACACCGATGTTTCGGTGTCCGGCCGGATATTGCGGATCCGCAATTTCGGCGGCGTCCTGTTCGCCCAACTGCGCGATTGGTCCGGGGAAATCCAAGTGCTGCTGGACAATTCACGCCTGGAGCAGGGCCGGGCCGCGGATTTCAATGCGGCGATCGATCTCGGTGACCTGGTGGAGATGACGGGGCAGATGGGGTGGAGCAAGAACGGCACCCAATCGCTGATCGTGACCCGCTGGCGCCTGATCGGTAAATGCCTGCGTCCGCTGCCCAACAAATGGAAGGGGCTCACCGACGCCGAGGCGCGGGTCCGCACCCGCTACGTGGATCTGGCCATCAACAATGAATCCCGGGCCCTGGTGACGGCACGCAGCAACGTGTTGCGCTCGATCCGGGAGACACTGTTCGCCAAGGGGTTCACCGAGGTCGAGACGCCGATCCTGCAGCAGGTGCACGGCGGTGCCGCGGCCCGCCCGTTCGTGACACACATCAACGCGTACTCGATGGATTTGTTCCTGCGCATCGCTCCGGAGCTGTACCTCAAGCGGCTGTGCGTGGGCGGCGTGGAACGCGTATTCGAGCTCGGCCGCGCTTTCCGCAACGAGGGTGTGGACTTCAGCCACAATCCCGAGTTCACCCTGCTGGAGGCCTATCAAGCGCACGCCGATTACCTGGTGTGGATTGACGGCTGTCGCGAGCTGATCCAGAACGCCGCCCTGGCGGCCAACGGCGCCACCACGGCCATGCGGCTCACCGGCGAGGACCGCCTCGAGCCGGTGGACATCTCCGGTGTGTGGCCGGTGAAGACCGTGCACGACGCGGTGTCCGACGCCCTCGGTGAGCACATCGACGCCGACACCGACCTGCCCACCCTGCGCAAACTGTCGGATGCCGCCCACATCCCCTATCGGGCGCACTGGGATGCCGGCGCGGTGGTGCTCGAGCTGTACGAACACCTGGTGGAAGACCGCACCGAACACCCGACGTTCTACATCGACTTCCCCACCTCGGTGTCGCCGCTGACCCGTCCGCATCGCAGCAAGCGCGGGGTCGCCGAACGGTGGGACCTGGTGGCCTGGGGTGTCGAGTTGGGGACCGCCTACAGCGAACTCACCGACCCCGTCGAGCAACGGCGCCGGCTGCAGGAACAGTCGCTGCTGGCCGCGGGCGGAGATCCCGAGGCGATGCAGCTCGACGAAGACTTCCTGCAAGCCATGGAATATGCGATGCCACCCACCGGCGGCCTGGGCATGGGCGTGGACCGGGTGGTGATGCTGGTGACCGGCCGCAGCATCCGCGAGACGCTGCCTTTCCCGCTCGCCAAACCCCACTAACGGCGGCGCGCCCGCCAGGCGCGCCGGGCCCCCAGTTAACTCACAGGAAACATTGCGGAAACAAGGTCACGCGCGGAGCACCATCGACCAGAATGAAACGTATGACAGCGCCGACGTCGTTCGTCGCACCGCAGTCGTTGGCAAGTGGCCACATATCGCTCATGCACGGCTGGGTGCCGACCACCGTCCAGGTGGTGACCGCCATCGTGCTGGCGGCAACCATCGGATGGCGGTCCCGTCGCTGGCGGCACCGGTGGCTGCCGGTGGCCGCGATCGCCGGCGCCGCGGCGGTCTACGGGACCCGCTGGTATGTCACGGCGCACGGTCTTGCCAGTGAGCCGGCGCCGCGTGGGCTGTGGATCTGGATCGCCATGACCGGGGTGGCCGCCGCCGTGCTGGTCCTGGGCTGGCGCAGCGCACAGCGATGGCGCCGCGGCGCATCCCTGCTGGCGGTGCCGCTGTGTTTGCTCAGCGCCGGTTTGACGCTGAACCTGTGGGTGGGTTACTTCCCGACCGTGCAGGCCGCCTGGAACCAAATCACCTCCGGTCCCCTGCCCGACCAGACCGACCAGGCCACTGTCGACGCGATGGCCGGCAAGGGCGCGCTGCCCTCACACGGCAGCGTGGTCCCGGTGGCCATCTCCTCCGACGCATCGCATTTCAAGCATCGCGGCGAACTGGTGTACCTGCCGCCTGCCTGGTTCGCCAGTAATCCGCCACCGGCACTGCCGACGGTGATGATGATCGGCGGCCAGTTCAACACGCCCGCCGATTGGGCGCGAGCCGGCAATGCGATCAAGACGATCGACGACTTTGCGACCACCCACCACGGCAACGCCCCCGTTCTGGTGTTCGTCGATTCCGGCGGCGCGTTCAACAACGACAGCGAATGCGTCAACGGAAGTCGGGGCAACGCGGCCGACCACTTGACCAAGGACGTGGTGCCGTTCATGGTCTCGAAGTTCGGGGTGAGTCGCGAGCAGGCCAACTGGGGCATCGTGGGCTGGTCAATGGGGGGCACCTGCGCGGTGGACCTGACCGTCATGCATCCCACGCTGTTCAGCGCGTTCGTCGATGTCGCCGGGGACTTTTATCCGAATGCGGGAAACAAGGCCGAAACCATCACCAGGCTGTTCGGTGGCAACGCCGATGCCTGGGCTTCATTCGACCCGACGACGGTAATCACCAAGCACGGCCCGTATACCGGCATTTCGGGGTGGTTCGCGATTTCTGCGCAGGCGTCGGTGCGCCCCGACAACGCGATCGCCGACACCCCCACCATGCGACAGGCCGGGCGCGATGCCGCCGCCAATCCCAGCAACCAGACCGCGGCGGCCAACGCACTGTGTGCACTCGGCCGGACCAACGGAATCGACTGCGCGGTCATCTCTCATCCCGGCAAGCACGACTGGCCCTTTGCCGACCAGGTTTTCGCCTCGGCTCTGCCTTGGCTGGCCGGCCAGCTGCACACGCCGGAGGTGCCCCGGATTCCGCTGCCGGGCACGGCCGCATCAGCCGGGCAATTCGTCACGGCCGGGCGGTAGCCGCCGATGACATCGGTCGCACGCGTGCGCCGGGCGATTTTTGCCCGGCACTGCAATCCGTGGAGCGCCTGGACACGCTGGGCGAGTACCCCGCTGACGCTGGTCCCGATTTGGACGCGGCGACGCAGCCACGCCCTGCTACTCGCCGGGTGGCTGGCGGTCAATCCCTTCGTCTTCGGTAAACCGCGCCATGAACGCGCCTGGGCGACGCGGGCGATGCTGGGCGAAGAACTGTGGATCTCCCGTCGGCCCCGCGACGCCGCCATGCTGGTCAGCGGTTCGACCTCAGTGATTTCGGTGGTCGCGGTGATCGCCGCACGCCGTCGGCGACTGCGGCCCGCGGCGGTGGCGACCGCCGCGCAGATGGCTCTGACGATGGTCTACTGGCAGCAGATGGTGCGCTATTACGATCGCGGGCAACAACAGGCGGTCGCACCGCCGCAGTAACGTGGCGGCATGCCCGACGAACCAACCGCTCCCGACCCCGGCTACGACAGCACCGGCGTACCGACGTTCGAATCCGTGCAGGACAAGATCGAGAACCGGTTCGCCACCGCACAGGGCGCGGCCGAGCTCGATGCCGAGACGGCCGAAGCGCAGACCGTCGAAGAGCAGTACGAGAAGCGTCAGCGCGCGGCGGCCGAACGCCTGGCGCAGATCCGGGAGTCGATGCGCACCGATGAGTGATACCGTGCCGACTTCGCGGGCCGGCACCCAATTCGGGCCCTACCGCCTGCGACGACTACTGGGCCGCGGCGGCATGGGCGAAGTCTACGAGGCACACGACACGGTCAAAGACCGCACCGTCGCGCTCAAACTCATGGCTCCGGAGTTCAACTCGGACGGCGCATTTCGCCGGCGGATGCAACGTGAGGCACACACCGCCGGTCGCCTGCAGGAGCCCCATATCGTGCCCATTCACGACTTCGGGGAGATCGACGGGCAGCTGTTCATCGACATGCGCTTCATCGAAGGCGCCGACCTCGGGGCACTGTTGTCGCGCGGCGAAGCGTTATCCCCGCCGCGCGCGGTTGCCATCGTCAGCCAGGTCGCCGCGGCGCTCGATGCCGCCCACCGCTCGGGCGTCGTGCACCGCGACATCAAGCCGGAGAACATTCTGATCACCGGCGACGACTTCGCTTACCTGGTCGACTTCGGCATCGCCGCGGCGGCCACCGACCAGCACCTCACCAAAACCGGTAGCGCAGTGGGTAGTTGGAGCTACATGGCGCCGGAACGATTCGGCGACGACGACATCACCTACCGTTCCGACATTTACGCTCTGGCCTGCGTGCTCTACGAATGCCTCACCGGCACACCGCCTTACCAGACCCAGAACCTCAGCACGCTGATGGGCGCACATCTCATGCAACCCATCCCACGCCCCAGTTTTCAAGGGCAAGGCGTCCCAGGTGCTTTCGACGACGTCATCGCGCGCGGCATGGCCAAGAATCCCGCTCAGCGCTACCTCACCGCCGGAGAGCTGGCGCGCGCGGCTCAGCAGGCGCTCAGCGTTCCGGACCGGGAACGAGCCGTGACCATGCTCGCGCACACCCAGCAGTACGTCCCCGCACCCAGTGGCCCGCTCCCCCAGCATCCCTGGCCTCCCCCGGCGGCAGCGCCACAGTGGACTTCAACCCCGAAACGCAGCTGGTGGCTGGTGCTGGCGGCGATCCTGGTCGTCGTCTTCGTGGTCGCCGGAACCGGTATCTGGCTGGCAGTCGGCAATACCGGCGGCGACAAGCCGATCGCCCAGACCACGACCACCAGCGCGGCCCACACCACTTCGGCCCGCACTCCCAGTGCTATCCCGAACATTGTTCCGGGACAACTTGATTCGCTTCTGCTGGGCCCCGAACAAATCAATGCCATCGTCGCCACCACGGGCATCGTCGTCGACCACAACGCAACGGAGATGACAGATCCCGGACCGGAGAATACGTTGTCGGACGATCGCTGCCTTGGCGCCCTCATCGGCTACCAAACCGGGACGTACAAGAGCAGCGGCTACACGGCGATGCTCGCGCAGCTGATGAAGAAGCCCAACAGCAACCCCGGCTACGTCGTGGTCCAGGGCGCGGTGATTTTCGCCTCCGCCGAGCAGGCGGCCGGATTTGTGGCAACTCAAGCCGACGCGTGGCGATATTGCGCCGGGAAAGCCGTGACCCAAGTCAACAACGGCAACACCTCCCACTGGACATTCGGCGGTGTCAGCGGCAATCCGCCCAACATCGCGCTGGAACGCACCCTGGCCGACAGCCCGGTGGTTTGCCAGCACGTCCTGAGCGCGGTATCCAATATCGTTCTCGACGTCAATGTCTGCGCGCCCGGGACAATCAACCAGGCCCGGCTGATAGCCAATGCGATGGCGGCCAAGGTACCGAAGTAGCGGCATGCGAAAATTCAGCATCGCCGAGCGGCGGAACAGACTGGCGCGCAGGCACTTTCTCTCCCAATCCCAGCCGGTGACTCAAGTCGTCGCCGGAATGCTCGGACTGCATGCCACCGATCCGGCCACACCCTATCTGTCGCTGTGGGCACGCACACCCGGCTTCGTAACCGCGAACCTCGATCGCGAGTTGTATGAAAACCGTTCTGTGGTAAAGCATCTCGCCATGCGCCGTACGCTATGGGTGGTCAGCTCCGAGGACCTGGCGCTGATTCAGCCTGCGGTCAGCGACCGCGTCGCCGGCAACGAACACCGGCGTCTGATCGGCGACGTGCAGACGGCAGGTGTAACCACCGACGGTGAACGCTGGCTCGAGGCGGGCAGCGCCGCGGTACTGCGCTATCTGCGTGAGCACGGGGCCGCCAGCAGCACCGAGCTGCGGACCGCGCTGCCCGAACTGGCCGGCACCTACGACCCGGCACCGGGAAAGCGTTATGGCGGTGCGGTTTCGATTGCACCGCGGGTGCTCACGGTGCTGTCGGCCCGCGGCCATATCGTGCGTGGACCAAACGACGGAATTTGGACCACGTCGCGGCCGCGATGGATCACCACCGCTGACTGGCTCAGCGGGTCCGGCGTGCGGCCCGTCGAGAACCCGCACGCCGAACTCACCCGCCGGTGGCTACGCGCGTGCGGTCCCGCGACCGTCGCCGATATCAAATGGTGGTTCGGCAGCACCCTGACCGCGGTCCGGAAAGCGTTGGCCGACATAGGGGCGGTGGAAGTCGACGTGGATGGCAGCCCCGGTTACGCGCTGGCCGACGATCTCGAACCGGAACCGGAGGTGGCGCCGTGGTGCGCGCTGCTGCCCGGGCTGGATCCGACCACCATGGGCTGGTACGAGCGGGACTGGTATCTCGGCCAGCACCGCGGCCAGGTTTTCGACAGCAACGGCAACGCCGGACCCACCGCGTGGTGGACGGGACGCGTGGTGGGCGGCTGGTATCAGGACTCCGATGCCCGAGTCCAGTTGCAGCTCTTGGACGACCCCGGACGGGACGGCCGGCGCGCCTTGCAGCGCAAGGCCGACCAACTGACGTTGTGGCTGGACCGCGTGCGGATCAGCCCGCGCTTCCCGTCGCCGCTTTCCAAGGCGGCGGCAATCAGCTAGCCGAGACTGCGCTCGGCGCGGGGTATTTCGCGAAATCGCGCCGTCACCGCAGGCTCGGCGCGGCGAAATCAGGCGCTGGCCTTGCGGCGCCGCCGCGGCGGCCTTGCGGGCGCGCGGCCGACGACTTCGGTGAGGAACTTGCCTGTGTAGCTTTCCGGTACCGCCGCAACATCTTCCGGGTTGCCCTCGGCGACGACGGTTCCTCCGCCGGCACCACCCTCTGGACCCATGTCGACGATCCAGTCCGATGTCTTGATCACGTCCAGGTTGTGTTCGATGACGATCACCGTATTGCCTTTGTCGACAAGGCCATTGATGACCGTCAGCAGCTTGCGAATGTCGTCGAAATGCAATCCCGTGGTGGGCTCGTCGAGGATGTAGATGGTGCGGCCGGTCGAGCGCTTCTGCAGTTCCGACGCCAGCTTGACCCGCTGCGCCTCACCCCCGGACAGGGTCGGGGCGGGCTGGCCGAGCCGGACATACCCCAGCCCCACGTCCACCAGTGTGCGCAGGTACCGGTGAATGCCGCTGATCGGCTCGAAGAACTCCGCGGCTTCCTCGATCGACATGTCGAGCACTTCGGAAATGGTCTTGCCTTTGTAGTGCACCTCGAGGGTTTCCCGGTTGTAGCGGGCGCCCTGGCAGACTTCGCACGGGACATACACGTCGGGCAGGAAGTTCATCTCGATCTTGATGGTGCCGTCGCCGGTGCACGCTTCGCAGCGGCCGCCCTTGACGTTGAAGGAGAACCGGCCCGGTTGATACCCGCGAACTTTCGCCTCGGTGGTGGCCGCGAACAAGGTGCGGATCTTGTCGAATACCCCGGTGTAGGTGGCCGGGTTGGATCGCGGGGTGCGCCCGATCGGCGACTGGTCGACGCGCACCAGCTTGTCCAGATGGTCCAGCCCGGTGACCCGGGTATGCCGGCCCGGCACCTGGCGGGCGCCGTTGAGCTTGTTGGCCAGCACCGCGGCCAGGATGTCGTTGACCAACGTGGACTTACCCGAACCGGACACCCCGGTCACCGATGTCAGCACGCCCAGCGGGAAGGACACGTCGATGCCGCGCAGGTTGTGTTCGCGGGCGCCGACGACGGTAATTTGGCGCTTTGCGTCGACCGGACGCCGGATCGCGGGAATCTCGATGCTTTCCCGGCCCGACAGGTAGGCGCCGGTGATCGACTCCTTGTTGCGCAGCAACTCGCTGTAGGGCCCGCTGTGCACGATGCGGCCGCCGTGCTCGCCGGCCCTGGGCCCGATGTCGACGATCCAGTCGGCGTGCTCGATGGTGTCCTCGTCATGCTCGACGACGATCAGGGTGTTGCCCAAATCCCTTAGCCGGGTGAGAGTTTCGATGAGCCGACGGTTGTCGCGCTGGTGCAGCCCGATCGACGGCTCGTCGAGCACATAGAGCACACCGACCAGCCCGGAGCCGATCTGGGTGGCCAGCCGGATACGTTGGGCCTCACCGCCGGACAGCGTGGCGGCCGCGCGCGACAGCGACAGATACTCCAGCCCGACGTCGAGCAGGAAGCCGAGCCGCGACTGTATTTCCTTGAGCACCTGCCCGGCGATCGCCTTTTCCCGCGTCCCCAGGGTGAGCGCGTTGAGGAAGTCCGCGCAATCGGAGATGGACAGGTCGCAGACTTCGGCGATGGACTTGTGGTCCTGCTCCCCCGCAGCTCCCCCGGCCAGCGTCACCGCCAGGATCTCCGGCTTGAGGCGGGTACCCTCGCACACCGGGCAGGGCACGTCACGCATGAAGCCCTCGTAGCGTTCCTTCATCTGCTCGGACTCGGTTTGGGCCATCTTGCGCTGCAGGAAGGCCAGCACGCCCTCGAAATCGGCGTAGTACGAACGGGTTCGGCCGTAGCGGTTGCGGTAGCGCACGTGTACCTGCTCGTCGCAGCCTTCCAGGATCGCCTTGCGCGCCTTGGCCGGCAGCTTTCGCCACGGAGTGTCGACGTCGAAACCCATGGCGTCGCCCAGGCCGGCCATCATGCGGGTGAAGTACTCGGCCGTGTGTCCGGTAGACCAGGGCGCTACCGCGCCGTCGGCCAGGGTGAGCTCCGGGTCGGGCACCACCAGATCGGGATCGACCTCCTTGCGGATACCCAGGCCGACGCATTCCGGGCAGGCGCCGTAGGGCGAGTTGAACGAGAACGACCGCGGTTCCAGGTCGTCCACCGCCAGGGAGTGCCCGTTGGGGCAGGCGAGCTTTTCGGAGAACCGCTGTTCGCGGGGCCGGTCATGTTCATCGTGGTCGTCGGGGAATTCCAGCACCACAATGCCGTCGGCGAGGTTCAGCGCCGTCTCCACCGAATCGGTGAGGCGTTGTTTGGCGGTCGCCTTCACCGTGAGGCGGTCCACCACCACCTCGATGTCGTGCTTTTCCTGTTTCTTCAGCTTCGGCGGATCGGTCAGCGAGTGCACCACACCGTCGACCCGCACCCGGCTGTAGCCCTGTGCGTTGAGTTTGTCGAACAGGTCGGCGAATTCGCCCTTGCGGGTGCGCACCACCGGCGCGAGCACCAGGAAGCGGATGCCCTCCTCCATGGCCAGCACCTGGTCCACGATTTGCTGTGGTGTCTGGCGCGCGATGCGCTCACCGCAGACCGGACAGTGTGGGCTGCCCGCCCGGGCATACAGCAGACGCAGGTAGTCGTACACCTCGGTGATGGTCCCGACCGTCGACCGCGGGTTGCGGTTGGTCGACTTCTGGTCGATGGACACCGCCGGGGAAAGTCCCTCGATGAAGTCGACGTCCGGCTTGTCCATCTGGCCCAGGAATTGGCGAGCGTAGGCCGACAGCGATTCCACGTAACGCCGCTGCCCCTCGGCAAAGATGGTGTCGAAAGCCAGCGACGACTTGCCCGAGCCCGATAACCCGGTGAAAACGATCAGCGAGTCCCGGGGCAAATCGAGGTCGACACCACGCAGGTTGTGCTCACGCGCGCCTTTGACAATGAGGCGATCTGCCACTCGGTTCCCTCCACAGATAATGCTCGTCCCCCATGCTATGTGGCCATACCGACAAGCCTTCGAAGACCAGTAACCTGACGCCTATGACCGTCGCCCGCGAGCCTTCAGACAACTACACCGGACACGTCGATCCAGGCACCGCGGCTCGTCGCACCCTGCCCGGTGCCACCATTGTGAAAGCGTCGGTAGGCCCGATGGACAACAACGCCTACCTGGTGACATGTTCCGCGACCGGGGAAACGTTGCTCATCGACGCCGCTAACGACGCCGACGTGCTGATCGACCTGATCCGACGGTACGCGCCGAAGCTGTCGCTGATCGTGACCAGCCATCAGCACTTCGACCACTGGCAGGCGCTGGAAGCGGTCACCGAGGCCACCGGTGCGCCGACCGCGGCCCATGAGATCGACGCCGAGCCGCTGCCGGTCCGGCCGGACCGTTTGCTGGCCAACGGCGACACCGTGCAGGTCGGCGAGCTGACATTCGACGTCATCCATTTGCGCGGGCACACCCCCGGCTCGGTTGCACTCGCTCTCGACGGCCCAGCGACCGGCGATGTCACGCAGTTGTTCACCGGCGACTGCCTATTTCCCGGCGGCGTCGGCAAGACCTGGCAGCCGGGCGACTTCACCCAGCTACTCGAGGACGTCACCACCCGGGTGTTCGACGTGTACGACGACCGCACCGTCGTCTATCCCGGCCACGGCGACGACACTTCGCTGGGCGCCGAGCGCCCGCACCTCGCGGAATGGCGCGAGCGGGGCTGGTAAGCACCGTTCCCCTGCCGGCGCGCAACGCACGCAGGCAACGTAGGAGAAACCGCGGCAAATGGCCCCGTCTGCGCCGCGGCAGGCCCTAGCATTCGGTTGACCGGCAACCGACACATTCTTCGCTGCGCCCGCTGATCGGAGGATGCGATGACGCATTCATTGGCGAACGATGCTTGATTTTGCTGCGTTGCCGCCCGAGATCAACTCGCTACGGATGTATACGGGACCCGGATCGGGTCCGATGTGGGCGGCTTCCGCCGCGTGGGACACGCTGGGTGCGGAGCTGACGTCGGCGGCGTCCTCCTACCGGGCGGTGGTGTCCGGCTTGCTCCGTGAACCATGGCTCGGACCGGCGGCCATGTCGATGGCCGCAGCGGCCACGCCGTATCAGGCGTGGATGAGCAGCACCGGCGAGCAGGCAAGGCAAGCGGCCAACCAGGCCAGAACGGCGGCCATGGCCTTCGAGGCGGCCTTCGCCGCGACGGTGCCACCGGCGTTGGTCACCGAGAACCGGGCCATGTTGGCGGCGCTGGTGGCAACCAACATCTTCGGCCAGAACACCCCGGCCATCGCGGCAACCGAGACGGTGTACGCCGAGATGTGGGCGCAGGACGCGACCACGATGTACGGCTACGCGGTCGGGTCGGCGGCCGCGGCGAGGCTGACGCCGTTCCTGGCACCGCCGCAGAACACCAACCCGGCCGGAGTGGGCGCCCAGGCCGGCGCCGTGGCTCAGGCGGCCGGCTCGGCGGCCGCGTCCAACTCGGCGGCGTTGTCTCAGCTGATCTCGACCCTGCCCAGCGTGCTGCAAGCACTGGCGACCGGGGCGGCGCTGGCGCCCTTCACCACCGCGCTGCAGGACGTGACAGCCGGCGAGTTCCTGAATTTCATCAGCGGCTGGACGTTCGTGGCCAGTGGTGTCCTGTTCATCCTGGGTCCGGTGCTGGAGGGCCCGGTCAACGGACTAGTCGGGCCGTTAGCGGCCGCGGGTGCGTATGGGGCCGAGGCCGCCGCCGCAGCCCTGCCCAGCGCAGCCGGTCTGGTGGGGTCGGGCTCGACGGTGGGCCGCGCCCCGGTGCTGGCTGGCGCCGGACGTGCGGCTTCGGTCGGCGGGTTGTCGGTACCGCAGGCCTGGGCCCAGGCGGCGCCTCAGGCAATGCCGGGAACCTCACGCGCCGTCACCGCGATACCTCAACCCACGCTCGCCGGTTTTTCCGAGCCCGCACCCGACGGCATGGGCCCCGGACTGGGCGGGATGCTGTCGGGAAGTCTGATGGCGGCCGCGGCCGGTGGCGGCGGCGCGGCGGGCGGCAGCTGGGCCGCGACCCGAAGCGCCGCCGGACAACGCGGTGGCGGCGTCACAGCACCCGGTGGCCCCGCGCAGTCGGGCAGCCAGACGCCCGCCCGGTACGGCCCGCGGCCCAGTGTGATCCCGCAGGTGGCTCGCGCGCTGCCCGGCGGCACGCAGGGTGAGACGGCGTGGGCTGATCAGCATGCTCAAGCCGGTGAGGCTGCGCTGAGCGAGACCTTGCGCGACGAGATCAACGATCTGCGCAGGCAGATCTCGGAGTTGGCGATGGAGCGCGATGTGCTGATGCGCTCGATGGCGATTTGGGCCCGCGAATCGATGGGAAGCGATCCGCCCCGGGGGTAACGGCCCCTATGTGGTGTGCACGATGAGCACGTCGACCTTGGCGCGCCGCGACACGTTGGCCGGCACCGAGCCCAGCAGCCGGCCCGCGATGGTGCTCAGACCGACGTTGCCGACGACCAGCAGGTCGGCTTTCTCCTCCTCGGCCAGGTGCACCAGCGCGTCGACCGGAGCGCCGACGACGGGCCGCTCTTCGACGTTCTTCGCGCCGGCGTTGTGCGCGCGCTCTTTGGCGTCGTGCAGGATCTCGTAGATCGGGGCGGTGCCCGTCACCTTGTAGCTTTCTTCCTTGAGCACGTCGGCCGCCCGGGCGTCCTCATGCTGGGGCAGGTACGCCGAGGCGATGATCAGCTTGGCGTCTGCGCCGGCGATCCTCGCCGCCCGGTCGACCGCGCGCATCGACGAATCCGAGCCGTCCGTTCCTACCACCACGGTCTGATAGGCGCCCATTTACCCTCCCAGTGTCGGTTTGCTCAGCCAACCCAAGACAGTATCGCGTTGCCGGATGAAGATAGGTCAGATTACCCACACACTCGCGGCGTGGCGCAACCCGCATTTGCCAGCCCCGAGCCGAACAACAGACAATTCCGACGATGACAGCTCGACTGGATGCCGATGCCACGGCCAGCACGTTTGTCTGCCGGGGTTTCCCGGGCCGCACCGCGTCGGCCACGGAACCGCTGGTGAGCAGCCTCATGCCACGGGTCATACAGTGACAAGCATCATGTCCTCGTCGACTCTCGTGGAACGCCATGCCGGCGACCACGAAGACACGCCCGCACGCCCGCGCGGCAGGCGCTTCGACCCGCTGGCGATATTCGTGCTCGCCACGGCGGTGAGCGCGGCATGGGCAGGCAGGCCATCGCTGTGGTTCGACGAGGGCGCGACGATCACCGCTTCGGCCAGCCGGACATTGCCGGAGCTGTGGAAGCTGCTAGGGCACATCGACGCCGTGCACGGCTTCTACTACCTGCTGATGCATGGCTGGTTCACCGTGTTCCCGCCGACGGAGTTCTGGTCGCGGGTCCCCAGCGCCGTGGCCATCGGGGCCGCCGCCGCCGGCGCGGTGGTCTTCACCAAGCAATTCGTCGGGGAAAGCCGGGCGACCGCGCTGTGCGCGGGCGTCGTCTTCGCCATCCTCCCCAGGGTGACGTGGGCCGGTATCGAGGCCCGGTCTTCGGCCCTGTCGGTGACGGCCGCGGTCTGGCTGACCGTACTGCTGGTCACTGCCGTGCGGCGCAACCGGCGGTGGCTGTGGCTGCTCTATGCGCTGGCTTTGATGTTGTCGATCCTGGTCAGCATCAACCTGGTCCTGCTGGTGCTGGTGCATGCCGCGATGCTGCCGGTGTTGGCGCCCAGGAAGTCTCGCAAGTCCCCGGTCATCTGGTGGACGGCCAGCACCGCGGTGGCGCTCGGGGCTATGACGCCGTTCATGCTGTTCGCCCACGGCCAGGTTTTCCAGGTCGCGTGGATTTCCGGGCTCACCCGAAACCTGTTCCTGGACGTGGTGCACCGACAGTACTTCGATCACAGCGTCCCGTTCGCGATCCTGTCCGGTGTCGTCGTCCTGGCCGCCGTCGTGATGCGTCTGGTCAAGGGCGCCGGCCCGGCCAAGCCGACGGGTCGGCTGCTGTTGCTGTGCATCATGTGGATCGTCGTGCCCAACGCGGCCGTGCTGATCTACTCGGCAACAGTGGAACCGATGTACTACCCGCGCTATCTGATCTTGACGGCTCCGGCCGCGGCCACAGTGCTGGCCATCTGCATCGTCACCCTGGCCCGCAAGCCGTGGCCCATTGCCGGTGTGCTGGTGCTGTTCGCCGTCGCCGCCTTCCCCAACTACTACTTCACCCAACGCGGGCCGTACGCCAAGGAGGGCTGGGACTACAGCCAGGTCGCCGATGTGATCGGCGCCCACGCCGCGGCCGGCGACTGTTTGGTGGTGGACAACACCGTGCCCTGGCGGCCGGGGCCGATTCGCGCGCTGCTGGCTACCCGGCCCGGGGCCTTCAAGTCGCTGATCGACGTCGAGCGCGGCTACTACGGGCCCAAGGTCGGCGCGCTGTGGGATGGCCACGTAGCCGTGTGGCTGACGACGGCCAAGATCAACAAATGCGCCACGGTGTGGACGATCACCAACCGCGACAAGTCACTGCCCGATCATCAAGTGGGCCAATCATTGCCTCCTGGAACGGCTTTCGGCCGGGCCCCGGCCTACCTATTCCCCAATTACCTCGGCTTCCACATCGTGGAGCGGTGGCAGTTCCACTATTCGCAGGTCGTCAAGTCGACGCGATAGCCGGACGCCGGTGCACCACGATCCGTCCACCGTCTTTCGGAACGATCCCCATGCCGCCGGCCCGTACCTTTTCCGCCGGCGCCGAGGTTGTCTCAATCGTCAAGTGGCGCAAGATGGTTCGCAGTACCACGTTCATCTCCATCTTGGCGAACGCCGCCCCCGCGCAGCGCCGCGTTCCGCCCCCGAAGGGAATCCAGGCAAACGGCGACGGCTTACCTTCGAGGTAGCGCTGCGGATCGAAGCGATCAGGTGCGGGAAACGCGTCCGGATTGGCGTGGCACCGCGAAATGCTCACGACGACGGAGTAACCCGCCGGAATGACGTATTCGCCGATTTCGAACGTCGATGCCCGTACCCGCCGGCCGGAGAAGTCGATCACCGACCTGGTGCGCTGCACCTCGTAGATCGCCGCTTGCCGCAGCGGGTTATCGTCGGTGCCGGCCTCCTCGACGAGCGCCGCGAGTACCGCGGACCGGCGACTCAGCCGTTCGAACACCCACGCCAAAGTGGTTGCGGTGGTTTCATGCCCGGCAACCAGCAGGGTGAGCAGGTCGTCCCGGATGTCGGATCGCGACATCGCCGACCCGTCGTCGTAGACGCTGCGCAGCAGCAGCGAAAGGATGTCGGTACGGTCCTCCGGATGCGGGGCCGCCTCTGCTTTGTCGATCACTCTATCGATGAGAGTGTCGTACTTGCGCCGCCATTCGGCCAGCCGGCCCCACGGCAGGTAGCGATGAGTTCGCTTCGGCATCGGCAGCATCGACAGTCGCGAGCCCAATCTTGCCCACGGGACGATGACGTCGCGCAACCGGTCGATGTCCTCCCCTTCGGCCCCGAATACAGCGCGCAGGATGACGTTGAGGGTGATTCGCTTCATCGGCGCCAAGGTGGCGAATGCCGTTCCCTCGGGCCAGTTCTCGATTTCCCGAAGCGTTTCCTGTTCGACGATTCGTTCGTAGTTCTTCATGTTCGCGGCGTGGAACGGCTGCGCCAGCAGCTTGCGCCGTCTGCGGTGCTCGGCGCCCTCGAGCCCGAACACCGAACCCGAGCCCAGCAGCCGACTCAGGTTGGGCTGAATGGCCCCCAGATCCTCTGTGCCGCTGGTGAAGACCTGCTTGGCCAACGCGGGGTCGGTGACGATCACCAGCCGGCCGAATACCGGGACGTCAAGCCGGAAGGCACCGCCGTATCGACGTGCGAGTTGCTCGGTGGCCCATCGGCGCGCCGTGAAGAATGCTAGGCCCTGCAGCGCCTTCGGCATCATCCGCGGTGGCGCCGGCGGTAAGTGGAGCTCACCCATGCCACATGGGCTACCCAACACAACACCTACAAAACAGTTAACAATATGTAGAAGTTTGTGATGCCGCTTACTCGATCACCGCCGTGAGGTTGAACTCGGCCAGCGTACGCGCCGCCAGCTGACGCAACTCCGTCTTGGAATTGCTCGCGCCCGGCTGGTAGGCGCCGACGGTGATGCACATCTTGCCGCCAATTCGCAAGAACCACAACGAAAGTTCGCCCTGCGCCTGCTCGAGGTGCTGACGCATGACGCGTTGGATCACCCCACGCCCAAACGCATATTCGGCCTCGGTGCCGTCCGGGCACCCGGCCATGGCGGTCAGGTTGCCCAGACTTGAACAGGCCACTGGCAGATCGGAGTAGGCGAATGCCGCCTCGGTGACCCGTTTCAGCACCCGCTTGGGGGTGAACGGCACCAGCGGGGTGAGGGGAAGGGTGGGTGACGCCTCTTCTGGGGCTGCTCGCAAGGTCTCGAACGTGCGCTTGATGGCCGCGCGCGCATCGGTCAGGTCGGTGGTCACCCCGGTCGGGTCAATGTCGATGCTGACAAACGACAGGGTGTTGGCGCGGGTGTCGTCTTCGGTGCGATCGCTGAGTGGCAGCTGCAAGGTAACCGGGCCGTCATCGGCACGTCGGCGCCCTGTGCGCTCGCCGAATTTGGCCGCCAGTCCGGCGGCCAGATGGTGACTGGTGCCGCCCAGCTCCCGCGCGCGCTCGTCCCAAACCGCCTCGTCAATGTGCATTGCGACGGCCGGAACCGCAGCGCGTTCATCGCCGTCGGCGCTGGGACGGGCGACCGGCCGCGAAGGTTCCGAAGGTGCCGTCTCATGCGGATGACGGCGCGCCATCTTCACCGCCGCGACAACTGCCCGGGCCACCTCGGGTACCCCCCGCACGGTTTGGCGGGCATCCTGCGCAAGTCCCCGCAGCCGGGTTCGTGAGCACGGCGGTGGATAGCCCACGTCGTGTGTTTTGCCGCTCGCCGCATCGGCCACCGCGCCGACAACCCCGAGACCGTCGATCAGGCAGTGCGAGGCCACCAAGCTCACCGCCGTCGCACCGCCCGTCAACGGCAGGGCTCCCAGCCGCCAGCCGGGCCCGAGCTCGGGATCGATCGGCCGTTGCGCGTGTTCGTCGATCCAGTCGCCGAGTTCGGCTCGGGGACGGGCGGATTCGGCGACATCGATATCGGCCGGTCCCCGATCGCGCACCCACCGGTGCCGGGCAAACGGCAGCGGGGAACGCTCGATGCGCCGCCCCAACAAGCCGTCCCCGAGGTTGCGGTGAAAGCGCCTCAGCCCGTCGAAGTCGATGGGGTGCTCGTAAAGCCACACGCATTGCACGACCGCATCGCGGTCCATGGCGCGCAATGAGAGGAACATGGCTTGATCCATGGACGTGAGCCGATTATCCTGCGGCACTTGGCCATTGCTGTTCCGCGGTGGGCGCGCCGGACGTAGTTTAACTGGCACTGGTCTGTCTGCCTCCAAACCCGGGATCAGATCTCGGTGATGACGCGATTCGCGACGGTGTTGATGTGTTCGTTGATGTAGAAGTGCCCGCCGTCGAAGAACGACGACGTGAAGCAGCCGTCGGTGTGCCGGGCCCAGCGGTGCAGGGAGCCGGCGTCGACGCGACGATCCTGCCGGCCGCCGACGGCGTGGATGTCGGCGCGGATGCGCACCCCGTCGCTGCAGTCATAGCGGTTGAGCGCTTCATAGTCGCAACGCGCCGCGTTGGTCAGCAGCTCGGCGAATTCCTCGTCGGCCAACAGCCGCGGGTCGGTTGCGCCCAGATCGGCGAGGTCGGCAAGCAATTGCGCGTCGCTGGTGGGCAGCTCGGGCAACTCGGCGACGGTCGACGGGACCGGGCCGGCCGACACCCACAGCTTTTGCACGGCGGTGCCGCGCTGTTCGGCGATCCGGGCGAATTCGAACGCGACCAGCGCGCCCATGCTGTGCCCGAACAGCCGCAAGGGGGCGGCCCGGCGCCAGGGGCCCGACTCGAACAGGCCGCGGGCCAGGCTGTGGATGGTTTCCGGCGCCGGATCATCGAGCCGCTCAGCCCGCTGCGGGTACTGCACCACGAACGTGTCGCTGCCGGCGGCCAGGGCCTTGGCCAACTTCAGGTAGCTGGCCGCGGCCGCCCCCGCGTGCGGGAATACCACGATGGCGCCGCGATACGGCTGTTGGCCCGGTCCCGGCACATGTTTGATCCAGGGCGCGAATGTTGTTCTGTCCGTTGTCATGTGCCTCTCAATTCTTTTTCGATCTGGTCGTGGCTTGTTCAGGCCGGCTCGGGTTCCGGCTCGGGAGCGGCTTTCGCGGCGTGCCGTTTTGACGGCCACCAGTTGCCCTTGCCGGCCAGCACCGCCAGCGCCGGCACGGTGATGGTGCGCACCAAGAAGGTGTCGAGCAGCAACCCGGCGCCGATGACGAAGCCGGCCTGGACCATGGTGCTGATGCTGCCGAACAGCATGCCGAACATCGATGCGGCGAAGATGAGACCGGCAGAGGTGATCACTCCCCCCGTCGTACCCACAGTGCGCACGACGCCGGCCCGAATCCCGTGCGGCGATTCGTCGCGAATCCGGGAAATCAGCAACATGTTGTAGTCCGCTCCGACGGCGACCAGCACGATGAACGCCATCCCGGGCACACTCCACGCCAGCGGCTGGCCTCCGATGAGCTGGAACACGATGACTCCGATGCCCAGTGCGGACAGATACGAAACTATGACGGTGGCAACGAGATACAGCGGCGCCACGATCGCCCGCAGCAGTACCGCCAGAATCAGGAACACAATGGCGATGGTCATGATCACGATGAACCGCAGGTCATGGTTGTAGTAGTCCCGCATTTGGCTGTACATCGGCGTCATGCCCGTCATCTCGATCGACGCGTCAGCCAGCGACGTGTTCGGTTGTGCGCCGCGCGCCGCACCGACGATCGCCTTCGTCTGATCCATGGCCTTGCTGTCGAACGGTTTCAATGTCGATTGCACCAAATAGCGCGCCGCATGCCCGTCGGGAGACACGAACACCGCAGCCATTTCCTTGAACTGGGTGCTATTCATCGCTTGGGGCGGAATGTAGAAACCGGACATGCTCGGTTGCGACGCGTTGTTCTTCATCGACAACAGCAGTTCGGACGCTTCGGCCAGGCCGCCGCCGAGTTGTTTGGTTTGATCCACCAGCTCGCGCACCCCGGCGGCCACCTGCTCGCTGCCATTGGCCAGCGCGTTGGCCCCCTGCTCCAGACTTGCGAGCTGCTGCTGCAGCCGGCTCGGGTCCAGGGCGCGGATGGCCTGGACCGCCCGCCCCAGCAATCCCCGCAATTCCTGATTGGAGGCACTCGGGCCCGCGGTGCGCTGGCCGGTGTCGACGAGCCGTTGCAGTTCGTCCAGGGCCTCGTTGCAGCGCTGGTCCATGGTGCAGGCGGGACTTGCCTTCAGACCGGCTAGCACCGAACCGGCCCGGGTCAGTACCTGGTTGCTGTTGGTGGCACTGACCGTCTGCGCTGCCGCGAGCTGGTTTTGCATCCGGGTGAGTTCGGAGAGCAGACCGCTCAACCCCCCGATCGCCTGACTCACCCGGTTGTGCACGGCCGCCAGACTGTCGGCGAGTTTGCGCGCGCCGTCGGTCAGCGCGTCAAGGTCGCCGTTCGCGCCGGCGATGCGGGAGGACGCGTCGGAAAGCCGCTGTCCGATTTCGCCGGCCTGCCAACTGAGCTTGGCCTGCTCGAGCGGTTCACCCGTCGGCCGGGTAACGCCGCGGACCATCTCGACGTCGGGCAGCTGACTGACCCGCTGCGCCATCTGCTCGAGATCAGCCAATGCCTTGGGGTTGCGCAGGTCGTGCGGGGATTGCACGAAGAGGTACTGCGGACTGATCGAACTCGCCGGAAAATGGCGTTCCATCGCGGCATAGCCGATATTGCTCTGCGCCGACGGCGGCAGCGTCGTGCGCGCGTCGTAGCTCGAGTGCAGCAATGGAACACAACAGGCCAAGGCGGCCAGAATGACCAGGCTACCGACCAGATGCGCGACCGGACGGCGCACGATGTGAGCTCCCGAACGCCGCCAGAGCCGGCCGGTCAGATCGCGTTTGGGTCCGGCCCAGCCGCGCCGCCCGGCCAGCGCGAGAATCGCCGGCAGCAAGGTGATCGCGGCCAGAAACGCGATCGAGATCGAGATGGCCAACGCCGGCCCCACGGTGGAAAAAACCTGCAGTCGGGTGAAGCTCATGCCCAGGAAGGTGATCGCGACAGTGGCAGCCGAGGCGGCGATCACCGTGCCGATACCCGTCAGCGCGCCCACCACCGCTTCGTCGGACGTCGCGCCTTGCCGCAGCTTTTCGTGGTAGCGGCTGATCAGAAACACCGCATAATCCACCCCGGCACCGATCATCATCGCGGTCATGAACACGACCGTCTGCTGTGAGATACCCAGCCCCACGCCGGCCAGGCCGGCAACCACTTGTTGGGCGGTCACCAGTGATACCCCGATGGTGAGCAACGGCAACAACATGGTGAGCGGATTGCGATACACCACCAGCAGGATCAACAGCACCATGGCGATGGTGGCCAGTTCGATGACGCGCATGTCGCGTTGACCGATATCGGCCAGTTCGGCGACGGTGGCGGCAATGCCCGTCGTGTTCGCGGTCAACGTCGATCCGGCCACGGCCTGTTGGACGGTCTGCTGGACAAGGCCGGAAATGTGGGAGTACGCCTCTTTGGACTTCGGCGAACCGAGTTCGCCGCTGACGCCGACGGGAATGAACCACGCCTTGTGGTCAGCGCTCGTCATCACGTCGCGCAGGGCCGGCGTGGTGATGAAGTCGTGGACACTCGCGACGTCGTTGGTATCGCGACGCAGCCGGTCCACCAGCGTGCGGTACACGTCTTCGTCGGCGCGGGTCAGGCCGTGTTCGTCGGTGAGCACCACCAGGGCGACGTTTTGCGACTCCGGCTCATGAAACGCTTCCGTCATCTGCCTGGTGGCGACCATCACCGGGGCGTTACTCGGCAGGATCTCCTCGGTACGTTCGCGCACCACCTGCGTCAGTTGCGGCAACGTAACCGACAGAGCGACGGCCAGCACCACCCAAAAGCCGACGACCAGCCATGGCCGGCGCACCACGACGCGAGCCCAGCGATGAAAGAAACCGGTGGCCTGCAACCGGCCACCAAGGTGTAACACCTCTCCAGGTTACGCTTCCGGCGTAGGGTGCAATGTTTTTGAGCAACCGCGGATCCTGGTTCACTGGAATAACCAGCGCCATAACGGGTTTCGAACTGCCTTTCGGTCAGTCTAACCAAACATGTTGGTGCTCCGCGAATTTGCGTGAGGGTAAATGTCCGGCGATCGCAATGGTCCAGGAAGCGAAGCGCAGCGGCGCGAAATCGCCGCTGGCCGAAGCAAGTAGACGCATGTGCAATCCGGCCATCGCTTCAAGTCTGAAAGCCCACTGAGCGCGGAGACGAAGTTCACAACGAGATAGGAAGCCTTTCGAAGTTTTCCGCGTTTACCGCCGGTCGACAGGGGTATTTAACCTGCTGACCGCTTTACGCACGTACGCCGCTTACGTATGTACGCACACCGCAGCGGTTTTCGTTGCTACGGCAACACGGTCCTGCGCTGACCTGCGAAAGACGTTTATCCACAGTTGCTGAGCAGAGGGGAGGATCTATGGCGGCGTTTGGTCTCATCATCCCGCCGACCACGGCGGTCGTTGGCGATGTCTGATCAGCGGTCTGATCAGCGGTTTGATCACCGTCCGGATACCGGCTTCGATACCGGGTTGGACCAAGACCCGGTCGCCATCGTCGGCATGGCCGTCGAAGCGCCCGGTGGTATCGATACCGCCGAGGGCTATTGGGAATTGCTGTCTCAGCAACGGGAGGGATTGTCTCCGCTTCCGGACGATCGCGGGTGGCCGATTCGCGACCTGTTGACCGGGTCTTGCCGAGACGGATTCAAGCGGATTCATGATTCCGGTGGATTTCTCACCGGCGCAACCACATTCGACCCAGCATTCTTCGGGATATCCCGGCACGAGGCCATCGCGATGGACCCACAACAACGGGTCGCGTTACGAGTCGCCTGGCGCTCCCTGCAAAGCAGTGGAATCAATCCCGACGACTTGGCCGGCCACGACGTCGGTTGCTACGTCGGCGCCTACCTGACCGGGTACGGACCGGAGATGGCTGAGTTCTCCCGCCACAGCGGTCGGCTGATCACCGGGACCGCTTCGGGCGTGATCTCCGGCCGGATCTCCTACTTGCTTGGATTGACCGGCCCGGCGCTGACGATCGACGCCTCGTGCTCGTCGGCGCTGGCGGCACTGCATGTCGCGGTGCAGTCAGTGCGAACCGGTGACTGCGATATGGCGCTGGCCGGCGGGGTCTGCGTGATGGGCTCTCCCGGATTCTTCGTCGAGTTCTCCAAACAGCACGCGCTCTCCGACGACGGCCACTGCCGTCCCTTCAGCGCGCAGGCCAGCGGAACCGTGTGGGCCGAGGGCGCGGCGATGTTTGTGTTGCAACGAAAGTCGGCCGCGCTGCGCGCCGGGCACCGAATCGTCGCCGAAGTCCGCTCCAGCGTCCTCAACCAGGACGGTCGCAGCGCGGGGCTGGCCGCCCCGTCCGGAACCGCGCAACGCCGGCTTTTGCGGCGAGCCCTGTCCCAAGCCGGCCTGGCGCCCGAACAGGTCGGAATGATCGAGGGTCACGGCACCGGCACCAAGCTCGGCGATCGCACCGAATTGCAGTCGCTGGCCGATATCTACGGCAACACCGAACCCGGCCAGGGCGCGATCTTGGGCTCGGTGAAGTCCAACTTCGGCCATGCGCAAGCCGCCGGTGGCGGGCTGGGGCTGGCCAAGATTCTGGTGTCCGCCGAGCACGGCGCCATTCCGGCGACCCTGCATGCGGCCGAAGCCAGCAAGGAAATCGATTGGGACCGCCAGGGCCTGCGGTTGGCTCAGGAACTCACGCCGTGGCCGACCGTGGACGGACAACGCATTGCCGCTGTTTCCGCGTTCGGCATCAGCGGCACCAATGCACATCTGATCGTCTCCATGGCGGAGGCTGCATGATGGCTGCACACCGCCTGCCCGATGACCGCCTTCCAGTGCTGCTCAGCGCGCATGAGCCGGACCTTATCGGTCAGGACGCCGCGGCCATCCTGAACTATCTTGAGCACCACCGCGGCGCCGAAGGCGTCACCGCGGCCGTGGCTTCGACGTTGCTGAGTACCCGCCGGGTGCGTCGCCACCGTGCGGTCATCCGGGCCGCCGAGCGTACTGAACTGGAAGCCGGCCTGCGCGCGCTGGCGGGTGGTGAACCGCATCGGCTGGTGGCCCGATCTTCGGAGAACTCGGCACCGCGCACCGCGTTCCTCTTTCCCGGTCAGGGCAACCAGTGGCCGTCGATGGGCGCCGAAGCGTATCGGCGGCTTCCGGTGTATCGCGCCGAGGCGCAGCGCTGCGCGCAGGCCTTTGCGGCGGCGGGTTTGCCGTCACCGCTGGCCTATCTGCTGGCCGATTCCGATTCCGATTCCGATTCCGGTCGGGATTCCGGTCGGGATGCCGGTCGGGATTCCGGTCGGGAGTGGTCGCAAATCCACATCCAGGGTGCGCAATTCACGCACGCCGCCAGCCTGGCGCAGCTGTGGCGATGCTGCGGCGTGCTGCCCGACATCACCGTGGGCCACAGTTTGGGTGAGGTGGCGGCGGCCTACGTGGCCGGCGCCCTCGCGCTGCCCGACGCGGTTGCCGTCGTGGCGGCCCGGGCCACCGTCGTCGGTCGGCTTCCGGGCCGATACGGCATGGCAGTACTGGGCGTGGGTGCTGAGCGCGCCGGGCAATTGATCGCCGAAACGCCGGGCTGGCTGGAGGTCTCGGTGGTCAACTCGCCCTCGTCGAGTGTGGTCTCCGGTGACCGCGACGCGGTCGCCGGCATTGTGGGCGTGGCCGAGCAGAACCGTGTTTTCGTCCGCGAGCTCGACGTCGACTTTCCGGCGCACACCAGCAAGCTCGAATCACTGCGCGCCACCTTTGCCGACCTGCTGCCCACATCGGCGTTCCTGGACGCCCCAGTGGAGTTCGCCAGCTCGGCCCGCGGTGGCGTGGTCCGGGCCGACACCGATTTCGCCGACTACTGGTACCAGAATCTGCGCAACACCGTCCGTTTCGACCACGCCGTGGCGACCGCCGCGCAGCGCGGGGCGGGCACGTTCGTCGAAATGTCGGCGGATCCGTCGCTGCTGTATGCACTCGGTGAGCTGGTCCAGGACGCGGTGCTGCTGACTTCAGGCCGCCGCGACGAGCCGTTCGTCGAGCACGTGTCCGCCAGCATCGTCGCCGCCGCCGTGGCCAATCCGGGTTACCGGTGGTCGGATCTGGCCGACGTCGGCGACCGGCAGCCGCTGTGGGGATTCCCGAGCGCACCGATGCGCGCCGTACGTCTGTGGGCCACGCCGGAACCGCTCCCGCCCGTTCCCGGCTTGGTGCCCGCCGTCTTCGGCGAGGAGTGGCAGCCGCTTGCGGTCGGCGACGTCAACCCCGCCGACCGGCCGTCCTGCGGCGTCACAATCGTGGCGCCGGTCAATTCCGATGCGGGTGATCCGGTGGTGCGCCAGCTGACCGACGCGGTCACGACGCATGACGGATGCTACTTGACGGATCCCGATGAGGCGGAGATCGCAGTCCTGGTCGCGCCGCCGCTCATGGCGCCCGACGCGGTGTCCGCCACCCAGCAATTCGCCTCGGCCGCAAGGCAACTCGACTACCGGCGAGCCGTCGGTCAGCGCTGCCGGCGGGTCTGGCTGGTGACCACCTGCGGTGAGCGGATGGATTCCGATGCGCCCGCTGCCCTGCCGGGTCAGGCCGCACTGGCCGCGATGCACCGCAGCGTCGGATTCGAATTCCCCGAGCAGACCTTCGCGCATCTCGACCTGCCCAGCCGCAGTATCGACGCGGACACCGCTCAAGCATGCGTCGACGCGTTGCTGGGAGACCAAACCGAGGTCGCCTGGCGCGACGGTTGCCTTGTCCGGACTTTGCAGGAATGTGCCGAACCCCCGGCTGAGCGGGTCCTGGATGCGGCAGCACTGGACGATGTGGTGATCACCGGGGGCAGCGGAACTATCGGACTGCGGTACGCCCGGCACTGCGTCGAAGCAGGCGCGCGACGGGTTATCCTGTTGAGCCGCAACGGCCTCAGCCAGGACGACCTGAACCGGTTGACGCACGGATATCCGGCACAGGTACACGCCCCGGCCTGCGACATCACCGACGCCGACGCGGTGTCGATGGTGGCCGAGCAGTTCGGCGGTGCGGGAGCTGCGCTGCTGATTCACACCGCCGGAACGGCCAGGTTCGCACCCCATGATCAACTCGGCGAGCAGGATCTGGCAGATGTGTTCTCGGCCAAGGTAATCGGGTTGGTCCAGATGACCGAGATTTGGCCGTTGCGGCCTGAAGCGCGAATCCTGTTGTGCTCCTCGGTATCCGGGGTGTGGGGCGGCCACGGACACGGAGCCTATGCAGCGTCCAACCGGATCCTGGATGTCTTGGCCGCCGACCTGCGGGCCCAGGGGCTCGACGCCATGGCGGTGCGGTGGGGGTTGTGGCAGGGCACCACAATCGCCGACGCCGACGAAATCGCCCGCATCGAGCGATCCGGCTTGATCGCGATGGAACCCGACGCGGCAGTTACCGCCAGCCTGCGCCGCTACGGTGGCGACCCGCTGATTCTGGCCGCCGACTTGGACCGCCTGCGGGTTTTCTTCGAAAGCCAAGGCGTGGCAGTGCCTTTCACGGTGCCCGTCGCCGAGGCAGATGACGTTTCGCCGGCCCATTCCCAGAGCACCGATCAGCGATCGGTCAGCGACCTGGTGCGGGCCGAGATTGCGGCCGCGTTCAGCCTCGACGGACCGAAGTCGGTGGACCTGAGTGCGGCGCTGGTTGACCTCGGCGCGGACTCGATGCTGGCGCTGGACCTGCGCGACCGGCTGCGCCGATGGACCGGTCAATCGGTGCCGGCGGCCCGATTGCTCGGTGGCATCACCGGCACCGAGCTGATCGACCTGCTGCAATCGGCTGCCGAGCAACCCGCCCCGAACCCCGAGAACACTGCGAAACCCGAGAGACTGGAGAGGGTGGAATCCTCGCGTGACTGATACCGACCAACGCGTGCAGCCAAGCCAGAACCGAAACGCCCGACTATCCGATGGTCAGCGCCGGATGTTGTTCGTGCAGTCGATGGATCCGGCCAGTTCGCTGCTCAACGTCTGCGCGTCCTACCGCCTGACCGGCGCGGTAGACCTCGAGCGGCTGCACCGGGCGCTGGACGCCGTGGCGCTTCGGCATCCGGTGTTGCGCACCACGTATGAGATCGACTCCCAGGGCAATTCTGCGGAGCCGCGTCCGGTGATGCACGACGATCTGCGGCCCGGTTGGAGCGAACACGACTTGTGCGAGCTGACCGAACAGGCCCGGCAGCTGCGCCTGGAAGTGTTGGCACAGCGAGAGTTTCGCCGTCCCTTCGATTTGACCGCCGATTCGCCGCTGCGGCTGGCCGCCGTGCGGCTAGGGACCGAAGAGCTGGTGCTGTTGGTGACCGCTCATCACATCGCCTGGGACGACGGATCGTGGACCCCGTTCTTCGCCGATCTGACCCGCGCCTACCGTGACGGCGACCTGGACGGCGCTCCGCTGCCGGCGGTGATCGCTACCGGCATCCGCGCCGACGATCTGGCTTACTGGCGGGCATTGCTATCGGATCTCCCTGAGCCACTGGAACTTCCAGGCCCCAGCGGGTCGGCGCTGCCCAGTACCTGGCGGGCCCAGCGGGCGTCGGTGCGGCTGCCGGCGCCTACCATCGGCCGCGCCACCGCGCTGGCCGATCGCAGCGGCACCACCACCTACGCGGTATTGCTGGCCGCGTTCTCGGCGCTACTTCATCGCTACACCCACGCCACGGACTTCCTCATCGCGGCGCCGGTGCTCAACCGCGGCGCCGGGACCGAGAGCGCGATCGGCTATTTCGGCAACACCGTGGTGGTACGTGCCCAACCGCAGCCGCGCCAGACATTTCGCGAGCTGCTGGACCAAACCCACGACGGCGTCACCGGGGCGTTCGCCCACCAGCGCGTCAATCTGGACTGGCTGGTGAACGAATCAAACTCCGACCACGACCACGGCGCCGAACGGATGACCCGGGTGAGCTTCGGGCTGCGCGAATCCGACGGCGCCGGCTTCAACCCACCCGCTGTCGAGTGCCGGCGCGGCGAGCTGCGAGGCCAGTTCAGCCAGCTGCCGCTGAGCTTCATGGTGGAGCTGGCGCCGGCCGGCGGCGACGGGCTGGTCGAAGCCGAGTATCTCGGCGAGGTGCTGGACCGTCAGCTGGCCCACCAGTTCCTCGGCCATTTCCTCACCCTGCTCGACAGCGCCCTGGCCGACCCGGACGCCGTCCTGGAGCGGCTGGCGCTGTTCGGTGCGGACGAGTCGGAATGGCTGCGTGAAACGGCAACCGGCGAACAGTTTTCGACGCCCGCCACCACATTGCCGGCGTTGGTGGCCGAGCGCGCGGCGTCTTCGCCCGACGCCGTAGCCGTCGTCTCCGAAGGCCGCCAGTACAACTACCGTGAACTCAACGAAGAAGCAAACCGATTGGCGCACTGGCTGATCGACCAGGGAGTCGGCAGCGAGGACCGTGTCGCCGTGCTGCTGGACAAATCTCCCGGACTCGTCATAACAGCGCTGGGCGTGCTCAAGGCCGGCGCCGTCTATCTGCCCGTCGACCCGACCTATCCCGACGACCGGCTGGCCTACATCCTCAAGGACGCCGAGGCCAAACTCGTACTGCGCGAACCGGTTACGGATCTCTCGGGCTACTCGTCCGCCGACCCAGAAGCCGACGAACTGATCCGGCCGCTGCGGCCCGACAACACCGCGTATGTGATCTACACGTCGGGGTCCACCGGGCTGCCCAAGGGCGTGCCGGTGCCGCATGCGCCGGTCGCCGAGTACTTCGTCTGGTTCGGCGACGAGTACCAGGTCGACGAGACCGACCGGTTGCTGCAAGTGGCCTCGCCGGGATTCGACGTCTCCATCGCCGAAATCTTCGGGCTGCTGATCTGTGGCGGCCGGCTGGTGATTCCGCGGCCCGACGGGCTGCGCGATATCGGCTATCTGACCGATCTGCTGCAGCGTGAGGGCATCACCTCGATGCACTTCGTCCCCTCGCTACTGGGCCTGTTCTTGTCGCTGCCCGGTGTCAGCCGATGGCGCACCCTGCGCCGGGTACCCATCGGTGGCGAGCCGCTGCCGGGCGAGATCGCCGACAAGTTCCACACCACCTTCGATGCGCTGCTGTACAACTTCTACGGCCCCACCGAGACCGTCATCAACACCACCAGCTACCAGGTGGAAGGCACCCAGGGCACCAGGATCGTGCCGATCGGGCGGCCCAAGATCAACACCCAGGTATATGTGCTCGACGATGCGCTGCAGCCGGTGCCGGCCGGCGTCATCGGCGAAATCTACATCGGCGGAACCCATGTCGCGCACGGTTACCATCGCCGGCCGGCGCTCACCGCCGAACGCTTTGTGGCCGACCCGTTCACTTCCGGCGGGCGGTTGTACCGGTCGGGAGACCTGGCGCGCCGCAACACCGACGGCGACATCGAATTCGTCGGCCGCGCCGACGAACAGGTGAAGATTCGCGGCTTCCGCATCGAGCTCGGTGAGATCGCCGCGGCAATCTCGGTCGACCCCAGCGTCGGGCAGGCCGTCGTGATCGCCGCGGATCTGCCGCAGCTGGGCAAAAGCCTGGTCGGCTACATCACCGCGGCCGACGGCGGCACCGAAACCGTTGACCTGGAACGTATCCAGGCCCGAGTCGCCGCCGCGCTGCCCGACTACATGACTCCGGCGGCCTATGTCGTCCTCGACGAGATTCCGATAACCGCGCACGGCAAGATCGACCGGAACGCTCTCCCCCAGCCCGAGATCGCTTCCACGGCCGAATATCGCGAGCCCACCACCGACAACGAACGCCACATCGCCCAACTGTTCACCGACCTGCTGGGGCACCCCAGGGTCGGTGTGGACGACTCGTTCTTCGACTTGGGCGGGCATTCGCTGGCCGCGACCAAGCTGGTAGCCGCGATCCGATCCGGGTGCGGCGTGGAACTCGGAATCCGCGATGTGTTCGAGCTCTCGACGGTGGGGCGCCTCGCCGAACGGGTCGACGAACTGGCATCCGACCCAGATATGCCCAAGCGGCCCAAGCTGGTCGAGATCCCGCACGACGGGCCGCTGCCAGTATCGGCCGCGCAATTGCGCACCTGGTTCGCCTACCAGATCGAGGGCCCCAGCGAAGTCAACAACATACCGTTCGCGGCCCGGTTGAGTGGGCCGTGCGACGTCGACGCCCTCGTCGCCGCCGTCGGCGATGTGGTGAGCCGGCATGAAATCCTGCGCACCACCTACACCGAAATCGACGGTGTGCCACACCAAGTCGTGCACCCCGCCGCCGAGATACCGGTGCGGCAGGCGACCGGCTCGGGCGAAGCGTGGTTGCAGCAGCAGCTGGACACCGAGCGCGGCTACCGCTTCGAGCTGGACCGTGACTGGCCGGTGCGCGCCGCGGTGCTGCACACCGGTGACGAGCACGTGCTGTCACTGGTGGTGCATCACATCGCCATCGACCATTGGTCGGGCGGAGTGCTGTTCGCCGACCTGCTCACTGCCTACCGCGCCCGGCACACCGGCCAACAGCCGGCCTGGGCGCCGCTGCCGCTGCAATACGCCGACTACGCGGCCTGGCAGGGCGAATTGCTGGCCGAAACGGACCAGGCCAGCATCGCGGGCGTGCAACGCGACTACTGGACGCGGCAGCTGGAGGGAATACCAGAGGACACCGGGCTGCGGCCGGATCTGCCGCGGCAGCCGGTGCCCAGCGGGGCCGGTGACTCCGTCGAATTCAGCATCGACGGGCAGACCCGCACCAAGCTCGCCGACGTGTGCCGCCAGCTCGGCATCACCGAGTTCATGTTGTTGCAGACGGCGGTCGCGGTCGTGCTGCACAAAGCCGGTGGCGGCGTGGATATTCCGTTGGGTACACCGATCGCGGCGCGCGCTGAACCCGAACTCGACCAGCTGATCGGCTTTTTCATCAACATCCTGGTGTTACGCAACGACCTCACCGGCAACCCGACGCTGCGCGAAGTGCTGGGCCGCGCCCGGGAAACCGCACTGGCCGCCTACACGCATCAGGATCTGCCCTTCGACCGGGTGGTGGACGCGGTCAACCCGGTGCGCACGCTGTCGCGCAACCCGCTGTTTCAGGTCGTCGTGCACGTTCGGGACCACCTGCCCGCCGAACGCGTCGTCGACAGCGGCCCGGCCGGCGACACGCTGTTCACCGCGCTGGAGCCGACATTCGATATCGCGCACGCCGACCTCAGCGTCAACTTCTTCGCCAACGAGACCGGCTACAGCGGCAATATCCTTTTCCGTACCGAGCTGTATCACCGCAGCACGATCGAACGGCTGGCCGGCTGGCTGGGCCAGGTCATCAATGCGTTCGCCGGTGACGTCGACCAGACACTGCGCAACGTCCAATTGCTCGATGACGAAGAGCGGCAACGCATCCTGACTTTCAGCCGTGGTCCCGAGCCGCCGGCCGAACGCCCGCTCACCATTGCCGCGCTGCTGGAGCCGAGCCGGCAATGGGGCGCCGACCGCATCGCGCTGCGCTGCGGCGACCAGCAGATCGATTACCCTGCGCTGCACCGGCGTTCGGATGCCTTCGCCCAGCTGCTCGCCGATCACGGCGTCGGGCCCGGATCGCTGGTGGGCCTGTCGACACGGCGCGGGATCGACATGGTGGTAGCACTGGTCGGCATCATGAAGGCCGGGGCCGGCTTCTTCCCGCTCGATCCCGGCTATCCCCTGGCCCGCAAACAGCTGATGCTCGACGATGTCCGGCCGCAAGTCGTCGTGGTAACCGGCGATGCCGTCGACACCATGCCGGATTCGCCCGGGGTGACGTTCATTTCGCTGGACGAGCCCAAAGTGCAAGAGGCCCTGGATGTTCCGGCGGCAAGCTCGCACCGATTGCCCGCCGCGCATCCCGACGACCCCATGTATCTGGTGTTCACCTCCGGATCGACCGGCACACCCAAAGGTGTGCTGGGCACCCACCGGGCCATGACGAGCCGGTTGAACTGGCAGGTCTGGAATTATCCGGTGGCGGGCGCAGACACCGAAGACATCCGGCTGGCGCAGGCGTCCTGGACCTTCCTGGAGGGCTGCATGGAGACGCTGGGCGGCCTGGCCGCCGGCGCCACCACGATCCTGGCCGACGACGCCGAGCACCGGGACCCCGAAGCCCTGGCAGCGCTGATCCAGCGTCACTCGGTGGCTCAGGTGACGGCGGTTCCCAGCCTGGTCTCGACGATCGTCGACGCCTGGCCGGAGTCGCTGCGCTCGCTGACCCGGCTGGTGTGCGGAGCCGAACCGATGACGGTGTCCCTGCAGGAGCGGCTGCTGGACGCATGTGGCGGCCCGCACGGACCCGAGCTACTGAACAACTTCGGCGCCACCGAGACGTCCGGCGCACTCGTCCGCGGTCCGCTGACCCCACCGGTTCCGATTCTGGGCACCCCGATGCCCGACTCGCAGGTCTACCTGCTCGACGACGCGCTCAAACCCGTCCCGGTCGGTGTGGTCGGCGAGTTGTACTACGCGGGCGGCCAATTGGTGCGGGGATACTGGAAGCGCCCCGGCCTTACGGCGTCGCGATTCGTGCCCAACCCGTATGCCCAGGAACCGGGCGCACGGTTCTACCGCAGCGGCGACCGGGCCCGCTGGACCGAGGACGGCCGGCTTGAGTTCGTCGGCCGCGCCGACCATCAGGTGAAGGTACGTGGCTTCCGCGTCGAACTCGGCGAAGTGGAGGCCGCGCTGAAGGCGGCCGACGACGTGGCCGCGGTGGCTGCGCGAACGTGGGACCTGCAGGGCAGTACCACGTTGGCCGGGTATGTGGTGCCACACCGGCCGGCCGCCGACGATGCCGCCAAGGCGACATTCGCCTCCGCGGTGCGCGCCGAAGTCGCCGGCGTCCTGCCCGGATACATGATGCCGTCGTCCATCACCGTGCTCGACGAGATGCCGAAAACCGAGTCGGGCAAGCTGAACCGGCCCGGGCTGCCGCGGCCGGCCGTCGCCACGACGGGTCACGCGGATCCGCCGCAAACCGGCACCGAATGCGCGCTGGCAACGGTTTTCGCCGAGCTGCTCGCGACGCCGGAGGTGGGCCGCTTCGACGACTTCTTTGCGCTGGGCGGCGACAGCATCCTGTCGGTGCAGCTGGCGGCCCGAGCGCGCGCCGCCGGCCTCACGGTCAGCCCGCGGATGGTGTTCGAGAACCCGACCGTGCAGCGGTTGGCCGCCGCCGCCGAGTCCGCCGGCCCCGATGCCGACGGGGCCGAACCGGATACCCACCACAAACCGATGACCACTTCCGGTCTGTCCGAACAGGATCTGGCCGCGGTGACCCAGAGTTGGGGTGCGTCCGGGATAGGCGGCACGCCGTGACCGCCACCGAAACCGGAACACCACCGGCCATCGAGGACGTGATGGCGCTCAGCCCGCTGCAGGAGGGGCTCTATTCGCTCACCACTTTGTCGGAGTTCAGCGAGGACGACCCGTACCTGATCGGGATCACCGCCGACATCTCAGGTGAGCTCGACGTCGAGCTGCTCAAGGATTGCGCGGGGAAGATGCTGGCGCGGCACCCGAATCTGCGGGCCAGCTTCGTCAGCCGCGACATCGCACGTCCGGTGCAGATAGTGCCGTCGCGAGTCGAGCTGCCCTGGCGGCAGGTCACCGCCGCGCCTGGAGATGTCGAACGCCTCGAAACCGCGGAGCGATGCCGGCCGTTCGATCTGGAGCGGATTCCGGCGATCCGCTTTTTGCTCATCGAATTGCCGGACGCACGTTGGCATTTGGTGATCAGCGCGCATCACATCGTGATCGACGGCTGGTCGCTGCCGGTATTCGCCGCAGAGATGATCGCCCTGTACGGGGCCGGCGGCAACGTCGAGGCACTGGCCGCTGAGCCGCGTCCCTACCGGGATTACATCGGCTGGCTGGCCGGTCGTGATCACGATGCCAGTGAGCAGGTGTGGCGCGAACACCTCGCCGGGCTACCGGGCCCTACCCTGCTCTCCTCCGCGATGAGCACCGAAGCCCCGGGCACCGGCCTACCGCGACGCACCGAATTGCGCTTCGACTCCGGTACCACCGCGCGCCTTTCCGAAGGCGCCCGGTCCCGGGGCATCACCGTCAACACGGTGCTGCAGATGGCCTGGGCGCTGGTGTTGTCGCGGCTGACCGACCGCGACGATGTGGTGTTCGGTGTCACGGTATCCGGGCGTCCACCGGAGCTGACCGGTGTGGAAACCATGATCGGCCTGTTCATCAACACCGTGCCGCTGCGGGTGCGACTCGACCCCGACGCCGACGTCGGTACGCAATGCCTTGGGGTGCAACGGGATGCGGCGATACTGCGCGATCACGGCTATCTCGGCCATGCGCAGCTGCGGGCACTGGGCGGGGTCGGCGAGATGTTCGACACCCTGCTGGTCTACGAGAACTTCCCGACCGCCGGGCTGGTCGACGGTGGTGAATTGACCGCCGGCGGTGCGACGTTCCGGCCGTCCGGCCTGGAAAGTGTGTCGCACTTCCCCGTCGCGCTGGCTGCCCACATGGCCGACGGTGAGCTGGTCATGTTGGTGGAAGTCCTCGCCGGTGCGCTGGGTGCGACGACCGGCGAGACGCTCGGGCGCCGGGTGCTGGCCACCGCCGAGCGGCTGTTGTCGGGGTGGGAGCGGCCACTGCGCGAAGTCAGTGTGCTGTTCGACGACGAGGCGCAGCCGCTGCGGTGTGCGGCCGCGCCGCCGTCGCGGCAGGCGACCGGGTTCCACACCCGGTTTGCCGCAGTGGCCGCGGCCCATCCCGACCACGCCGCGCTCAGCTGGGCGGACGGGTCGATGAGCTACCGCGAACTGGACGCGTCCGCCAACCAGGTGGCCGCCCTGCTCAATACGCACGGGGTGGCGCCGGAAGCGCCCGTGGCGATTCGGCTTTCGCGCGGCCCACAGTATGTCGTCGCGATGCTCGGGGTACTCAAGGCCGGCGCCGTGTGCGTGCCGCTGGAACCGGGGATGCCGCCCGAACGGGTGGAGTCGATCCTGCGCCAGACCGGCGCCGGTGTCATCGTGGACGAGGACATGTTGTCCGCGGCAATCGACCAGCGCGGCGACGATTGCCGCACCGCCGACGTGGACCCGCAGCAAGCCGCCTACGTGGTCTTCACCTCCGGCACGACCGGAGAACCCAAGGGCGTCATCGGAACTCACGCCGCGCTGGGCGCCTATGCCGACGACCACATCGACGGCGTACTACGTCCGGGTGCGGCCCGGCTGGGACGCCCGCTGACCGTGGCGCATGTCTGGTCCTTCGCGTTCGACGCCGCCTGGCAGCCGCTGGCCGCGCTGCTCGACGGTCACACCGTTCATGTCGTCGACGAACACACCCAGCGTGATGCCGAAGCCCTGGTGCGCACCATCGGCGAACATCGCATCGACCTGATCGACACCACTCCGTCGATGTTCGCCCAGCTGCGAGCCTTCGGATTACTCACCGACGTGCCGTTGGCGGTGCTCGCGCTGGGCGGTGAAGCCATCGGCCCGCCGGCCTGGCGGGCGATCCGCGACGAGTGCCGCCGCAGCGGCATGCTGGCATTCAACTGCTACGGCCCCACCGAGACCACTGTCGAGGCGGTGCTGGCGCCGATCGCCGAGCATGACGCGCCGACGATCGGGCGCCCGACCCAGCAGACCCGCGGCTATGTGCTGGATTCCGCGCTGCGCCCAGTCCCCGTCGGCGTGCCCGGTGAATTGTATTTGGCCGGAGCCCAATTGGCCCGCGGCTACCTCGGGCGCTCCGGCGAGACGTCGCATCGGTTCGTCGCCGATCCGGTCGCGCCCGGCGAACGCATGTACCGCACCGGTGATGTGGTGCGCCGCCAGCCGGACGGCGCGCTGCAATATCTCGGGCGCGCCGACGCCCAGGTGAAGATCCGCGGCTACCGCGTGGAACCGGGTGAGATCGCCGCCGCGCTGCAAGCCCATCCCGAAGTGGGCAACGCCCACGTCCTGGTGAGCGAGCAACACCGGCTGACCGCCTACGCGTCGACCGTCAACGGCTCCGCGCCCACCGCCGACCAGCTCCGGGGCATGCTCGGTGCGCGGCTGCCGCGCTACATGGTTCCGCAGCGCATCGTGGTTGTGGATGACATCCCGTTGACCGCCAACGGCAAACTGGACGAGGCCGCCCTGGCTGCACTCGATTCCACCGTCGAGGTGGCAGCCACCCCCGAAACGGCGACCGAAGCCGCACTGGCCGAATTGCTTTCGGAGTTGCTGCAGCTTCCGGCGATCGACATGACCACAGATTTCCTGCAGCTGGGGCTGGACAGCATCGTGGCCCTCTCGGTGGTGCAGGCCGCACGCCGGCGCGGTATTCCGTTGCGTGCGCGACTCATCCTCGAGTGCGGCACCGTCCGTGAACTCGCCGCGGCAATCGACGCCGAAGCTTCCGAGGTGACCCACGAAGCCGAGGATGAGACCACTCCAATCCCGTTGCTGCCCAACGCGCTTTGGCTGTACGAATACGGGGAGCCGCGACGGCTGACGCAGGTCGAGGCGATCCGGCTGCCCGAGGCCATCACCGGCGACCAGGTGCGGACCGCGCTTCGCAGCGTGGTCGACGGCCACCAGGTGCTGCGCACCCGCCTGGACCGCGCCGCCATGACCTTGGTACCCGTCCCGGCCACCGACGTCCTGACCGAGGTGACTCCGACGGGCGATCTTGAGACGGGCGATCTTAGGGCGGCCGTCACCGAACACGCGAACCAAGCGGTGGAAAGCCTTGACCCCGAACGGGGCCGGCTGCTGGCAGCGGTGTGGCTACGACCGGGCAATGTCCTGGTGCTGGCCGCGCATGTGCTGGCGATGGATCCGGCGTCGTGGCGGGTGGTGCTCGGCGAACTTGACGCCGCCCTGCATGCGCTGGCCGACGGGCGCTCACCCGCGCCGATTCACGAGCACACCGGCTTCCGCCGCTGGGCCCAGGCTCTGGCCCAGCGCGCCGAAACACTTGACACCACATCGTTTTGGCTCGACCAGCTGCGCGGCGACGACCCGGATCTGGGAGCCCGGCGGCTGCGGCCCGGTCGTGACCGGGCCGCAGATCTGATCGTCCGCCCCGCGCTAAGCGACACGGAAGTCACCGGCCGGCTGCTGAAGTCGGGCCTGCCGATGTTTGACCTGCTGGCGGCGGCGGCGGCGCGGACGGTGACCCGGTGGCGTCAGGATCGCGGTCAGCCGACGCCGCCACCGCTGCTGGCGCTGGAAACCCACGGCCGCGCCGACACCGTGGTCGACGGCGCCGACACCACCGACACCGTCGGCCTGCTGAGCGGCATCTATCCGCTGCGCGTGGACACTGCGGACCCGCACCGGGTCGCGGCGCGGTTGACCGCGATTCCCGGTGCCGGAATCGACTTCGGCCTGCTGCGCTACCTGCGCGCCGACACGGCGCGCCAACTCGGCGAATGTCCCGGGCCGCAACTGTTGGTCAACTATTTGGGCCGCGGCGACGTCGGCGACGCCGGGTTGGCGCTGGACCGCGAACTGCTCAGCGGACTGCCGCCGCTGCCCGAGCCCGGCCTGGCGGTGCGTCACGAACTCACCATCATGGCCGCGCTGTTGGGCACCGGTGACGAACAAGTCTTGCTGACCCAGTGGCGGGCGCTGCCCGACATCCTCGACGAATCCGATCTCACTGCGCTGCAAGCGCTTTGGAACGAAGCTCTATTGGAGATGGTGGCATGAGCACACTCGCGGTAGTGGGGGCCGGCGCCAAGGCGGTGGCCGTCGCGGCCAAGGCATCGGTGTTGCGGGCGATGGGCGTCGAGACATTCGACGTCGTCGCCGTCGAACGGACCGGGGTGGCCGCCAACTGGCAGGCCAGCGGCGGCTGGACCGACGGCGCGCAAAACCTTGGCACCAGCCCGGAAAAAGACGTCGGATTCCCGTATCGCTCGTCGCTGGTCCCGCGCCGCAACGCCGAACTTGACGAGCGGATGACGTGCCACAGCTGGCAGGCGTACCTGATCGCCACCGGCCAATTCGCCCAGTGGATCGACCGCGGTCGCCCGGCGCCTACGCACCGCCGGTGGGGACAGTACCTGCGCTGGGTCGCCGAGCGCATCGACATGTCGGTGGTCTACGGCGCCGTCGAGCGGGTCTCCGTCGACGGCCGGCGCTGGGCACTGCACACACCCGAGCGCACCGTGCACGCCGACGCCTTGATGATCACCGGGCCGGGCCAAGCCGAACGGACGCTGCTGCCGGGCCATCCACGGGTGCTCTCGATCGCCCAGTTCTGGCACCGCGCCGCCGAGCACGACCGGATCACCGCCGAGCGGGTGGCAATGGTCGGCGGCGGCGAGACGGCCGCGGCCATGCTCAATGAGCTGTTCCAGCACAAGATTTCGACGATTACCGTCATCTCGCCCCAGGTCACGCTGTTCACTCGCGGCGAGGGTTACTTCGAGAACTCGCTGTTCTCCGACCCGTCGGAATGGACCGCGCTGACGCTGGCCGAACGTCGGGGCGCTATCGCACGGACCGACCGTGGTGTGTTCTCGTCCACCGTGCAAGACGCGCTGATGGCCGACGACCGAATCCGGCATCTGCGCGGACGGGTTGCTCATGCCGTCGCACGCGACGACCAGATTCGGCTCACGTTGAGCACCAACCGGGGCAGCGAAGATTTCGAGACCGCCCATGGCTTCGATCTCGTCATCGACGGATCGGGTCTGGATGCGTTGTGGTTTACCACGCTGTTCAGCCAGGACGCGCTCGACCTGCTCGAGCTGGGCCTGGGCGGCCCGATGAGTGGGGACCGCTTACAGGAAGCGATCGGCCACGACTTGGCCGTCAACGACGTCACACCAAAACTGTTTCTGCCTGGGCTCGCCGGGCTGAATCAAGGGCCCGGGTTCCCCAATCTCAGCTGCCTGGGCCTGCTTTCCGACCGGGTACTGGGGGCCGCGTTATCCCGCGCGTCATCGCCCGCCTCATCCCACGCCAATGGTTCGACAAGGAGAAATGATGAGCACCAATCCCTTCGATGACGAGACCGGCACGTTCATCGTGCTGATCAACGGCGAGGATCAGCACAGCCTCTGGCCGAGCTTCGCCGACATCCCGGCCGGCTGGCGTCAGGTCTACGGCGAAGCGGCCCGGGCTGATTGCCTGCAGTATGTCGAAGAACACTGGCCCGATATGCGGCCGAAAGCGCTTCGCGAGGCCCGGAACTCACGGGGTTCGACATGAGCGAAACCGATGTGATCCTGCCGCGGGAATTGACCGATCTTTCCGACGAAGTCCGTAATGTCCCGGCGCCCCCAGCCAATCCTGAAGTGCCCGAGCCGTATTCGTTTCGGTTGGCCGACCCCGACGCCGACGCCGAGATGATCGCCGAATGGATGAACCGTCCACACCTTGCCGAAGCGTGGGAGTACGCCTGGCCCGTATCGCGGTGGGAACGCTACCTGCGCGCCCAGATCGACGGTTGCTATTCGCGCCCCTTCCTCGGCAGCGAGGGCGGCAGGGAGCGCGCTTACGTCGAATTATACTGGGCTGCTAAGGATTCCATTGCCGACCGGTACGACTGCGACACATACGATCTGGGCATACACGCCGCGATGCCGGATCTGGAATACATGAATAAGGGAGTCGCCCAGCTGGTGCTGCCACACTTCGTCGCGAGCGTGCTCAATGCCGAAACGCGTTGCCGCCGAATCATGTTCGATCCGGACCATCGCAACACGATGGCCCGCCGATTCTGCGAGAGCGCCGGCTGTGTTTTTCTCGGCGAACACGACATGGCCAACCGCCGGATGGCGCTGTACGCATTGCCCCGCTCGCCCGAGGATGCTCCCAGGCCGGCTGGGGCCTGCGACTGAGCAGGTGGACACGCGAAGCGATGCCCACGATCACTGCCCGCTGAGCGTAAGTGTCCCTTCGGTCTTGAGCACGCGGTTAGCCGTAATCCGCTCAGCCTTGCGAGCATCGCGCTCGATGTAACGCTGCTTGGATTCTTCGAATTTGTCGCAGGATTCCTCGAGCTCCTTGATCAACAGGGCCAGGTCGTCGCGCATCCACGCCCCTTCGCCCGTGAAGTCTTCACGTTCGAAGATCCGCCAGTTTTTCAGCACCGGCATGACCACTTCTTCGAGATGGATCCGCGGGTCGTAGACGCCGCCGACGGCGATGATCACGGCCTTGCGGCGGAACTCCGGCACGGTGAAGCCGGGCATCTTGAAGTTACGCAAGATCCGGTGCACCGACTTGATCGCCTGGTTAGGGGCGATGTCCAGCCCGGCGGCGCTGACATCGCGGTAGAAGATCATGTGCAGGTTTTCGTCGTGTGAGACCCTGGCCATCAACTGCTCCGCGATCGGGTCGTTACTGACTTTGCCGGTGTTGCGGTGCGAGACGCGGGTTGCCAGCTCCTGGAAAGAGACGTACATCACCGAGTCGAAGATGCTTTCAGCAAACATATCGCCCTGGCGGTTCTGCCCCGGGCTGAAACCTCTCGTCATTTGCTCCATACGGAGCTTCTCCAGCGCTACCGGATCGACCGCGCGCGTCACCACCAGATAGTCACGCAGCGCCGTGCTGTGCCGGTTCTCCTCGGCCGTCCACCGGTTGACCCATTGTCCCCATGGACCGTCCATGCTGAAGTTCATCGCGATCTCACGGTGATACGACGGTAAGTTATCTTCAGTCAACAAGTTTTGCACCATTGCCACCAGTGCGACATCGGAAAGCCGGCTCTGCTCGGGCGCCCAGTCCTGGCCATCAAGGGCGTAGAAGTTCTTGCCGTCCGACCACGGAACGTAATCGTGCGGGTTCCACTCTTTGAACATCGACATGTGGCGGTTGATCAGCTTCTCCACTACAGGCTCAAGTTCATGCAGTAGCTGTAGGTTGCTCATTTCTTTTGACATAACGTCTCCCAGCTATGTGTGTCATAGAGTAACAGTGAATATATCTGTAAACCTCGGTTACATCAAGTCGGACACGCCGGGACGAGCGATCGTGTTGAGGTCGGCGTTGTGGCGCGGATGCAGCAGGTTGCACCGGCGGTGCGGTCAGCAGGCGTCCGTCACGCTGGTGCTGCCACACTTCGTCGCACGGGTGCTCAATGCCGATGTTCCCAGCCGCGTAAGCGCCTAGCTCGAGCGCCGATCGCGGCGGGTCGCCTGGTATGAAGCGATGACACCGAAAGTCGCCAGGACGGTGAACACCGCGTAGAGCCAACGAGCCTCTGCCACTTCACCGCCGGTGGCGGTGTTGACCACCACACCGGCCAGTCCGGCTCCGAACGCCGCGGAGATCACCTGCACGGTGTTGATCGCCGCGGCCGCCGCGCCGCTCTCTGCCGGGTCGTCGACGGACTCCATCGCTCGCGCGGACAAGTGCGGCCAAGTCATCCCGATACCGGTTCCCGCGATCAGCAATGCCAATGTCCAAACCACCACGCTCCCCAGCGGTGCGTTGGCGCGCTGGCTCATTGCGCCGAGTGCCAGACCGCATGCCATTACCAGCGGCGCGGCCAAGATGACCCGCCCAATGACCCGTGAGCTGCTCAACGATGCGCTGACGATTTCGCTGACCGTCCAGCCGATCGCCACCGACGCGCCCAGGAATCCGGCCACCAGCGGACTCAAATTTCCCAACCGCTGACCGAACAACGGTACGTAGGTGTCGATCATCACCGCCATCATCTGCACGGCCATCGTCAGATAGATCCATCGCAGCGGGCCGGAGCCAAACACGCTGGGCGGCAACACCGCTGCGCCACTGCGGCGATCGACGACCACAAACGTCGCGACCAGCAGCAGGGCGACAACAAGCAACCCACCGATCACCAGGGCGTTGTGCGGGAGCTGCGCGGCGCTTATCGCCAGCGCCGCCGCACCGACCAGCAGCAACGACCACACCGGCACCCGGAACGCGCGAGCCTTGGGCGCCGGGTCCGCCTGCTGGTCCGGTGCACCACCGTTGGTGGCCAGCACCATCGGAACCAAGATGGCCATCAGCGCCGTCAGTATGGTCATGGCCCCAAACGCCCACCGCCACAGGCCGAATTCGGCGAACAGGCCACCCATCGCGGGTCCGATCACCGTGGCCACTCCCCACATCGCCGATACCAGCGCGGAGGCCCGCGTCCACAGCGCTCGCGGCAGCGTCGAGTTGATGAGCGCGTATCCCAGGCCGGCCAGCAGTCCGCCGGCGACTCCTTGCAGAGTGCGTCCCGCGATCAGCACCTGCATGCTCGGGGCTGCGGCACACACCAGGCTGGCGACCCCGAACACGGCCAGTCCCAGCAGAAACGACGAGCGCGCCCCAAGGCGCTGCAGTACCGAGTTGACGGTGGTCGCCGCGACCACGGATCCAACCAGATACAGCGTGACCACCCACGCGTACAGCCGGTCGCCGCCGATCTCGGCGATGGTGCTCGGCAGCAGGCTGATGGTCAGAAACTCGTTGGTGGCGTACATCGCGACACCACCGGCCAGCACCGTAGCGGTGCCCAGGTAACCGCCCAGCAGCTCGCGCCAGCTGCCGGTCCCGCTCGCCGTTTCCGTCACTTCAGGCCGGCGGCGTCCATTCCGCGCAGTTCCTTTTTGAGGTCGGCGATCTCATCGCGGAACCGGGCGGCCAACTCGAACTGCAGGTCGCGCGCCGCGGCCATCATCTGCGCGGTGAGGTCCTTGATCAGGTCGGCCAGCTCGGCGCGCGGCATGTTGGAGGTGTCGCGGCCCTCGATCACCCCGGCGCTGACCGCGCGGCCGGGCTCGCCCTGTGCGCGCCGGCCGCGGGAGACGCTGCGCCCCGATCCCATTTCGACGGTTTCGGTGTCGTCGGCCTCGCGGTAAACCTGGTCGAGGATGTCGGCGATCTTCTTGCGCAGCGGCTGCGGGTCGATGCCGTTGGCCTCGTTGTAGGCGATCTGCTTTGCCCGCCGCCGTTCGGTCTCGTCGATGGCTTCCTTCATCGAATCGGTGATCTTGTCGGCGTACATGTGCACTTCACCCGAAACGTTGCGGGCCGCACGGCCGATGGTCTGGATCAGGCTGCGCGTCGAGCGCAGGAAGCCTTCCTTGTCCGCGTCGAGGATTGACACCAGCGAAACCTCGGGCAGGTCCAGTCCTTCCCGGAGCAGGTTGATGCCGACCAGCACGTCGTACTCCCCGAGCCGGAGCTGGCGCAGCAACTCCACCCGCCGCAGTGTGTCGACCTCGGAATGCAAGTAGCGCACCCGGATGCCCATCTCCAGCAGGTAATCGGTGAGGTCTTCGGCCATCTTCTTGGTCAGCGTCGTCACCAGCACCCGCTGGTCGGCATCGGTGCGTTTGCGGATCTCGCCGATCAGGTCGTCGATCTGCCCCTTGGTTGGCTTGACCACCACCTTCGGATCCACCAGACCGGTCGGGCGGATGACCTGTTCGACGAACTCGCCACCGGTCTGGCTGAGTTCGTACGGTCCCGGGGTGGCCGACAGATACACCGTCTGCCCGATCCGGTCGGCGAACTCCTCCCAGGTCAACGGTCGATTGTCGACCGCCGACGGCAGGCGGAAGCCGTACTCGACGAGGTTGCGCTTCCGCGACATGTCGCCCTCATACATGCCGCCAATCTGCGGCACCGTCACATGCGACTCGTCGATGACCAGCAGAAAGTCCTCCGGGAAGTAGTCCAGCAGGGTTGCCGGAGGCGAGCCCGCGCCGCGACCGTCGATGTGCCTCGAATAGTTCTCGATGCCGGAACAGAACCCGACCTGGCGCATCATCTCGATGTCGTAGTTGGTGCGCATCCGCAGCCGTTGGGCTTCCAGCAACTTGCCCTGGTTCTCGAATTCGGCGAGCCGCTCGGCGAGTTCCTCCTCGATGGTGGAGATGGCGTGCGCCATGCGCTCCGGACCGGCCACGTAGTGGGTGGCAGGGAAGATACGCAGCGAGTCGACCTGCCTGATCACGTCGCCGGTAAGCGGGTGCAGGTAATACAGCGCCTCGATCTCGTCGCCGAAGAACTCGATGCGAACCGCCAGCTCTTCGTAGGAGGGAATGATCTCCACGGTGTCCCCGCGCACCCGGAACGAACCGCGCGTGAAGGACAGGTCGTTGCGGGTGTACTGGACGTCGACCAGCAGCCGCAGTAGCCCATCGCGCGGCACCTCGGTACCGACCCTTAGTTCGACGGATCGGTCCAGGTAGGACTGCGGGGTTCCCAGGCCGTAGATGCAGGACACCGAGGCCACCACCACGACGTCGCGACGGGACAGCAGCGACGAGGTCGCCGAGTGCCGCAGCCGCTCCACGTCGTCGTTGATGGAGCTGTCCTTCTCGATGTAGGTGTCGGTCTGCGCGATGTAGGCTTCCGGCTGGTAGTAGTCGTAGTACGAGACGAAGTACTCAACTGCGTTGTGCGGCAACATCTCTCGCAGCTCATTGGCCAGCTGAGCGGCCAGCGTCTTGTTGGGCGCCATGACCAGGGTGGGCCGCTGCAGCCGTTCGATGAGCCACGCGGTGGTCGCCGACTTCCCGGTGCCGGTGGCGCCCAGCAGCACCACGTCGCGCTCCCCCGCCTTGATTCGCCGCTCCAGCTCCTCGATGGCGGCAGGCTGGTCACCGGCAGGGTCGTGCTGGCTGACCACGTCGAAGTGGCCGCCGGTGCGCACCAGCCCCTCCACGTCCTCTGCGGCTGGGCGGTATTCCGAATGCGCGATTACTGGGTGCTCGGTGGCGAAGGCCATACCAAACAGGGTAGAACCACTCACCGACAGCCCTTCCTGCCGCGAGCGTGCGCAGAATGCCATTCTCACCGGCGTGTCCCCGTACAGACATGCACGCTCGCGGGAAGAGGCTAGTGGTGACGGGTCCAGGTCCGGGTCACCGGATCGCATTCGATCAGGTAGCCGTCGCTGGATGTGGCCATGGCGAAGACGGGGATGTCCGGTCGATCGCATGAGCTACCGGCGGCGTGCACACCCGTCGTGATCGGGGCCTTGGCCCAGGCGTTGCCCTCGCACACCACCTGTTCGTTGCTGGTCTGGTCGTAGCCGAGTTTGTCCACGTCGCTGCATACGCCGCCGAGTACCGGCGGCGACGGCTTGGCCGGTGCCGCCGGGGCGCTCACCAGTTGGGCGGGGTCGGCCAAGGCCAGGCCCGGGGGTATGTCCCCCACCCGAGTCGCCACCACGGGTACCCGCAGCACCGACCCCTGCGCCCCACACTCATTGCTGCGCACGGTTTCGGTTTCGACGCCGCGCAGCCTGCCGTCGGGCTGCGGCGCCAGCGACCAGGACACCGCTTCCTCCTGGGTGGCCCGCACCGGTCCGTTCTGCTGACGGCAGCCCACCCGCTCCTGCTGTGGGGCACCTTGCCAATAGCCGGCGACGAACCGCAGCACGTCGGTCTGGCCACCGTCGGCCGTGCTGATCACCTGATGGTTCGCGTCGTCCAGCTGGACACCGGTGGCCGCGCACCCGTTGCTGGTGCACACGGAATGAAAGGCCCACCAGTTGGTGTCGACGCCGTCGTGGCGGATGGGAGTGCCGTTGGTGGTCCGCTTGGAGCGGTTGTAGTCCAGCCGGTAGGTGCCGTCGAGCACTCGCGCGGGAGTTGCCGCCACCGGGGTGGGAGCCGCCGGGGCGGCCGGGCTGGCGGCCAGCGCCGGCTTGGGCTGGACGACGGGGTCGGCCTGGAATGAGTACAGGATCGACCACGTCGCGGCCACGGCTATCAGCACGGCGCAAACCAGCGCGGCCGCCGCCTGAGTCCGTGGCGAAAACTTGTGGTTCAGACCGGCAAACAGCGTTCGCCGGCCGGCCCGCGGACCCGTGCCGGTGACGGTTGAGCCCTGGGCCATGCGCTCACCCACGGCCGCGGAAAACCCGCGACACCGCTCAAACCGGTCCTGCGGTCTCTTGGCCAGGGCTTTGCAGAACACGTCGTCGAGGTGCGCCAGCTCCGGACGGTAGTCACTGATCCGCGGCGGCTCGTCATGCAGATGCTGGCTGATGACGGCGACCGGGTTGGGGTTGCAAAACGGCGGCATACCGGTTAGCAGGTGGAAAGCCGTTGCGGCCAAGGCATATTGGTCTGCTCGGCCGTCGATGTTGGAGCCGGCCAGCTGTTCGGGTGCCGCATACGCGACGGTGCCCACCGCCACGTTGGTCTGGGTGATTCCGCTGATGTCGCCGAGGTGGCGGGCAACACCGAAGTCCGCCAACAGGATTCGTCGCTCGTCTGCATGCGAATGGCCGTCGACGTGGGCGAGCAGAATGTTGGCGGGCTTGACGTCGCGGTGCAGCAGGCCGCGATCGTGCGCGTAATCGAGTGCTCCGGCAACGGCATCGAGGATGGCAGACATCTCCTCGGCCGGCATGCCCTCGGGGTAGCGTTCCCGCACCAGCCGGGCGGCGTCGGTACCTTCCACGTAGTCCATGGAAATCCAGAGCTGGCCGTTGAATTCGCCGCGATCGTGTACTCCGACTATGTGTGGATGCCACAGCGTGGCGGCCAGATCGGCTTCCCGGTTGAACCTTTCGCGAAACTCTCGATCCGCGGTGATCGCCTGGGCCAGTACCTTGATCACGTCACGGCGCGGCAAGCGCGGATGCAGAGCCAGATAAACCTCGGCCATTCCGCCCGCACCCAGCGGCCGCAAGATGGTGTAGCCCGCGAAGGGCGCACCGCAGGCCATCGACCCGGGCCCGGAATTGACCTCGTCCGTGTGCAATTCGGCCGCACCCCCCGCGGGCGGGGGCGACCTGACCTCGCGGACGCGGTGCAGGAAGAGCGCGACGGTGGCCGACGGCAGCGATTGAAAGCCCGCGCGCAGCGCATCGAGACGCCGGGTACCGCCCCTGCGCTCGTCCATACGCCGCTACCCTCCCAGTACCTACCTCCATGTCGAATCATGCCGGAAGATTCAGTGCCGCTGGGCCGTTGCCGGCTATGAAGCAGCTATGAGTGATTCATTGGAAACAAAGCTGCTTCACAGCTGGGACAAATCTGCTCGCGTGACAGTGATCTAGTGACTCGATCAGCCCTGCCCGCGTTGACGATTCGGCACGAGGGGTCCCGACGTTCCTTCGCCGCGGGCTACGAGGTGGTGGTCGGTCGTGACCTGCAGGCCGACCTGCGCATCCCGGATCCGCGCATATCCCGCGCGCATTTGATCCTGCGTTTCGATCAGGGCCGTTGGCTGGCGATCGACAACGGCTCGCTGAACGGTACTTACGTCAACGGCTATCGCATGCCGGTGGTGGACATCCACGACGGCCAGAGCATCAACGTCGGAAATCCCGCCGGACCGCGTCTGACCTTCGAGATCGGGCCGCAGCAGGCCAACACCAACCGGCCGCCGCAAGGCAGATCGCTGGACAGCGGACCGCCAACCCTGGCCTGGACTACCGCCCCGGTGCCCACGCCGCCCCCGCCGAAGGCCACGCCCCGCGGCCGCAGACCCTCCCCGCGGCGCTCGCCGATGCCACCGCGGCCCAATCGCCGCGCGCTCGACGACCGCACCACGGTCAACGTCGCACCGCCCCCGGCCGAGTTCACGGTGATCGACGCCAAAACGGGCGACGTGTCTCATCTCGCGACCAGGATGGTCAATCTGCTCTCGCCGCGACCCTCCGCGCCGGTGAAGACGACCGGTTCCGTCACCATCGGCCGGGCCGACGAAAACGACATCGTCATCCCCGACGTGCTGGCCTCCCGTCAGCACGCGACGCTGCGGCCCACACCGATCGGCACCGAGATCCGCGACCGCAGCGTCAACGGAACGTTCGTCAACGGAACCCGGATCGGGTCGGCGATCCTGGCCGAGGGCGACGTCGTCACCATCGGGAATATCGACCTGGAGTTCTCTAACGGCACCCTGGTCCGGCGTTCCGAAAGCCCAACTCGCACCGGCGGTTTGGAAGTTCGCGGGGTCAAATACACCGTCGACAACGGTAAGCAACTCCTCGACGACATCTCGCTGGTCGCCCGCCCCGGCACATTGACGGCCGTCATCGGTGGCTCGGGCGCTGGAAAAAGCACCCTGGCCCGGCTGATCGCCGGCTACGCCCGGCCCAGTTCCGGCTCGGTCACCTTCGAGGGCCATGACATCCACGCCGAGTATGCGTCGCTGCGCAGCCGGATCGGCATGGTCCCGCAAGACGACGTGGTGCACCGCCAGCTGACGGTGAACCAGGCGCTGGGCTATGCCGCCGAGCTACGTTTGCCACCCGACACCAGCAAATCCGACCGCGCTGCCGTCGTCACCCGGGTGCTGGGGGAATTGGAACTGACCAAGCACGCCGACACTCGCGTGGACAGACTCTCCGGCGGGCAGCGCAAACGGGCCTCGGTGGCGCTGGAATTGCTCACCGGCCCGTCACTGCTGATCCTCGACGAACCCACGTCCGGGCTGGACCCGGCACTGGATCACCAGGTCATGACGATGCTGCGCCAGTTGGCCGACGCCGGGCGCGTGGTGATCGTGGTGACGCACATGCTGTCCTACCTGGATATCTGTGATCAGCTGCTGCTGGTTGCCCCCGGCGGTAAGACGGCGTACTGCGGGCCGCCGGACGGAATCGGCACGGCGATGGGAACGACCAACTGGGCCAAGATCTTCAACCAGGTGGGTGCCGATCCCGACGAGGCCAACCGGCGCTTCCGGTCGCAGCACCAGGCGCAGCAGCCGTCGGCGCCGCCCGACACCGCGCCGGCCGCACTCGGCAAGCCGATACATACCAGCGTGCGGCGCCAGATCTCGACCATCGCGCGCCGGCAGGTTCGGCTGGTCGTGGCCGACCGCGCCTACTTCGTGTTCCTGGCTGTGCTGCCGTTCATCTTGGGTGCGCTATCGCTGACCGTTCCCGGCACGAATGGCTTCCGGGCCGTCGCCGAACACAGCGGTACCCCCGACGAAGCCGCGCAAATACTGAACCTGCTGCTGCTCGCCGCGGCATTCATGGGCACCGCGCTGACCATCCGCGACCTCGTGGGCGAACGCGCGGTGTTCCAGCGCGAGCAAGCCGTAGGGCTGTCGACCACCGCCTACCTGCTGGCCAAGACGGGTGTGTTCTGCCTGTTCGCGATCCTGCAATCGGCGATCATCACCGCCATCGTGGTGGTCGGTAAGGGTGCGCCGACGCGCGGGCCCGCGGTCCTCGGCCACGGCACCGCCGGAGCCATCGGAGAACTGTTCGCCACCGTCGCGGCGACCTGCATAGCCTCGGCGATTCTCGGGCTGGCCATCTCGGCGCTGGTCCGCTCCAGCGAGCAGATCATGCCGCTGTTCGTGGTGTCGATCATGGCGCAACTGGTGCTGTGCGGCGGCATGGTCCCGGTGACCGGAAGGCTGGTGCTCGACCAACTCTCCTTCGCCATGCCGGCGCGGTGGGGGTATGCGGCGGCCGCGTCGACGGTCGATATCCGGCACCTGATCCCCGGTTCGCTGGTCAGCCAGGACCGGTTCTGGCGGCACACCTCGAAGGTGTGGCTTTTCGACATGGGCATGTTGGCGGCGTTGTCGGTGATCTACACCGTCTTCGTGCGGTGGAAGATTCGGTTACGCCGCTAAGGTGAGGGCATCCATCCACCGAAGCACGAGACGTTCGACCTGCTAGCCCGCACGAACACCGACCCGAAGGGCGTGGTGCGGGCCGTTGACGAGTACGCGGTGCACCCGTGGGGGCTGTATCTGGCCCGGCCCACTCCCGGGCGGGTGCAGTTCCATTACCTCGAGTCATGGCTGCTGCCGTCGTTGGGCTTGCGCGCCACCGTGTTTCACTTCAACCCCGGCCATGAACGCGACCACGACTATTACCTCGACATCGGCGAATACACGCCGGGCGGGGCGGTCTGGCGCTCCGAAGACCACTACCTCGACATCGAAGTGCGCACCGGCCGCGGAGCCGAATTGGCTGATGTCGACGAGCTGCTGGACGCGGTGCGCCACGGCTTGTTAGCGCCTGAGACCGCCGAGCTGGCGGTGCGGCGCGCCGCGGCTGCCATCGACGGCTTGGCGCGCAATGGCTACGACTTGCAGACGTGGCTTTGCGCGAACGGCATGCAACTCAATTGGCTTGGGGCGTAGTCGGTTCCGCCGTCAGATGGCGCCGCACGAGTTTGCGCCAACGCCGTTGCCGGTAGCGGTAAATCCCGGTCGCCATAGCCACGACGACGGGGGTGGCTAGGCCGGCGTCGATGTCGACAGTGTCGCTGTAGCGGCACGAGTGGCCGTCGAGGGGTTCGACATGCAGCGTGTGGTTCCACGCCTTGAGGAGGCCGCCGTGTTCCCGGGTGCGGATGGTTCCGCTCGCTTGGTCAACCTCGACAACCTCGATGGTGTGCCGGTAGGCGGGTATCACATGGAATGCGAACAGCCAGCCCGTGCCGCGCTCACCGGCATACAGCGGCTCGGTGCGCCCGGCCAGGGCGGGAAAGCCGAAGAGGCCCTTGCAGACATAGCGGAAGGTGGCCGGGGAAAGCATCGCCGACCACACCCGGTCGGCGGCGGTGGGCAGAATGGTTTCGACGTGAACGGTGCGCACGGACCAAATTTTGCTGAACTTGGCGCCGAATGACTACTCGCTTTTGCCCGGGAGGTCCGCAATCGCACCCACAGATCGATTTCGCCAGCGCAAGCAGCCCAAACAGGAGCGGGCCGCCGAGACCCGACAGCGCATCCTGGATGCGGCGGCTCACGTTTTCGCCGAGCACGGCTATGCGGCGGGAACCACCAACCGCATCGCCGAGCGTGCCGGGGTGTCGATCGGCTCGCTGTACCAATATTTTCCGAACAAGGACGCGGTGCTGCGCGCGCTGATGGACGCCCACGTCGACGCCGGGGTGCGGTTGCTGGGTGAGCGCCTGTCGGCGGGCCTGCCGCCGCGACTCGACGATGCCCTGCGGTTGTTCGTGCGGGCGACCATCGACAACCACCGCGACAATCCGCGACTGCATCGCGTGCTGTTCGAAGAAGCACCGCGGGCGCCGGCGTTTTTGGCGCGGTTGCATGAATTGGAGCGGTTCAGTGTGGCTGCGACTGTCCAGCTACTCGAGCAGCACCCTGAGGCGCCGGCCGGCCGGCTGACCGCTCACATCGTCGTCGCGACGATCGATTCGCTGGTGCACCGGCTCGTCACGTCGGAGGCAGACGTCGACGTGCGACAGGTCGAGGACGAGATCGTCGCCTTGCTCAGCGGCTACCTGCGCCAGACCGGAGCAGCCGACGGCTAGGGCTTCCAGCCGGTGGTGTCGGCCCATTCCCAGGCCCGCCGGTATGCGTCGAGAAACCACGGTTCCTTCGCGGTCACATAGCGCAGCGTGTCCCCGCCACCGCCGGCATCGGCTTTGCGTTTGACGTCGAGGTAGTCGGCGCGAACAGCAGCGTTGGCTTTCAGCCAGTCGACGAACAGCAGGGCGAACTGCTGGTTGGGCCGGCCGTCCACCCGGATGTGCACATTGGTCGGCCGACCTGGATCGGCGGATGCGTGAATCCGCTTGTGCCACAATGCCGGATCGGCACTGTGGTCGTAGCGGTCGACGGTGCTGCGCGCGTCGGCCTTGGGGGTGTCCTGGGTGATGTGCTCCAGGCGCGGGTAGCCGGCGTTCAGCAACGGTTCGACGAGTTCGTCTGCCGTTTCGAGTGATTCGACGGTGACCTGGATGTCGATGACATCCTTGGCGTCGTAATCGGGCACCGCGGTCGAGCCGATGTGGTCCACGCGCAACGCCCGGTGGCCGCACGTCGTCTTCAGCCGGTTGATGATGCGCTGCGCCTGATCCGGCCAACTCGGATCGGCGGCCACCAGCCGCGCCGGCGCACGGGCGATCTGACGTTCGGTCAAGTTGTGCGCGAACGGCATTATCCGGTTGTGCCACACGTCATGCGCCTTGGCCACCAAGTCGCCCGGCTCACCGGAATTGTCCAGCCAGACGTCGGCGACGGCACGCCGCTGCTCATCGTCGGCCTGGGCAGCGATCCTGGCCCGGGCGTCGTCTTCGGCCATGCCACGCATTTCGACCAGCCGTTTCACCCGCAACTCGACGTCGGCATGCACGATGACCACCAGTGGGAACAGCGGCGCCATGCCCGATTCCACCAGTAGCGGAATGTCTTCCACTACAACGGCATCTTCGGAAACCGCCGCGATGATCTCCGCACGCCTGCGGGCCACCAATGGGTGCACGATGCCGTTGAGCTTCTTACGCTCGTCGTCATCGCGAAAAGCCTTGGCGGCCAAGGCCGGCCGATCCAGCGCTCCGTCCGGCAGCAGGATGTCGCGGCCAAAGGCGTCGACCAGTGCGGCCAGCCCTTCGGTGCCCGGCTCGACCACCTCGCGGGCGATGACATCCCCGTCGACGATGATTCCGCCGCAGTCCGAAAACGCTTTGGACAGCGCCGATTTCCCGGCGCCGATCCCACCGGTCAACCCGATGCGCAGCATCCGCTGACAGTATTAGGCGTTGCCGGCGAGCTTTTCCCGCAGCGCGGCCAATTGCGCGTCGCTGGCCAGCGAGCCACCCGCGGCCTTCTCCGACGGCCCACTGCTGGATTGAGTCTGCTCGCCGGCGGCATGCGCCTCGGCCTCGGCCGCGGCGAACTTCTCCATCTGCGTGGTGTGCATCTTGTGCCGGCGCTCGGCCTCGGCGTAGCGGGCTTCCCACTCGTTGCGCTGGGCGTCGAAACCCTCGAGCCATTCGTTGGTCTCGGCGTCGAAGCCTTCGGGGAAGATGTAGTTGCCCTGCTCGTCGTAGCTGTCGGCCATGCCGTACTTCGCCGGGTCGAATTCCTCGGTGTAGTCCTCGTTGGCCTGCTTGAGCGACAACGAAATCCGGCGACGCTCCAGGTCGATGTCGATGACCTTGACCATCGCGTCGTCGCCGACGGCAACCACCTGGTCGGGCACCTCGACGTGGCGCTCGGCGAGCTCGGAGATGTGCACCAGGCCCTCGATGCCCTCCTCGACGCGGACGAACGCGCCGAACGGAACCAGCTTGGTGACCTTTCCGGGCACGATCTGGCCGATGGCGTGGGTGCGGGCGAAGTGGCGCCACGGGTCTTCCTGAGTCGCCTTCAGCGACAACGAAACCCGCTCGCGGTCCATGTCGACGTCGAGCACCTCGACGGTGACCTCGTCGCCCACCTGAACCACCTCGGACGGGTGGTCGATGTGCTTCCAGGACAGCTCGGACACGTGCACCAGACCGTCCACGCCGCCGAGGTCGACGAATGCGCCGAAGTTGACGATCGAGGAGACCACACCCTTGCGGATGGTGCCCTTCTGCAGCTGGTTGAGGAATTCGCTGCGCACCTCCGACTGGGTCTGCTCCAGCCAGGCGCGCCGCGACAGCACCACGTTGTTGCGGTTCTTGTCCAGCTCGATGATCTTGGCCTCGATCTCCTTGCCGATGTACGGCTGCAGATCGCGCACCCGGCGCATCTCGACCAGCGAGGCGGGCAGGAAGCCGCGCAAGCCGATGTCGAGGATCAGGCCACCCTTGACCACCTCGATGACTGTGCCCTTGACGGCCTCGTCCTTCTCTTTGAGCGCCTCGATGGTGCCCCAGGCGCGCTCGTACTGCGCGCGCTTCTTGGAGAGGATGAGCCGGCCCTCTTTGTCCTCTTTGGTGAGGACGAGGGCCTCGACCTCGTCGCCCACGGAAACGACCTCATTGGGGTCGACGTCGTGTTTGATCGAGAGCTCGCGGGCGGGGATGACCCCTTCGGTCTTGTAGCCGATGTCGAGGAGCACCTCGTCCCGGTCCACTTTGACGATGGTGCCTTCGACGATGTCGCCATCGTTGAAGTACTTGATCGTTTTGTCTATTGCGGCGAGAAAGTCCTCGCTGGAGCCTATGTCGTTGACGGCTACTTGGGGCGAGGTGACGGTGGGACTCGGCATTTTGTTGGGTTGCTCCGGACAGGGTTCATCGTAGGGACAAATTGGGGTTTACCTGTCGAGGCTACTCGACGCGACACACGCTGGACAAACTGGTCACTCGCGACCTAGCCAAGGCGCAGTGGTGCTGTTCGGTGATCCTCGGGATTTGGATCGAGTTGCTGATCGGCCGCGGCGAGACCAAGTCGGTCACTTGTTGGCCGCGGGCCGCGCGCCGCTGGCGGAATAAGCCGCAAGTAGCCTGTTCCTGCTGGTAATGAGGACCGGGCATCGCCGCCGCGAACTCAAGTCCGGTAACCGCCTTGCCTGGGTTAACCGACCTGGTCGGCATCGGAGCCTACTTCGGCACGCACAGTCGAACGCCATCGCCCAGGAGGGCTAGGCGCTGTTCGGCTACCCGGGTGCGGTTGTCGTGCATGCGCTGGGACGGGTCTTGGCCGCCAAATCGTGCGGGCATGGTCGTCGCAGTCCCGTTTCCACGACTCGTACACGCCCGGCTGGCGCAGGTCATGGTCGTCGCCGTCGACCCGCGCCCGCAGGTCGGCTTCCAGCTCGGACACTTGGCGGCGCAACGCGGCCACCAGATCCGCTGCGGTCCAACTCACCATGGCGACACCTGCCCCTTATTCGGTCTCACGCGGATGCCCAGGCCCCGCGTGGCGCAGCCATAACGTGTGCTTCTCGACATCGACGAGGTACCAGATCCTTCCGCCGCCGGTCACCTCGTACTGCCACTGCTCCATGTCCACCCCACCATGCGCGGCCGATGCCAGCCGACCCTTGAGCCGGTGATGCCGCGGCGTTGGCGCCGGACTTTCCGGACGGCCGCGCAGCTCATTCCACGCAACCTCGGTGTTCGCTGCGGCTTGCTGGCATAACGACTCCCATCCCTTGACCGCCTCGCTGGTCGCAAACCGCAACTCCCACTGTCCCCGCGCGGCCGGCGGTGCTACGCGATCTCCCCGTTTCGGACTCACTCAGGCGCCGGCACCCTTCCGTAATCGCCGTCGCTCGGCGCGGTCAGGACCGCCGCCAACTCCGGATCGGCGAGCACCTCCGCGGTGTGTCGCCAACTCTCGATCAGCTGAGCCACCGGCGCCGGGTTGTCGATCGAATCCGCGGCGCGCATCGTCGCCACCAATTCGTCGACGAACTCGTCGACCTCCGCGCGCGACAAGAACGCCACCCATGGGAACGCCTCCGGCAACGCCTCGGTCACCAGGTGACGCACCCCGCGGTCGTGCCGCATCATCGCCACGAACAGCCGAGAAGTCGCCGACGACGCCTCCCGCTCCTGGGCCGCCCGCGAGGCGGTAGTCAGGACCAGATCCTCGGCGTCGCGCCGCCGCACCCGCAGGGGCCGTCCCGCCGAACTGCGCAGCCAACGCTCGATGGTCGCCTTGCCCTTCAACTGCAAGTCCGAAAATGACACCTCGTCCATGACATTAAAATTACTTCTAAAGTCGCCCCAGTGTCGAGATCGCTGGTGCGTGTTCGGCTGCGTTGTCATGTGTGCGCCGCCTCCGCGGTACCTCGCCAAAGTAAGAACTGCGCGGGCGAGCCCAGTTGAATCGGCCTACGGTCCACCAGCGCTCCGGTCTGCCCACGCAGTTGGGGTAGCAGCACCCAGACCGGGCGCCGCCGCGGCGCCGACAGGTCGCTGAGCTCGGCGAGGATGTCGAGATGCGTCGAGGCCCTGCTGCTCGTGGGCGAATTGCGACTCGGCGATCTGCACCCAACGGCCGTCCTTCACCGGTTGGGCACCTCCTCGTCGCTCTGGGCCGGATTGCTGTGCCCTAGTATCCGCCGCGACACCGACAATGCAGGCACTTCGGTGTCGCGTGTGCAGAACCGCGACCGCTAATGGGCTGCCGCGTCCCAGCTGCGGCCGTAGCCCACCGACACCTCCAACGGCACATCGAGCGGGTAGGCGCCGCCCATCTTGTCCCGGGCCAGCGCCTCCACCTGCTCGCGCTCACCGGGCGCGATTTCGAATAGCAATTCGTCGTGGACCTGCAGCAACATCCGCGAGGCCAGGCCCGCCTGTTTGAGCCCCTTGTCGACTTCGATCATGGCCACCTTGATGATGTCGGCCGCGCTGCCCTGGATCGGCGCGTTGAGCGCCGCACGCTCGGCCGCCTCACGCACCTGCCGATTGCTGCTGTCCAGCTCCGGGAGATAGCGCCGACGCCCCAGCACGGTCGACGTGTAGCCGTCCTTGCGGGCCTGCTCGACGATGTTCATCAAATAGTCACGCACCCCGCCGAATCGGGCGAAGTACTGGTCCATCTGCTCCTTGGCTTCTTCGGTGGAGATCTTCAGCTGAGCCGACAGGCCGTAGGCGCTCAACCCGTAGGCCAATCCGTACGACATGGCTTTGACCCGGCGCCGCAACTCCGCGGTCACCTCTTCTATCGGCACACCGAACGCCCGGGATGCGACGAACGAGTGCAGGTCCTCTCCGGTGTTGAACGCCTCGATGAGGCCTTCATCGCGCGACAGGTGCGCCATGATCCGCATTTCGATCTGGCTGTAGTCGGCGGTCATCAGCTCGGTGTAGGTCTGCGAGCCCACCACGAATGCGTCGCGGATCTGCCGGCCCGCGTCGGTGCGGATCGGGATGTTCTGCAGGTTGGGTTCGGTCGACGATAGCCGCCCGGTGGCCGCGATCGTCTGGTTGAACGTGGTGTGAATGCGTCCGTCGGCGGCGACCGAATTCAGCAGCCCGTCCACGGTGACCTTGAGCCGGGTGACGTCGCGGTGGGTCAGCATGTGCTGCAGGAACGGGTGCCCGGTTTTGTCGAACAGCGACTGCAGGGCGTCCGCATCCGTGGTGTAGCCGGTCTTGGTCCGCTTCGTCTTGGGCATGCCCAGCTCGTCGAACAGCACGACTTGCAGCTGCTTGGGCGAGCCCAGGTTGATCTGCTTGCCGATCACCGCGTAGGCGGCTTCGGCGGCGTCGCGAATCTGGTTACCGAACTGACTTTGCAACTCGGTCAGCATCTTCAGGTCGACGGCGATGCCGACGTGTTCCATCTCGGCCAGGACCTGCTGCACCGGCAACTCCATGTCACCCAGCAACGCGGTGGAGTCGATGCGGGCCAGTTCGGTGTCCAGCGCGTCCGCGAGATCGATGACGGCCCGGGCCCGCAAAATTGCGGTTTGGACGGCTTGCTCGTCCACGCCACCCGCCTCGTCGAGATCGTCGAGGAGCGAAAGCTGTTGCTGTTCAGGCGTTTCCGCCCGCAGCTCGCGACGCAGGTAGCGCAGCGACAGGTCGTCGAGGGTGAAGCTGCGCTGGCCGGGCCTTACGAGGTATGCGGCCAATGCGGTGTCGGAGGTGACGCCGTTCAGCGCCCAGCCGCGGCCCGCCAGGTCGTGGATGGCCAGTTTCGCCTCGTGCAGCGCCTTGGGTTTGGCAGGATCGGCGAGCCAGGCGGCCAGCGCGGCATCGTCGTCTGGAGTCAGCGTGGCCGTGTCGAGGTAAGCGCCTTCTCCGTCAGCGGCCGCGATGGCCAATGCCGTGGCATCCCCGCCGTGCGGCAGGTGAGTGCCCACCACGGTCACGCCCGACCGGCGCCCGTCCGCGGCGTGCTCGGCCAGCCACTGCCCCGCCGTCCCGGGTTCCAGCGCGCCGCCGCGCACGTCGAACCCCTCGTCGACCTCGGGCTCCACCGCCGCGAGTGTGTCGAACAACCGGTCGCGCAGCACCCGGAACTCCAGGTCGTCGAAGAGCCGGTGGATCTGGTCGCGGTCCCAGGGCAGCAGCCGCAGCGTGTCCGGCGTCTGCGCCAACGGCACATCGCGAACGAGTTCGGTGAGCTCGCGGTTGCGCACCACGTTGGCCAAGTGCGCCCGCAGCGCATCGCCGACCTTGCCGCGCACCGAGTCGACGTTGTCGACCAGCGACTGCAACGAGCCGTACTCGATGATCCACTTCGAGGCGGTCTTCTCCCCCACCCCGGGAATGCCGGGCAAGTTGTCGCTCGGGTCGCCGCGCAGCGCCGCGAAGTCGGGGTATTGCGTTGGCGTCAGGCCGTATTTGTCGAAGACGGCATCCGGGGTGAACCGGGTGAGTTCGCTGACGCCTTTGATCGGGTAGAGCACCGTCACGTCGTCGGTGACGAGTTGCAGCGAGTCGCGGTCACCGGTGACCACCAGCACCCGGTAACCCTCGTTCTGGGCCTGGGTGGCCAGCGTCGCGATGAGGTCGTCGGCCTCGAATCCCGGCTCGGAAAGCACGGTAATGCCAAGCGCGCCAAGCACTTCCTTGGTGATGTCGATCTGGCCGTGGAATTCGTCGGGCGTCGACGACCGGTTGGCCTTGTACTCCGGATACCGCTCGGAGCGAAACGTCTGCCGCGACACATCGAACGCCGCCGCGATATGGGTAGGACCCTCGTCGCGCAGCAGGTTGATCAGCATGGCGGTAAAGCCGTAGACCGCGTTGGTGGTCAGCCCGCTGCGGGTCTTGAAGTTCTCCGCGGGCAGCGCGTAGAAGGCGCGGAACGCCAGCGAATTGCCGTCCAGCAGCATCAGCGTGGGTTTGGCTTGATCCGAGCTGGTGGCCTCAACGGACGGAGCATTCACGGCTCACACTCTAGGCATCCGGTCTGACGCGGCCGGAGCCTGGCGGAACTGGAACACGTTTCAGTTTTGTGCCCGCGCTGGGTAGTCTGGCCGAGTGCCCGAGGTCACCAGCCAAGAACCCGCGGTCGACGGATGGTTCGCCACCGACGAAGCCGGAAACCCGCATCTGATCGGCAGTAAATGCCCGCAATGCGGCACGTACGTCTTCCCGCCCCGCGAAAACAACTGCCCCAACCCGGCCTGCGACGGCGACGAACTAGAGGCCGTCGCATTGTCGCGCCGCGGCAAGCTGTGGAGTTACACCGAGAACCGCTACGCGCCGCCGCCCCCGTACCCCTCCCCTGATCCCTTCGAGCCCTTCGCCGTCGCCGCGGTGGAGCTGGCCGATGAAGGGCTGATCGTGCTGGGCAAGGTGGTCGAGGGCACGCTGGCGGCGGATCTGAAGGTCGGCATCGAGATGGAGCTGACCACCATGCCGCTGTTCACCGACGACGACGGCGTGGAACGGATCGTGTACGCGTGGAGGATCCCATCATGAGCGCGCCCGAACCCGTTTACATCCTCGGCGCCGGCATGCACCCGTGGGGCAAGTGGGGTCGCGACTTCACCGAGTACGGCGTTGTCGCCGCCCGCGCCGCCCTCGCCGAGTCGGGCCTGGATTGGCGCCAGATTCAGCTGGTGGCCGGCGCCGACACCATCCGCAACGGCTATCCCGGCTTCATCGCCGGCGCCACGTTCGCCCAGAAGCTGGGCTGGAACGGCGTGCCCGTCAGCTCCAGCTACGCCGCTTGCGCCAGCGGATCCCAGGCGCTGCAGAGTGCACGCGCCCAGATTCTGGCCGGCTTCTGCGAGGTCGCGCTGGTGATCGGCGCCGACACGACGCCGAAGGGGTTTTTCGCGCCGGTGGGCGGCGAGCGCAAGAACGACCCGGACTGGCAGCGCTTCCACCTGATCGGCGCGACGAACACGGTGTACTTTGCGCTGCTGGCCCGCCGGCGTATGGACCTCTACGGCGCCACACTCGAGGACTTCGCTCAGGTGAAGGTCAAGAACTCCAAGCACGGGCTGAACAACCCGAATGCCCGCTACCGCAAGGAGAACTCGATCGACGACGTGCTGGCCAGCCCGGTGGTCTCGGATCCGCTTCGGCTGCTTGACATTTGCGCGACCTCCGACGGTGCGGCCGCCCTGATCGTGGCGAGCAAATCCTTCGCCGAGAAGCATCTTGGCTCGGTGGCAGGTGTGCCCTCGGTGCGGGCCATCAGCACCGTGACCCCGCAATACCCGCAGCATCTGCCCGAATTGCCCGACATCGCAACGGATTCCACCGCGGTGGTGCCCGCGCCGGATCGGGTGTTCAAGGATCAGATCCTCGATGCCGCCTATGCCGAGGCCGGCATAGGACCCGAAGACCTCAGTCTGGCCGAGGTCTACGACCTGTCCACCGCGCTCGAGCTGGACTGGTATGAGCACCTGAGCCTGTGCGCCAGGGGCGACGCCGAGACGCTGCTGCGCAGCGGAGCCACCACCATCGGCGGCAGGGTACCGGTGAATGCTTCGGGCGGGCTGGCGTGCTTCGGCGAAGCCATTCCCGCCCAGGCGATCGCCCAGGTCTGCGAGCTCACCTGGCAGCTGCGCGGGCAGGCCACCGGTCGTCAGGTGGACAACGCCAAGGTGGGTATCACCGCCAACCAGGGCCTGTTCGGCCACGGCTCCTCGGTGATCGTCGCGCGTTAGCCCGCAACAACCCTGGCGCGAGCGTGCGCAGATGTACGGCCGCGGCGGCGTGTCACTGAACAGACGCGCACGCTCGCGGGGCTATTCGGCAGGTGCGTCGCCGAGGGTTTCCAGGACCACTTCGGCCACCCGCTTCATGGTGGTCCGCCGGTCCATCGCGGCCCGCTGGATCCACTTGAATGCCTCGGGCTCGGACATGCCCTGCTTGGCCTGCAGCAGGCCTTTGGCACGTTCGACGAGCTTTCGGGTTTCCAGCCGGTCCGACAGCGTGGCCACTTCCCGTTCCAGCGCCGAGATCTCACCGAACCGGCTGACCGCCAGTTCGATGGCCGGGATCAGGTCGCTGATTGTGAATGGCTTGACCAGATAAGCCATTGCGCCGGCGTCGCGGGCGCGCTCGACCAGATCGCGCTGACTGAAGGCGGTCAGCACCACGATCGGCGCAATGCGCTTGCTCGCGATCTCCGACGCGGCGTCGATCCCGTCGCGCCGCGGCATCTTGACATCCATGATCACCAGATCCGGCTTATGCCGCTCGGCCAGCTCGACGGCTTCCTGGCCGTCGCCGGCTTCCCCGACGATGTCGTACCCCTCCTCTCGCAGCATTTCAGCGAGGTCCATCCGGATGAGCGCTTCGTCTTCCGCGATCAGGACCCGGCGCGGCGGAGCGGCTTCGGCGTCGTTGTTGGGGCCGGTCATGACGGACATTGTGTCGTGGACCGTTCAGACTCGGAAGCTTGGGGGGCGGTGAGTCGGGATGACGCTGCCTTAAGGTAGAAAGCCGTAAGCCAGCCCTCGTATCCCAACTGGCAGAGGAAACGGATTCAAAACCCGTACAGTGTGAGTTCGAATCTCACCGAGGGCACCACGAACAGGCACGTCAGCACGCATTGACCTAAAAATGGGGGTCCAGACCGTACACAGGTTGTAAACTTGGCGCGTGAGCATTCAGCGAACACCGGGCACTGGTGGGGTCGTTGACCTCTGGCGGGACCGGGACGGTAAACCAACCAAGCTGGCCACCGGCCGGTGGAAGGCCGAGGGGGTTGGACGCCCTACGGGAGTGGGTCAGCGTTGGCGCGGTTGGTATGTCGGCAGCGACGGCAAGCAACGCACCCAAAGGTTCCGGACCGAACAGGAAGCCGAGCGCTGGGTTAATCGCGAACGCGGCAAGGTTACAACTGCCACGTGGGTGAATCCTGACCTTGGCACCGAACCGTTCGGAGTTGTTGCGGAGCGTTGGTTTACGGGGAAGGGGCACCGCAAACCCAAGACCACGGCGGGGTACCGCTCCCTCTTGGACACCCTGATACTCCCCAAATGGAAAAACGTGCCCCTGAGGGAGATTAGCTACGCCGACTATCATTCCTGGCTCGGCGGGCTTTCTACCGACCCAGAGCGCCCGTTGTCGGCGTCACGGATACGCCAGGCGCACCAGCTCGCCGGAGCCGTCATGAAGTTCGCGGCCAAGTCAGGCCTCATCGCCACCAATGTGGTTGCCACCCTTGAATCCGACGACCTTCCCCGGCGCACAGAACGGGAGCGGCGGTATCTGACTCATGCCGAACTGTTGGCGCTGGCCAAAGCGACGGGGCGATTCGAGACGCTGACCCTAGTCCTCGGTTATGGCGGCCTGCGATTCGGCGAAGCCGTGGCGCTAAGGCGAAAACACGTGGGAGATGGCGAGTTGGTCATACGGGCATCTGTGTCCGGTGTCACCAAAAAGGGGTTGGTCGAGACGACGACGAAAAGCGGCCGCACCCGGCATGTCCCGATACCCGCACCAGTCTGGGAATTACTCAAAGACAATTTGCCTAACGACCCCGAAGCGCTAGTGTTTCCGGGACGGAAAGGTGATTTTCTAACTGTCGGCGAGTACCGATGGGCGTTCGATAACGCGTGCAAAGAGGTCGGCATCACTAATCTTGTGCCGCATGGACTTAGACACACCACTGCCTCACTCGCAATCAGCGCGGGTGCGAATGTGAAGGTGGTTCAACGGTTACTCGGACACGCATCGGCTGCAATGACATTAGACCTTTATGGACATTTGCTGAGTGACGACTTAGCTTCCGTCGCCACGGCTTTGGGTGACGCAATCAAGGCCGCTCAGAATGTCTCAAAATAGGGAATGGGTCATGGGGCAATGGCACTTAGACTTGGTTGGCAGGGAGCGGTGAGATGGTGCCGCTCATGACAGCCGAGGACGAACATGCAACGACTCACTACTGCCGAAGCGGCAGAATATCTACACCTCCCAGAGGCAACCCTGAGGTGGTGGCGCCATCAGGGACTTGGCCCCAAGAGCTACCGGCTCGGTGGGAGACGGGTGTTCTACGACTTCAGCGACCTTGTGCAATGGTCCGAGGAGCAGAAGATCACCAGTGCGGTCGGCGGCGGTGAGTGGTGACTGCCGCCGAGGGCCACTACGGTTGGACTGAGCTGCTAGGTGCCGATCCGAGAAAGTTAGTCGCGATGGCAAGACAACGCGAATCGGAATTCGCACTCGAACCGGCGAGAGACGACCACCGCAGCGTCATAAATATGCTGCGCCACGACTTCACCAACTACGACGGAAACGTCTACAGATCCGTGACGGATCGCCTGTACGAGGAAATACTGGACGCCATCGCTAGAGATTTTCCATGGCTTGCTCACCAGTGCGCGTACGACAAAGCCGGACACCCGCAGCGCGTTCCGTCGTGGGTAGCGGCCCGCCGGTCTGCTCACCGCGAGGCGCAAGCGCGGCAGCAAAGAGCGCGGGAAATGGTCAAGCATCTTCACATTGGTAAGCGGGTGATGGTGAGTTGGCGCGGGTCTCGCGAGGCCACGATAATCGAGATTCGGCGAACCCAAGTCAGAGCCGCATTCACTCTGCCAAATGGCAACCGGCATGTAATCACACGCAGCGCTCACGAGGTTCAACCTATTCCTCTCCCCTAGTTCATCTGAATTGAGACTGTCCCACTTTTGAGAATGCTGGTGACAGGCCATGCAACTGGCCTCACAATTGGCACATGACCACAAACATGCAAGAGAATCAGGATAGCCCGTGGGCTTAGATGACATCCGCGAAGATCTCACCGAAAAGGAGTGGCGTTTTCTGCGGAGATTCAAGCAACGCCTCATCGACAACTACGGCTTTACCTCCGATGACGCCGACCACGAGGCCTATTGGGTGGGCAGTCACTTCGAGTCACTAAGAGCATGACCCCATCCCATAAACAGTGCACCACCATTCACTGTTTGAGTAGGTTAAAACAGTGCACCACGAAGCGCAAAACAGTGCACCGTAGTGTCCGAAAACAGTGCACCGCCGTTCACCCCATCAGATCATTAACAAATCATTATCAAATCAGCGAATTTTCTCGAAAACCGCCTCAAATGCCCCTCAAACGCCTTCTATGGCGCATCGGGGCTAAAACCCCGTCAAACCCGTCAAAGGGTCTTGAGCGCGGACTTGGGAGGGCAATGCGATAGTTCTCGATGTTGCGCAGTAGCGTGGCCGAGTTGCTAGCAGGGGCGCTTCGCGCGGCAGGGAGGAGAAGAGGCAATAGGGGATAGAATGGACTTTACGACCCCCATTGCGATTCCCGTGATATCATATAAACGAAGGGAATAATCCCATTTCTTCGCTAATCTGCGAATTTCGGAGCAGAACATGGAACGTGCGATATACCTGCGACTACCGGCATGGATGGATGAGTCCATTCGCGAACGGGCCAAAGGGCTGGAAATGACCCCACAAGCCTTTTTGCGAACCATGCTGGCCGACCGGCTATTAAGACATCAGGTCAAGTCGAATCTGATTGTCGGTTACGATGGATAAATTCGCGTACCTCAAAAGCCTGAGAGGTAGGACAATTCCCCCATCCGCCTACCGGGTTCTGGTTGAGATGTGGAACTACTCCGACGAAAACGGCCGCAACGCATATCCGGGAGCCGAACGCCTCAGTGAGGATACGGGCCTAACCGTGAGGGCAGTCCGGAAGCAACTCGCCTGGCTTGAGGAGATGGGATATCTGATCAAGGAAAAGGGGGGCGGTCGCGGGCGGGCAACCGTGTATTCCCTGGCCCTCCCCGGCGAGCAAGCTCCAACTTTGAAAAATCCCGCAGGCCGCGAAATCCGCGTCTCAGATGGCACCGGGCCGGAAAACGCATTGTGGCCGGTCGCCAACGACCCTGACGACAATTGTCCCGGATGCGGAAAAGCACTTGAGATTGATTACCGCGACATCCACAAAGGCCTAAATCCGGTGGGCATCCGATACATATCAACGGGTGCCGGCTGGCACGAGAACTGCCACCGCAACACCCGGCCTAATTCTCTGCCGATGGAGGGCCAACTTGCAGCTGCTCTCCAATAGGGACACAGAAAGATTTGCGCTGTTGCTTTTTGTCGCGCACATGACGGACGACCGTGACGAGCGGGATTTGTACCGGGAGCATGTCCGGAAAATTTGCGGTGTTTGCGATGACGGATTCGCCCTGGCCGATGCGCTTGCGCGATTCGCTGCCGTCGCGTACGAGGGCGAAGAGTTGCGTGAGGAATGCCGGGCGGCGCTTTTGCGGATGATTGAACGGCGGACCGATTGGTTTGACGAATGAGCCAAGCGTTAGATGTAATCCTTTTGAAGGAAATCGGCCTTTCCAGCATTGTCATGGATGGCGAGCCGGTGCACCTGTTGCATGTTCGCAATTTGAGGGGTGACAGCGCGACATTTGCATTAGGCCAAGAGCATTTATCGGCGCTGATTCTCCGGGCGCAGGAATGCTTAACAAAGGGCATAGAATACGAGTTCGAAAACTGAGCCTTCCCGAGCCACCCTGGATTGCCAGGGTGCCCAGACAGAAGGACCGGCCGCACCTTCCGTCATCGGCATCAAGCTATCCGGGCGGCAACGCTACCTGCGATAAGCGGCGGCTTGTACTTTCCTCATCCCGCCACTGCGACGTGTGCGGCTGTCTTATTAATGGGCCGGTATATCAGATTTTCGCCGGTCCACTCGGAAACCCGGACTTGGGGTCGCACCTCAGGCATGGGGCGGTGTACACAACTGCGTTGTTCGGACCCCTGCATAAATCGTGCGCGGTGTATTCCACCTCGGCATGTCGATACCTGCGATACCCAAAGTCGAGAAGGCGATTCACGTCGGCCGGGAAGAAATTGGACTCGATTGTGCATCGTGGCGCGGCCGGGATAGTCGGATTTCGGAGATTCGGAATCCTCCCCGAAAGCACCAAGACTTTCGCGTTTTGGGGTGAGTGCGAAGTTCTGCCTTACGAGAGCTGGAAGGATTTCGCGGCCACATTTGACGAGATCGTTGACGGCGAGAATATTGACATTTCCACACGCATGTACTGGCCACCAGATCAAGACCTAGAGGAACGCTGGCGCTCTGCACGGGCGAAGATAGGCCGCACGTCGCTGGGCAATTGGGCAGCCAACAACGTCTACATCGGTGGCATTCGATATGGAATCCGCGAGATCCGATGAAGCCTTGCCTCATTTGCGGCACACCGACACTCAATAGCCGGTGTGGCAACTGCAAGCCCAAATACCGCAAGGCCCCGAACCCTGTTCACGCCTCCTGGCGCTGGAGACAACTCAGCAAGTCGGTACGCAGAGCATCTCCCATCTGCGAGCGATGCGGCAGTACAACACGGCTCACTGCTGAGCACGTCCACCCAGTAAGGGAACGCCCCGACCTTGCCTACGTGCGCGAGAACATCGCCGTCCTGTGCAACGCGTGCAACGCCTCCCGAAAGCCGTGGCCACAATGGCGCCAGCAAACTGTCTTGGATGCCATCGAGGCACGCAAGCAGCGACAGGCTAAATCCCGCTGACCTGGGCTTTTGCAAACTCCATGAAACGCCCCGCATTTCCGCAGGTCACAGCCTCGCGGATGGGCTGAACTCCAGCAGGATTAAGCCGACCAGACCGTATACCCCCGGCAAACGGCGACCAACATCAGCCATATTAGGCCTTTGACCTGCACTTATATGTAATGCTGCGAGGGTGGGGGGTAGGGGTATAGGGTGGTCCACTCGACGGTACGGCTGAAGCTCGGAGCTGTTCTTTAACAGCAAAATAGCAGGTCAGCACAGCAAACTTGTTTAATTTCACTGCCAATTTCCAAAAAAGAAGCTAATTATGCGCCTCAAGCCCGTGGATGCCTCGCCATTACCCTGGCGCCCACGTGGCACGGAATCCGAGCGATTCAGACAATTCTGCAAACGGTTCTTAAAAGTGCCGAAGGGACACAACGCCGGCAAGCCGGTAATCCTGCGCGATTGGCAAATTGATCTCGTTTCCTCGGTAATGGACGCAGATCCTAGGCCCCGTTTGGCGGGTTGGATGATCGGTCGCGGAAACGGCAAATCCTCTTTGCTGGCATGTTGGGCCCTCTACGAACTATTTACAGGCCCCGACGGGGGTCACATCGTTGTGTGCGCCCGCAACCAAAAACAGGCAACAATCCTGTTCAACGTCGCCAGGATGATGGTCCAGCGGAGCCCGGAGTTGTATTCACGCTGCCAGGTAATGAAGGAATCCGTCTACTACCCCCGCACCCTCTCGACCCTGGAAGCAATGCCCTCAGAGGCCGAGAGCTTAGAGGGGTTGGACTTCTCCCTAGCCCTGGTGGACGAATTGCAGGTGGTACCCCAGGAGACGGTTTCAACGCTGATGCTGGCTCAGGGAAAAAGGCCCATCAGCACATTAGTCGGGATCGGTAATCCCCCAGCTGAAATGCAGGACTCGCCACTGGTCACTTGGCGGAATCTTCACCGGGAGCTGGGGGACGACTTCATTACCTGGCGCGAATTCTCCGCGGACGAATTCCAACACCACGACATGCTCTGTGACCATTGCATCGAATTATCAAATCCCGCGTATGGCGATTTTTTGTCGATCGACGTTTTCGAGCGCGACGCCCGCACCGTGCCCGAGAACGACTATCGGAGAAAGCGCCTGTGCCAATTCGTCGAGTCCAACGAGTCACCATTCCTGACAGCGGACGCTTGGGACGACCTTTCCACGGGTGAAGCGATTAAAAACGGCACAGAAGTTGTGCTCTCCCTGGACGGCAGTTTCGGCGGCAGCGCAGCGGACTCGACAGCATTGGTGGTAGGCACCGTCTCGGCCACTCCCCATTTTGATCTGTTGAACATCTGGGAGGGCGACGGCTCGCCTGATTTCAGGATTGATGTTTTGGCAGTCGAGGACGCCATTAGACAGGCGTGCAGAAAATACAATGTGCGCGAATTGGTTGCTGACCCTTTTAGGTGGAATCGGACCCTGCAAGTATTAGCCCAGGAAAATATTCCCGTTGCCGAATTTCCGTGGTCCCCGAGTAGGGCCACCAAAGCTGTCGCCGATGTCTATTCAGCCGCCATGAACAAGAACTTCACCCATTCCGGGAATGACAATTTAAGGCGGCATGTATTGGCCGCGAAACTGATCGAAACAAACAGTGGAATCACCATTGATAAATCGTCCCGCCGCCGCAAGTCCGCGAAGATAGACGCCATAGCCGCGTTGATTATGTGCAACTCGCGCTGTGTGTGGTTAGGGACACAACGACCCAAAAAGAATAGAGCCTGGGCCTTTAGATGACCAGCGATAATCTCGTTGAACTGATCCAAACATTAGACGCGCCGCAACACCGATACTGCGAACTTGAACGTTACTACACCGGCACGCAACAGCTCGCATTCTTGGCGCCCGAACAGCGCACAGCATTAGGTGACCGTCTAGGGAGAATGTGTAGCAACATCCCCCGATTAGCAGTCACATCTTTGGCCGAGAGATTGCGTATCACCGGGTTCACTGGCGACGACCAAATTTGGTCAGATTGGCTCAGGAACGATTTAGAGATAGCTTCGGCCGCTGCGCACCGCGAAGCTTTACTATTCGGGGCTTCGTATGTGATCGTTTGGTCGGATAAAGCCGATAATCCATCCGCAACGGTGGAGTCGGCGAAACAGGTCGCAGTCATCACCGACCCTGCTACCAGGGAAGTCACGAGCGCCGTCAAACGATGGCGCACCAAGACCGAAACCCACGCGATGGCATATTTCCCCGACAGAATTGAACATTGGCGGGCAAAAACTCCCGGCGCGGCGACCGCAGGATTCGACCTGATCGAGGAAATCCCCAATCCCTTGGGCGTGGTGCCGGTTGTTCCGATTGTGAATTCAGACCGTATTTTGGGCTGTGGGGCGTCGGAGATAGATGATTTGGCCCCACTTTGTGATGCCCTCAACAAAATCTTAGCCGACATGTTGGTCTCCTCGGAATTCACCGGAATGCCGCGCCGTTATGCCACCGGCCTAATACCCATTGAAAAGCCACTATTGGATTCCGACGGGCTGCCGGTTTTGGATGGCAACGGAAACCCGCAGGTCGAATTGGCCAACCCCCTAACTGACGACGTTACCCGTGCATGGATTGCGGAGGACCCTGCGGCCAAATTCGGCTCGCTGCCCGCTGGGGATTTGGCAGGCTATGAATCCGCCGTCAGAATCCTGCTGACACAGATTCAGGCCGTCTCCGCACTTCCCGGATCGATGCTGGGGGTGTTGGCGGACCAGCCCACCAGCGCCGAGGCACTACTTGCGGGTGAGTCCGGTCTGACCTCGAAAGCCGAAGCTCGGCAACAGATTTTCGGCAAGTCGTGGTCGCAGGTCGGCCGATTGATGGTTGCCGTCCGCAACCGCGTCCAACCGTCCAATGTGCCCGAAATACAGGTTGTGTGGTGCAACCCCGGAACAGCCTCAACAGCGGCAGAAGCTGATGCTGCGGTCAAATATTTCACCAGTGGCTTGTTAAGCCGCCGAACCACCCTAGCCAGACTGGGTTTCAGCGCTGATCAAATCGAGGCCGAATTAGCCCAGTTGGAACAAGACGCCGCCATTTCGGCAGACATTAAATTCGGCCGGTACATTTCCGGCCTGAGCGATAGGTAGTCGCATGGACGATCAGGAATCAACGCAGAACGACGAAAACATGCCTCCTAATACGGAAGTGGCCGCGACGGAGGAAAATGCGCCAGAAACGCAATCAGGCGGCAATAACGACGAAACCGCTGGTGACACATTCCCGCGCTCATATGTCGAGGATCTGCGCAAGGAATCCGCTGGTTATAGGGACCGCGCCAAGCAAGCCGAAGACCGCGCCGACGCACTGGCAAAACAGCTGCACGCCGAACTGGTGAAGGCAACCGGAAAGCTTGAAAATCCCGCCGATCTTCCCTTCGATTCCAGCCACATAGAACACCCCGAAAAGCTTGCGGAAGCCATCGACGCGCTACTTGCTGACCGCCCGTACTTCGCAAAAAGGAAAATCGCGGGAGACATCGGGCAGGGAAATAGAGGGACGGCGGAACCCGTCAGTCTTTTGGGCCTCTTAAAAGGCGCAATCTGATAAAATCAATATAGAGCCTGGTGCTCGCAAACTCTCTGGCCTGGTGCCATTCTGACAGTCCCGGTGACGTGTCTTCTCCCCATTCAACTTTCCTATTTTAGGATCCCATTGTCTATTGAAGTTACTTCTGGCAATTCCGCGATTCTCCAGTCGCAGATTGCGCAGCTATTGGTTCAGCCCCTAGAACAGGGGTCGACATTTCTGGCCGCAGGGCCGACAATTCTCGACTCCGCTAGCCCGGTCCGTATCCCCCGCATCGCCTCGGGCGTGACCGCCGGATTCGTCGCCGAGGGCTCGCAAATCAGCGACGGCGATGTGACTCTCGATGAGATCGACCTGCTGCCGTCCACGCTGAAATCACTGAAGGTTCTTGTCCGCGTCTCGAATGAGCTTGTGAGGCAGTCCGTCATTGGCTTGGACGCGGTATTGCAGCAACGCCTGATCACCGATGTTTCTAACGCCCTAGATGCCGCCCTGTGGGACGGCACGGGCACGTCAAACACTATTAAGGGCATTCTGCGGGCAAGCTCGATTGCCACCGGCACGCTTGATCTAACCGACGCCGACAGCTTGATTGACGGCCTGGCGACCGCGATGGGCAACAAGGTCAGTCCTACACATTGGGTGATGACCAGTTCATCCTTCGCCACCCTACGCAAGCTGAAGATCGCCAACCCCGGCGAAACATCCGATCAGGACTTCCGCCAGTACCTGTTCGATCCGAGCACCATTCAGGGCGGCACCGCCTTCCAGATTTTCGGTCTGCCGGTCATCATCACCGACAACATTCCCGCCGTCTCCACGAAAAACCGTGTGGCACTTGTGGATTTCTCCAAGGTTGTCGTTGTGCGCGACGTGGACGCCGAAGTGAAGATTCTGGACCAGACCTGGGGCGACTACGACTCTGTTGGTATCCGCGTTGTAACCCGTTACGACACAGGGCTTTTGCAACCTGAGGCTGTAACACTTTTGACTGAGGCCTAAATGGCTGCACCAACGGCGTCGGACCTTTCGGCGTTCCTAGGTCCGCGCCAAACGGTTGACACCGCCCAGGCGAATGCAGTTCTCTCTGTAGTGACCTCGATGGCTTCCGCCTACACACGTGGCCTCGGATTCACCGATGGCGTGCCCAATAGCGACATTGAGAGCGTAATCGTCTGCGCCGCAGCGCGTTTGCTCGCGCACAGTCGTCAGGTATCAGTAGGCGAAACCTACGGCCCCAACAGTGCCAACTATGCCGCCGCACCCTTCGCATGGTCTGTCAGTGAGCTGCTGGTCCTTCAGCGTTATCGAGTGGTGGCGATCTGATAGAAAACTCATCCTAGGGGCCGCCTTTCCCCTGGGGTTGACGCTCCCCCCGGTTTGTTGCTTTTGTCCGGGGGTTGAGCAAAACTTTCCGCTGGTTTTTCGCCTGTAGTTGGCCCAGCGGGATCGCACGGGAAACACGTATGTAGGGCGCAGTCCGTGCAAAAGAGAACACCCCCCGTTTTCAGCCATTTAGCGGGGGGTGTTCCTCTTTAAAGGGTTTAGTACGCCTACAGGCGCTCAACTTCGTCCGCAGCCCTCAGGAGGTCCGCCGCAACCTGCCGCGCGCCAGCGGGATCAAGGCCGCCAAACTGCTTATCAATCTCCACCCACACGTTTGGCTCAAGGATGCGCCCGTCCTCGCTCTGGAAAGCGCCGACGGACACACGGACAGCTGCGCCGTGCTCGATGCCAAAGAGCGAGCGGGTCCACGAGCCGTCCTCATCATCCTCCCAAACACCCCCCTCGGCGAAGCTGTCCGGTAGGGGGACGGCCGCGTTCAGCTCCGCGTTGCGGGCATGCCAGGCGGCAAGATGGCTTTCTATCGTGGTCATCTTCCGAGTCCTTTCCGGTTGGTGTCGGCAGGGGTTTACCGAGGATACGGTTCAGCGTACACAATACGTACACAGATAGCACCGAAAGTCGCAAATCTAGCCAACTTTCCCAAACCGTCTAATCGGGCGTATGTGCTGCATATAGCCCTGGTACGTGGACTCGCCCATTCCCAGCAACGCCACAAACGCCAAAATAAACGGATTCAAAACCCGTACAGTGTGAGTTCGAATCTCACCGAGGGCACCAGTTACTTGAGGTGGATCGTGGCTGGTCAGCCGCGTTTTCTAGAGTCGCCCTACGGCCTTCTGAAGTGGAACGGGCCGAATGCAATGTCGGTCAGGTTGCTGGCGCCGGTAGCCTGCGCCATGGTGCCACCGATGAAGCGGATACCGATTGCGAGGTCGTTGTTGCCGTAGCCGGCGTCGGCCAGAACGGTGCCGAAGAACGTGGGCCTGGAGCCCAAGACGATGGCAACGTTTTGGTTGCCAGAAACAGCCGAGGCGCTACCACCGGACCCCAGGATGAACGCGACGTTGTGGTCGCCTATGCCGCCCGTCTGGACAGTGTTCTGGGTACCCAGGGCGACGCCAATATTGTTGTTGCCGAAGCTGCTTTGAACCGTGCCGGAGCCCGCGACGAAGGCAACGTTGTTGACGCCGAACAGGGCTTTGGCATTGCTCCCGGGACCCGAGGCGTAGGCAGTGTTGTTGTTGGTGTTGTCCGCGATGACGGAGACCTGGGCGTTCCCGCCGCCCAGGGCGGTGGCGCGGTTGAATCCTCCGGTGTAGTTTTCGGTCCCGTCGATAAGGACCCCGGCAGCACTGCCGCCACCAATGGCCGTGGCGTCGTTGTTGTTACCGACAATCACCTGGGCATGGCCGCCGCCTACGGCGAAGGCGTGGTTGTAGTTGAAGTTTGCGCCACCGGTGGGGTTCGCAACGTTGGCAACGGTGTTCATGCCCACCGCGGTGGCGAAGTTATTCGTGCCGGCCAAGACCTCAGCATCCCCGCCACCCATGGCGGTGGCATAGCTGTTGCCGGCGTTCTGGACGACGGCGTTGCTGTTCGCAAAGAAGGCGGTGGCGACGTTGCTGCTGCCACCGGTCGCGGAGGCCTGGCCGTTCAAGCTGAGGGCCACGTTGCTGGTGCCGCCCACGGTGGCGGGTCCCAAGAGTGCAAGGGCCAGGTTCTGGTTCCCGCCGGCGACTTGGGCCCCGGGAAAGTTGTTGATGGCGATGGCGGTGTTGTTCATGCCAACGGGCCCGCCTTGGGGAGTGCCGGCAAAGCCATTGATGGCGACGGCGAGATCGTTGGCGCCAAGGGGCGCTGCAACCCCGTTGACGGCAAGCCCAACCGAGGCGGGGCCGGTTAGCGCATCCGAGCTTTGGCCCATGGCAAATGCGAAGCCGTTGGTGCCGGAGTTGGCGCGCGACCAGGGGCCGATGGCGACTGCGGTGCCGCCTGCGGCGCTTTGGGCCGTTGCGGTGCCGTATTGCAGACCCCCCTGCCCGTTGGACGAGAAGGCGAAATCAATCGAATTGACCGGCGGGAGCGTCGTCGCAAGCAGGTGGTCGATCCTGATGTCGCTTAGATTGCTGCCGCCGGTAGCCGCCGCGTGGACGTCGTGGAAGACAGCGACGGCGACGTCGTTTCCGCCGGCCAAGCCGGCCTTCGCCGAGCTTTGCGTGCCCAGGACGATGGCGGTGTTGTGGTCGCCGCCGCCGGCGTCGGCCTCGCTGCCGAAGCCATCGGCGACGGCTATGTTGCCGGTGCCGCCTTGGATCTTGGCCACGCTGGTGGCGCCGATGGCGTAGGCGTGGTTATTGTCGGTGCTCCCGGCTTGGACCGTGGCAACGCTGTGGTTGCCCACAGCGGTAGCGGAACTGTTGGTGCCGGCCAAGATCTCGGCATCGCCGCCGCCCATCGCGAACGCGGTCGAGTGGCTCACGCCGTTCGGGGCGTTGACCCCGGCGACCGCGGTGCTGTTACCGAACGCGGCAATGGCGGTGTTGCTGTCGCCGTTGATTGCAGTGGCCTGGCCATAGAAGCTGATGGCCATGTCGTTGTTGGCGCCCACCGTTTGGGCTGGGTTCACATACCCACCGGCGGTGGCAGGGCCGTTGATGGCGACGGCCGTGTTGCCACTGCCCCCGAAGATGGCGGCCGGCCGGTTGAGGGCGATGGCGGTGTTTGATCCGAAGCCGGCCTTTGTGTAGGCCTGGGCGTTGATACCGACGGCGGTGTCGGAGTTGCCGTTGGCCTCGGCGTCGCTGTTGATGGCGATCGCGGTGGCGGACGGGCCGGCGATGGCCCGGGGGTTGTACCCGGGGGAACCTCCGCCGATGGCAGCTGCGAAGGCGTTGGTCCCGGCGTCGGCATAGGCATTGGCGCCGAGGGCGATTGCGGTGCCCCCCGAGGAACTAATGGCCCCGGCGGAGCCGAAATGAATACCTACTCCGTTGGACGAGAAGGCGAAATTGACGCCCATTAGGTTGGCGGCGTCATTGACGGTGTTGAACGCCGTTTGCTGGAGGGCGGCCGTCTGCGCGGCGAACATCGAAATCGTGGGACCGAACTTGATGTCTCTGAGGTGGTCGCCGCCGGTAGCGTACGCGTGAGCGTTATTGAAGTAGGCGGCGGCGCGGTCGTAGTTGCCGGGGAAGCCGGCCTGCGCGGTGCTACCGGAGCCGAAGACAACGGCGACGTTGTTGTCGCCGCCACCGGCATCGGCCTCGCTACCGGAGCCCACCACCAGTGCATGGTTGTGGTTGCCAATCGGGATTGAGGCCACGCTGTTGGCGCCCACGACAGTGGCGACGTTGTTAGTCCCGCCCTCGATAACGGCATAGCCGCCGCCCACCGCGGTGGCAACACTGTTGCTGGTGTTTTGGGCGACGGCCTTGGCATTACCGAATAAGGCGAAGGCTTGGTTGTTGTTGCCATTGACCGCGGCGGCCTGGCCGGAGTAACTGAACGCGACGTTGCCAGCGCCGAATCCACCACTGCCAATGCTTCCGGCGGTGGCAGGGCCCTCGATTCCAACGGCTACGTTTTTGACGCCGTACCCGGCAGTAGCCGGGGCGTCGATGCCGATGGCCAGATTGTTTGCGGGGTTGCCGCTAGTGGGCCCCGCCGTGGTGGCGTTGCCGTTGAAGCCGAAGGCGAGGTCGGAGTTGCCTCCGGCCATGGCGCTGCCGTTGATGCCAATCGCTGTGGAGCGCGGACCGCTGGCCATGGCGTGGCCGTTCAGGGTAGCCGCGACGCCGTTTTGTCCGGCAAAGGCCGTGGCACCGTCGCCGATAGCGATTGCGGTGCCGCCTGGGGCGCTGCCGGCCTGCGCAGTGCCCACCTGAACTCCATGCTGTCCGTCGGATGAGAAGGCAAAAGAAGCCCCCGTTAAGATCGCAACCTCATTGACCGCGTGCCACGCCGATTGGCTGAGGGTGGTCGCTGAAGCCGCGGCTAGCGAACTTGCGCTGGCGGCCTCGGCGCCCGCATAAGTGCTCGCATTGTTAAGCAGCGTTTGTACCAAGCTGGTGTGAAAGGCCACCGTCTGTGTGCTGAGCGCCTGAAAATCCGCCGCGAGGGTGCCAAACAACGTCGTAATAGCCGTCGATACCTCATCGGCTGCCGCGGGCGCAATCGTCGTGGTCGATGGCGCCGCCAACACGCTAGCCGCCCTGATGCCGTCCCCGATCCCGGATAAGTTGCCCGCGGCGGCCATCATCGCCTGCGATGCTGCGCTCACAAATGACATCTGACACCTCGCGATCGGTCGGCACCGCTTCGTCCTACCAGGTCAGAACGCTCAGCCGGCTCTCCACCGACCAGTTGGCAGGAACGCATCATATGCCCGCCCCAGGCAAGGCACTTGAGGTTTGCTCAAGCTGTTCGCGCCCGGTTTACGCGTGAAATCGGAAGGTGCCCGAAGACGTCCGGTGAACGTCGAGCTCAAAGGTTACGCTGTGATTCGTGGTGGCTAAGAAATGTGGCGCCCCACTAACAGGAGCCGACGGGTCGCAGCAGCGTCCGGACTGCGTGGCGGCCGCTCGCGCTCATGCCGGCGCTCCTAACCAGCACTACGCAGCCATTGCTGCACGCCGGGCCCGGATACTCAGCATCGCCGCCTGGATGTCGGTTGTCGTGACGACCAGCTTCGTGGCCGCGCAATTGCTGATGGGCTCGTGGCTCTGGCAGGTCATTTCGATCAACCTCGCGGCCGGGCTGATCTTCGCCAGCATCCCCATGCTGCACCGCTTCGGAGAATTGGTGGCTCCCCTGACCTTCATTGCGGCTGCCTACGTCACCGTGTTCGCCAGTGCCTGGGAAGTCGGAACCGGATCAGGCGCCCAGCTGTTTTTCATCGTCGGCACCTGCCTGGTCGTGCTGGTGCTGGGCGTTGAGCACATCGTGCTGGCCAGTGTCCTGGCCGCGACCGCAGCGGGCCTGGTCATCGCCTCGGAGTTCCTGATTCCGCGCGACACCGGACTGCAGCCGGCCTGGGCCCAGTCGATGGGCTTCGTCATCACCACGGTGTCCGCGTGCGTGGTGGTGGTGGTGACCGTCTGGTTCGCGCTGCGCGACACGGCACGCGCCGAAGCGGCCATGGAGGCCGAGCACGAGCGCTCGGAGGCACTGCTGGCCAACATGTTGCCGGCCAGCATCGCCGAGCGGCTCAAAGAGCCCGAGCGCAATGTCATCGCCGACAAGTACGACGAGGCCTCGGTGCTGTTCGCCGACATCGTCGGCTTCACCGAGCGCGCCAGCAGCACCGCGCCAGCCGATCTGGTGCGCTTTCTGGACCGCCTATACAGCGCGTTCGACGGACTCGTGGACAAGCATCAGCTGGAAAAAATCAAGGTCAGCGGCGACTCCTACATGGTCGTCAGCGGTGTTCCCCGGCCCCGGCCCGACCACGTCGAAGCGCTGGCCGATTTTGCCCTCGACATGGTCGCCGTCGCCGCCGAGCTGAAGGATCCGCACGGGCGATCCGTGCCGCTACGGGTGGGCTTGGCCACCGGTCCGGTGGTCGCTGGTGTGGTGGGTTCTCGCCGGTTCTTCTACGACGTATGGGGCGACGCGGTCAATGTCGCCTCGCGGATGGAATCCACCGACTCGGTGGGGCAGATCCAGGTGCCCGACGCCGTCTACCAGCGCCTGAAGGATGAGTTCGTGCTGCGAGAGCGCGGGGTCATCGACGTCAAAGGCAAAGGCGCCATGCGCACGTGGTACCTCGTGGGCCGCAAGGCCCCCAAACAGGCCGAAGAACCCGGCCACCTGGTAGCCGAGGACCCGCGCACCGCACGAGTCTGACCCTTAGCCCCTGTACCAGAACCGTCACATGCGTCACACTGGTGCCATGCAAGCAAGCCCTGCACCCCTCCCTGTCCCAAGTTTGCTACCGCATTTGTGGAAATCGACGCTGGTCTCCGGGGTTCTATCAGTGGTCCTCGGTGTCCTGGTGCTGGCCTGGCCGCAAATATCGGTGCTGGCCGCAGCCATCGCGTTCGGGGTCTACCTGGTGCTGACCGGTATCGCACAGGTCGCGTTCGCGTTCGCGTTGCATGTTTCGGCCGGCAGCCGGATCCTGCTGTTCATCAGCGGGGCCGCCGCACTGATCCTGGCCGTGCTGGCCTTCCGGCATTTCGGTAATGCCGTGCTGTTGCTGGCCATCTGGATCGGCATCGGGTTCATCTTCCGCGGTGTCGCAACGACGGTGTCGGCCATCAGCGACCCGACGCTGCCCGGCCGGGGATGGTCGATTTTCGTCGGCCTGCTCAGTTTGATCGCCGGCATCGTCGTCATGGCGTCACCCTTCGCGTCGATCATCACCTTGGCGATCGTGGTCGGCGTCTGGCTGGTCGTGATCGGCGTCTTCGAGATCGTCTCGGCGTTCGGCATTCGCAAGGCATCGCAATCGCTGCAACAGTAGCGTCGGCCCCGGCCCGTCTACTACACTCCGTCGTACCTGTTTTGTAACCCGCCGCAGCATCGGGAGATGACAATGAATGTCGTCGACATATCGCGGTGGCAGTTCGGTATCACCACCGTCTACCACTTCATTTTCGTGCCGCTCACCATCGGGCTGGCACCGCTGCTCGCGGTGATGCAGACGGCGTGGGTGGTCACCGACAACGTCGCCTGGTATCGCCTCACCAAGTTCTTCGGCAAGTTGTTCTTGATCAACTTCGCCATCGGCGTGGCGACGGGAATCGTGCAGGAATTTCAGTTCGGGATGAACTGGAGCGAGTACTCGCGGTTCGTCGGCGACGTGTTCGGGGCCCCGCTGGCCATGGAAGGCCTGGCCGCCTTCTTCTTCGAGTCCACCTTCATCGGGTTGTGGATCTTCGGCTGGAGCAGGCTGCCCAAACTGGTGCATCTGGCGTGTATCTGGATCGTCGCGATCGGGGTCAACGTCTCGGCGTTCTTCATCATCGCGGCGAACTCCTTCATGCAGCATCCGGTTGGCGCGCACTACAACCCGGCCACCGGCCGCGCCGAACTGAACAGCATCTTCGCGCTGCTCACCAACAACACCGCGCAGTGGGCGTTCTTGCACGCGGTCAGCGGCGCCCTGCTGACGGCAGCAACCTTCGTCGCCGCCGTCAGCGCCTGGTGGTTGGTCCGCTCCCGGACCTCGACCGTCGACCCCGGCACCCGCGCGATGTATCGCCCCGCGACCATCCTGGGATGTTGGGTTGCGCTGGCCGCCACCGCCGGCCTGTTCTTCACCGGCGACTATCAGGGCAAGCTGATGTTCCGGCAACAGCCGATGAAAATGGCTTCGGCGGAATCGTTGTGCGACACCCAGACCGATCCCAACTTCTCCATCCTGACCGTCGGCAGGCAGAACAACTGCGACAGCCTCACCCGCGTCATCGAGGTGCCCTACGTGCTGCCGTTCCTGGCCGAAGGCCTCACCGACGGCGTCACGCTGCAAGGCGTGCGCAACATCCAGCAGGACTACCAACAGCGGTTCGGGCCCAACGACTACCGGCCCAACCTGTTCGTCACCTACTGGTCGTTCCGCATCATGATTGGTCTGCTGGCGATTCCGGTGCTGTTCGCGTTGCTGGCGCTATGGCTGACCCGCGGCGGCCGGATCCCGAATCAGCGCTGGTTCGCCTGGTTCGCGCTGCTCACCATCCCCACACCGTTCTTGGCCAACAGCGCCGGCTGGGTATTCACCGAAATGGGCCGCCAGCCTTGGATTGTCGTTCCGAATCCCACCGGCGATCAACAGCTGCGACTCACCGTGGCCCAAGGTGTGTCAAACCACGCTCCCGCCATGGTGGTCACCTCGTTGGCGACGTTCACGCTGATCTACGGGGTGCTCGCAGTCGTCTGGTTCTGGCTGCTCAAGCGCTACATCGTCGAAGGCCCGCAGGAACACGATGCGGAACCCGCTGCGCCCCAAGCACCCAGCGACGACGAGGTGGCTCCCCTGTCGTTCGCTTACTGACCCTAGATAGGAGCTGGCCAGTGGGACTTCAACAAATTTGGTTCGGCATTATCGGGGTGCTGTTCCTCGGCTTCTTCGTCCTCGAGGGCTTCGACTTCGGCGTGGGCATGTTGATGGAGCCGCTGGCCCGGGTCGGCTCGGACAACAAAGGCGATAGAGAAGCCAACCGGCGCGCGGCGCTCAACACCATCGGCCCGGTCTGGGACGGCAACGAGGTCTGGCTGATCACCGGGGGCGCAGCGATGTTCGCCGCTTTTCCCGGGTGGTATGCCACCGTGTTCTCCACGCTGTATCTGCCGCTGCTCGCCATCTTGTTCGGCATGATCCTGCGCGTGGTGTCCATCGAATGGCGCGGCAAGGTCGACGACACCAAGTGGCGCGGCTGGGCCGATTTCGGCCTCGCGGCCGGGTCGTGGCTGCCCGCCTTGCTGTGGGGCGTGGCGTTCGCGATTCTGGTGCGCGGGCTTCCGGTGGACGCCAACGGTCACATTCACCTGTCCATCACCGACGTGCTCAACGTCTACACGCTGCTTGGCGGCTTGGCGACCACCGGCCTGTTCTTGTTCTACGGCGCGGTGTTCCTGGCTTTGAAGACCGCGGGCCCGATCCGGGACAGTGCCTACCGCATCGGCTTGTGGCTTGCCCTGCCGGTGACGGGATTGGTTGCCGGATTTGGGGTTTGGACGCAGCTGGTGTACGGCAAGCAGTGGACGTGGGCGGCGCTGGGAGTGGCGGTGGTCGCACAGTTGGCGGCGGTGCTGCTGGTGTGGCGACGCGCCTCCGACGGCTGGGCGTTCGTGTGCGTGCTGCTGGTCGTGGCCGCCGTCGTGGTGCTGCTGTTCGGTGCGCTGTACCCAGATCTGGTGCCTTCGACACTGAACGAGCAATGGAGCGTGACGATATACAACGCCTCCTCGACTCCGTACACGCTCAAGATCATGACCTGGGTCACCGCGATCTTCGCTCCGCTGACCGTGGTGTACCAGGGATGGACGTATTGGGTTTTCCGGCAACGGATTTCAGCCGAGCGGATACCGGCGTCGATCGGCCTGACCAGGCGACCATCCTGAGCGCTAGAGCCTCTACAACGCGGGCGCCGCTGGATCCACGCCTGCTGCGGGCCTCGAGAGCGCTGCGCCGCTACCTGGTGGCGGCGGTGGGCTGCGGCGTGGTGATCTCCGGCTGCGCCATCGGCTCGGCGATAGTCCTGGCGGGCATCGTCGCACGGGTGGTGGCCGACCCCTCGGCTCGTTGCCTGCGCTGCTGGGCCGAACCTTTGTCAATCCTGTTGGTGCTGTGGGTAATCCGCACGCTGACGCACTGGCTACAGGCGCGCTTAGGACAACGGGGAGCCACCGCGATCATTGCCGATCTCAGCGGCCAGGTGCTGGCCGCGGTGACCTCGCGCGAGCCCAGTGTGCTGGCCGCACAACGCGACGCTGCCACAGTCGTGGTCACCCGGGGCCTGGACGGCCTGCGCCCCTACTTCACCGGCTATCTGCCGACGCTGCTGCTGGCCGCGATCCTGACCCCGGCCACCGTCGCGGTGATCGCCGTCTACGACATGAAATCGATGGCGATCGTGGCGATTACGCTGCCGCTGATACCGATCTTCATGGTGCTGATCGGAATGGCCACCGCCGACCGATCGGCGGCAGCACTGGCGGCGATGACCACGCTGCAAGCACGGTTGCTCGATCTGATCGCCGGGATCCCAACGTTGCGCGCACTGGGCCGGGCTTGCGGGCCGGAACAGCGCATCGCCGAACTCGGTGCCGCACATCGACGCTCGACCATGGCGACGCTGCGGATCGCGTTCCTGTCGGCGCTGGTGCTGGAACTGCTGGCCACGCTCGGGGTGGCGCTGGTTGCGGTGAGTATCGGCCTTCGCTTGCTGTTCGGCGAGATGAGTTTGACCGCCGGTTTGACGGTCCTGCTGCTCGCACCCGACGTGTACTGGCCGCTGCGCCGCGTCGGCGTGGAATTCCATGCGGCCCAGGACGGTAAAACCGCGGCTGACAAGGCCTTCGCGCTCATCGGCGAGCCGGAGCCGCAAAGACCGCGCGGGCACACCGTCACCGCCCGGGGCGCCGAGATTCGCCTGGCGGGGCTCAGCGTCGCGGCCCGGGACGGCCGCGCGCCGCGTGACCTGACGGCGGTAATCGAACCCGGCCGGGTGACCGTGCTGACCGGACCTAACGGCGCCGGCAAAACCACCACGCTGCAGGTGATCGCGGGACTCACCCCGCCGTCGGCCGGACGGGTCACCGTAGCCGGGGTCGAGGTGGGCGAACTCACGCCGGCCGATTGGTGGCGGCAATTGTCCTGGCTGCCGCAGCGCCCGGTGCTGCTGCCCGGAACCGTACGCGACAATCTGCTGCTGTTCGGCCCCCTGGACGATCTTGAAAGAGCTTGTGCGACGGCCGGATTCGACGCGGTGCTGGCCGAGCTGCCCGATGGGCTGGATACCGTGCTGGGACGCGGTGGGGTGGGGCTTTCCCTGGGCCAGCGGCAACGCTTGGGCCTGGCCAGGGCGCTTGGGTCGCCCAAAGCCGTGCTACTGCTGGATGAACCGACCGCACACCTGGACGCCCGCACCGAGGACCACGTCCTCGCGGCCCTCGTCGAGCGTGCCCGCGCCGGTGCGACCGTGGTGGTCGTCGGCCATCGCGAACGGGTCGTCGCGATCGGCGACCGGGTCGTCGTCGTGACCGCCGAGAGCCGGGTGGACTATGCGCCGGTGTGATGCCAGCCCAGCGATAGAGCTATTGGGGCCCCGGCTGCCGCGGATCCTGGTCGCCATCACGCTCGGGGTGCTGTCGCTGGGCAGCGCCCTGGCGCTGGCCGGTGTTTCGGCATGGCTCATCACCCGCGCCTGGCAGATGCCTCCGATCCTCGACCTGTCCGTCGCGGTAGTGGCAGTGCGCATGTTCGCGATCTCGCGAGGCGTCTTGCACTATTGCGAGCGACTGGCCACCCATGACACGGCGCTGCGCGCGGCGGGCACCGCCCGGGTGCGGCTTTACGAGCGGCTGGCGCACGGGCCGGCCTCGGCCACCGTTCGGCTGCACAGCGGCGAACTGGTGGCACGTGTCGGCGCTGACGTCGACGCCCTGGCCGACGTGTTGGTGCGCGCCGTGGTGCCGATCGGGGTCGCCGCCGTGCTCGCGATCGCGGCGACCGTGATTGTCGGAATCATCTCGGTGCCCGCCGCCGGCATACTCGCGATCTGTCTGGTGGTCGCCGGAGTAGTCGCGCCGTGGCTAGCGGGCCGTGCCGCCGCGGCGCAGGAAACCCTTGCCCGCCAGCATCATTCCGAGCGTGACACGTCCGCGCTCGTCGCACTCGAACATGGACCCGAACTTCGTGTCGCCGGCGCACTGCCGCGGATCATCGCCGAATCGCAACGGCGGCAACGCGCCTGGGGTGCAGCCCTCGATGCAGCCGCACGGCCCGCCGCCGTCGCCGAGGCCATGCCGACGGCCGCAATCGCGGTCAGCGTGCTCGGTGCGGTGGTGGCTGGAATTGCCATCGCGCCTACGGTTGCGCCGACGACGCTGGCAATCCTGATGTTGTTGCCGCTGTCGGCATTCGAGGCGACCAACGCCCTTCCCGCCGCCGCCATCCAGATGACGCGATCCCGAATCGCCGCACATCGCCTGCTGGACCTGGCCCCGGCCCACCCCGCTGAACCCACAGCGCCGCTATCGCCACCCGCTGTCCACGGCCGGCTATCGGCTGATCTCCGTTCCGGTCACACTGCGGCGCAGTCGATTCATGCGGCGGTCGACCTCACACCGGGGGCCCGGCTGGCTGTCACCGGCGCCAGCGGTTCGGGCAAGACGACACTGCTGATGACGTTGGCCGGCCTGCTGCCGCCAATATGCGGGCAGATATACCTGGACGGAATTGAGCTGAGCCGCCTCGATGAAGCCGAATTACGCAGCAGGATAACATTTTTCGCCGAGGACGCGCACATCTTCGCCACCACGGTCCGGGACAATTTGCTGGTCGCCCGGGGCGACTGCACCGACGAGGAACTGACGGCCACCCTGCAGCTGGTCGGCCTCGGCGGGTGGCTGACCGGCCTGCCGGCGGGCCTGGCGACCGTGTTGACCGGTGGCGCACAAGCGGTCTCGGCCGGTCAGCGCAGGCGGTTGCTGCTGGCCCGAGCGATCCTCTCGCCCGCCAAAATCGTGCTGCTCGACGAACCCACCGAGCATCTCGACGCGGCCGACGCCGAGCTTTTGCTCACTGATCTACTGAGTAGCGATTCCACGTTGCTACCACAACGGACCGTCGTGGTGGCGACTCACCAGCTGCCCGACGACACGTGCTGTGCCACGCTGGCCATCACAGATGTCGCCGGCGCGGCATGAACTCCAGCGACAGCAACACGAACATCAACGGAACTACCTGCCTCAGCGTGACCAATGCATACCGGCGGCAGTCCATTGCGTGAAACTTGCGCAGGTACCGGTACAGCGACTCCAGCGCGATCAGCGGATCCAGCACATGTATCAGCCGGTAGAACATGCGGTGCAACCAGCTGCGCTGCCCTTCATCGAACAGTTCCGGGAACGCCGCGAAGGCCAGCGATACCCGTTGTCCCCCAGCATTTTTGGTGGCTTCGATCATGTCGATGGTGAGACGTTCGTCCAGGCCGTTGGGCGCCCCGCGGCGGCGCCACGGCACGTCAAGCGAGATGTCACTGCCGGCGCCGGCCGTGGTGAAGCGGTCGAAGCCCTGTGCCTTGCCCGACGCGTCCCTGGCGATGATCAGCTGCACTCCCGGGAATCGGCCCTCCAGTACGCCGTCCAGGTTCATGCAGAAGCCACGATCGGTGCGGGTCCCTTTGGGTGAAGCCACCAGCACCTCGGTCAGCTCGGCCCGCTGCTCGTCGTCGAGCGCCTGTTCGGCCACGATCTCGGTGGTGATGCCGGCGTTATGGGTACGCCGCACTGCCTGACGGAGATTGCGGAATTTGCGGCCAACCATCTCGAAGCTGGAAACGTCGACAACGACATCTCGCCCAATCGGGATGGCCCGCAACGCTTGTCCGATTACCGCGGGGTCGGTCCACAGGTCCAGCCGCCGCTCACTGCAGCCGACCACAACCATCCGCCAGCCACGGGTGTGGCACATCGCGGCGAAATCGGCTACCAGTGTGCGAAATTGCGCTTCATCACCGACGGGATCCCCGCTGACTACCGCGAACCCCAGCCGGGTCCGGTAGGCCAGCGCCGCTGCCCCCTCAGCGCTGAAGTGGTAGCACTTGCCCGTCTGCATGGCGAAGGGCGCCAACGGGTCTTCCTTGGTCGCGCTGATCAACGCCCACACCCGGAGCAGATCTTGTTGCCGTGGATGCGCCGTCGTCGACCACATCAGCACCAGGCCCGAACCGGCGACCAACACGTCACCGAGCAAGTCGAACGACAGCACATGGGCACCCAGGCCCACCAGCAGGAAGCCGGCCGCCGCACCAGCGTGCATCGCCGTTACCGGACGGCCCAGAAAGATTCCGCGGGCGATCAAGGCCACCGCGGCCAACACCGTCAGCGACCAAGCCAACCGGCCGGCGGCCTGCCAGTTTTCGTGCCGGTAGTTTCGGGCCAGCAGTGAGATCAGCCAGCACGCCGCGCAGAAGACGGCCAAAGCACCGACCCAGCGCGCCCGCACCGAACCGACGTTTACGACAACACGCTGGTGGGCGCGCAGCCTCGCGAGGACGTCGACCGACGACTCTTTCACACTCACCTCCCGATGAGCTGCGTCTACCCGAAAACGTTACGCCGAATCACCGCCGTGACGAGGGTCTTCGGCACCTGACCTGTCTATCGGCCGGCGGCCGGAAAGTATTTCAGGACGCCTTCTTGCACCACGGTCGCGACGAGTTGCCCCGAGCTGTCGAAGAAATGCCCGCTGCCCAGGCCACGCGAATCCGCGGCCACCGGCGACGACGTCGAATACAGCACCCAGTCGTCGAAATTGACCTGCCGGTGAAACCACACCGAGTGGTTGGCCGAGGCGGCAAAAATTCGGTCGAAACCCCAGGACAGGCCGTGGGTGGTGATCACCGAGTCCAGCACGGTGGTATCCGATGAGTAGAGCATGGTCGCGGTGTGCAGCACGGGATCGTCAGGCATCGCGCCCAACGCCTTGACCCAGACCCGGTTGTAGCCGAGCCGGTCACCCTTGTCCCGCATCACCCACGACGGGTCATTCGTGTAGCGCCATTCGATGGGCTGCAGCGCGTTGACGAAATGCGGAACGGTTTGCTCGTAGCCCCGCAGCAACTCGCCGATCGTGGGCAGCGCGTGCGGCTTGACCACCTCTGGGGGTTCGACGGCGTGCTCGAGGCCGGCGCCGCCGGACATGTAGGAGACCAGCGCGGAGGACAACAGCACACCGTCCTGCACCGCATCGACGCGCCGGTTGGCGAAGCGACGCTCGTCGCGCAGCCGCTGCACGTGGAACTCGATGTCCTTGCCGGTGTCACCGCCATTGATGAAGTGCACCGAAAAAGCGCTCGGCGGCAAGTCGGCACGGATCAGGCTGCGGCTGCTGGCGACGAACGACTGCGCCATGAGCTGGCCACCGAATGTCCGCATCGGGTTCTTGCTGGGATGGGAACCGACAAACCGGTCCTCGGAGATGCGATTGAGATCCAGTACGTCCAGCAGTTCCTGAAAGTCCGACACGCTCTAGACGTCGTCCTCGCCGATCCGGTGCACATGGATCAGGTTCGTCGAACCCACTGTGCCCGGCGGCGCACCCGCCACGATGACAACCAGGTCACCGCGCTTGTAGCGGCCCATTTCGAGCAGCGACTTGTCCACCTGGCGGATCATGCCGTCGGTGGACGTCATCATCGGGACGATGAAGGTTTCGGTGCCCCAGGTCATCGCGAGCTGACTGCGCACCTCGGGCCACGCGGTAAAGGCCAGCAGCGGCAGCGGGGTGTGCAGACGCGCCAGCCTTCGCACGGTGTCGCCGGATTGGGTGAATGCGACCAGCGCCTTGGCGTCCAGCCGCTCGCCGATGTCGCGCGCGGCGTAGGAGATCACTCCGCGCTTGGTGCGCGGCACGTGAGTCAGTGGCGGAGCGGCCGTCGAGTTCTCCTCTACGGCGCACACGATCCGCGACATCGTCTGGACCGCCAGCAGCGGGTACTTCCCCACCGACGTCTCACCGGAGAGCATCAACGCGTCGGCGCCGTCCAGCACGGCATTGGCGACGTCGGAGGCCTCGGCCCGGGTCGGCCGGGAATTCTCGATCATCGAGTCGAGCATCTGGGTAGCCACGATGACCGGCTTGGCGTTCTCCCGGGCGATCTGGATCGCCCGCTTCTGCACCAGCGGAACCTCTTCCAGCGGCAGCTCCACACCCAGGTCGCCGCGCGCCACCATGACGGCGTCGAAGGCCAGCACGATGGCCTCGAGGTTGTCGATGGCTTCCGGCTTTTCCAGCTTGGCGATCACGGGGACACGCCGGCCGATCCGATCCATGATCTCGTGCACCAGCTCGACGTCCGACGGCGAGCGGACGAAGGAAAGCGCCACCATGTCGACGCCGAGGTCCATCGCGAAGGTGAGGTCCTCGATGTCCTTTTCCGATAGTGCCGGCGCCGAGACGTTCATCCCGGGCAGGGAGATGCCCTTGTTGTTGCTGACCGGACCGCCCTCGGTGACCGTGCAGACCACGTCGTCACCCTCGACGTGATCGACCAGCAGCCCGACCTTGCCGTCGTCGACCAGGACCCGGTCTCCGGCGACGGCGTCCTGGGCCAATCTCTTGTAGGTGGTGGACACCCGGTCGTGGCTGCCGTCGCAATCGGCGACGGTGATCCGGACGGTTTCGCCGTCGGCCCAGTAGGTGGGCCCGGTGGCGAAGCGGCCCAGCCTGATTTTCGGGCCCTGCAGGTCGGCGAGCACGCCGACGGCCCGGCCGGTGGCGTCGGAGGCTGCTCGGACCCGCTCATAAGCGGCCTTGTGGTCCGCGTAGTCGCCGTGGCTGAAGTTCATTCGGGCGACGTCCATTCCGGCTTCGACGAGCGCCCTGACCAAGTCATCCTGCGCAGTGGCCGGACCGAGAGTGCAGACGATCTTTCCGCGTCTTGTCACGACGACAAAGCATAGTCGTGCTTAGCTGCCTGCGGTGCGCCTCGGCGATGCTACGCATGCCGCCGAGGCGCCTCCCCGGCCCAAAAGACTTGAGCACGATCGATTGATCAGGTGTATCTTTTTGTCTGACAACAACTTTGCAACAGGAGTCGAGTCTATGTCCGGCAGGGATGGCCAACCCGCCCCAGACGGTTCGGGAGTGGTTTTACCGATGTGCAATTGTGGCCGAAAAAGTCTGTTTGAGCAGGCGCTTACGTGGGCAACTACTGCGTCATGATTGCACGCCCGTTCCTTCGTATCGCAGGTCCAGCGGCTGCGGCCGTGTGGACCGTCAGCGCATCCGTCCTTTCCGGCATCGCCGTTCCGTCGGCGTCGGGCGAAGCCTGCCCCGATGTCGAGGTGGTGTTCGCCCGCGGCACCGGTGAGGATCCCGGCGTCGGCCCAACCGGTCAGGCCTTCATCGACAACCTGCGTCCTCGCATCGGCGCGAAGTCGTTAGGCGTATATCCGGTCAACTATCCCGCCAGCGACGAGTGGGCCACTGGCGTCGACGGCATCAGAGACGCTGGCGCCCACGTCGTTTCGATGGCCGGCACTTGTCCCAATACGCAGATGGTGCTCGGCGGCTATTCGCAGGGCGCGGCCGTGATGGGCTTCGTCACCTCGTCTGCCGTGCCCGACGGGATCGATCCGACGACCGTTCCCAAACCGCTTGATCCCCAAGTCGCCAGCCACGTCTCGTCGATCGTGCTCTTCGGCCTGCCCAACGTCCGCGCGATGGAATTCCTTGGACAGCCGCCGGTCGCCATCGGTCCCCTGTACCAGGCGAAGACCATCAAGGTATGCGCAACCGACGACCCGGTGTGCTCGCAGGGGCTCAACTTCGCGGCCCACAATGCGTACGCGGATGACGGCATGATGATCGACCAAGGCGCGGCTTTTGCCGCCAGCCATCTTGGCGCCAGCGCCCCTGCGCCGGGTGGTTTTGGAAGCTGAGTCACGCTGACCTCGACAACCGACGGCGGTGAGCCGGCTGACCGTGCGTTGCCGGGAGTCGAGGTTACCCGCTGAAAACGGTTGGCACCAAAGGGAAACCGGGTAGGTTACGCAGTACCGTCCACGCCGTCATCGCCACCACGATCGTGATCGCTGTCGGTATTGACCGCAATGACTGGCCGCGGCTGCGGCGCAGCAGAACCCAGCCCGCCAGCAGGGGAAGGCCGACGAGCAAGAAGACATTGTCGTAGATGCTGGCGACGAAATCGCCGTGCAGCAGATCGTGGGTCATTCGCAGGCCGCCGCAGGCGGGGCAATTCCAGCCGGTGAGCCATTTGAACGGGCATTGCGGGTACACCGACTGCGTGTTGTGCGGGTCGACGAAGCCGATATAGCCGAGCGCGCCGGCCAGCAGCGCGGCCGAACCGGCGGCGCCATAAAGGCCCGGGCGCCGTCGTCGATGATTCCGGGCGTCCGACGTCGGGAAGGTTCGATCAGGTTCCATCGCGCAATGGGCGTCCTTGGGCGTCGCTGACCTTGTCGGTCAGCATCAATACGGCGTCGATGATGCCCCAGATGATTGCGCCCAATCCGCACGTCACCCAGCCCACCAACAGCTGCGCGATACCCAAACCCGTTTCACCGATGTAGATGCGCCCGATACCGGCGATGCCGAAAAGTCCAAGTAGTTGCAACAGGCCCGCGACGACCTTGGACTTATCCGAATAGGGTTGCCCGGTAACCGGATGCCGGCCATACGGCGCGGACGGGTCGTAGTTCCCACCGAAGTACTGCGGGGGGAAGGGCGGCGGGTATCCGGGTTGCTGTTGGTAGGGGCCAGGCTCTGGCGCACCGGACCACGGCTGGTCAGTCACCGTTTCAGCATGCCAGATCGGTCTCTATCGACGCTGCCGACGGCTCCTCAACCGGGCTCTCCAGCCCTGGCGGGCTGTGACGGGAGTTGGGGTCGGCTCTTCGACTTCAGGTTCTTCAGCTTCGGGCTCTTCGGCTTCGGCTTCGGGCTCGTCGGCCTCGGGCTCTTCGGCTTCGGGCTCTTCGGCCTCGGGCTCTTCGGCTTCGGCGACCTCAGGCTCCGCCTCCGCCTCTTCGATCTCAGGCTCTTCGGCCTCAGCCTCTTCAGCCCCGTCCTCTTCGGCCTCGGTTTCTTCGGCCTCAGGTTCTTCAACCTCGACTTCTTCAGCCTCGGCTTCGTCAGCCTCAGGTTCTTCAGCCTCGACTTCTTCAGCTTCGGCTTCTTCGTCCTCAGCCTCTTCCGCCTCGGGTTCTTCGGCTTCCGGCTCCTCGGCCTCAGCCTCCCCCGCCTCGACTTCTTCAGCTTCGGCTTCTTCGTCCTCAGCCTCTTCCGCCTCGGGTTCTTCGGCTTCCGGCTCCTCGGCCTCAGCCTCCCCCGCCTCGACTACTTCAGCCTCGGCTTCTTCAGCCTCAGCCTCTTCCGCCTCGGGTTCTTCGGCTTCCGGCTCCTCGGCCTCAGCCTCCTCGTCCTCAGCCTCTTCAGCCTCAGCCTCTTCGACCTCGGGCTCCTCAGGCTCTTCGACCGCAGGCTCGACAACCTCAGCCTGGACGGTTTCGGGTTCTTCCGCCTCGACCTCGGCGGCCTCCGTCTCCGCGGCTTCCGTCTCCGATGGCTCAGAACGCTCAGATGGCTCTGATGGCTCCGGTGACTCAGATGCCTCAGATGGCTCTGAAACTTCAGCCTTTGCCGTGTCAGCCTCCGCTACTTCGGCAGCGTGAACCGTGTCCGCCGAATCACCTGCGTCGTCGCGGCCCGAAGTAGCCGCAGTTCCCGCAACGGTCGCCGCCGCGGCCGTCTCTTCCGAAGCGCTGACCTCTGCCGGCTCGAGTTCACGCTCTTCCTCGGCGACCTCCACATGACCACGCACCGTCGCCCGATCCTCGCGGCCCTTCGGCGCCAAGATGACGTACACCACCGCGCCGATGAACACGAAGGTCGAAGTGAACGAATTGATCCGGATGCCGGCGATATGTGTGGCGGTGTCATCACGCAGCAGCTCCACACAGAATCGGCCGACGCAGTACAAGGCGACGTAGAGCCCGAACAACCGGCCGTGCCCGATCGTGAATCGGCGGTCCAAATAGATCAATGCGGCGAATACCAGGACGTTCCAAATCAATTCGTAGAGGAACGTCGGCTGCACAACGAGCGCAACCTGCCCCGTCGAGACACCGTCCAGCGAATGGACGTCAACGAATCCCGCGGGATCGCGCCGATAGAAAATTTCCAGTCCCCACGGCAGCGTGGTCTCCCGGCCGTAGAGCTCTTGGTTGAAATAGTTTCCGAGACGGCCGATAGCCTGCGCCAGTACGACCCCGGGTGCAACCGCATCCAGGAAGGCCGGCAACGGAATTCCGCGTCGCCGGCAACCGATCCACGCGCCGACCGCCCCCAGGGCGACGGCACCCCAGATACCCAGGCCGCCATCCCAGATTCGCAGCGCCGCACCCAGTCCGGCCCCGCCCGGTCCGAAATACGTCGGCCAATCGGTGGCCAAGTGGTACAGCCGGCCGCCTATCAACCCGAAGGGGACCAGCCACAGTGCAATGTCGTAGATAACGCCGCGCTCACCACCGCGGGCGACAAAGCGCCGGTCACCGATCAACAGCGCGACGATGATGCCGGTGATGATGAAAAACGCGTAGGCACGCAAGGGCAGCGGCCCAAGGTGCCAGACCCCGCGCGGCGGGCTGGGAAAATACGCGAGCCACGTCGTCGTCATGCGGACACCCTCCGACGCACACCGGCGGCAAGTTCCTCGGTCAGCGCGCGCAATCTGGGCAACCCCTCGCCCAACGCCGACACCAACGCCGAACCGACGATGACACCGTCGGCATAGCCGCCGATCTGCGCGGCTTGCTCTCCCGACCGCACACCCAGGCCGACGCCGACGGGTATGTCAGAGACCGCCTTCACCCGGGCCACCAATTCGGGGGCAGCATGCGACACGGCATCGCGGGCCCCGGTCACACCCATCGTCGAGGCCGCGTAAACGAATCCTCGTGAGGCCTCGACGGTGGTCGCCAAACGTTCGGGCGTGGACGACGGCGCCACCAGAAATATGCGATCCAATCGATGCTCCTCGGATGCCGCCAGCCACTGTTGGGCCTCGTCGGGAATGAGGTCGGGAGTGATCAAACCATGCCCGCCGGCCGACGCCAGGTCCCGCGCAAATGCGTCAACCCCATAACGCAGCACCGGATTCCAATAGGTCATCACCACCGCACGACCACCGGCGCTGCTGATCGCCTCCACCGCGGCCAACGTGTCGCGCACCCGCACTCCCCCGGTCAGCGCGGCTTCGGTCGCCCGCTGGATGGTGGGGCCGTCCATTCCGGGATCCGAATAGGGCACGCCGACTTCGATTATGTCGCAACCGGATTCGACGAGTGCCGTCATCGCGTCCACGGATGCCGGGACGTCGGGATAACCGGTGGGCAGGTAACCGATCAGTGCCGCGCGGCCCTCGGCGCGGCACGAATCGAAAAGCCCACTGAGCCTGCTTGCTTCGCTTTGTTCGGTAGTCTTCATCGCTTATCCGCGTCGGGGCTCAGCAGGCCGAACCACTTGGCGGCCGTCTCGACATCCTTGTCACCGCGACCGGACAGATTCACCACAATGACTGCGCCCCTGCCCAACTCGACACCCAGCTTCAAGGCACCGGCCACCGCATGCGCGGATTCGATGGCCGGAATGATGCCTTCGGCGCGACACAGCAGACCGAACGCTTCCATCGCTTCCGAGTCGGTGATCGGTTGGTAGTCGACGCGGCCTATCTCCTTGAGCCAGGCATGTTCGGGACCCACGCCCGGATAGTCCAAACCCGCTGATATCGAATGGGATTCGATGGTCTGGCCATCCGCGTCCTGCAATAGGTAGGAATACGATCCCTGAAACGCCCCGGGCGAACCGCCGGTGAATGTCGCCGCGTGCCTTCCGGTCTCGACCCCGTCGCCGGCCGCCTCGTAGCCGACGAGGCGCACACCGGGATCGTCGAGAAACGCGTGAAAGATCCCGATCGCATTGGATCCGCCGCCGACGCAGGCGGTGACGGCATCGGGCAACCTGCCCGCCTGCGTCTGAATCTGCACCCGCGCCTCCATGCCGATGATCCGCTGGAAATCGCGAACCATGGTCGGAAAGGGGTGCGGGCCGGCGGCGGTGCCGAAGCAGTAGTAGGTTGCGTCGGCGTTGGTGACCCAATCCCGGAACGCCTCATTGATGGCGTCTTTGAGGGTTTGCGAGCCGGTTTCCACGGAGACCACCCGGGCGCCCAGTAGGCGCATCCGCGCGACGTTGAGCGCTTGTCGAGCGGTGTCGACGGCCCCCATGTAAATCACGCAGTCCAGACCGAGCAACGCGCACGCGGTGGCGGTTGCCACACCATGCTGGCCGGCACCGGTCTCGGCGATCACCCGGGTCTTACCCATCCTGCGGGCCAGCAACGCCTGGCCAAGGACGTTGTTGATCTTGTGAGAACCGGTGTGGTTCAGGTCTTCTCGCTTCAAGAAGATGCGCGCCGACCCGGCATGCTCGCTGAGCCGGGTTGCTTCGTACAGCGGCGACGGGCGGCCGGCATAGTGGGTCTGCAGCTTGTCGAGGGTGTCCAGGAAATCCTGATCGACCCGTTCTTTTTCATAGGCGACAGTGACCTCTTCGATCACCGCCATCAGCGCCTCGGGAACGTAACGGCCGCCGTATACACCGAAGTGGCCGCCGGCATCAGGATCGTGGTTTGTCCGTTCGGCGATGGCAGCACTCGTGCGGGGAAGGTCCGGTCGGGATAGATCGGCCATTACCAAGGCTTAACGCGCACGCGGCTCATCAACTGCTAGCGAGCCGGTTTCGGACAGGACGGATGGGTGCCCGCGGTGACCAGATCCGCAACCGCCGCGCGCGGGTCGCCACTCTTGACCAGACCTTCACCGACCAGCACCGCGTCAGCGCCCGCGCCGGCGTACGCCAACAGATCGCCGGTGCCACGCACACCGGATTCGGCAACGCGGATGACATTGCTGGGCAGCCCGGGTGCGATCCGCGCAAAGCAGTCCCGGTCAACCTCGAGCGTCGTGAGATCGCGGGCGTTGACCCCGATTACATTGGCGCCGGCCTTCAGCGCCCGGTCAGCTTCTTGCTCGGTGTGCACCTCGACAAGCGCTGTCATGCCGAGAGATTCGGTGCGATCGAGCATCGACACCAATGCCGACTGGTCCAAAGCCGCGACGATCAGCAGCAGCATGTCGGCGCCGTGGGCGCGGGCCTCATGGATCTGATATGGCTGCACCACAAAGTCTTTGCGCAGTACCGGGATGGAAACCGCGGCCCGCACCGCGTCCAGGTCATCGAGCGATCCTTGGAAACGTCGCTCCTCGGTCAGCACGCTGATGATCCGCGCGCCGCCATCTTCATAGGCCTGCGCCAGCTTCGCCGGATCGGCGATGGGCGCCAATTCGCCCTTCGACGGGCTGGCCCGCTTGACCTCGGCGATGACACCGATGCCCGGCTCGCGCAGGGCGGCCATCACATCCAGAGGCGGCGGTGCCGCGGCGGCGGCTGCCTTAATCTCCGTCAGGCTTACGCGTGCCTCGCGCGCGGCAACATCGGCCCGAACTCCCTCGAGAATGGAGTCAAGCACGCTTGCCGGGCTCATGCCTGCGGGCTCCTTCCCACCGTGACCCACGCTCCGCACGCCGAATTCGACGACGTTCAAGAAGGGTAGCGACCTTCAACGCGCACGCCGTCACCGACCCTCGGTGTCCGACTTCCGCGGCGCGTCCGTCGGGTCGCGCCCCTCGTCAAGAGCATCCCAAATCATGCGCTCCGACATGTCGGAAACGGGCTCGGGAGTTTCTTCAGCGTCGTCGCCCTGCGTCGCCGAACGGCGCGCGGCCGGCGCCGCATACTTCGTCGTACCGGCCGACATTGCGACGCGCATCAGCAGGACGGCGGCGATCAAGGTGCACACCGCGGCCGCTACCGCGACCACCGCGCCGGAGTAGTGACGTGCGCTGCCCACCAGCGTCACCACTGGGACGTGGGCGAGATCGGCGCCGCGCGCGGCAACGTCTGGGATCGCCCAGAGACTGGCGCCCAGATACCCGACCGCAAAGCTCGCGGCCGCCAGCAGGCCGGCCAGCGCGCGCAGCGGCCAGCCCCGCACCGCGAGCGCCGCGACAGCCGCGGCCAGCATCAATATCGCCAACGGGAGCAGCGCGGTCGACCACGCGGCACCGGATAGCGACACCTCTTTGGGCGGCCCCAGCCCATCGAAGGACCTGATGACCACCCATGGCAGCCGCGACGCCACCCACAGCCCGCCGGCGGCCACCACCAGCAGCAGTTGGGCTATCCCGATCGTCAGCCTGGGCCGCCGGCCGGGCTGGACGTCAGTCACCCGGGCTCACGTCGGGCGCGGCCAGTGTCTCGGCGGCGGCGATCGCGTTCAGCACGGCCCGCGCTTTGTTTCTTGCCTCGTTGTATTCGTAAGGCCCGTTGGAATCGGCCACCACGCCACCACCGGCCTGGACGTAGGCGGTGCCGTTACGCATCAGCGCGGTGCGGATGGCGATAGCGAAGTCGGCGTTGCCGGCGAAGTCGAGGTATCCGACGACGCCGCCATACAAGCCGCGGCGCGTTTTCTCGACTTCTTCGATCAGCTCCATCGCGCGCACTTTCGGCGCGCCCGACAAGGTCCCGGCGGGAAAGCATGCGGTCACCGCGTCCAGGGCGGTGTGGCCGGCGCTGAGCAGGCCGGTCACCGTGGAAACCAGATGCATGACGTGGCTGTAGCGTTCGATGTGGCTGTAATCCTCGACGCGAACGGTGCCCGGCGCACAGACCCGGCCCAGGTCGTTGCGACCCAAATCCACCAGCATCAAGTGCTCGGCCAATTCCTTCTCATCGCAGAGCAGCTCCTTTTCCAGCAGCTGATCTTCTTCGTCGGTCTGTCCGCGCCACCGGGTTCCGGCGATCGGATGCGTCGTTGCCCGGCCGTCATGGACCGTGACCAACGCCTCCGGGCTGGATCCCACGATCGAAAAGTCAATGGCGCCATCGCTATTCGGCACTTGCAGCAGATACATGTACGGGCTCGGGTTGGTCACCCGCAACATCCGGTACACGTCGATGGGATCGACGTCGGTGTCCATCTCGAAGCGCTGCGACGGCACCACCTGAAAAGCCTCACCGGCCGCGATCTGGTCCACCAGGTAGTCGACGATCTTGCCGTACTCCTCGACGCTGCGCTGGGCACGGTGTTGTGGTTCGGGCTTGCTGAAAGTGGCGACCGTCGAGGGCAGGGGCTGGCCGAGCGCCGTGGTCATCACGTCAAGCCGGGCGATCGCGTCGTCATAAGCCCAGTCGACGCGCTCGTCGGTGCCGTTCCAGTTCACCGCGTTGGCGATCAGGGTGATGGTGCCCTCGTGGTGGTCCACCGCGGCGATGTCGGTGGCCAGCAGCAGCAGCATGTCGGGTAGGTGCAGGTCATCGACGGCCAGTTCGGGCAGTCGTTCGAGCCGCCGCACCATGTCGTAGGCGAAGAAACCGACCATGCCCCCCGACAGCGGCGGAAGCCCCGGCAGGGCCGCAGTAGCCAGCAGCTCCAAGGTGGTGTGCAGGGCCTGCAGCGGGTCCCCTCCCGTGGGGGCATCCTGTGGCACCGCGCCCAGCCATATCGCTTGCCCGTCACGCACCGTCAATGCCGTCGGCGACCCGGCGCCGATGAACGACCAGCGCGACCACGACCGGCCATTTTCGGCCGATTCGAGCAGAAACGTCCCCGGGCGGTTGGCGGCGAGCTTGCGGTATGCCGATAGCGGAGTCTCGCTGTCGGCCAAGACCTTGCGCGTCACCGGAACCACCCGGTGCTCGGCCGCCAGTACGCGGAAATCCTCCCGCGTGGTTGTGGCTGCAAGGTGGGGGTGCACGCAGGTATCTTCCCAGACGCGCAGAGCAGATCCGGTAATCGACCGTGCATCCTGGGATTCGAATGTGTGCGCTGGGCGAAAAGCCGTCCGCACTTCCACCCTCAACGCACAGCGAAGGCCCTCGGCCGGCAATCGGGCAATCCGGGCGTAGCGTGACGACGATGCGGGCCATGTAGTGGCCCGAGGAGGAGTCAGGCAATCCGGGCGTAGCGTGGCGGCCATGAAAACTGGTGACACCGTGGCCGACTTCGAGCTTCCCGACCAGACCGGCACGCCACGGAAACTCAGCTCCCTGCTATCCGACGGGCCGGTGGTCTTGTTCTTCTACCCGGCCGCGATGACGCCGGGCTGCACGAAAGAGGCCTGCCACTTTCGCGACTTGGGCCAGGAGTTCGCCGCCCTGGGCGCCAGCCGGGTGGGGATCAGCACCGATGCCGTGGCAAAGCAGGCCAAGTTCGCCGACAAGGAGCACTTCGACTACCCGTTGCTCTCCGACGCCGACGGCAGCATCGCCACGCAGTTCGGGGTCAAGCGGGGTCTGCTTGGCAAGCTGATGCCGGTCAAGCGAACGACGTTCGTCATCGACACCGACCGCACGGTGCTCGACGTGATTTCCAGCGAAATCAGCATGGACACCCACGCGGACAAGGCGTTGGCGACGTTGCGCGCCCGCTCCTCGGCCTAGGCCTACGGGATCACCGCCAGGAACAAGTAGGCGGCTAACAACACCAAATGCAGCTCACCCTGTAGCCGGGTGGCCCGGCCAGGCACCACCGTCAGGACACTGACCAGCACGGTCAGCGTCAGCAACACCAGTTGGGTCGAGCCGAGGCCAAGCAATAGCGGGCCGCTGAGCCACAGCGAGGCGAGCGCAATGGTCGGGATGGTGAGCCCGATGCTGGCCATCGCGGAGCCATACGCGAGGTTGAGGCTGATCTGGACGCGTCCCTGCCGCGCCGCGCGGGCCGCGGCGAGTGTCTCCGGGAGCAGCACCAGCAAGGCGATCACCACGCCGACGAACGATTGCGGGAATCCGATGGCCGCTACCCCGCGCTCGATGATCGGCGATTCCACTTTTGCCAAACCCACCACCGCGACCAGCGCGGCGAGCAGTAACCCCAGGCTGGTCCACGCCTCCCGGGCGCTCGGCGGGTCGGCGTGAGTGTCGTCGTCGACTGCGCCTTTTTGCCTGACCGGCAGGAAGAAGTCGCGGTGCCGAACCGTTTGGGTGAACGCGAACAGCAGGTAGAGCCCGAGCGAGGCGACGGCGGCGAAGGCGAGCTGTGCCGGGGAGAACTTCGGACCCGGCTGAGTGGTGGTGAACGTGGGAAGCACCAGGCTCAGCGTCGCCAAGGTGGCGACCGTGGCCAGGGCGGCGCCGCTGCCCTGCGGGTTGAACAGCGTCACGCCGTAGCGCAGCGAACCCAGCAACAGCGACAGCCCGGCAATCCCGTTGGTGGTGATCATGACCGCGGCGAACACCGTGTCGCGGGCCAGCGTCGCCGCCTCGGGCCCGCCGGATGCCATCAGCGTGACGATCAGCGCGACTTCGATGACGGTCACCGCGACGGCAAGCAACAACGATCCGAACGGCTCACCAACCCGGTGTGCGACCACTTCGGCGTGGTGAACGGCAGCCAAAACCGCCCCGCCCAGCAGCACCGCCTCGATCAGCCCGAGAACTGGCCCGATGTCCTCGCCCCAGCTCAATGCCAGCGCGACCAGTGCAAGCAGCGGCACCACCAGCGTCCAGGACACCCACTTCACTGGAAAGTTTCCTCCCAAGAACCATTGATGGCTACGCAAAAATGTTGCAGCACAGCATGATTCGAGAATCGAAGGCGAGCGGGCCGGGCCGCCGAATCCGCCCCCTGCCACCTACCCCGGTGGCTACGAATCACGCTGCGCCACAACCCATTTCGCATATCAGCCGAGCAATCGCGGCCACAATACAACCGCTCCAAGTGTACCAGCGCGCCGAGCGACGACCCGATGGGCCGTCTCAGTAGCATGCTCAGCATGCCGCCAAGCGATGGCCACAGCGACGGCCGTAACGCGAGCCTGAAAGAAGGGCAGGTATTCGCCGGATACACGATCGTGGAGCGATTGGGTGCCGGCGGGATGGGTGAGGTGTATCTGGCGCAGCATCCCCGCCTGCCCCGCCGTGACGCGCTGAAGATCCTGCCCAGCGGCCTCACCGCCGACCTCGAGTTCCGGCAACGCTTCAACCGGGAAGCCGACCTGGCCGCGAGCCTGTACAACGAGCACATCGTCGGCATCCACGACCGCGGTGAGTTCGAAGGTCAGCTGTGGATCTCGATGGACTACGTGCAGGGAACCGATGCGGCCCAACTGCTGCGCAGCCAATACCCGTCCGGGATGCCCCGCACCGAGGTAGTGGAGATCATCACGGCCATCGCCGACGCGCTTGACTACGCCCATTCGCGCGGGCTGCTGCATCGCGACGTCAAGCCGGCCAACATCCTGCTCGGCGACGGCCATCCACGCCGGCGGATCCTGCTTGCCGATTTCGGCATCGCCCGCCAACTCGGCGAGATCAGCGGGCTCACCGCAACCAACATGCTGATGGGGACCACGGCGTATTGCGCGCCCGAGCAACTCCAGGGCGCCGATCTCGACGGGCGAGCCGACCAGTACGCGCTCGGTTGTACCGCTTATCACCTGTTGACCGGCGCTGCCCCGTTTCTTGCCTCCAACCCCGCCGTGGTCATTACCCAGCACCTCACCGCACCACCGCCGCTGATCAGCGCGCAGCGCCCCGAACTGGCACATCTCGATGCCGTGATCACCAAAGCGCTCGCCAAGAACCCCGACGATCGCTATGCCACGTGCGCGGATTTCGCGGCCGCCTTCGCCGCCCCGCCGATGTCTGACGATGCCGACGCGGCGGACGACACGGGGTCTTTCACCGGTCCTACGCAGGTGATCGCGACATCGCATGCCAGTGTGCCGAAGCCACGCCGTCGCCGGATCCAGCCGGCGACGGTGATCGTCGCACTGGTCGCCGCGGTGTTGGTCGCGGTGGCAGTAGTGCTCGGCGTCCGCCTGCTGAGCGGTCAATCCAACGTTCCGGCCGATAACGCTTCGGGCCAGTCATCGGGTGCGCCGGCCAGCAGCGCTGAGCCCACGCCAATGCCGACATTGCAGCTGTCCAAGAATCTCACCGATCAAGCCGGGGTCCTGACCGCGGGGGAACGCATCATGGTCGAGCGCGCCCTTGCCAAGCTCTACAACGAGCGCGGCCTGCGGCTCTGGGTGGTGTACGTGAAGGACTTCGGCGGCCTCAAACCCGCCAAGTGGGCTGAGAAAGTCATGCGCGCCAACGGTTTTGCCGATACCGATGCGATCCTCGCAATCGCGACAGATCCGCCGGCCTTCTCCTTCCGGGTGCCGGCCGCGGTCACGGAAGGCAAGGCCATCGATGTCGAGCTGATCCGTCGCGACCGCATCGAGCCCGCCGTTTTCAAGCGCGAATGGACCCGCGCGGCGCTGGCTGCGGCCAACGGCTTGGACGTGGCACCGCGCTAGCCGTCAGTCCTCGGGTTGAAGCAGCACCGCGGCGTCGAAACAGCTGTGGTCACCGGTGTGGCAGGCACCGCCGGTCTGGTCCACCGTCAGCAGCACGGTGTCGCCGTCGCAGTCCAGTCGCACGGAGTGGACGTGCTGAGTGTGGCCGGACGTGGCGCCCTTGATCCACTGCTCGCCCCGCGATCGCGAAAAGTAGGTTGCCTCACGGGTTTCCAGGGTGCGGGCCAATGCTTCGTCGTCCATCCACGCGACCATCAGCACGTCGCCGGTGCCGCGTTCCTGGACGACGGCCGTGAACAGTCCGTCGGCGTTGCGCTTCAGTCGCGCCGCGATGTCTGGGTGCAGCGTCATCGAACGACGATCTTTTCCGCCGCCATTGCCGCCTTCACCTGTTCAATGGTCAATTCCCGGAAGTGAAAGACGCTGGCGGCCAGCACCGCATCGGCTCCCGCGGCGACCGCGGGCGCAAAGTGATCCACGGCGCCGGCGCCACCGCTGGCGATGACCGGCACCGTGACCGCGGCGCGGACCGCGCGCAGCATCGGTAGATCGAACCCCGCCTTGGTGCCGTCGGCGTCCATCGAGTTCAACAGGATCTCCCCCACCCCTAGCGCCGCACCGCGGGCCGCCCACTCCACCGCGTCGATACCGGTGCCGCGCCGGCCGCCGTGGGTGGTCACCTCCCAGCCTGACGGCGTCGGAGCCGATCCGGCGGGCACCGTGCGGGCATCGACGGACAACACAATGCATTGCGAGCCGAATTGCCTTGCCATTTCGGCCAATAGCTCCGGACGAGCGATGGCCGCGGTGTTGATCGAAACCTTGTCGGCCCCCGCGCGGAGCAACATGTCGACGTCGGCCACGGTGCGTACCCCGCCGCCGACGGTGAGCGGGATGAACACCTGCTCGGCGGTGCGGCGCACCACCTCCAGCATGGTGGCCCGCCCCGACGAGGATGCGGTCACGTCGAGGAAGGTCAGTTCGTCGGCGCCCTCGGCGTCATAGGCTGACGCAAGTTCCACGGGGTCGCCCGCGTCGCGCAGATTCTCGAAGTTGACGCCCTTGACCACCCGGCCACCGTCGACGTCCAGGCACGGGATCACTCGCACCGCAACATCATTACCTGGGCACACGTCAGTAGTCCTCCGGTTCGCCTGTGCCGCGCAAGATCTCGAGGATCTGGGTGTGCACGCCCGGAGCGGCTGCCAGCGCCGATCGCGACGCCGGGGTCCACGGTTCGCCGGCCAAGTTGGTGACGACGCCGCCGGCGGCCCGCACCAGCGCCACACCGGCTGCGTGATCCCATACGTGACTGCCGAAACTTATGGCGCCACCCAGTATTCCGTCGGCGACGTAGGCCAGGTCAATGCCGGTGGAACCGTGCATGCGCAGCCGTGAAGACACTCGGCTGAGGTTCTCCAGCACCGCCACCCGATAGCGGCCCGGGAAGCGGCCCCGGGAGTCCGCGCTGAACGATCCGGCGGCAACGAGCGCGTCGGAGAGTTCTGCGGGCGCCAACGACGGCTGTGCGACACCATTTTTCATCAGCGGGCCACCGGCCACGGCGGTGTAGCGCTCGCCGGTGAACGGTAACCAGGTCAGGCCGGCCACCGGCTCGCCGTTGTGCAGCAGACCCAATAGGATCGCGGCCATCGGCGATCCGGCGGCGTAATTGAACGTGCCGTCGACGGGGTCCAATACCCAGACCCACGGCGAGTCGACGTCCGGACCGCCGAATTCCTCGCCGTGCACCTCGATTCCCGTCGCGGCTACCAGCGCGGCAACGACCTGGCGCTCGATCGCGAGGTCGACCTCGGTCGCGAAATCATTGCCCTTCTTGGCCACCGCAGAGTCGGCGCGGTGGCCGGCCAGAAACGGCTCGGTGGCGGCGTCGAGGATCTTCGAAGCCTCGACCACCAACGCGTCCAAATCCATTGCGGTTTACTCCCGCACCGCGGCCAGCGCCTGCGGCAACGTGAATCGCCCGGCGTAAAGGGCCTTGCCGACGATGGCGCCCTCGATCCCGCGGTCGGTCAAGGTGGCAATGGCGCGCAAATCATCCAGGCTGGATACCCCGCCGGAGGCGATCACCGGTGCCTCGGTTCGTTCGGCGACACCGGCCAGCAGGTCGAGATTGGGACCGCCCAGGGTGCCGTCTTTGGTGACGTCGGTGACGACGAAGCGCGAACACCCTTCGGCGTCAAGGCGTTCCAGTACCTCCCACAAGTCACCGCCGTCGGTTTCCCAGCCGCGTCCGCGCAGTCGGTGCTCGCCATCAACGATCTGGACGTCCAAACCGACGGCGACCTTGTCGCCGTGGTCGGCGATCGCCCGCGCGCACCACTGCGGATTTTCCAGCGCCGCAGTACCCAAATTGACCCGCGCGCAGCCGGTGGCCAGCGCAGCAGCCAGCGAATCGTCGTCGCGGATGCCACCGGACAGCTCTACCTGAACATCCAGCTTGCCCACCACTTCGGCGAGCAGTTCGCGGTTGGAGCCGCGGCCGAAGGCGGCGTCCAGGTCCACGAGATGGATCCACTCGGCGCCGTCTCGCTGCCAGCCCAGTGCGGCGTCCAGCGCCGAGCCGTACTCGGTTTCGCTGCCGGCCTTGCCCTGCACCAGCCGCACGGCACGACCCTCGACGACGTCCACAGCGGGCAACAGAATCAATCGCATCTTCACAGTCCCCCAACCCAATTGCTCAAGACGGCCGCGCCCGCGTCCCCGCTCTTCTCCGGGTGGAACTGGGTGGCGGCCAGTGGCCCGTCCTCGACCGCAGCCAGGAACGGCACGTGATGTGTGGCCCAGGTCAGCAAGGCTTCGGGCCCACCTTCCCACTGCTGGGCTGCATAGGAGTGCACGAAATAGAAGCGGGTGTCGGCGTCCAGGCCGTTGAACAGCGCACTGCCAGCCGCCGGCTGCACCACGTTCCAGCCCATGTGTGGGATCACCGGCGCGTCCAACCGGGTGACCGCACCCGGCCACTGCGCGCAACCCGTCGTCTCCACACCGAATTCGACGCCGCGGGCGAACATGATCTGCATCCCGACGCACACTCCCAGCACCGGTCGTCCCGCGGCGACCCGCTCTGCGATGATCTGCTGCCCGTCGATTTTGCGTAGTCCCGACATACAGGCCTCGAAGGCGCCGACGCCGGGTACCACCAGGCCATCGGCGGCCAGTGCGGCCTCAGCGTTCGCGGTCACCTCGACCGAGGCGCCGACGCGCTCCAGCGCACGCTGGGCCGAACGCAGATTACCCGAGCCGTAGTCGAGCACCACCACCGATTTGGCTGTCACAGAACGCCTTTGGTGGAGGGCACACCCGACACGCGGGGATCGGGCTCGACGGCCTGACGCAACGCCCGCGCCACGGCCTTGTACTGGGCTTCGGTGATGTGGTGCGGGTCGCGTCCGTAGAGCACGCGCACGTGCAGCGCGATGCGGGCATTCATGGCCAGCGATTCGAATACGTGCCGGTTGATGACGGTGTGGTAGGGCACTGAGTTGCCGGCAATAGTGGTGTGCTGCAGGTGATCCGGTTCTCCGGTGTGCACACAGTAGGGCCGGCCGGACACGTCGACGGCGGCGTGTGCCAGGGTCTCGTCCATGGGGATGAACGCATCGCCGAACCGCCGGATGCCCTTCTTGTCGCCGAGTGCCTGCCCCAGCGCCTGCCCCAGCGCGATCGCGGTGTCCTCGACGGTGTGATGGGCTTCGATCTCGACATCGCCCTTGGTGCGCACCAGTAAGTCGAAGCTGGCGTGACTGCCCAGCGCGGTCAGCATGTGATCGTAGAACGGGACACCGGTGTCGACATCCACTTGGCCGGTGCCATCCAGGTCAAGTTCGATGACGATGTCGGATTCCTTCGTCTGACGTTCTATCCGCGCGCGGCGTGTCTTGCTTTCGGTAGCGGTCACGTTGCTCCTACGGGGGTGGCTGGGGCCAGGTCGGTGCCAGCGATCTGGGCGCTCGCTTTCAAGAACGCGTCGTTCTCGGCGGCCAGGCCGATCGTGGCGCGCAGGTAACCGGAAATCCCGACGTCGCGGATCAGGACGCCGGCATCAAGATAGTGCTGCCAGGCGGCCGGCGCGTCGGTGAATTCGCCGAACAGCACGAAGTTGGCGTCACTGGGGACCACGCGAAAACCCATGTTGGTCAAGGCTGTTGAAACTCGTTCGCGTTCGGCGATCAGGGTGGCGACGCTGCCCAGCGTGTCGTCGGCGTGGCGCAACGCGGCCCGGGCCGCGGCCTGGGTGACCGACGACAGGTGATACGGCAGCCGCACCAGCAGCATCGCCTCCACCAGTGCCGGCGTGGCGACCAGGTACCCGAGCCGGCCGCCGGCGAATGCGAACGCCTTGCTCATGGTGCGGCTGACGATGAGCTTGGTCGGGTACTCCTCGACCAGCGCCACGGCGCTGGGCTGCGAGGAGAATTCACCGTACGCCTCGTCCACGATCAGGATTCCAGGCACCACGTCGAGCAGCCTGCGCAAGTCCTGCGGCGAAATGCTCTGTCCGGTCGGGTTATTGGGGCTGGCGACGAATACGACGTCGGGCTTGCGCTCGGCGACAGCCGCGACGGCCGCGTCGACGTCGAGGGTGAAGTCCCCGGCCCGAACCGCTTCGATCCACTCGGTGTGGGTGCCGTCGGAGATGATCGGATGCATCGAGTAGGACGGTACGAAACCGATCGCGGTACGTCCGGGCCCGCCGAACGCCTGCAACAGCTGTTGCAGTATCTCGTTGGAACCGTTTGCCGCCCACACGCTTTCGACACCCAGCGCGGTTTCGGTCTGTACCGTCAGATACGCCGCCAGATCAGCGCGCAGGGCTACCGCGTCGCGGTCGGGGTACCGGTGCAGATCGACTGCCGCTTCGCCCACCGACCGCACGACGTCGTCGACCAGCGCCTGGGTGGGCGGGTGCGGGTTCTCGTTGGTGTTCAACCGGACCGGCACCGCTAATTGCGGTGCGCCGTATGGCGATTTGCCCCGCAGGTCGTCCCGCAGCGGCAGGTCGTCCAGCGTGGGCCGCGATTGGGTCATCGCTCGAACCTTCGCCGTACCGCCTCACCGTGCGCGGGCAGGTCCTCGGCCTTGGCCAGCGTAATCACGTGCCCGGAAACATCTTTCAGGGCCGCCTCGGTGTAGTCGACGACATGGATGCCGCGCAGAAAGGTCTGCACGGAAAGACCGCTGGAATGCCGGGCACAGCCCGCTGTGGGCAACACGTGATTAGACCCCGCGCAGTAGTCACCGAGGCTGACCGGCGACCACGGGCCGACGAAAATGGCGCCGGCCGAACGGATCCGGCCGGCAACCTGGGCAGCGTCGACCGTCTGGATCTCCAGATGCTCGGCGGCATAGGCATTTACCACCTTTATCCCGGCATCGAGGTCGTCGACCAGGATGATCGCCGACTGGCGCCCGGAAAGCGCGGTACTCACCCGCTCGCGGTGCACGGTGGTCTGCAGCTGGGCCGCCAATTCCGCGTCGGTGGCATCAGCCAGCTGCTCACTTGGGGTGACCAGCACGCTGGCAGCCATCTCGTCGTGTTCGGCCTGACTGATCAGATCGGCGGCGACGTGCGCCGGGTCGGCGGTGTAGTCGGCGAGGATGGCGATCTCGGTGGGGCCGGCTTCGGCGTCGATGCCCACCTGGGAGCGGCAGAGCCGCTTGGCCGCGGTGACGTAGATGTTGCCCGGTCCGGTGATCATGTCGACCGGCGCCAGATCAGCGCTGTCGGTGTCGGTACCGCCATAGGCCAGCAATGCCACCGCCTGGGCCCCGCCGACCGCCCACACCTCGTCGACGCCCAGCAGCCGCGCCGCGGCCAGGATCGTCGGGTGCGGCAAGCCGTCAAACTGCGCCTGCGGCGGGCTGGCCACCACCAGCGAGTCCACCCCGGCGGTCTGTGCGGGCACCACATTCATCACCACGCTGGACGGGTACACGGCGTTGCCGCCCGGTACGTAGAGCCCCACCCGTTCGACGGGAACCCACCGCTCGGTGACGGTCGCGCCCGCTCCCAGCGTGGTCGTCACGTCGGCGCGGCGCTGATCGGCATGCACCGCACGGGTCCGTTCGATCATCACCTGCAGCGCGTCCCGCACGTCGCCATCCAGTCCGGCCAACGCAGCATCGAGTGCTGCTAGAGGCACCCGAACCGTCGCGGGCCGCACACCGTCGAACGACGCACCGAAGTCCAGCGCCGCCTGGGCGCCGCGCTCAGCAACGGCCGCCACGATCGGCCGCACCTTGGGTAGCACGCTCTCAACGTCGGCGCCGCCGCGCGGCAGTGCGGCCCGCAACCGGGCTGCCGTCAACTCCGCGCCCCGCAGGTCAATGCGGGCCAGCGGCGCAGGCTTAATCGTCACGTGGACCATTGTCCCAGAGCAGCTCAACTGGATATCCGACCGGTAGTGTGGCCCCATGTCCGCAAAGGATCACCCCAACAACGCCCCGGGCATCCCCATGGTGTTCCCGCCCTGGTTCGAGAAGTTTCAGGTCAAGTACATCAACCCGGTGCTCAAGCCGATCGCGCGCTATCTGCCGGGAACCGCCACCATCGAACACCGGGGCCGTAAGTCGGGGAAGCCGTACAAGACCATCGTGACCACCTATCGCAAAGGCAACACGCTGGCGATTGCGCTGGGCCACGGCAAGACCGACTGGGTCAAGAATGTCATGGCCGCCGGCGAGGCTGACGTGCACTTCACCCGCCGCCACGTGCACATCACCAACACCCGCATACTGCCGGCCGCCTCAACCGGCCCCGAGATCGAGCAGTTGCCGTTCATGGCGCGCGCGCAGCTGCGCCGGATGGCGGTATTCGTCGCCGACATCGCCTGAGCCGGCCGTACCACGCTCAGCGCACGAACACGGTTTTGCCCGTCATCGCCGGCCAGCCCGACGGGGCGTCCTCCCACTGCACGACGCGCTCGACCACCGGCGACAAGTCCAACCCGCCGGCCAGCACGTCCAGCACCTGCGGAATGACGGTGCGCGCGCTGACGCGGCCGGTCACGAATTGCACGCCGTGGGTGTACATCGACAGCAACGGCATCTCGACGCCCGGCTGGTAATAGATGCCCGTATCGGTACAGACGCCGTCGGGCCAGGTCGCACGCAGCGTTGCGCGCAGCAGCGCCACCTCGGCCGAGGTGTGCACGGTAACCGGGTAGCGCTCCCAAGACTTGTCCGGCTTTTCCCGATCGTGCACCACCGCACCGAGCTTGGCGGCAGCGGCCAGGCGGCGCTCGTCTGTGTCGACATAGTCGACATGGGCTCCCAGCGCAGCGGCGAAGGCGGCGGCATACAGCCCGATCGACAGCCGGCCCACCACCAGGACTCGGCGATCGGCCGGATCGAGCTTGGCGAGCTGCTCGGTAAAGGGGCCGACGGCCCGCCAGGCGTCGGGAATGTTGTCCGATAGCGACGCGATGGAAACCGGGTCGACGGTCTCGGGGATCGGTATGAGCATCGCGTCGGCATAGGGCACCAGCACCAGATCCGACATGAAGCCGCCACCATCCAGACCCGAAATCGGGGCCATCCCGTAGGCCGCCATCAACGGCACCGACGCGCATGACCCGGTTGCGCCGCGCCGGCACTCGCGGCAGCTGCCGCAGCTGATCTGAAAGGGCACTATCACCCGGTCGCCGGCCCGGACAGCGCTCACGTCGTCGCCGACGGCGACGACTTCGGCCAGGCCCTCGTGCCCCACGGCGTATCCCGGCGGTAACGGCAGCCGGCCGTGGCAGACGGCGACGTCGAGGTCGCAACACGCCACCATCAGCGGCCGAACCAGCGCCTGTCCCGGCGCGGTGATTGCCGGTTCCGGCACCTCGCGCCACGCGTAGCGGCCGGTCTCTTCGTACGTCAGCTGCCTCATCTCAGCATTCTTGAGCGATTACTCAACTATTGCAAGTATTTTTTAGATATGCCGAGACCTGATCGCAGCCGGGCAGCGCTGATAGACAAAGCCGCCACCCTGTTCCGCCGGCAGGGTTACGCGGCGACCGGCCTCAACCAGATCCTCGACGAGGCCGGCGTCAAACCCGGATCGCTGTATCACCACTTTCCCCAGGGCAAGCAGCAGTTGGCCGCCGCGGTCGTCGACACCGCAGGCGCGAGTATCGAACAGCTGCTGCGCAGCTTCCTTGCCACCGACCGTCCGGTGGCCGACATCGTCGATCGCTGGATCGACCTGCTGGTGGCCGCGCTGAACGGTGACGACCGCGATGGCTGTCCGATCGAACCCATCGCGACCGAGTCGGTCAACGCCAGCCCTCAGGTCCGCGCGGCCTCGGCGCGCGCGTTCCGGGGCTGGTGTGCGGCCATCGCGGAGCGGCTGCGCGGCGAAGGCTGGTCCACGACGGAGGCGCAGCAGGCTGCCGTCGCCGTCATCGCCTTGATCGAAGGAGCGCTCATCCTGTCCCGGATCGCCGGCGACGCGGCGGCGCTCAACGCCGCCAAGCTGGCGGCCCGCACGCTATTGCGGTGTAACTGACCGCTACATGTCCAGGCCGATATCGAGCACCCGTACCGAGTGGGTCAACGCACCCACGGCGAAGTAGTCCACCCCGGTACCGGCATACGTCGCCGCGGTGTCCAGGGTCAGCCCGCCGGACGACTCCAGCAGCACGGTTGGCGCGCGGGAATCGCGTCGCTGCACGGCGGTCTGCGTCTGCCATACCGCAAAGTTGTCCAGCAGGATCAGCTCGGGCTTCTCGGGCAGCACCTCGTCCAGCTGCTCCAGCGAATCCACCTCGACCTCGCACGACAGCTCGGGCGCGGCGGCGCGCACCGCGCGCAACGCCTCGACCACCGATCCCGCTGCGGCAACGTGGTTGTCCTTGATCAAGGCGGCGTCACCCAGCCCGAACCGGTGGTTGACGCCTCCGCCGACGCGGACCGCATATTTCTGCACCACGCGCAGGCCGGGCAGCGTCTTGCGGGTATCACGGATCTTGGTCTTGGTGCCACTCACGGCCTCCACCCACGCCGCCGTGGCGGTGGCGATCCCCGACAAATGGCAGACCAGGTTCAGCATCGTCCGCTCGGCGGTCAGCAGGCCACGCGTTTCGGCTTCCACCGTCAACACGGGCTGCCCGGGCTGCAACCGGGCACCATCGGCAACACGATCGAGCACCCGGTAGCCCTCGTCGCCGATCACCTCGTCGAGCACCAGCAACGCGATATCCACCCCGGCGATCACGCCGGGCTCACGAGGAATCATCGCCGCGGTGGCCAGCGCGCCGGCGGGCACCGTCGCGATCGTGGTCACGTCCGGCCCGTAGTTCAGGTCCTCGCTGAGAGCGCGCCGAATGGTGTCTCGAACTGCAGCCAGTTCCGATTGGGACAGTTTCATCAGCCCACCGCCGCCAACGCCTCCACGCGCGCCGTACGTTGATCGTCGGCCAACCGGACCAGGCTGCTTCGCGCATGCTCCGCCAGCACACCCTCATGCTCGGCGCGGTGGTGGCAACCACGGCTTTCGTTGCGGGCCAGCGCGGCGACGGCCACCGTTCGGGCGGCCACCGCCAGTGCCACGTCCTCGAAATCGCGACGGCTCGCCAACGTCCGAACCGGCGCGTTGCTCAGCGCCGCGGACAGCCGGCGCAGCCCCTCCGCGTCACGCACCACCGAGGCGTCCTGGCTCATCGAGCGCTGTAGTTCGCCGCGCTGCGGTGCGGTGTGAGCGATCGGCTCGGGCATTCTGGCGCGGCGGCGTCCGGCGGCCACCGCGTGCGCGGCCGCGGCCTTTCCGGCGCGACCTCCCACCACCAGTCCCTCCAGCAAGCTGTTGGAGGCCAGCCGGTTGGCGCCGTGCATGCCGGTGCGGGCCACCTCGCCGGCGGCGAATAGTCCGAGCAAACCGGTTTGGCCGTAGACGTCGGTGACCACGCCACCACAGCTGTAGTGCGCGCCCGGAACGATCGGGATGGGTTGGCGAACCGGGTCGATCCCGGCGGCCCGACAGGCTCTGGTCACGGTCGGGAATCGGGCCTCGAACCCGGCGATGCCACGTGCGTCGAGGTAGGCGCACGGGTCGCCGGTTGCCTTCAACCGAGCGTCGATGGCGCCGGCTACGATGTCGCGCGGCGCCAGATCGCCCATCGGATGAACGCCGGCGGTAATCGAATTCCCTTGCCGGTCAAGCAATATCGCACCTTCGCCGCGGATGGCCTCGGTGATCAGCGGACGCCTGCCGCCGCCGCTACCGGCGAACAACATCGTCGGGTGGAACTGGATGAATTCCAGGTCGCCGACCGCGAGACCGGCCCACAACGCCAACGCGATCCCGTCTCCGGTGGAGCCGTCGGGATTGGTGGTCGCGCTGTAGAGGTGCCCGAGCCCACCCGTAGCAAGAATCACCGACGGCGCACTGACGATGCCGCAACCATCCGGTCTCCCGACCAATACCCCGGTCACCGCGGTGTCGTCATGCAGCACTCGCAGCGCGACGTGGCTGCTGCGGATATCCACCACGCCGGCGGCGCGATCGAGTGCCCGCTGCACCTCGGCTCCGGTGGCGTCGCCTCCGGCGTGCACGATGCGCCGCCGCGAGTGGCCACCTTCGCGGGTCAAATCCCAGTGGCCCGGAGCCGATTCGTCGAACCGCGCGCCGTCGCCGACCAATTCGGTGACCGCGCGGTAGCCGTCGGCGACGATCGAGTACACGGCGTCGGAATCGCACAGCCCGGCACCGGCGGCCAGCGTGTCGGCGACGTGGGCGTCCACCGAATCGTCGTTATCGGGCAGCACCACGGCGATGCCGCCTTGGGCGTAGTGGGTCGCGGTCACCCCACGGGTGTCGGCGGCCTTATTGAGTACGACGACGCGGCGACCGGCCCGGTGCGCGGCCAGTGCGGCCGCCAGCCCGGCTACACCGGTGCCGATGACGACAACGTCCGCGGTATCCCGCCAGACTGGACCGGTGGTCATTCGCCACCACCGGGTTGGCCGATTTCGATCATCCGCTGCACGCTGCGCCGGCCGGCCGCGGCCGTCTCGGGGTCGACCTGAACCTCGTCGGCCCCTTCCACCAAACAGCGCAACAGGGCAGCGGGGGTGATCATCTTCATGTACTTGCATGACGCACGGTCGTTGACCGCCTGGAAGTCGACATCGGGCGCTGCCCGGCGCAACTGGTGCAGCATGCCGACCTCGGTAGCGACCAGAACCTTGCGGGCGCGGGTCTGGTGCGCCGCGTCGAGCATGCCACCGGTAGACAGGATCTTGACCCGCTCGGCCGGGAAGGCGCCTTCGCCGGCCAAATACAAAGCCGAAGTGGCACAACCACATTCGGGATGCACGTACAGTTCGGCGTCGGGATTGGCCTGCGCCTGGCCGGTGAGCTCGTCGCCGTTGATCCCGGCGTGCACGTGGCATTCGCCGGCCCAGACGTGCAGGTTCTTGCGGCCGGTCACCCGGCGCACGTGCGCCCCGAGGAACTGGTCCGGGCAGAACAGCACCTCACGGTCGGGGTCGATCGAAGCGACCACCTCGACCGCGTTGGACGAGGTGCAACAGATGTCGGTAAGTGCCTTCACCGCGGCCGTGGTGTTGACGTAGGAGACGACGACTGCGCCGGGGTGTTCGTCCTTCCAGGCACGCAGTTCCTCGGGGGTGATGGAATCGGCCAGCGAGCAGCCCGCTCGCTGGTCCGGAATCAGCACGGTCTTTTCCGGGCTCAGTATCTTGGCGGTCTCGGCCATGAAGTGCACCCCACAGAACACGATCGTGTCCTCGGGCGCCTCGGCGGCGATCCGCGACAAGGCCAGCGAATCCCCCACGTGATCGGCGACGTCCTGGATCGCGGGCAGTTGGTAATTGTGCGCCAGCACGGTAGCCCCGCGCAGCCGCGCCAAGCGGCGAACTTCGGCGGCCCACTGTTCGTCACCGTCGATCCCGGCGTAGCCGGTCGGGGAATTGGTGATGCGGGCAGTCATTGCAATCACGTCATCTGCGAGCATGTCCATGCGGGTCAAAACCGTCACGGCGGCCCCTTTCGCACCGGAGAGGTTTTCGACTTATAATCGAAAACATGCCATATGGTAGCACCTCACACGAGGTACTTGCGGTCGTGTTTCAAGTTCGCAGCGTTTCAACAGGCCGCACACATGGATTAAGCACGGAAAAACCCCAGTTGAACGTGCTGTTATGGGAACGTGCCCAGGATCCGCAGAAGGGTGCATGGTCATTGCCGGGTGGCCGGCTGCGAAACGACGAGGACATGACCACCTCCGTTCGGCGCCAGCTGGCCGAGAAAGTCGACCTGCGCGAGGTGGCACACCTCGAGCAACTCGCCGTGTTCTCCGACCCCCAGCGGGTGCCCGGCACCAGGATGATCGCCTCGACCTTCCTGGGCCTGGTGCCCTCCCCCGCCACCCCCGAACTGCCGTCAGACACTCGTTGGCACCCCGTGAATTCGTTGCCGACGATGGCGTTCGACCACGGACCGATGGTCACTCACGCCCATGCCCGGCTGGTCGCAAAGATGTCCTACACCAACATTGGATTCGCCTTAGCACCAAAGGAATTCGCGCTCTCGACGCTTCGCGACATCTATGGCGCGGCGCTGGGCTACCAGGTGGACGCGACCAACCTGCAGCGGGTGCTGGCCCGGCGCGGGGTCATCAGCCAGACCGGCACCATGGCACAGTCCGGCCGCAGCGGCGGTCGTCCGGCGGCGCTATACCACTTCACCGACTCCCAGCTGCGGGTCACCGACGAATTCGCCGCACTTCGCCCTCCGGGCCAGGCATGAATTTCCCATCGCGAATGATCGGGCACGAATTTCGGGAACTTCACAGTTCCTTGCCAGCCGTACGCTAGCCTGCCTTATGGAGCACACACTCCAGCACGGCTGTCCGGCGGGCTGACCAGCAGGTTTCGCCAGCGCGTTGGGATTGTGACGAGCGGCACGCCGCGCCTCACACGATGCCGCAGGCAATGCCGGTAACTTGAGTAAGAGTTGGTTAAGGCTGTATAAGACCTAGATAAGAAATGTTGGCGCTTTGGACCGCCAGCATTGAACTGCCAAAAGGCTAACTGCGCTGCGATCCCCATCGCCGAAGTGTTCTTGCGCCAGAATGCCGGATGGCCATGAAGGGAGCCTGAATGGCGGAGCTCGGCAATTTGGCAGGCGCGACCGTCGGCACCAGCGGCGCCGAGTGGATCGGCCGCCCGCCGCATGAGCAATTGCAGCGCAAGATCCGCCCGCTGCTGCCCTCCGACGATCCCTTCTACGAGCCGCCCGCGGGCTACCAGCACGCCGCACCCGGAACGGTGCTGCGGTCCCGCGAGGTCGAATTGGCGTTCCTCGGGCTGATATCGCAGTCGATCACCGCCACGCAGCTCCTGTACCGGACGACGGACATGAACGGAAACCCCGAGGCGACGGTGACCACGGTAGTCCTGCCGCCGGGCTTCAAGCCGGGCCAGACCTGCCCGTTGCTGTCGTATCAGTGCGCAATCGACGCGATGACCTCACGCTGTTTTCCTTCGTACGCGCTTCGCCGCCGGGCTAAGGCCCTCGGGTCCCTGGCCCAGTTCGAGCTGCTTCTGGTCAGCGCCGCGCTCGCCGAAGGGTGGGCGGTTTCGGTACCCGATCACGAAGGACTGAAGGGGCTTTGGGGCGCGCCGTATGAACCCGGTTACCGAGTCCTCGACGGGATCCGGGCGGCGATGAGTTCGGAGCGTCTCGGACTATCGCCGACGGCGCCGATCGGGCTGTGGGGCTATTCCGGCGGCGGGCTGGCCAGCGCATGGGCCGCAGAGATGTGCGGCGAGTACGCGCCAGAGCTGGATATCGTCGGCGCTGTGCTGGGATCGCCCGTCGGGAACCTGGGCAACACGTTCCGTCGGCTCAACGGGAGCTTCCTGGCCGGGTTGCCCGCCTTGGTGGTAGCCGCGCTGGCCCACACCTACCCCGACCTCGACGAGGTGATCAACGAGCACGCCAGCGAAGAAGGGCGTGCCGTGCTGAACAGCCTGGAGAAGATGACGACCGTGGAGGCCGTCGTGCGGATGGCCCACAAAGACATGGGCAGCTACCTCGACAAACCGCTCGAAGAAATCTTGTCCACCCCGGCGGTGGCACACGTTTTCGAGAACACCAAACTGGGCGCCGCGGTGCCCACGCCGCCGGTATTGATCGTGCAGGCCGTGCACGACTACCTCATCGACGTCAACGACATCGACGAACTGGCCGACGCCTACGCGGCCGGCGGAGCCGACGTCACCTACCACCGCGACGCGTTCAACGAGCACATCTGTTTGCACCCGTTGTCGGCGCCGATGACCCTTCGCTGGCTCACTGACCGGTTCGCCCGCCGGCCGCTGACCGACCACCTCATCCGGACCAAGTGGCCGACCATGTTCAACCCGATGACCTATGCCGGAATGGCGCGACTGGGAATCATCGCCGCCAAGGTGATCACCGGGCGCAAGATCAGTCGGCGTCCGCTCTAAGGCCGGCCTCTAACGCGGGCTAGGAGACCGGAGCCCCTGAGTTTTCGGTAAGCACCGTCGAGGGCGGCTCGTCGGCCGGGTAGGCACCCAGGTCGTCGCGGGCGCTTCCGGCCGCAAGCAACGCGTACACCAGCGAAGCGGCCGCAGCCGGTGACATGAGCGTGGCGGCGATCTGAAGTGGCCGGCGGGCGAAGAACACCGGCGGCGCCTGCCTGACGTAGGTCAGCGAGTGATCGCCATTGGCCAGCGTGACGGTGTCGAAATTCAACGCGCCGTAGTGCAGGCGGACCAGCAGCGCACCTACGGCCGCCGCGACGACTGCCGCACCCGCCGATCCGATCGCGAGCCCGGCGACCATACCTGGGCCCCTGTGCTCTCGCCACTGCCAGGCCAGCACCGATGCCACCACCGCTACGACTCCGAGCAGCCCCAGCAATAGGAACGGGGCGACAAAGAAGTTCTGTGATTCGCTGCCCAGATATTCGTGCACCCGTTCACCGGAACGCGCTATCGCCACCACCGCGTGGATGGACGGCGCTATCCATGCCCACAATGCACCGACCAACACCCCACTTGCCGACAGGCCCAGCACCACCGCCAAGATCATGCGGGTCGGCGGGGTACCGTCCGGCGCGGCGGGCACCGTGGGCCCTGCGGGATCGGGGGGCCCGACGGGTTCGAAGCGTTCGGTCACCGCTGGGCCTCCAGTTCGGCCGAGTCAACCTGTCCGTGCCGCGAGCATCGCGCCCACCAGCCATCCGGACGCACCTGCACAACCATTCGCCGCCCGCATTCCGCGCAGAACCGGGGAGGCTCCAGACCTAACTGGGCGGCCGTCGGGCTGGCCGTACCCGCCAATTCCCCGGTGTAGACGTTATAGACGCCGGCGGCCACCGGAGCGCCCAGTTTTCCAGCCACGTTTTCGACTTCTACAAGCTGGCGTTGAGCGCTTTGATCGGCATCTGGAGATCGTCCAGCAGTTCCAGATCGGCTTCGGCCGGGCGGCCCAGGGTGGTGAGGTAGTTGCCGACGATCACGGCGTTGATGCCGCCCAGAATGCCTTGCTTGGCACCTAGGTCGCCCAGGGTGATCTCACGTCCACCGGCAAAGCGCAGCATGGTGCGCGGCAGCGCCAGCCGGAAAGCACCCACCGCCTTCAGCGCCTCGGCGGCCGGCAATACCTCCAGATCGCCGAACGGGGTGCCAGGGCGCGGGTTGAGGAAGTTCAGCGGGACCTCGTCCGGCCCCAGCTCGGCCAGCTCGGCGGCGAATTCCGCGCGCTGCTCCAGCGTCTCGCCCATCCCGAGAATGCCGCCGCAGCACACTTCCATGCCGGCGTCGCGCACCATCGACAGCGTCTGCCAGCGCTCTTCCCAGCTGTGCGTGGTGACGACGTTGGTGAAGAACGAGCGCGCCGTCTCGAGATTGTGGTTGTAGCGATGCACACCCATCGCCGACAGCCGCTCCACCTGCTCGGGGCTCAGCATTCCCAGCGAACAGGCGATGTTGATCTCGACTTCGTTGCGTATCGCCTCGATGCCCGCCGCGACCTGTGCCAGCAGCCTCTCGTCGGGTCCGCGTACCGCGGCCACGATGCAGAATTCGGTGGCTCCGGACTTGGCAGTCTGTTTGGCCGCCTCCACCAAGCTGGGGATGTCCAGCCAGGCGCTGCGCACCGGCGACGCGAACAGGCCCGACTGGGAGCAGAAATGGCAGTCTTCCGGGCAGCCGCCGGTCTTCAGGCTGATGATGCCCTCGACCTCGACCTCGGGCCCGCACCAGCGCATCCGCACCTCGTGCGCCAGCGCCAAGAGCTCCTCAAGCCGCTCGTCGGGTAGCTGCAGCACTCGCAACACCTGCTGCTTGCTCAGACCCTCGCCACGCTCGAGCACCTGCTGGCGCGCTTCGGCCAGAATGTCGGAGGCGTCGGGGCTATGTGGGCCATCCTGGCCGGCGTCAGAAGTCGGTCGCGTCGGCGCTTGAGTCACCAGGTACTCCCCTGCATTCTTTTCGGGTGCCACATGCGTCATTGCGGCCTTAGTCATCGCGGTATTCAGGCTAGGGTAGCGGGCGCGCTTCGGTTACTTGGCGCACACCGGCTGCGAGGGCCAGTCCAGGGGTGTATTCGGGGCCCGATGCCGACGGCCCGATCCCAGGCCCGTCGGTGCTGCCTCCTAGGCTCCGATCAGTCTATTTCCCGATTACTCAATGATTGTTCAGCTTCTCTGCGTCACCGTCTCTCCGACAAACATCTACGTGTCACTTTCGGGCGCTCCCGAGTCGTGACTCGGGCCGAGAGGTGAGACATGTCGTATGTAAGTGCTGCCCCAGAGCTACTGGCGACCGCTGCCAGCGATCTGGCCGGCATTGGCTCCCACATCACCGCCGCCAATTTTGCAGCGGCGCTGCCGACCAGCGCAGTTGTCGCGGCAGGTGCCGACGAGGTCTCCGCGGCGATTGCGGCTTTGTTCGGCAGTCACGCCCAGCAATACCAAGCCCTCAGCGCGCAGGTGTCGGCGTTCCACGACCAGTTCGTCCAAACCCTTACCGGCGGCGCGAACGCCTATGCGATCGCCGAAGCCGCCAATGCCTCGCCTATCCAGGCACTGCTCGACGCGATCAATGCCCCGTCCGTCGCGCTGACCGGGCGCGCCCTGATCGGCAACGGCGCCAATGCCACCACACCTGGCGGCAACGGCGGCGTCGCGGGCTGGCTCTACGGCAACGGCGGGGCCGGCGCGGCCGGCGCACCCGGCCAGGCCGGCGGCAACGGCGGAGCTGCCGGACTCATCGGCGTCGGCGGCGCGGGCGGGGCCGGCGGTAGCGCCGGAGGCACGAATTGGACGGCCGGCACCGGCGGCAACGGCGGCGCCGGCGGCTGGCTCTACGGCGCCGGCGGCGCCGGCGGCGCCGGCGGCCTGGGCACCGCCGACCCCCTGTACGGATTCGTGGGCAGTGGCGGCAACGGCGGCCACGGTGGCGCCGCGGGGCTACTGGGCGCCGGCGGCGCCGGCGGCGTCGGCGGCACCGGTCTGGGCGGGTTCGGCATCGGGGGAACCGGCGGCAACGGCGGAAGCGGCGGAAGCATGTTCGGCGACGGAGGTATCGGCGGCGCCGGCGGCAACGGTTCAGCCCTCATGCACGGCGGTACCGCCGGCAACGGCGGATCGGCCGGACTGATCGGCAACGGCGGCACCGGCGGAGTCGGCGGGGCCGGCATGGCCGGCGGCAACGGCGGCAACGGCGGGCAACTGTTCGGCAACGGTGGCGACGGCGGCCAGGGCGGAACCGGCCAACTCGCCAACCCCACGCTGGGATTCAAGAGCATCGACCCAGGCCACGGGGGCACCGGCGGCAACTCCTACCTATTCGGCAACGGTGGCAACGGCGGCCAAGGTGGCACCGGCTGGGCCGGCACAGACGCGACGCAACCACAGTTCGCCGCCGCAACGCAAAACGGGGTGAACGGGGTCAATACCGGTAATACCGCTACGTCCGGCACTGCCGGCTCAACTGGCACTGCTACGCAGAATGGTGGGAACGGCGGAAATGGCGGACCAATCGAAAAAACCGATCTGAACAGCCACCCTGTCCCAGGCTTCCCAACCGGCAATGGCGGCAATGGCGGGAACGGCGCCAACGGTGGTACCGGGGGCACCGGTGGGGATGTTAGCGGCATGGGCGACACCAGATACGTCCAGCGTGCGGGGAACGGCGGCATCGGGGGGGCTGCCCTCGGCGAGGGCGGCAACGGCGGAAACGGCGGCAACGGCGGTTCAGCAACCGACTTCCCCAATCCCGCCAGCACCAGCAATGGCTTCGGCCACATTGGTGGCACCGCTTTTGCGGGTGTCGGCGGCAACGGCGGAAACGGCCACGCCGCCACCCTGTCCGGCGGCGACGGCGGCAACGGGGGCGCCGGCGGCAGCGGCGGAAACGCGGGGATGATCTTCGGTAACGGTGGTCACGGCGGCGCCGGGGGCACCGGCGGGGGCGGCGGTGCCGCCCTATCCGGCGGAGACGGCGGTAACGGCGGTAACGGCGGAACCGCGACCGGAGCCAATGCCGTTCATGGCTATAGCCAACTCAACCAAAAGGTCTCCGGAGGCGCCGGGGGTAATGGTGGCGATGCCTTCGGTGTCGGCGGCCATGGAGGTAACGGCGGTGTCGGGGGTACCGGCGGCCATGGTGCGCACTACTTCGGCTCCGGTGGCGACGGCGGGAGCGCCGGATTCGGCGGTATCGGCGGCGCAGGCGGTCACGGAGGTGATGGCGGAGCCGGCGGCCAGGGCGGCAAGGTGGTAGCGAGTGCCGGCACCGCGAATCCGGATGCCGGTAGCGGCGGGACGGGTGGGAACGCAGGCCATGGCAGCGATGGCGGCGATGGCGGCCATGCCGGACTCACCGGTACCGGCGGCGTGGGCGGAATGTTCGGTACGGCCGGCCATCAGGGCGCCACTGCCGCCGGGGGCGCCGGCGGCGGCGGTGGAGCCGCGGGCACGCCGGGCGCCGCCGGAGCCGCCGGCACTGTCAAACTCCCAGGGGCCACCAACTTCAGTCCCGACCAGCATGGAGCTATCCCGGGCAATGCCGGCGCGGCGGCCAGCGCGGGAAACAACGGCCAAGCCGGCTAGCGTCCAAAGCTGGGCTCATCCCGGCGCCGGGTTGACCGGTGTTCAGGCCACGGCCGGGGTATACCCCCATCATGGGCACTGCGCACGTCCTCTACTTCGCCCACCACGGGCTGTTGCTGGCGATACCGGCGTTTCTGCCGGCGGTGATCGTCGTCGGCGTGGTGCTCTACATCGCGCTCAGAGACCGCCGCAGCTGAGAAAACCAGGATTGACGAACGCTCCGGGTGGGCATTCGAGGTTCGAACCAACTCAGCAGCCTGGCACGGGAGGCAATCGCAATGGGACTGTCAATTGTTGCGGAGGCGCCGGCGCGCGGGGCCGGCCTGGATCAGGTGATCGGCCTGTCGATCGCGGCGACGGTGATCGTGGTGGTGATGCTCTGGGTTGGCCATGCACACCGCAGCCATCGCATCAGCTGGCTGGGCCGATTCGCCGACTGGATGGCCGTCAAGTTCAAGCGCCCGTCCTGGGTCGCCCTACCGGTCCTGGTATTCACCACGTCGATCATTTGTGCGCTGTTCGGATTCATCTGGGATGTGAGCTGGCATATCGGCAACGGCCGTGACCCCGGTCCGCTGGCCAACCCCGCTCACTACTTCATCATCATCGGCCTGTTCGGGATTTTCCTGGCCGGCATGATCGCGATTGTTCTGCCGTTCGACCAGCCGGGGCCCGCACCGGTGCGGATCACCCGCAACTGGCACACCCCGGTCGGCGGGGTGCTGATGGCCGGGTGCGGAATGTACGCCCTTATCGGCTTTCCCCTAGACGACATTTGGCATCGCCTCTTCGGACAAGATGTAACCCTTTGGGGCCCAACACATCTGATGATGATCGGCGGTGCAGGGTTTTCGCTGTTCGCCGTGTTGATGCTGGAGTATGAGGGTGGCCGGACCATGCAGGAGGGCGAACCCGAACGCCGGTTCGTCAAATTCCTGCGCTACCTGTCCTGCGGTGGCCTGCTGATCGGCTTGTCCGTCTACCAGATCGAATACGACTTCGGCGTCGAGCAGTTCCGGCTGGTGCTGCAGCCGATGATGATCGCCGGGGTGGCGGCGCTGGGATTGGTGGTGGCCCGCATCACGATGGGACGTGGCGCAGCGATCCTGGCGGCGCTATTCGCCATCGCGCTGCGCGGCGGCGTTGCGTTTCTGGTGGGCCCGGTCCTGGGCGCACCCACGAATTGGTTCCCGCTGTATTTGGGTCCGGCCGTGGTGGTCGAGTTGCTGGCACTGACGCCCTTGTACAAACGGCCGATCGCGTTCGGCGCGGTCGCCGGTCTGGGAGTGAGCACCGTTGGGCTCTGGCTGGAGTCGCTGTGGATCGGGGCCGTGTACCACTACCCGTGGCCGACGAGCATGTGGGGCGAGGCCCTGGCGATGGCGGTGCCGGTGGCGGTGCTAACCGGGGTGTGCGGAGCAATGATGGGGATGGTGCTCACCGGGCAACGGCTACCCCGCCGTGCCATCGGTATCTCGATGGTGGTGGCAACGGTGGTGGTGATCGGGGGTGCGGTCGCCAACGGGCTGCACATCGTGGTGCCGAAACAAGACACCGCAACCATTGCCCTGACCGAACTGCCCAGTCCTCCCGGACAGCGCATGGTGTCTGCGGATGTGCAGCTCAATCCGCCCAACATAGTCAGCGATAACCCCGCCTGGCTGTCGATTCTGTCCTGGCAGGGCCGGATGGAAAATCAACGCGGTCTGGTGATCGACCGTCTGGAACGGGTTGGCCCCGGCCACTACCGGTCCACTCAGCCGGTTCCCGTCTGGGGGTCGTGGAAGACGCTGTTGCGGGTTCAGGACGGCTACACGATGACGGCGGTGCCGATCTACGAGCCCGCCGACGACGCCATTCCCGCGGCCGAGGTTCCCGCGCTGGCGTCCAGCACCCGGCCGTTCGTCCAGGAGATCACCATCCTGCAGCGCGAACGCGACCAGAACAGCCCGACGTGGCTGTTCAACGCCGGCTCGATCGTGGTGCTGATCCTGACCCTGATGGTGATCGCCGGCATCACCTGGGGTGCCGGGCGAATCAACACCGAGACCATGCCTCAGCAAGTCGAGGAGGACAAGCATCCACTCCCGCGGGCGGCGTAGATCGATGACGATCAATCGCCTATTCCCCGCGGTTTGGGCGGCGGTGGTGATCGTGGGCCTGGTGGTGTCCTGCAGTCATTCGCCGCCCAAGCCCTCCGGCCAGGGTGTGTCGGTTGACGTCACGATTGCCAACGGCCAGGTGACTCCCACCAACGCCACGCTGCAGGCCAAGGTGGGCGAGCAAATCACGCTGCGGGTGACCAGCGACACCACCGACGAGCTGCACGTGCACTCGACACCGGACCACAAGTTCCAGGTGGCCGCCGCGCCCAACCAGACCTTTCAGTTCAGCGTCGACGTCCCGGGCAAGGTCGACGTAGAACTGCATCATCTCAAGCGGACAATCGCCACAATCCAAGTGAACTCGTGACCAGCGAGAGCGCCACTGTCGTTCTGGCGCACGGGCTGGGCGGGTCGGGCGACCTTCCGGTGCCCTACGCATACGCGATGGTGGGCGCCGCGTGGGCGTTGACCTTCACGTTTGCTCTGGTGGCCTTCGCCTGGCGGCAGCCGCGGTTCGACCCGGCCCAGCCTGGCCGCCCGTTGCCGACGGCGGTGACGACGCTGGTCGACTCCCGGATCGTTCGCTGGACGGCGGCAACGTTGGCACTGCTCTTTGCTCTTTGGGTGGTCGCGGTCGGCTTATGGGGGCCGCAGACGTCGGACAATGGCCTACTCGGGGCGTTCTACGTGCTGCTGTGGGTCGGCGTGGTGGCGGCGTCCCTATTTTTCGGGCCGGTCTGGCGGGTGATCTCACCGGTCCGGACGGTGTATCTGCTGCTGCAGCGCATCATCCCGCGGGTTCGTGAGCCGCGGGTGTCCTATCCCGAGTCGTGGGGGTATCGCCCTGCGGCGCTGGGCCTGTTTGCGTTTGTGTGGATGGAATTGGCCAGCCCCGATCCGGCTGCACTGTCATGGGTCAAGGTGTGGCTGCTGACGTATGCGCTGGTCTTGCTCATCGGGGCGTGGCTGTGTGGCCAGCGCTGGCTGGCCCGGGCCGATCCGTTCGGCGTCTACAGCGTGGCGGTGTCCCGGCTCTGCCCGTTTCGGCGGAATGCCGACACCGGCAGGATCGTCATCGGGAACCCCTTCGACCATCTGCCGTCGCTACCCGTGCGGCCCGGTGTGGTGATGATGCTGTCGGTATTGCTGGGATCCACCGCCTTCGACAGCTTCTCGTCGTCGCCGACGTGGCGCAATTTCTCCGACCGCCTGGTGCGCGGCGTGCATGCCGTGCCCGACACCGTGGCATCATCGGGCCTGCGGACCCTCGGGCTGATCGTATTCATTTCCGTTGTGGCGCTGACGTTTTCGTTTGCGGCGCGGGCGACGGGTGGAGTGGACACCGAGCAGCGTCGCGCACTGCCGGGCCAGATGGCGCATTCGTTGATCCCCATAGTGGTGGGCTACATCTTCGCCCACTACCTGTCGTATCTGGTGGAGCGCGGTCAGCAGACGCTCATCGCCCTGGCCGATCCGGTGAGCCGCGGCTGGCACGTCGCCTATGTGTTGTCCATGCACCCGCCGGTGCTGGCCACGATCAAGGTGGCCTGCGTGGTCACCGGGCACATCGTGGCGGTGATCGCGGCGCACGACAAGGCATTGCGCCTGCTGCCGGCCGGTCACCAGCTGACCGGGCAGCTGACCATGATGCTGGTCATGGTCTTCTACACCTTCACCGGCCTCTACTTGTTGTTCGGCGGCTGATCGGCCTGGATCGGATGCTCGGCGCGCTTGCTGCCGTCCCAGCGGCGCAGGCCGGCGAAGTGGCCGTTGATCTGCGCGGGCCGGCCCGCGATACGCAAGGCGCGCCCTAGTTGCGAGCCACCGACCCGGCGCGCCAGCGTGACGTGGGCGGTCCATTGGCCCGGCAGGCTGTTCGTCATCGGAGCCGGCAGCAGATGCGCAGCACACAACCGGTGCACTTCGGCATGCAGGTCCAGCAGCGAGCGGGTGGGCACCACCAGTCGGGTGAAGACCACGTTCGCGCGCCCGAACAGCACCGGCGCCCCGATGGCACAGGCCATGGGGAACGCGGCGGCGGCCGGACGCAGCAGTTCGTCGACCTCGGCGTCGATACGTTCGGCAACGGCCAGCGTCACATGGGGACGACTGGCCGGTGCCTGACTAGGTATTCCGGCCGCGGCTAGTTCTTCCCAGATGCGACGCACCGCCGCCTCGGTATCGCGGTCGAAGACCAGCTCGATCGAATGCACCATCAGCAGACCAGCGCGCTCACCCAAGCGCGGTCGAACGCCGCCGCGCTCAGCGCCGCGAAGTCCGAGACCGCAGCGGCACCGGCCGGCAGTGCCGCCCGCACCGGCGCCAACCGAGCCAACGCGGACCGGTTGGAGGTTTCCACCGGACCAGGCCGCTGCGGCCAGCTGCCGATCACCAATCCGCAGCACGAAACACCTTGTGCGGCAAGCGCTTCCAAGGTGAGCGCGGTGTGGTTGAGGGTGCCCAGTTCCGCGCTGACCACGACCAGGGCCGCGGCAGCCAGGTCGACGGCAAGGTCGCGCAAGGTGACGCCGCCCTCGGCCAGTTCCACCAGCAATCCCCCGGCGCCCTCGACCAGCGTCAGCCGTCCGGGGCGGTCCAGACTGCGGATGACCCCCAGCACATCGGCCCGGGTGGGTAGCGCCGCCTGGGCCAGCTCGGCTGCGGCCGCCGGCGCCATCGGCTGCGGATACCGCGCCAGGCCGGCGAGTTCGCTCACCCCGGATAGTCGGCCCACCTCGGCGAGATCGTCGTCGCCGGCGTCGGTGCCGGTCTGGACGGGTTTGCACACCGCCACCTCGATCCCCGCCTGACGGGCGTGCGACGCCAGCGCCGCGGTGGCGACCGTCTTGCCGACGCCGGTGCCGGTCCCGGTGATGACCAGGACGGTCAACGGCGCGCCACGGATAGGACCTCGGTCAGCACGCGGCGGGCGAGCGCGAGATCGTCGGCGTCCAGCGAGGCGCGCGCACTCAGCCGCAGCCGCGACGTCCCGGCGGGCACCGTCGGCGGCCGGAAGCACCCCACCTTCACACCGGCATCCAGGCAGGCGGTAGCCGCGGCCAGCGCCACCTCCGGATCCCCCAGGATCACCGAAATCACCGCAGACTGCGGCGTTTCCGGAACATCGCAGGCGCTGGCCAATTCGCGCGCATTTCTCAGCACCGCTTCCGGCCGCCACGCTTCGGCCTGCAGCACACCTAAGGCGGCCAGCGCCGAACCCACCGCCGCCGGCGCCAGGCCGGTGTCGAAGATGAACGGCCGCGCCGCGTCGATCAGATGGGCCCGCACCGAAGCAGGCCCCAGCACTACCCCACCCTGGCTACCCAGCGCCTTGGACAACGTGGTGGTCACCACCACATCGGGAGCGCCCGCTAGGCCGGCCTCATGCAACAGCCCGCGCCCGCCGCCGCGCACCCCCAGCCCGTGTGCCTCGTCGACGATGAGCAGGGCGTGACGCCGACGGCACACTTCGTGCAGCTCGCGAACCGGTGCCAGCGCGCCGTCGGCGCTGAACACCGAGTCGGTGATGACGACGGCGCGCTGTTCCTTGCGCGATCGCAGTGCCCGGTCGACGGCGTCGACGTCGCGATGCGGCGCCACCACCACCCGCGCCCGCGACAACCGGCAGGCATCCACCAGCGACGCGTGCGAATAGGCGTCGGAAACCAACAGCGAACCCGGACCGGACAAGCCGACGACGGCTCCCAGGTTGGCGGTGTATCCCGAGGAGAACAGCAGTCCCGCCGCGGCGCCGACGTAATCGGCGAGCTCGGACTCGAGCTCCTGGTGCAGCTCGGTGTCGCCGGTGACCAGTCGCGAACCGGTGGCACCGGCGCCCCAGATGCGCAGGGCCTGCACACCGCCTTCGATCACGTTGGGATGCTGCGATAGACCCAGGTAGTCGTTGGAGGCCAGGTCCAGTTCGGTAGCCACGGCCGGCCGCGGCCGCAGCGAGCGGCGCAGCCCGGCCGCGCGGCGCTGTTGCTCCACCGTCTCCAGCCAGGACAGCGGTGAGAGATCGATCGGTGCCGGCACGCCTTTCATTGGGGTTCAGCCTACGAGGCGCGCGGCCTCCACCATCGCGGAGGTGATCTGGGCGATCTCGGCGGGCGGACAAATATAGGGCGGCATGGCGTAGATCAGGTTGCGGAATGGGCGCAGCCATACGCCGCGGTCCAGCGCCGCGGGGGTGGCAACCGCCAGATCGACCGGCCGATCGCACTCGATCACGCCGATCGCGCCGCACACCCGCACGTCGGTCACCGCGGGCAGGGCCCGGGCGGCTTCCAGGCCGGCAGCCAGTCCGGCCGATATCTCGGTGATCCGCGACCGCCAATCCTGACCGAGCAGTACCTCGACGCTGGCCACCGAGACCGCGCAGGCCAGCGGATTGGCCATGAAAGTGGGGCCATGCATGAGCGCGCCCGCTGCACCCGAGCTGATGGTGTGGGCGATGTCGGTGCTGCACAGGGTGGCGGCCAGGCTGAGATACCCGCCGGTCATCGCCTTGCCCACGCACATGATGTCCGGGCTGACGCCGGCGTGGTCGGCGGCGAACAGCTCTCCGGTGCGGCCGAAGCCGGTGGCGATCTCGTCGAAGATCAGCAACACGTCGTGACGCTGGCAGATATCGCGCAGATCGGCCAGATACGCCGGGTCGTGGAAGCGCATCCCACCCGCGCCCTGCACCACCGGCTCGACGACCACCGCGGCCAGCTCCGCGGCGTGCCGGGCCAGTTGCGCCTCGAACGCCACGCTGTAGCCGGGGTGGTAGTCGCGTGGCACCTGCGGGGCGAACTCCTGGCGGGCCAGGATGTCGGTCCACAGCGAGTGCATGCCGCCGTCGGGGTCGCAAATGCTCATCGGCGTGAAGGTGTCGCCGTGGTAGCCACCACGCCAGGTCATCAGTCGGTACTTTCCGGGTTGGCCGCGGCCGCGCCAGTACTGCAGGGCCATTTTCACCGCGACTTCCACCGACACCGATCCCGAGTCGCTGAAGAAGACGGTCTCCAGACCCGCCGGGGTGATATCCACCAGCAGCTTGGCCAGCCGGGCGGCCGGCTCGTGGGTCAGGCCGCCGAACATGACGTGGTTCATGACGCTCAGCTGCCTGGTCATGGCCGCATCCAGAACCGGGTGCCCGTGCCCGTGTATCGCCGTCCACCACGAGCTCATCGCATCGAGCGCTTGGATCGGCCGGCCGTCGCGGATCACCGTCAGCCAGGCGCCGTGGGCGCCGACCGCGACCACCGGCGGCTGGGATTCGGCCCCGATGGTGCTGTAGGGATGCCACACGTGGGCGGCGTCTATCGCGCTGATGCGTTCGGGCGTCCACCCGGGCCCCGATGCCTCAGCCGCGGTCATGGAGACCGAGGGTAATGCCGCCGCCGGTCGCACAAACCGCGGCCATCGGGGAGCATGCATGGCATGGCTTCGCCGATTCGGCCCGAAAGCACCGGCTCAGACGAAAAGGCGCCGCAGATTCTCAAGCTGCGGATAGTCCCCTGGGACGTGATATGCACCGTCACGGTGCTGGGCGTGCTATTGATCCTGGTCTCGATGACCAGCTGGCCGCAGCAGCTGTTCGGTTTCGCCGAAAACGTCTGTGTGACAGACGATTGCCCGCCGGTTCCCTACGGCCTCAACTACTACATCTATCCGCTGATGTGGGGCGGCATCGGCGCAGCCGTAACCGCGGCCGTGATCGGACCGTTCGTGTCCATGGTGAAGGGCTGGTACATGTCCTTCTGGCCGATCATCGCGATCGGCGTCCTCACTGTCACCTCGGTGCTCGGCTACGCACTGACCGGTTTCAGTGAACGGTATTGGCACTGATCTTTACTGAGACCGAAATCACAACTGCCCATACAACTTTGGGCACACCCAATCACCGTCCGGTCACGTTACGACAAATAATCCTTCGCCCCTCTGGCAATCGAACTTTGCTGTTGTCAGAGTGTCTGTAGTGACTGGTGTGACTACTGCGGCGCCAGGCCCCGGCGCGGCGGCCACAACGCCAACGCACACAGAGCCCGACAGGGCCAAGGAGATTGCCAAGGAGATTGGAAGCACAATGAAACGCATATACGCCTTCGCAGTCGGTCTGGCGATCACTGTTGCCCCGGTGGTGGCCTTCCCCGGCATTGCGTCCGCCGACCCTGTCACCATGGCGACGGACTACCAGCAGGCCGCCGACGCCGTCATCGCGCGCGGGCTCGCACAGCGCGGCGTGCCGTTCTCCTGGGCCGGCGGCGGCGTCACCGGACCCACCCGCGGCACCGGGACCGGCATCAATACCGTCGGCTTCGACGCTTCGGGCCTGATCCAGTACGCCTACGCCGGCGCCGGGCTCAAGCTGCCGCGGTCTTCGGGCCAGATGTACAAGGTCGGCCAGCGGGTTCTGCCGCAGCAGGCACGCAAGGCGGACCTGATCTTCTACGGCCCCGAAGGCACCCAAAGCGTCGCGATGTACCTGGGTAACGGCCAGATGCTGGAAGTCGGCGACGTCGTCCAGGTCTCGCCGGTGCGCACCAGCAACATGGCGCCCTATCTGGTCCGGATCCTCGGAGCCCAGCCGTCCCAGGCACCGGTGCAGCAAGCGCCGTTGCAGACCATGCCCGGGCAACTCACGCCGGCGCAGACCGCGCCGGGGCTGACCACACCGGCCCAGACCGCACCAGGGCAAACCGCACCGGGGCAAACAACGCCGGGCCTGACCACGCCGGCGCAGACGGTGCCAGGCCAAACCGCGCCCGCTCAGACGGTGCCGGGGTTGACCACGCCCGCCCAGACCGTGCCCGGCCAGACCGCACCCGCCCAGACCGTGCCGGGCCAAACCGCACCCGCCCAGACCGTGCCGGGGTTGACCGCGCCGGCCCAGACCGTGCCCGGCCAGACCGCGCCGGCCCAGACCACACCAGGACGGACCCTGCCCGGACAGCAAGTGCCCGCGCAGCAGGCGCCGTTGCAGCCCGCTACCACCGTCCCGACGCGGTAACCCGTACCACCGGCTGAATCCCCTCGACACCCGCCACCTGTCCCCTTCCTGACTGCGCTGCTGCTCAGCGGGAGGAAAGCAGGTGGCGGGTTTCGGTAAATTGGCTGACGATCATGATCAGCCTGTCACCGCCCCCAACTGCGACACCGGTCGCGATGGGTACCCGCACGACAGGTTTCTATCGCCATGATCTGGACGGCTTGCGCGGTATCGCGATAGCGCTGGTCGCCGTCTTTCACGTGTGGTTCGGCCGGGTTTCCGGTGGCGTCGACGTGTTTCTGGCGCTGTCGGGCTTCTTCTTCGGCGGCAAGATGCTGCGCATCGCGCTCAATCCCGGGCTGTCGTTGTCGCCGGTGACCGAGCTGGTTCGGTTGATCCGGCGCCTGCTTCCGGCCCTCGTTATCGTGCTCGCCGGGTGCGCGTTGCTCACCGTCCTGGTGCAGCCGCAGACGCGCTGGGAGACCTACGCGAATCAGAGTCTGGCCAGCCTCGGCTACTACCAGAACTGGGAACTGGCCAACTCGGCTTCCGACTACCTGCGCGCCGGCGAGGCCGTCAGCCCGTTGCAACACATCTGGTCCATGTCGGTGCAGGGCCAGTTCTATGTCGCCTTCCTGTTCCTGATCGCCGGATGCGCATATCTCTTCAAGCGCTCGCTGGGCAAGCACCTACGGACCCTGTTCGTGTTGCTGCTGAGCGGGTTGACCCTGGCGTCGTTCGTCTACGCGGTGATCGTCCATCAGAGCGATCAGATGTCGGCGTACTACAACAGCTTCGCGCGGGCGTGGGAATTGCTGCTGGGAGCGCTGGTGGGCGCACTGGTCGCGCACATCCGCTGGCCGATGTGGCTGCGCACCGCGCTGGCCACGATCGCACTGGCCGCTGTCCTGTCGTGCGGGGCGCTCATCAACGGCGTCAAGGAATTTCCCGGTCCCTGGGCGCTGGTTCCCGTCGGAGCGGCGATGGTGATGATCCTGGTCGGGGCCAATCTGGCGGCTCAGCCGGGTGCCCACTTGCCGCTGCCCAACCGCGTGCTGGCCGCGGGCCCGCTGGTGACGCTGGGCGCCATGGCCTACTCCCTGTACCTGTGGCATTGGCCGCTGCTGATCTTCTGGCTCTACTACTCGGGGCACCGGCAAGCCAACTTCGTCGAGGGCGCGGCGGTACTGCTGGTTTCGGGGGTATTGGCCTACCTGACGAATCGGTTTGTCGAGGAGCCGCTGCGCTACCGGGCACCCGCGGCAGCCGCCACGCCCGCCGCAGCAGCCCCGCCGATTGCCTGGAACCTGCGATTGCGCCGCCCGACCATCGCGCTGGGATCGGCCGTGGCACTGCTGGGCGTCACCTTGACCGCAACCTCGTTCACCTGGCGTGAGCACCTGATCGTCGAACGCGCTTCCGGCAAAGAGCTCAGCGGGCTCAGCGCCGTGGACTATCCCGGCGCGCGCGCGTTGACCGACCATGTGCGGGTGCCAACGCTGCGGATGCGGCCCACGGTGCTGGAGGTCAAGGAGGACCTGCCCGCTTCCACCAGGGACGGCTGCATCAGCGATTTCGTCAACCCAGCGGTGGTCAACTGCACCTACGGCGATCCCGACGCCGCCCACACGGTCGCGCTGGCCGGCGGCTCGCACGCCGAGCACTGGCTGACCGCGCTGGACCTGCTGGGCCGCCTGCACCACTTCAAAGTGGTGACGTACCTGAAGATGGGCTGCGCGCTGTCCACCGAGCAGGTCCCGCTGATCATGGGCAACAACGCCGCATATCCGCAGTGCCGCGAATGGGTGGAAACCACGATGGCCAAGCTGGTTACCGACCGCCCCGACTACGTGTTCACCACCTCGACCCGACCGTGGAACATCAAGCCCGGCGACGTCATGCCCGCCACCTACATCGGTATCTGGCAAACCTTGTCGGAAAACAACATTCCCATCCTCGCGATCCGCGACACCCCGTGGCTGGTCAAGAACGGCCAGCCGTTCAACCCCGCGGATTGCCTGGCCAAGGGCGGCAATTCCGAGTCATGCGGGATCAAGCGGTCCGACCTGCTGTCCGAGCACAACACCACCCTCGACTTCGTCGCACAGTTCCCACTGCTCAAGCCGATCGACATGTCCGATGCGATCTGCCGGCCAGACTTCTGCCGAGCCGTCGAAGGAAACGTCCTGATCTACCGCGATGCCCATCACCTGACGCCCACCTACGTGCGCACGATGGCCCCTGAGCTCGGTCGCCAGATCGCGGCGATCACCGGTTGGTGGTGACCGTGCCGGCCGGCCGGCGCAGCTAAGGTCTAATGATGTCGTCGTCCGAAAGTGAAGCCGAGATTGCCGACACCTCGCCGGCAATGGCGATGGTATGGCCAGGTACGGCCTTTCCGCTCGGCGCCACGTATGACGGTGCAGGCACCAACTTTTCGCTGTTCTCCGAGATCGCAGACAAGGTCGAGTTGTGTCTGATCTCCCGGGAAGGTGAAGAAACCCGAATCAATCTGGACGAGGTCGACGGATACATCTGGCATTGCTATCTACCGAACGTCACGCCGGGCCAGCGCTACGGGTTTCGGGTGCACGGACCCTTCGACCCGGGCGCGGGTCATCGATGTGATCCGAGCAAGCTGTTGCTCGACCCGTACGGAAAATCCTTCGTCGGCGACTTCGAATTCAGCCAGGCGCTGTACTCCTACGACATGGCCGTCGCAGCCGAAGACCCGTCGCAAACCGGTACTCCCCCGATGATCGACTCGCTGGGCCACACCATGACCAGTGTGGTGATCAACCCGTTCTTCGACTGGGGATCCGACCGCGCCCCGGGCACCCCCTATCACGAGACAGTGATCTACGAGGCCCATGTCAAGGGCATGACCCAGACCCATCCCGGCATCCCGCAGGAGCTGCGCGGCACCTACGCGGGGCTGGCGCACCCGGTGATCATCGATCACCTCAAGTCGCTCAGTGTCACCGCCATCGAGCTGATGCCGATTCACCAGTTCATGCACGACCACCGGCTGTTGGACTTGGGGCTGCGAAACTACTGGGGCTACAACACTTTCGGCTTCCTGGCCCCGCACTACCAGTACGCGTCGACGCCAAAGCCCGGCGCCGCCGTAGCCGAGTTCAAAGCGATGGTGCGGGCCTTCCACGAAGCGGGCATCGAAGTCATTCTCGACGTGGTCTACAACCACACCGCCGAAGGCAATCACCTGGGACCCACCATCAATTTCCGCGGCATCGACAACGCCGCCTACTACCGGCTGGTCGACGGGGACCTGCGCCACTACAAAGACTTCACCGGCACCGGTAACAGCCTCAACGTCCGCGGCCCGCACACGTTGCAACTGATCATGGACTCGCTGCGCTACTGGGTTCTGGAAATGCACGTAGACGGCTTCCGGTTCGACCTGGCGGCCACCCTGGCCCGCGAGTTCTATGACGTCGACCGGCTTTCGGCATTCTTCGATCTGGTGCAGCAGGATCCGGTTGTCAGCCAGGTCAAGTTGATTGCCGAGCCTTGGGATATTGGCGAAGGCGGCTACCAGGTCGGCAATTTCCCAGGTTTGTGGACCGAATGGAACGGGAAATACCGCGACACTGTGCGCGACTACTGGCGGGGCGAGCCCGCAACCCTGGGCGAGTTCGCTTCCCGGCTGACCGGGTCGTCAGACCTGTACGAGGCGACCGGGCGCCGGCCCAGCGCCAGCATCAACTTCGTCACCGCCCACGACGGCTTCACGCTCAATGACCTCGTCTCCTACAACGAGAAACACAACGAGGCCAACGGCGAGGACAACAAGGACGGCGAGAGCCACAACCGGTCGTGGAACTGCGGGGTCGAGGGCCCCACCGACGACCCGGACATCGTGGCACTGCGTTGCCAGCAGATGCGCAACATCATGGCCACCCTGATGGTCAGCCAGGGCACCCCGATGCTCCTGCACGGCGACGAGATGGGGCGCAGCCAACAGGGCAACAACAACGTCTACTGCCAGGACTCCGCCTTGTCCTGGATGGACTGGTCACTGGTCGAGAAGAACGCCGATCATTTGGCGTTCACCCGCAAGGTGACCCGACTGCGTCGCAAACATCCGGTGTTTCGGCGACGCCGATTCCTCAAGGGCCAACCCATCCGCAGCGGCGCCGAAGTCCGCGACATCGCCTGGTTGACGCCGGCCGGCCAGGAGATGACGGAACAAGACTGGGACAACGACTTCGGCAAGAGCATCGCGGTGTTCCTCAACGGCCGGGCCCTGCCCGAACCCGGCCGGCGCGGCGAACGCATCGTCGACGACTCGTTCCTGCTGTGTTTCAACGCCCATGAGCACGAGGTCAACTTCGTCATGCCCCACGACGACTATGCCCAGGAATGGACCGTCGAGCTCGACACCACCGTCCCCACCGGTGTCGCAGAACGGGTCGTCAAGGATGGCGAGGAGATTGCACTGCCGGCGCGATCGGTGCTTATCCTGCGTAAGACGCTGTGACACATGGCTTTTCCGGTTCTGTCGACCTACCGGTTGCAGCTGCGCGGCGCGTCGAGCGGATGCGGCTTCACCTTCGCCGACGCCGAGAACCTGCTGGACTACCTTGACGAGCTCGGGGTGTCGCACCTGTACCTGTCGCCGATCCTGACCGCGGCAACAGGATCGACGCACGGTTACGACGTCACCGACCCCACGACGGTGTCAGCGGAACTCGGTGGTCCCGAAGGCCTGGCGAGGCTATCCGCGGCCGCGCGGGCACGCGGGATGGGGCTGATAGTCGACATCGTGCCCAACCACGTCGGGATCGACCAGCCAACGCAGAACCCGTGGTGGTGGGATGTGTTGCGGCACGGGCGTTCCTCGCCCTACGCGACGTTCTTCGATATCGACTGGAATCTGGCCGACGGCCGAATTGTCTTGCCGGTGTTGGGTTCCGACGAGGACGTTGCCGGCCTGACGGTCGACGGTGAACTGCTGCGCCTGGGCGACCTGGCGTTCCCGATTGCGCCGGGCACCGGCGCCGGCACCGGCACCGAAGTGCACGACCGTCAGCACTACAAACTGGTGGGCTGGCGCAGCGGCGTGGTGGGCTATCGCCGCTTCTTCTCGATCACCTCGCTGGCCGGACTGCGCCAGGAAGATCGCGCGGTGTTCGACGCCGGTCACGCCGAAGTCGCCCGCTGGTTCGCCGCAGGCCTGGTCGACGGCGTGCGCATCGACCATCCCGACGGATTGTCCGATCCCGGCACGTATCTGGCGTGGCTGCGCGAGCTGGTGGGCCCGGATGCCTGGATCGTGATCGAGAAGATCCTGGGTGTCGACGAGGCGCTGGAACCGACCCTGCCGGTGGCCGGCACCACTGGCTACGACGCGCTGCGCGAAACCGGTGGCGTGTTCATCGATCCGACGGGTGCAGCGGCGCTGACGGAGTTGGTGGCATCGGCCGGCGTCGACTACGGCGCCATGCCCGCGTTGTTGGCCGAGCTGAAGATCCGCGCGGCTACCGACACGCTGAGCAGTGAAATGGCCAGGCTGCGACGGTGCATCGCGGCGGCCGCGGGCGCTGACGACCCGCTGCTGCCCGAGGCGGTGGCCGCCCTGCTCACCCATATCGACGTGTACCGCTGCGACTATCCCGGCCTGGCCGCGACCCTGCCCACCGCATTGGCCGCAACCCAAGCCGCCGCGCCGCAATACGGCCCCGCGCTGCAGATACTGGCCGCCGCGTTGGCCCGCGGCGGCGAGCCGGCCAGCCGGTTGCAACAGCTGTGCGGCGCGGTGACCGCCAAGGCGGTCGAGGACTGCCTGTTCTACCGCGACGCCCGGCTGGTGTCGCTCAACGAGGTGGGCGGCGAACCCCACCGATTCGGCGTCGGCGCCGCGGAGTTTCACCACAGTGCGGCCACCCGCGCCCGGATGTGGCCGCACACCATGACGACGCTGACCACTCATGACACCAAACGCGGTGAGGACGTGCGCGCCCGAATCGGCGTGCTGTCACAGGTGCCCTCGCTGTGGACGGAATTCGTCGCGCGCTGGGAGATACACGCCCCCTCCCCGGATGCCGCGACCGGACAGTTCTTGTGGCAGAACATCTTCGGAGTGTGGCCGGTCAGCGGCGAGGTCAGCCTTCAGCTGCGCGAGCGACTGCACGGCTACGCCGAAAAGGCCATTCGGGAGGCGGCTTGGCACACCTCCTGGAACGACCCGAACGCCGAATTCGAAGACGCGGTGCATCGTTGGCTCGATACCGTGCTCGACGGGCCGGTGGCCGACGAACTCACCAAACTCGTCGCCCAGCTCAACCCGCATGCCGCCAGCGACGCGCTGGGCCAAAAGCTGCTGGCGCTGACCGCGCCCGGCATACCCGACGTCTACCAGGGCACCGAGCTCTGGGACGACAGCCTCGTCGACCCCGACAACCGGCGTGCGGTCGACTACGCCATTCGCCGGGCGGCTCTCAAAGAGTTGCAGCATCCCAAGATTCGGGTCGTGACCACAGCGCTTCGGTTGCGCCGCGCCCGTCCGGAAGCCTTCAGCGGCGGCTATCTGCCGGTTCTTGCCGATGGGCAGGCAAGCGACCATGTGGTGGCATTTCGTCGCGGCGAGGACATCTTGGTCGCGGTGACCCGCTGGACGGTGCGGCTACACGAAACCGGTTGGGGCAACACCGTTGTGCCGCTGCCAGAAGGCTCCTGGACCGACCGGCTGACGGGCGCCGTGGCCAGCGGACCGACCTCAGCTGCCGAATTGTTCGCCGATCTGCCCGTCGTACTGCTCGAGCGCGATCGTGGCTGAATTCCGGGTCTGGGCGCCCAAACCCGAGCTGGTACGCCTCGACGTCGACGGCTCGGTGCACCCGATGACCCGCACCGACGGCGGCTGGTGGCACGCGACGGTCGAGGCGCCACCCGACGCCCGGTACGGATACCTGCTCGACGACGACCCCACCGTGCTGCCCGACCCGCGATCGGCGCGCCAGCCCGACGGTGTACATGAACGATCTCAGCTCTGGGATGCCGCACGAGCCGCTTGGACCGATGACGACTGGCCCGGCAAGACCGCGGCGGGCGCGCTGATCTACGAACTGCATATCGGCACCTTCACCGCCGGCGGCACTTTCGACTCGGCCATCGAAAAGCTGGACTATCTGGTCGATCTGGGGATCGACTTCGTCGAGCTGATGCCGGTCAACTCGTTTGCCGGCACGCACGGCTGGGGATACGACGGCGTGCTGTGGTATAGCGTGCACGAACCCTACGGCGGCCCCGACGGGCTGGTCCGATTCGTCGACGCTTGCCACGCGCGTGGTTTGGGTGTGCTGATCGACGCGGTCTTCAACCACCTCGGCCCGTCGGGAAACTATCTGCCGCGGTTCGGGCCCTACCTGTCGTCGGCCAGCAACCCGTGGGGCGAGGGCATCAATATCGCCGACGCCGACTCCGACGAGGTGCGCCGCTACATCATCGGCTGCGCGCTGCGCTGGATGCGGGACTTCCACGCCGACGGCCTGCGCTTAGATGCCGTGCACGCGCTGGTGGATGTCACCGCGGTGCACATTCTCGAAGAGTTGTCCACCGAAACCGATTGGCTAGCAACACAATTAGGCCGTCCGCTATCGCTGATCGCCGAAAGCGATCTCAATGACCCGCGGCTGATCACCCCGCGCGAGGAGGCCGGTTACGGAATCACCGCGCAGTGGGACGACGACATCCACCATGCCATCCACACCGCCGTCTCCGGGGAGCGGCAAGGTTACTACAGCGACTTCGGATCGCTGGCCACACTTGCGCACACACTGCGCCACGGCTTCTTCCACGCCGGCACGTATTCGTCGTTCCGGTGCCGGCGCCACGGGCGCCCGCTGGACACCGCCCGCATCCCGGCCACTAGATTGCTCGCCTACACCTGCACCCACGACCAGGTCGGCAATCGCGCGCTCGGCGACCGGCCGTCGCAAAACCTCACCGCCGGCCAGCTTGCCGTCAAAGCGGCACTGGTACTCGGATCGCCCTACACTGCAATGCTTTTCATGGGCGAAGAGTGGGGAGCGAAAACGCCGTTCCAGTTCTTCAGCTCGCATCCCGAACCGGAGCTGGCCCGGGCCACCGCCGAGGGACGAAAGGCCGAATTCGCCGAACACGGCTGGGACGCCTCAAAAAAGGGAGACCTCCCCGACCCACAGGACCCGCAGACATTTCAGCGCTCAAAGCTGAACTGGGCTGAGCCGGAGTCCGGCGATCATGCCCGGCTGCTGCAGCTGTATCGCGACCTGATCGCGCTGCGGCATAGCGAAGCCGAGCTGGCCGACCCCTGGCTGGACCACCTCGTCGTCGACTACGACGAAGACGAACGCTGGATCGTGCTGCGCCGCAATCGAATTGCGATCGCCTGCAACCTCGGCACCGGGGCGGCCAGCGTGCCGGTCACCGGAGAGTTGGTGCTGGCCTGGGATTCACCCAAGGTCGGCGCCGAGACGACCGAGCTGCCTGGGCACTCGTTCGCGATATTGCGCGCCTGACACGTTTAGGCTGAACCATGGATGGCGTCCGGTTCACCCGCGACGAACTCAAGCAGTTCAGCGGCAAGACGCTGCCGGACCTGATCTCCGATCAGGTCCGGCTACTGTTCGTCGGCATCAACCCAGGATTGAGAACCGCTGCGGTGCAGGCCCATTTCGCCCCGCGTGGCAATCGCTTCTGGCCGGCGCTCTATCGTGCCGGCATCACCGAGTACCTGATCGACGCCTCGTCTGGGTTTGCCGCCGCTGACCGGGACTACGTGTTGAGCCGCGGGATCGGCATCACCAACCTGGTGGAGCGGGCGACCGCGGGCGCCGACGAACTGACCGCCGGCGAACTGATCACGGGTAGACAGAAACTGGACCGGATGGTTCAAGACCTCTCACCACGGGTGGTCGCCGTTCTCGGAATCACCGCATACCGGGCGGCCTTCGGCGACCGCCAGGCCAAGCTGGGCAAGCAGCTTTCCCCATATCCCGGCTATCCCGGCTATCCCGGAACCGAGCTGTGGGTGCTGCCCAACCCGAGCGGCCGCAACGCCCACGCGACATTGCCCCGCCTCGCGGACGCCTACGCCGAGGCCGCTCAAGCGGCCGGCATTCGCCTCACCCCGGCTACACGCTGCGGCGACCGGTAACCAGCACCGCCTCGGCTATCGCGTCGGCGAGCGGCTCGATCTCACCGGCAGTCAGATCGGCGATGGTGATGCGCATTCCGGGAGCGCTGCGGATGCGGAACCGCGTCCCGGGCGCAGCCCCCCAGCCGGCATTGAGCAGCCGGCTGATGGCGACCGCCTCGTCGGGAACCGGAATCCACACGTTGAGCCCGGACCGGCCGAAAGCGGTGACGTCGCGCTCGGCGAGGGCGGCGCACACCCGCACGCGGTTGTCGGTGTAGCGCTGCTCGGCGTCGTTGACGCGTTCCGTCGCCGCGTCGTCCGACCAGAGGCTCACCGCGAGTTCCTGCAGCAGGTGACTCACCCATCCCGGCCCGAGCCGCAGCCGCCCATGCACTCGCTCGACCGTGCGCCGGTCTCCGGCCAGCACGGCCAGGCGCAGGTCGGGCCCACAAGCCTTGGACGCAGACCGGACAAAAGCCCAGCGGCGCGTCGACCCGGCCAGGGTATGCAGTGCGGCGCCGGCGATCCCCGCGCAGTGATCGTCCTCGACAACCAGCACGTCGTCAGCGCGGCCGGCCAGCAGGCTGCGCAGCGCGCCGGCCCGATCCGCGGACAATGCCGCCCCGGTCGGGTTCTGCGCACGGCTTGTCACCAGCACCGCTTGCACACCTCGGCGCAACGCCCGGGCCATGTCCAGAATCACTGGGCCCTCGTCGTCGACTCCCACCGGTTCGGCCGAAAGCCCCAGTGCGGCAATGAGATCCAGCAGATTGGCCCAGCCCGGGTCCTCGACGGCAACCCGGTCGCCCGGGCGCAGGTACGCGCTGAGCACCCGCTCGATGCCGTCCAGCGCGCCGCTGGTCACCGCGAGGTGCTTGGCGGGCACCCGGTCTGCCTGCAGAGCGGCGCGGGCGATGTCGGCCAACTCGGCCGACATCGCCGACTGCCCGTATAGCAGCGGCCGCCGCCCCGCCGGTCCCGGCCAGTGTGCGTCGGCGATCGGCAACAGCGCGGGGTCGGGATTCCCCGTCGACAAGTCGCGCGCACCCGCGGGGACGGCAAGACCTAGCAAGGACCGGGGCGTGGTGGCGGGCCGGCTCCGCACCCGCGTTCCGCGCCGCCCCGCGGTTTCGACCGCCCCACGGTCGCGCAGCAGTCGGTAGGCCGCGGCGACGGTGTTGGGGTTGACGCCGAGCTCGGCGGCGACCTCGCGGATGGGCGGCAAAGCGTCGCCTGGCGACAGCTCGCCGTGCGAGATGGCCGACTCCACGTTGGCGGCTATCGACTCGGCACCCGTCCCCTCGATCCTGTAATGTACTGGCACATAGTCTATTATGTACTAGTACAAAATTAAGGGCAATCCGATGGAAACCGCTTACCACCCCACGCAGCGAACAACGCCCACCCGTTATCGCGAACGCGCGCACTACGACCGCGTGACCGTCCACGGCATCCTGGACGAGGCGCTGGTGTGCCACCTCGGCTATGTCAGCGACGACCGGCCGGTGGTGCTGCCCACCACGCACTGCCGTGTCGGCGAAACCCTGTACCTACACGGTTCTACCGGCAGCGCGCCCATGCTCGCCGCGAAGCGAGCCGGCCTGCCGGTATGCGTCACCGCGACGCTCGTCGACGGGCTGGTGCTGGCCCGTTCGGCGATGCATCACTCGCTGAACTACCGCTCGGTAGTGGTGCTGGGTACCGCACGACTGGTGGAAGACCAGACCGAGAAGCGACGGGCCCTGGCTGCCCTGCTCGACCACATCCGGCCCGGTCGCGCGGCCGACTGCCGGCCCCCGAACGCGCGCGAGCTGGCCGCGACCGCGGTGCTCGCGCTCGATCTGGTCGAAGTCTCGGCCAAGGTGCGCGACGGCGGAGCGGTGGACGATCCGCAAGACCACGCACTGCCATACTGGGCGGGCGTAATACCGCTGCACCTGGTCGCGGGAACCCCCCAACCCGCCGGGCGTGCGTGTCTGCACGCAGACACGCCGCAAAACCCGTACAACCAGGCACCTTCGCGGGCAAGAGGGGGCAATAGCTAGAGCAGCAGGTAGCGGTAAGCGGGTGAGCCGGGGCGCAGGCTTTCGAAGTGGATTTCCGTCGCCCGCATCCGGGCCAGCAGCCCGTCCAGGTCCGCGGCCGACCCCAGCTGAATGCCGACCAGCGCCTCCCCGGTCTCCCGGTTGTTGCGCTTGACGTATTCGAACAACGTGACGTCGTCGCTGGGGCCGAGCACGTCGTCGAGAAACCTGCGCAGCGCCCCGGGCTCCTGCGGAAAGTCCACCAGGAAGTAGTGCTTGAGGCCCAGGTGCACCAGCGAACGCTCCAGCACCTCCCCGTACCGGGAAACGTCGTTGTTGCCGCCCGAAATCAGGCACACGACCGTGGAGCCGGGCTCGATGTCGGCCTCCAGCAGGCCGGCAACGGACAGCGCACCGGCCGGTTCGGCGATGATGCCCTCGTTCTGGTACAGGTCAAGCATCGCGGTGCAGACCGCACCCTCGTCGACCGTGGTTATCGAGACCATGTCGCCGGCGGCCGCCAGCGCGGCGTACGTCTTGGCGCCCGCGCGGTTTACCGCGGCGCCGTCGACGAACTGATCGACATGGTCCAGCGTCACCGGCTCGCCCGCGGCCAGGGCTGCCATCATCGCGGCGGCCCCGGCGGGCTCGATGCCCAGCACGGCCGTGTTGCTGGTCCGCTCGGCCAGATAAGTGGTGATGCCCGCAATGCAGCCGCCCCCGCCCACCGGTACCACCACCAGGTCGGGCTCCTCGTCGAGCGCCTCGAGTATCTCCACGGCGATGGTGCCCTGCCCGGCCATGGTGCGCACGTCGTCGTACGGCGGTACCAGCGTGGCACCGGTGCGTGCGACGTCATCGAGGGCGGCCGCGGCGGCCAGATCGTACGTCGATCCCCCGACGATCAGCTCGATGAACTTCCCGCCGTGGTAGCGGATCCGGTCCCGCTTCTGCTTGGGCGTCTTGGCCGGCACATAGACACGGCCGTGCACACCCAGTGACCGGCACGCGTATGCGAAGCCCTGAGCGTGGTTGCCTGCAGACGAACACACCACGCCGGTGGCAAGTTCCTCATCGGACAGCTGCACCAACAGGTTGTAGGCGCCGCGCAGCTTGTAGGAGCGCACCACCTGCAGGTCTTCGCGTTTGAGGTAGACGGTCGCACCGGTGATCTCCGACAGCCGATCGCTGAGCTGTAACGGAGTGGGCGTAATGACCGGAGCAATCCGCTTCGCCGCGCCGTCGATGTCAGCCGCAGACAGCGGTGACGGGTGCAGGCTCCTGCTCAGTTCAGCGGACACCGGTCAATGGTGCCATGCCAGGCACAAGGCGATATCAGCTCACCGGGGTCAGCACGAACACCGGAATCTGACGCTCGGTCTTCTTCTGGTACTCGGCGTAGTCCGGCCAGGCCTCGACGGCCCGTTCCCACCAGGCTGCCTTCTCGTCGCCGAACACTTCCCGGGCGTCATAATCGCGGGTGACGGCGCCGTCCTGCAGCTCGACTCGCGGATTCTTCACCACGTTGTGGTACCAAACCGGGTTCTTCGGGGCGCCGCCCAGCGAGGCCACGATCGCGTACTCGCCCGCGTGCTCGACCCGCATGAGCGGGGTCTTGCGGAGTTTGCCCGTCTTGGCTCCGAGCGTGGTCAGCAAGATGATCGGCTTGCCCTTCATATCGGCAGCTTCGGAGCCACCGGATTCGGCGAACTTCTCGGCTTGCTCGCGGGACCAATCCCAGGGGCTCGGGGCGTATTCACCGGAAAGCGGCATGCCCACCACTCTATGCCCGCCCCTTATGAGCTCGGCCACATCCAATGTTTCGAGTGCCCGAAAATAAGACTGGCGGGTACTCTCAATTCATGACCGGGCCGGCCCTGAAAAGTTCTGAAGTGCTGATCGCGGGTGTCCCCTGGCCACGGCACAAGCTGTACGCGATAGTCGCGGGGTTTATCGCGCTACTGCTGGTCGGAGCGCTGACGACGAGTGCCGCACCTGCGGTGCTGGGTGGCACCGCGGTTGCCATCGTGGTGGCGGTAGCGGTCAGAGCGGTTGACTACCGGCGCGGCTGACGCTCGTTCTCGCCAATTCGGCAATCACGTTGACCCGCCTTATTGCGGTGGCAATCTCGTCGGCGAATTCGCGCCGGCGCTTGGCAATGTGCTCATGATCGCCGCCGCCAACCAGTTCGCGGTGCCGCGCCAGCCGCAGCGCCGTCTTGAACAGCTCCATCGACCTCGACTCGGCATTGGCGATCCGGCGCTGCAGCTCCCACTGCTTGCCCACCTCTAGACATTCGCCCAGGAACGCGTCCTCGTCGAGTTCTTCGTCCTCGAGCGCGGCCAACCGGTCGGCGACGATGTGGTAGGCGTCGAGGAACGGGCGCAACACCAAGTGAGCCAACAGCAGATCGGCCGATTCCAACAGCCGTCGCACATCGCTTGCATTGGCCGCCTTGCTGGTGTCGGCCACCGGCCCGATCAACCGCACCTCGTCGGCGAGCTCCTTTTCGAACTGGGCGCGGCCGGAGAACAGGAATTCGAATTTCAGCAACTCGCGCAAGCTCAGCGCCTCGTCACGCACGGTAGCCGGGGCCACGGTGCCGTCCTGCGCTGCCGCGGCGTCCTCGGTGGCCGCCAGCAGCGCGGTCTCGGCAATGGCGCGGTCAACCAGGATGTGGATCGCGGTATTGCGGTAGAACGCCGCGACCAGATTCCGGTCCGCCCCGATCCCCCAGACCGCCTCGGTGCCGGCGTCGTAGACGCTGGCCACGCCCGACGCGACCATCTGATGCAGGGTCCAGCGGATCGTCGAGCGGTTGGTCAGGTCCGCGGCGCCGGCGACCGTCCAGTTACGCGCCGCGATGTAGCTGGCCAGCGGACGCACCGTGGCAAGCACCTCGCTGATGGACAACGAGCGGTCGGCACCCAGCAGCGCCAGGCTCACCACCGCCGTCGGGGTGACCGGCGTGGCGCGGTTGATCCGGTGCTCGACGTCCAGTGCGATGCGTTCGACGACGGTCTCGGTGCCCGACGGGTCGGCGCGCAGTTCATCGAGCCGTTTCCGCAGCGGCAGCGGGTCGCCGAAATCGAGATAGGCCCGGCCCAGCCGCTCACCTTGCTGCCTCGACAGCCGGATCAGGAACCGCAGGTCTTCGGGCCGCTTCACCGCGCCGTAGGCCTCGCTGGTCATGGCCTCCACCTCGTGCAACTGGTCGTACACGATGGAGGTGGGCACCAAATACACTTCGGGACCGTCGATTTCGTCGACGGCGTCGGTGAGGTAACGCAGGATGCCGAATACCGGAGGCCGCAGCTTGCCGGTCCTGGTCCGCCCGCCTTCGATCGACCAGGTCAGGTTGACGTGGTTCTGCACCAGCTGCGCGGTGTATGCGCGCAGCACGAACCGGTAGACCGGGATGTCCTTGGTCTGCCGTCGGATGAAGATCGTCCCGGTGCGCTTGGCGAAGCCACCCATCGGGAAGAAGTTGAGGTTCGCCCCGCCGAAGGTCAGTGCCGCCGACAGGCGGTTGGCCACGATGACCTCGGGCAGCAGTAAACCATCGAGATAGGAGCGATGTGAAAACGCAAACGCCAGCGTCGCCTTGCGATCCAGGGCGCGCAGCGCCGCGATCTGGTCCTCATCGACCAGCACGTCGTAGGCCCGCATCAGCCACCGGCTGAAGCCGCGCCAGGCCTGCACCGCGCGCTCGTCCATCGACGCGGCCACCTCGCGCAGGTAGCCGGCCGCCTCCACCCGCACACTTTCGGGGTCGCGGCCCAGCTCGTCGGCCAGCGCGTCCAGCCGCTCGCCGAACCATTGAGCGTCCAGCAGCTGGCCAACCTCGGCCGGGTCCGTCGACAGCGGTGTCGTGGACTCCTCGACAATGCCGCTGCGCTGCAACAACTTTCGCAGCCCGACCCGCCCGACCTCCCGTGCAGTCACCGCTTCTCCCCCATCACGCCGGTTGGACCGTTGACGCCGAGGCCGGCTCGTGGACTCCCGGCCCCGGCTCAGTTGCGTACAGTTCGTCGATCTCCGCAGAGTATTTGACGAGAATCGGCCGGCGCTTGAGCTTCATCGTCAGCGTGATCTCGTCACCACCCGGCTCCCACAAGCTGGGCAGGACGCGAAAGCGCTTGATCTGCTCGACCCGCGAGAGTTTCGCGTTGCCCTCGGCCACCCCGGCGGCGATGCGCGCGATCACCTCGGGGTCCGCGGCCAGGGCCGCCGGCGACGCGTCGGACAGTCCGTGCTGCGCCGCATACGGGCCGACCGAATCGGCGTCGAACACCAAAAGCGCTGTGTTGTAAGGCTTTCCGTCGCCGATCGCCATCATCACGCCCACCATCGGGCATGCGGCCAGGATGGTGTTCTCGATATTGGCCGGCGACATGTTCTTTCCGGCCGCGTTGATGATCAACTCCTTCTTGCGGTCCACCACCCGTAAGTACCCATCGGAGTCGACCTCAATGATGTCTCCGGTGTGCAGCCAGCCGTCGGCGTCGATCGCCTCGGCGGTCTTCTCCGGCTCGCTGCGGTAGCCCTTCATCACCAAAGGACCGCGGATTAGATACTCTCCGTCGTCGGCGATCTTGCCCTCCAAGCCGGGCAGCAGCTTGCCGACGCTACCCAGGCGTGCGTCGCGAGGATGACTGACGCTGGCTGCGCAGCTGAGTTCGGACATGCCCCAGATTTCGGCGATCGGTATACCGATGCCGGCGAAAAACGCAAGCGTCTCCCTGGGGATCGGCGCCGCACCCGAGACCGCCCAGCGCAACTCGCCGAAACCGAGCCGCTCGCGCAGCCTGGACAGCACCAGCTCGTCCGCTTTGGCCCATTCGGCCGCGGCCTCATCCGGCAGCGGCTGATCGGCAAGCAGCGCCGCGGCGCGTCGCGAGGCAACCGTCATCGCCCACTGCAGCGCCGCCTGCTTCGTCTCATCGGTTTCGTGGCCGACCATGAATTCGATTCCGGCCTTGAGCTTTTCCCATACCCGTGGCACGGCGCCCCACACGGTGGGGCGGACGTCGGACAGCGCGGCCGCGATCTTGCGCCCGTCGCCGACCACCGTGACCTGGGTGCCGAACATCTCCTGCAGGTACAGGCCCATCATCCGGTCGGCGATGTGCGCGGTGGGCAGGAAGGAGGTGACCCGGTCACCGAATTCGACGCCCAGCACGTCTGCCAATCCGTATCCCTCGAACAGCAGATTGGTGTGCGTCATCTCGACGCCCTTGGGGTTTCCCGTGGTGCCGGAGGTATAGATCAGCGTGATGACATCCCCGGGTTGCACGGCCCGCCAAGTGGACTCGAAGTCGAAGTCCGGCTTGGCCGCCGCATAGAGGTCGTCCACCGAAAGCGTTCCGGCCGGCGACCCGTCGATGCAGACGATGTGCTCAAGGGGTGCGCCGCTGGCCCTGATCCGGTCGACGTACTGCTCCTCGCAGATCGCGACCTTGGTGCCGGCGTTGTCGAACAGGTACGTCAGCTGTTCGGCGGGAAGGGTGTTGTACACCGAAAACGATGTGGCGCCAACATGTTGGGCACCCACCTCCAGCGGATAGAACTCAATGCGGTTCGCCATCATCAGCGAAACTGTGTCGCCGCGGCGCACGCCCAAACCGGCGAGGCCAGCTGCCACCTGGCGCACCTGCGTGGCGTACTCGCGCCAGGTCAGCGTCTGGGTATCGCCCGGTGTGCGCATTGCCACGGCCTCCGGGTCGATGACCGCATTGCGTTGAAATGCCTCGCACATGGTCGCCGGACGCTCCGTCGTTCGCTTCACACCGGTGAGCGTACGTCCGAGGTCAAAGGGCACGGAATACCCTCTCCTACGCCGGGGCGGCGATCCGGGCACCGGCCGCAGCCGGGCCGTAGCCCGCCCGCGGCTGAATTACATTTACTGCCAACGACTTTGCGCCGTTCGAGGCCTTGGGCGTCCGCGCCCAGGACGGGGCTTGGGCGATATCAGCCCTGGCCAGGGCATTGCTGGGTACGATCTGGCCGTGCCCAGCAATGCGGCCTCCCGCCCTGCGATCTGCCTCAACATGATCGTGCGGAACGAGGCACGGGTGGTGACTGAGGTGCTCGACGTGGTCGGGCCCTACATCAGCTCGTGGGTGATCGTGGACACCGGCTCGACCGACGGTACCCAGGACCTGATCCGAAACCACATGGCCCGGCTGGGCATCCCGGGTCGACTGCACGAACGGCCGTGGCGCAACTTCGGCGACAACCGGACCGAAGCCCTGGCACTTGCGCAGGGGCACGGCGACTACGTCTGGGTGATGGACGCCGACGACACGGTTTTGGGCGTACCCGACTTCTCCCGGCTCGACGCCGACGTCTACTGGCTGCGCTGCGTGGACACCACTTCCGACATCTTCTGGCGACCGCTGCTGTTCCGCGACGGCGCACCCGTGCGCTGGGTGGGCGTCACCCATGAATACGCCGCCTGGGACCGCTCCTGCGTCGAGGTGAAGTTGGCCGGCGACTACTACGTCCAGTACCGAAACATCGGCGCCCGCAACGCATCTGGAACCAAGCACACCAACGACCGCGATCTGCTGCTGGCCGAGGTCGAGCGCAACCCCGAGGATGCGCGATCGGTCTTCTACCTGGCGCAGACCTATTTCTGTCTGCGCGATTTCGCCCAGGCACGCCAGTGGTACGCCCGGCGAACCGAGCTGGGCGGCTATGCAGAAGAGGTCTACTACTCGCTGTGGCGGATAGCCGTGTCAATGGCGCAACTCGGCGAACCGTGGCCGAATGTTCAAGACGCCTACCTGCGGGCCTGGGAGTTCCGGCCGACCCGAGCCGAGCCGCTGTATGAAATCGCCCGCCAGTACCGCATCGATCAGCGCTACACGCTGGGCCACCTGTTCGCCGAGCGCGCCGCCGCCATCCCCTTCCCCGACGAGGACACGTTGTTCGTCTGCGGAAACATCTATGCCTGGCACGCCACCGACGAGCAGGCGGTTTGCGCATCCTGGATCGGCAAGGACACCGAAGCCTTCGCCCTGTGCCGGCGCCTGGCGGCCCTGCCCGACATTCCCGAGGACGACCGGCAACGGATCATCCGCAACCGCGACGGCTGCGTGCCGACGATGCTCGATGCGGCGTTGGCGTATCCGGCCACCACGCTGGTGCAGTCCCTGCGAGACGGTGTCCGGCGTGACGCCGAGGTGACCGTCAGCGTGGTTGCCGGTCCGGATCGCGCCGGCACCGAGCAGACGCTGAACTCATTCCTGAACTGCTGCACCGACATTTCGCGGGTCGGGCGCTTCCTGGTGATCGATGCCGGCCTCTCGCCCCAGGATCGGACACTGTTGGGCGAGCGCTACGGATTTCTCGAATTCGCCGATCCCGCGACCGGTGTTCGACTAGCGCGAATCCGCGCTCAGATCGGCGGGCGGTGCTGGCTGCATCTGGGTCAAGGCTGGCAGTTCTTTGCACCGGAGAACCTGATCAGCCGCCTCATCGGGGTCCTCGACGCCGAACCGCAGACATTCCAGGTGGGTATCAACTTCGCGGATGCGACGCAGCTGACCGGCATCTGCGGGGCCGAGCAAGAGGTGCGCCGAGCAGCCGATGCCGGTCGCTACGTCCTAGCCGACGAGCTCGCGCGCGGCCCGGCGATGTTCGACACGGCACGACTGGATCTGGCGGGCGGTCTGGATGACACCGCTGCCGATCCGATCGCCGAACTTGGCACGCGGGCCGGCGCCGCCGGACTGCATGCCGCCAGCCTCGACGAGGTGCTCTGCATCAACGCGCTATCTGACGCAGCGCAGCCTCGGCCCGAGGTGAACACCGAAGCGACCCCCTACACCCCGGCCTTCTACCACTGGCAGGCGGCGGGATCGGCCGCCTCGGCCCGGGTGATCGTGCCGATGCTGGCCGCGCTGACCCGGCCCGGTTCGGTGCTCGACGTCGGTTGCGGGGTCGGCGGCTGGGTCGGCGTCTGGCTGGATAGCGGCGCCGACGCGATCGGTGTGGACGGCGACTATGTCCCGCTGGACCAGTTGTGCGTCGCCCCGGATCGGTTCAGGGCTCATGACCTGACCACCCCGCTGGACCTGGGCCGTCGATTCGACATGGTCACGTGCCTTGAAGTCGCCGAACACCTACCCCCGGAGGCCGCCGAGACCCTCGTCGACAGCCTGTGCGGGCATGCCGACACCATCGCCTTCTCCGCGGCCGTTCCGGGCCAGGGCGGCACCGGCCATCTGAACGAGCGATGGCCGACGTATTGGGCCAAGCTGTTCGCCGCCCACGGCTATCGGCCATACGACCTGCTGCGCAGCAAGTTGTGGTGGGACGAGCGGTGTGAGTGGTGGTACCGCCAGAACCTGCTCGTCTACGCCACGGACGAAGTGGCCCGCGAGCGCGGGTGGCCCGAAACGACCGGGCCGCTGGACATGGTTCATCCCGAGCTGTTCACGGCGCACGGCGGGCAGTGATGCCGTTCAGACCGGCACTGCTGTGTGAATCCCGCACGTGCAGGCGTCGATCGACGGACACGTGCACCGCATGCCCCACTCGATGACGGCTCGTGCTTTGGCCAGCGACGCCATTTGGCTGTCGATTTCGGCCAGCTTCGCCTCGGCCAGTGCGCGGCTGACGGGCCGGCCCGGCTCGTCGTCGGCGAACAGCAGCTGGATCTCGTCCAGGGCGAACCCCGCGGCCTTGCACAGCCGGATCACTTCGAGGCGCGCCAGAACCGACTCGTCGTAGCGGCGTTGGCCGCCGAGCCGCCCCGGCGCCGGCAGCAAGCCGAGCTTCTCGTAGAAGCGCAGTGTGGTCGCGGCGACCCCGGTCTCGCGCGCCACCTCTCCAATGGTCAGGCCCACGGTCATCTCCCATGCTTGACTTAGAGTCAACTCTAAGTCGTTAACTGAGTGTCATGCACACACTTCATGCGCTGGAAAGCGCCCAGTACGCGGTGCTGCGAACTTTTCGCCGCGACGGCACGCCCATCGACACCCCCATCTGGTTCGCTTTCGACGGCGACGCGTTGCTATTCCGCACCAAGGTCGGTCCCAAGACCAAGCGACTGACCGCCCGGCCCGAGGTTGAACTCGCCGCGTGCGACTACCGGGGCCGGGTGCGGCCAGGAGCGCCGACGATGGCCGGACGGGCCACTGTGCTGTCCGGTGCAGAGGCCGAGCGAGCCAACCGCGTGCTGCACAAGCGATATGGCTGGCAGTGGAACATCGTGCCGCTGCTCAAGATTCCGGGCGTGACCAATGTCCACCGGGATTTGCCGTTTCGGGAAAAGCTGCGGCGCGCGCGTGATCGCGGGGTTTGGCGCGACAGCGTCATCGTCCGGATCGACCGTGCATAATGTTGCCGACGCGGCGATGACGCCGGGGCCGATTGCGGTCACCGTTCGAGCGCTTCGACGCCGTGCACGGTCGGTGCTACGGTGACTGAATCGAGCACTCTCACTTCTGATTTGAGGGTTGGTATCCATGGCGAACTCTGTGATGGGCGACCTGGTCAGCCAGTTGCGCATAGCGAGTCATCGGTTCCACGACTGGGCCTATCCCGATGAGCTGAGTCATGACCTCTTTCGCGCCTTCATGAAGACCTCGCACGACGTCGGTGGTGAACCGGACGCCCCGGCAACATACGAGGAGAAGGAAGAGGAGCAGTGGGAGCTTGACACGTTTGTGACGTGTGAGGTCCTCGGCTGGCGCGGCATCTGGACGTCGGAGGAGCGCAGAAGGCTGGGCAACGTCGACGTCGGGCGGATGCAGTATCTCGGCTTCCCCTACTACGGCCGCTGGGTACTGGCAGCGGCGCGCTGCCTAATCGACAAGCGCCACATCACCCTTGGTGAGTTGATCGAGCGAGCAAGCGAGGTACGCGCACGCGCTGACGCCGGCAAGACACCACTGGAACCCATGCCGCGCTCGGCCGGTGACGCGGAGGCGGTCCCGAGGAACGAGCATCACCTCGATGCCCTCGGCAAGGGAGATCCGCAATGTTTCGCGGGAATGGCCGGCGCCGCCAGATTCGCGGTCGGCGACCCGGTGCTGGTGCGCGATCTGCCCACCATCTTTTACACGCGCACCCAGGAATACCTGCGCGGTAAGCCGGGCACGGTGGTCAAAGTGACGTATGAGAGTTTGGCGGCCGAAGACGAGGCGTTCGACCGCGAGGACCAAGCTCCGGAGTGGTTCTACATTGTGCGGTTCAAGATGGCCGACCTGTGGGAGCCCTACCAGGGCAGCCCGAACGACACGCTGCAAGCGGAGATATCGGAACGTTGGCTGCAGCCACTAGATGATCGGGATAACTAGATGACACACGACGGCGAGGCCGGCCAGGTGGCTGAACGCCACGGGGCACCGATGGTTGAGGAAGTGACCGACTTCGAGGTGCTGGAAATCGCGTTGCGCGAGTTGGCGATCGAGAAGGGCCTCTTTACCGCCGAAGATCATCGCCACTACACCGAGTTCGTCGAGCAGATCGGACCGGCGCCGGGCGCCCGGTTCGTCGCCAAGGCCTGGGTCGATCCGGACTTCAAGAAGCTGGCCCTCGATGACGCGATCGCCGCCAGCCGTGAGGTGGGAATCGACTGGTTACATCCCACCGGCTTCGGAACGCCGAGCGACTTCACCGCACTGCACGTGCTCGAGGACACTCCGACGCTGCATCACGTGATCGTGTGCACGCTGTGCTCCTGCTATCCCCGGCCGCTGCTGGGAAACTCGCCCGAGTGGTACCGGACGCCGAACTACCGGCGCCGCATCGTGCGCTGGCCGCGCCAAGTGCTCGCCGAGTTCGGCCTGTACCTGCCGGACAGCGTCGAGATCCGCGTCGAAGACTCCAATTCCAAACACAGGTTCCTCGTCCTGCCGGTCCGGCCGGAAGGGACAGACGGCTGGAGCGAGGAGCGGCTCGCCGAGATCGTGACCCGTGACTGCATGATCGGTGTCGCTCTGCCCAAGCCTGGGGTGACATCCAACGCGGACCGGCCGGTGCATCCCGCGGTCCGCCCGGCCGAAAACTACTGAGGGCCAACGGATGCCACCCGAGGTCGACATCACCGAGACCACTGTGCAAACGTTGGCGCGCATTGCCGAAGGCGGACAGGCCTGGCCGCAGGTGGCTGAGAAGTATGGCGTGACGAATCCGGTACCACCCTGGAAGTCCAGCCTCGAAGGGATGTGCGAGGCGCTCGACAGGGCAGGAACAGCGCTATTGCCGCTGACGCGCCGGCAAGACGAGGACCGTCTTGCCGAAGGGGTGTATGCAAACCTGCCGTATCCCGAGACTCAGCTGATTGCGCTGGCGCATTCCCTCATCGCCCGAGACGTCATCGACGAGACCGCACTGGCCGAGCGCATGGCGGCAGTTCGTGCGCGGCTGGAAGCCGGCTAGCCTAACCGCCGAGGCACCCCGGACCGAGCAGCTCCTTGAGGTCACCCATCAGCGCCGGCGACGGCGTCACCCGCAGCGACTGATCCAGTTCCAGCGTGGTGATCCGATCGCCGCTGATGAGCCGGAGATGCACCTGGGAGGTTCCGGGGTGGCGGGCCAGCACTTGCTTGAGCGCACTGACCTTGTCGATGGTGCACTGCCGGGTGGGCAGGCTGACGGCCAGTGGCCGGTCCGTCTGGGCGCTGGAAAAGTCCGGCACCACAAGCTCATTGGCGATCAAGCTGGTGCGGTCATCGCGGATGGCCACCTTCGCATTGACCAGCACCACGGCGTCGTCGGCGATGTCGGCGCCGTAGTTGGAGTATGTGTGCGGAAAGAACATCACCTCGATACCGCCGGTGAGGTCCTCCAATTGCGCTGAGGCCCAGGGCATTCCGTTCTTGTTGACGCGACGGTTCACCGAGGCCAGGATGCCGCCGACGCGCACCTGGGTGTCGTTGGGAATGTCGCCGTCCAGGATCGCCGGAATGGCGGTGTCGACCTGGGTGGCGAGCAGGTGCGCGACCTTGTTGAGCGGGTGCCCGGACACGTACAGCCCCAGCATCTCGCGCTCTAAGGCGAGCTTGTGTTTGTCCTCCCACTCGTCGTCGGGCACCTTGATGGTGAACACCGCATCGCCGGCGCCCTCCCCGTCCGAGCCGCCGAATAGGTCGAACTGGCCCATCGCCTCGGCTTTCTTGGTGCCCAGCACGGAGTCCACCGCGTCGGTGTGCACCAGGAACAGCCCCTTGCGGGCGTGGCCGAGGGAATCGAACGCGCCCGCCTTGATCAGCGACTCGGTGACTTTCTTGTTGCACGCCGAGATGTCGATCTTGTTCAGGTAATCCGAGAAGTCGGTGAACTTGCCCTTGTCGCTGCGGGTGTTGATCAGCGAGCCGACGACGTTGGCACCGACATTGCGCACCGCGCCCAGCCCGAAGCGGATATCGGCGCCCACCGAGGCAAAGTTCACCAGAGATTCGTTAACGTCCGGCGGCAACACCGTAATGCCCAGCTTGCGGCAGTCGGCCAGGTACACGGCCGCCTTGTCCTTGTCATCGCCGACCGAGGTCAGCAGGCCGGCCATGTATTCGCCGGGATAGTTGGCCTTCAGGTAGGCCGTCCAGTAGGAGACCAGGCCGTAGCCGGCCGCGTGCGACTTGTTGAACGCATAACCGGCGAACGGAAGAATGGTGTCCCACAACGCTTTCACCGCACGCTCGGAGAAACCGTTGGCGGTCATGCCTTCGTAGAAGCCCTTGTACTCGGCTTCCAGCACTTCGAGTTTCTTCTTGCCCATCGCTTTGCGCAGCGCGTCGGCCTTGCCCATCGTGTAGGAGGCGACCTTCTGGGCGATGAACATGATCTGCTCTTGATAGACGATCAGCCCGTAGGTTTCGGCGAGGATTTCACGCAGCGGTTCTTCGAGCTCGGGATGGATCGGCTTGATCGGCTGGCGGTTGTTCTTGCGGTCGGCGTAGTCGTTGTGGGCGTTCATGCCCATCGGCCCTGGGCGGTACAGCGCCAGCACGGCGACGATGTCGTTGAACTCGGTGGGCTGCATGCGGCGCAGCAGATCGCGCATCGGCCCGCCGTCGAGCTGGAACACGCCCAGGGTGTCGCCGCGGCCCAGCAGCTCGTAGGTGGGGCCGTCGTCCAGGGGCACCGACTCCAGGTCGAGGTCAATTCCCTTGTTGGCCTTGATGTTCTCGATCGCATCGCCGATGATCGTCAGGTTGCGCAGGCCCAGGAAGTCCATCTTCAACAAACCGATGGCCTCGCACGACGGGTAGTCCCAGCCGGTGATGATGGCGCCGTCCTGCGGGCGTTTCCACAGCGGGATGGCCTCGGTCAGCGGCTCGCTGCTCATGATCACCGCGCACGCGTGCACGCCGGCGTTGCGGATCAGGCCCTCCAGGCCGCGGGCCGTCTGGTAGATGGTGCGCACGTCCGGGTCGGTTTCAATCAGGCTGCGGACCTCAGCCGCTTCCTTGAACCGCTCGTGGGCGGGATCGGTGATCCCGGACAGCGGAATGTCTTTGGCCATGATGGCCGGCGGCAGTGCCTTGGTGATCCGGTCGGCAATGGCGAACCCTGGCTGCCCGTAGTGGATTCGCGCCGAATCCTTCAGGGCCGCTTTGGTTTTGATGGTGCCGAAGGTGATGACCTGGGCGACGCGATCCTGGCCCCACTTTTCGGCGGCGTAGCGCACCATCTCACCGCGGCGACGGTCGTCGAAGTCGATGTCGATGTCGGGGGCCGACGGGCGCTCGGGGTTGAGGAAGCGCTCGAACAGCAGACCGTGTGGGATGGGGTCGATGTTGGTGATGCCCAGTGCGTAGGCGACCAGCGAACCCGCCGCCGACCCACGGCCCGGCCCGACGCGGATATCTATTGACCGCGCGTGGTTGATCAGATCGGCCACGATCAGGAAGTACGCCGGGAAACCCTTGTCGCAGATGACCTTGATCTCGTACTCGGCGCGGTCGAGATAGTCCTGGCCGGCACCGGCCGGAAACCGTCGCCGTAGCCCCGCCATCACCTCGTGGTGCAGCCAGGACGCCTGGTCGTGCCCCTCGGGCACCGGGAAGATCGGCATCCGGTCGCGCGGCGTCCACACGTCGGCGTAGGACTGCACCCGCTCGGCGATCAGCAGGGTCGAGTCGCACGCGCCGGGCACCTCGTCGTCCCAGATCTTGCGCATCTCGGCAGCGGACTTCAGGTAGTAGCCGTCGCCGTCGAACTTGAACCGGTTGGGATCCGACAGCGTCTTACCGGTCTGCACACACAACAGCGCCTCGTGGTTGTGCGCGGCGTCGCGGGTGACGTAGTGGCAGTCGTTGGTGGCCAGCGGCGGGATGTTCAGCTTGCGGCCGATCTCCAGCAGACCCTCGCGGACCCGCTGTTCGATGGACAGCCCGTGGTCCATGAGTTCGAGGAAGTAATTGTCGGCCCCGAAGATCTCGCGCCACTTGGCCGCCGACTCCAGCGCTTCGTCGACATGGCCCAGCCGCAGCCGGGTCTGCACCTCGCCGGACGGGCATCCGGTGGTAGCGATGATGCCCTCGGCGTGTTCGGCGACGAGTTCGGCGTCCATGCGTGACCACTTGCCGAGCTGGCCTTCGAAGGAGGCCAGCGAGGACAGCTTGAAGAGGTTGCGCAGGCCGGTCGCGTTCTCGGCCACCATCGTCAGGTGCGTGTACGAGCCGCTGCCGGAGACGTCGTCGGATTTCTGGCTGGGATCACCCCAGAGAATCCGGCGGGTATCGAAACGGGAAGCGGGCGCTATATAGGCCTCCACGCCGATGATCGGCTTGACCCCGGCCTTGGTCGCGGTGTTGTAGAACTCGCTGGCGCCGAACATGTTTCCGTGATCGGTCATCCCGATCGCGGGCATCTCCAGCCGCTCCACCTCGGCCAGCATCGGGGTGATCTTCGCGGCACCGTCGAGCATCGAATACTCGGTGTGGTTGTGCAGGTGCACGAAGGAGGACCCCGACGAAGAACCGTTCATAGGGACGCCAGTCTATGACCGAGCACCGACACAGGTTGGGCGTGTCGCGAAGTGTGTCTCGGCCGAATCTGGCCAGGGGGCCTTACAGGTTTTTGGACTCAGCTCCAGAACCGCGCACTCTCAGCGGGTTTCGCATCCACCATCCACCACTCGGCGATATTGCCGTCCGAGATTCGCAGCAGGTGGGCCGCCTAGTTGTGCGGTGACATCGGCAGCGAGCAACTGTTCCATCGCGTCGAGGTCAGCGGCTGAGAAAGCTTGAACGAACCGCTGGGCAACCGCGGTCGCTTGGTGCGAAGCCAATGGTCTCTACGCGTAGCGCTCGACGAACAACTTCAGCGACTTTTCCACGTCGCCCTTGACGGCACGTGCCGCGGCCGAACCGACGGGACCGAACAGCGCCCGCCCGCCCAGCTCGAGGCGCAAACCCATGGTGGACCCGTCTTCGTTCGCCGTCACGGTGACCGTCACGCCGTACTTCGCTCCGCCCTTGCCGTTGCCCGACATCGCCATCTCGTGCGGGGGGTCCCACTTGGTGACGGTCCAGGTCACCCTGTTGCGCAACCCCTTGGACCTTGCCACGCCGACGATTTCGGTTCCTTCGTTGATCTCGTCGGGCAGCTCACTGCGCCAGCCCTCGTGCATCACGAGCCATTCGCCCAACTCCGACAGGTCCGACACGTGGTCCCACATGTCCTGGGGGCTCATCGGTACGTCGGAGCTCATCTCAACGGAAGCCATTGGCTGAGCCTAACCGGCGGCGTCGCACAACAGCGATCTCTGGCCGGCGGCGAAGCCAAGCCGCCGGGTTACGCTCGGCGGCAAGCGTCAATTGGGGGTGGGTGTGGTCGAGGACTCGGCGGTCAGCCAACCAGCCGATGCTCGGGTGGGTTCGCTGTTCGGGCCCTATCGGCTCGTCCGGCTCTTGGGCAGCGGCGGATTCGGCGAGGTGTATGAAGCCGAAGACACCACCATGAACCGCACCGTGGCGCTGAAGTTGCTGGGCAGCACTTTTTCCCAGAACCCCGTGTTCCGCGAACGGCTATTCCGCGAGGCTCACACCGCCGGGCGGCTGCGCGAACCGCACGTGCTGCCCATCCACCGCTGCGGCGAGATCGACGGTCAGGTCTACATCGACATGCGCCTGGTGCGCGGCGTCGACCTTGAGACGGTGCTGCAACGCGAGGGCAGGCTGGAGCCGGCCCGGGCGGTGACCATCGTCCGCCAGGTCGCCGCGGCTCTGGATGCCGCCCACGCCGAGAGGGTGATTCATCGCGACGTCAAACCCGCCAACATCCTGGTCGCGGGCGACGACTTCGCGAGCCTGGTCGACTTCGGGCTGGCCAACGCGGCGGGCGACGCTCGGCTCACCAAGCCCGGCAGCGCCGTCGGCACCTTCGACTATGTCGCCCCGGAACGACTCACCAATGCCCCGGTGGATCACCGCTGCGACGTCTACGCGCTTGCCTGCGTGCTCTACGAATTCCTCACCGGCCAGCCGCCGTACGCCCAGCACCGCGATCTGCATGAGCTGATGAACGCGCACATCTCCGCGCCGATCCCGCTGCCCAGCCAGCAGCGGCCCGAAGTTCCGCCGGGATTCGACGAAGTCATCGCGCGCGGCCTGGCCAAAAACCCCGACGCCCGCTACCGCAGCGCCGGCGAACTGGCGGCCGCCGCCGAGCGCGCCCTGGGAGCCGGTCCGCCTCGGCAGCCGCAGTACGCGCCGATTACGGCACCCTGGCAGCATCCGCCGCACCCGCTCGGGCCCACTCAAGCGCCAACCCTGACTCCGCCCCTCCCCTACCTGCCCCCCCGACGGGCGAAATCCCGGCGCCGCACCGTGATCACCGTCACCGCGATCACTCTCGTCGCGGCCGTCGCGGCGGTCCTGGCGATCTGGGTGGTCCCGTGGCCCGGCTCAGCCCCGCATCCGGCGACGAGCAAGCCGCGCCCGTCGTCGACGACCCCCACCACACTGCCGTTCCCCGCGTTGACGGAGGCCCGCGGCGTAGCAGTGGACGCTGCCGGCACCGTCTACGCCGCCGAGCTGGGGGTGCAGGTCCCCGAAGGCCAGATCCTGAAACTGGTTCCGGGCCAAACGACCACAACCGAGCTCCCGTTCGGGGAGATCTACGCCTTCGGGGTGGCGGTGGACGGGGCAGGCAATGTGTACGCGGCAGACACTCACGCGCCCGGCGTGTGGAAGCTGGCGCCGGGTGCGCGGGGTCCCTCGCTGGTGCCGTTCGGCCATCTGGGCAATCCGGTCGGCGTGGCGGTGGGCAAGGACGGCAGCCTCTTCGTCGCCGACCAGGGGTCGAAGCAGGTGCTCAAGCTCGCCGCCGGCGCGACGAGCCCAACCCGGTTGATGCCTACCACTGCTTTGAGTTCGCCTGCGGCCGTGGCGGTGGACGACGACGGCGCTCTCTACATCGTCGACTCCGACGAGCGGCGGGTGCTGAAGTTATCCGCTGGAGCCGACACCCCCACCGAGTTGCCGTTCGCGGGACTCGATCGCCCCTATGGCGTCGCGGTGGACAAGGACAAGAACGTCTACGTCTCGGACCCCAACAAGCATCGGCTGTTGAAACTGCCCGCGGGCGCGACCACCGCCGGCGACTTAAATTTCCCCGGGCTCAACTACCCGTTCGGTGTGGCAGTCGACCAGGACGGCGACATCTTTGTCGTCGACTGCCAACGCGTCGACAAGTGCGCGACAGGCAAGGTGCTGGAATTGGGGGCGGCCTCGTGAACCAGTCGCCGGGATCCCGGGTCGGTACGCGGTTCGGGCCGTATCTGCTGTTGAAGCTGCTGGGCCGCGGCGGATTCGGCGAGGTTTACCAAGCCGAGGACACCACCATGAACCGCGTGGTGGCGTTGAAACTGCTGAGCAGCAGCTACTCGCACAACCCGGCGTTTCGGGAACGCTTGTTCAGGGAGGCCCACACCGCCGGCCGATTGCACGAACCACACGTGGTGCCCATCCACAGCTGCGGGGAGATCGACGGGCAGCTCTACATCGACATGCGCCTCATCGACGGCACCGACCTGCAGGGCGTGCTCGATCGCGGCGGGGCGCTGGACCCAGCCCGAGCGGTGAACATCGTGCGCCAAATCGCCGGGGCGCTGGACGCCGCCCACGCTCAGCAGGTGATTCACCGCGACGTCAAGCCGGCCAACATTCTGCTCGGCAATGACGACTTCGCCTGCCTGGTGGATTTCGGGTTGGCCAACGCCGCGACCGACACCAAGCTCACCAGCGAAGGCACGACCATCGGTTCGTTCGCGTACCTGGCGCCCGAACGACTCGCGTCCGGCCGGGTCACCCCCGGAGCCGACATCTACGCGTTGGCTTGTGTGCTGCACGAATGCCTGACCGGGTCGATGCCTTATCTCCGCGACGAGATACCCGCGCTGGTCGCCGCGCACTTGACCGCCCCGCCGCCGCGCCCCAGCCAGCAACGTCCCGGGGTTCCAGCGGGATTCGACGAGGTCATCGCGCGCGGCATGGCCAAGAACCCCGACCATCGGTTCCGCACGGCCGGCGAACTGGCCGCCGCAGCGCAGCGCGCCCTGAATACCGCTGTGCCGGAACGCATTTGGTCACCACAATTCGCGCGGACGGCACCAGCGCGTCCTGGCCGTTCCCGTCGGCGCGGCGCGTTTATCGCCGCCGTGGGTGCCGTGACAGCCGTCTTAGCGGGTATCGCCGTCATCGTCGCGATCGTCGGCCACCGGGCCCCCGCCCAACGGGCCACCAACACGAGCCGAGCACCGCAACCCACGTCCACCACATTGCCGGCGACACCGAGTGCCCTCCCGCCGCTCAAGGCGACCCCGCTGCCGGTGGTGGGCTCCGGGAGCCTCGGTGGTGTGGCGGTAGACAAGGACGGCAACGTCTATGTCCTCGACCCGCTGAACCCCAGGGTGCTGAAGTTGGCCGCCGGCGCATCGGCACCCAGCGAGATGCCGTTCCGCGGGCTCACCAAGCCCAAGCAGGTGACGGTCAACGCGGCCGGCGATGTGTTCGTGACCGACTGGAACCGTGCGGGAGCGGGCCGGGTGCTGAAACTGGCTGCGGGAGCCAGCGCACCCACCGAGCTGCCGTTCAGCGGCATTCTGCCCACCGGGGTCGCCGCCGACCCAGCCGGCAATGTGTACGTGGCCAGCCGCTACCAGGTACTGGAACTGGCCGTCGGCGCCGCCGACCCGAGCGTGCTGCCGTTCGGCAACGGCCTCTACGAAAGTGTTGCGGTGGACAACGCAGGTGCCGTCTATGCCGCCGACGCGGGCCGGGTGCTCAAACTGGCCCCGGGCGCGGCCTCCCCCACCCAGCTGCCGTTCGGCCAACTCGGCCGGGCCCAGTTCCTGGCGATCGACGCCGCCGGCAATGTCTACGTCGCCGACAATGCAGACCTCATGGGCCGGTTGGTGAAACTCCCGCTGGGCGCCGCCGCGTCGATTCCGCTGTTCGCACCGGAGCGCCAGGAGTTCGGCGGCATGGCGGTGGACGCCGCCGGCAATATCTATCTGACCGAGAACAATCGACTACTGAAGGTGGCTTCGCAGTGACGGCCGCGGGTCCCGGCGGACACACCACTCTCAAAGCGGTGCTGACCCAGGGTGGGCCGCTCGACGCGGCGCGCGCGGTGCACATCGTCGGCCAAATCGCCGCGGCGGTCGACGAGACCTACCGCAAGCGGGCGCCTCACCGCGAGGTCACCCTGGCCACCGTCCTGCTGTCCGCTAACGGCTACGCCCATCTGGCCGACGCCACCGGCCCCGGCTCCCCCGAACCGGCGATCGACGAGACGGCTTACCGCACCGACATCCGCGCGCTGGCCGCCGTACTTTACGAATGCTTGACCGGGTCGCCCCCCAATCGGCCGGAGGGCGCCGACGCACCACCGAGCCGGCAGCGACCAGGCATCCCGGTCGGCTTCGACCAGGTCATTGCCCGCGGACTGGCCGAAAATCCGGATACCTGCTTCCGCAGCGCCGGTGAGCTTGCCGCCGCCGCGCAAACAGCCCTGGCCAGCACACCGCACTACACCCCGAGCAACCGGCCGACCAGCCCGGACACCGCCACCCCCGACCGCGACGGGCCCACCCAAACAATTCGGCTGGCCCCCACCGCGCCGCCAGCTGGTATCAATCATGTTGCTCCCCAATGGCATCCGAGGGCAGCCCCGTTCCCGCCGGCCCCACGCTCGCAGACAGCCTCGAAACGGCCGCGATACATTGCGATCGCGATAGCCGTGGTCCTCACCGTCGGCGTGGTCGTCAGCGGCGCCGTCGTGATACCCCGACTCGTGGGGCAGACCAACACCACTACCGCCACCGCCGGGCCGGCTCGCCAATCCAGCCCGCCGACTCGATACACCTACACTTCCCAGCCCGTCGAGCTGCCATTCCCCGGCCTCAAGGTGCCGCAGAATGTGGCGGCCGACGGGGCCGGCAACGTGTACGTGCTGACCTCGATTCCCGATCCCGGCGATACGGGTCTGAGCTTCTCCACGGTGCGGCAGATCTTTCGGCTGGCCCCCGGTGCGGCGAGCGCGAGCACGCTCGACGTTCCCGGTGTCGATATCCGCATGGCCGAAGACCTGGCAGTCGATACCGTCGGCAAGCTTTACCTCAGCGACCACCGCAATGTATGGGAGTGGACGGTAGGTTCGGCCAGCCCGATCCGGCTGCCGTTCCGTGGATTCGTCACCGTCGATGCTGTCGCGGTGGACCCCGCCGGCATCGTGTACGCGGTCGGCGCCCTGTCCGGCACATATGACCTGCGGTATGGAGCCAAGAAGCTCGCCCCGGGAGACACTCGGTCGACTGATCTGCCGTTCACCGATCTCTATCTGCCGCGCGGGATAGCAGCCGACAAAGCCGGCAATGTCTACATCGGCGACAGCGTCAAGGGCAGTGCCAAAGGCCGGGTCCTCAAACTCGCCGCCGGTACCGCCACTCCCGCACCGCTGCCCTTCCCAGAACTCAAAGAACCCTCAGCTGTGGCAGTCGATACGGCCGGAAACCTTTTCGTAGCAGACACTTTCACCACTGGCGTGTTCGAGCTGCCGGTCGGCGCCACCAATCCGGTCACGGTGCCCGTCGGTGTGCGCGCCCGCGGTGTGACGTTTGACCCGGCGAACAATCTGTACGTCGTCTCAGCGACCACCCAAGACGAATCCGACCACGTGACCAAACCGGGCCAGGTACTCAAAGTGCCGCCCGACCGCTAGCGCGACCGGCCCCCGCTTCGTCAATGAGCGGTTTCACGGGTACGGTCCGAGCCATGAGTCTTGTTGCGGAAGGACTTTGGCTTTCCTCAGATGAACTACCCTCGGCGCGCGACTTCTTGACGTCTGCGGGTTTCGGTGGCGCCGCGGCGCTGGCCGCAGTGCTCATCCTGGCGCTGATCGCGATGTTCGCCGCCCGCCGCGCCACCAAGCGGCACCGGGCACTGATTGAGCAACAAGAGCGCCACCACCAAGAGCTTCGCGAAGACGAGCAGCGCGCCGCGGCAATTGCGCGATGCTGGCAGCGGCTGGTATGGGTGGTGGAAACCGCGGGGATGGAACCGGCGTCCAGCGAAAGTGCCACGCTGGGCCTGGGTCCCGAACTTGCCCTGGAACTGCTGCGCGGGCTGCTCCGCGACGCCGAGCAGCTCGGCGATGAAACGCTGGCCGCATCCGTGATGGTGTATCTCAATCAATTCTCTTTGGTGCTGGCACAGCAGGCCGGCTCACTTGCTGGCCTGACGGCCGCTCGGCCGGCACCGGAGGCGAATCTGGGCGAAGATTCGACTCAGGTGATCCCCACGCCGCCACCGCCGCCACCGGGGCCACCGTCACCGGGGCCATCGGCGCCACCGCCGCCACCGCCGCCACCGCCGCCAGCCGACGAACCCCCCGACGTCGCCGCGGTCAAGGGAAGGCGTTGGCGCGGGTGACCACCACACGCCAACACATCGAGGACCTCGATCCCGAGGCGTGGGCGGCTCTGGCCAAACGCGCCGCCGCGGTTGCGGTAGCCGCAGCCGACCGGCTCGAGAAACCCGCCCCCGCCGAGTTGCTCGCGGTCGCGGCGATGAGCGAGCCGGATCTGGTCGCACACCGCAACCGCACGGGGCCGGACCGTAAGCGGTTGTCGGCCGTAATGCGGCTGGTCGAGGCGGACCACTTGCGGGTATTGGCCGAGGGGCACGCCCGCGAGGCCCAACAGGGAAAGAAAGACGCCGAAGCCGCCGCGGCGCTGGCGCGCACGGAACTCCAACAAGCCGCACGAGATGCCACGACAGCCCACGAGCACGCCCGTGAGGTACAGGCGCAGGCGGCGCGGCGGGAAGCGGAGCGGTCCGCGGAGCGGGCAACCAGCCAGCGGGACTTCGAACAGTTGCGCACCGAGCTCGAACGGGTCCGTGCCGATGCTGCGGCCGAGGTCGCCGCGGCACGTGAGCAGGTCAACGCCGCCGAGGCGCGCGCCGAGGAGCGCACCCGAGAACGCACCTCCGAAAAAGCGACCGCTCGGCAGGCCTTCGAACAATTGCGCCTCGAGCTCGAACAGCTCCGTGCTGACACTGCCGCCGAGGTCGCCGCTGCAGGCGAACGGGTCAGCGCCGCCGAAGCGCGCGCCCAACAGCGAGCCGACGAGCGGGCGGCCGAGCGCGCGACCGCGCAGCAGGCGCTGGCCCGGCTGAGTGCTGAGCTGGAACAGGTCCGGGCCGACGCGGCGTCGGAGGTCGCCGCGGCGCGCGGGCAGGCCAGCGGTGAGATCGCGGCCGCCCACCAAGCTGCCGAGGCCGAGGTTTCGCGGACCCGCGCCGAAGTCGCCGAAGCCATCCAGGCCGTCGCGCAGGCGCGGGCTGAGGTCGAGCAGATCCGGGCGGCCACACAGGCCGACGGCTCGGCACTGCAACTGCTGGCCATTCCGATTCCACCCCTGGGCGCATCTGCCTATACGGGACGGATTGAGCATGCGGTTTCCGTGCTGCGGCAGATCGACTACGTGCTGGAAGCCGGTCTCGTCGAAGACTCCGGTGCCGATGCCGGGGCAGGGCGGCGCGTCGACGTCGAGCTGGTGCGCAACCTGCTGCGCACCGTGCAGGAGCAGGCCGGGGATCTATCCGAGGAGTTGCGCAACCTGCCGTCGTACTACAGCGCACAGTGGCAGGCCGAGGCCGCCAACACTTACGCCAACGCCGCCGCCAACGCGTACGGCGCTCTGCTGCAACGGATTGCCACGGTTACCGAGCAACTGCGCCACCAGGACGAAAACACCGACGTCGTCGAACTCGTCACCGCGATGCTCGACGAGCACCCCTGGCGCAGATACTGATCCCGGCCACACATCAGCGGCCGGGCCCACCCCGCAACTTGTTGCCGATCCGGATCCCGGGCAGGAGCAGGGTCCGTGGGATGTATCGGCCGCCGGTGCTCATGACCTTGGGCACCAAGCCGGGTACCACGGTGCGCTTACCGGCGAGCATCCCGCCGATCGCGGCCTCGGCGACTTCCTGCGGCGAGACCTGGGCGAGGGGAATGTTGAACCGCTCGGCGCTGGCGATCTCAGCCCATTCGGTGGGTACCGGACCGGGGCACAGCGCGGTCACCGAAACGCCCGTCCCGTGCAGCTCCTCCTGAACGGCTTCGGAGAAGGTCAGCACGAAGGCCTTGGTGGCCGAGTAGACCGCCATGTAGGGCATCGGCTGGAAGCCGGCGATAGAAGCGATGTTGAGCACCGCTCCGGCACCGCGCTCCACCATGCCAGGCAGCACCGCGTGGGTGAGTTCCATCAACGCCAGCGCATTGAGGGTCACTTCCTCGCTTTCCCGTTCGAACGGCAACTCGTAGAAGACCCCGCTGGTGCCGAAACCCGCACTGTTGCACAGGCCCCCGATCGGGTCGCTGCGCAGCCGATCGGCCAGCTGGGCCCGGGATTGGGCGTCGGACAGGTCGAGGGGCAGCACCTCGACGCCGACGTCGTACTCGTCGCCCAGTTGGTCGGCGAGCTCGTCGAGACGTTCGCGGCGCCGCGCGACCAGCATCAGCGGAAAGCCGCGACCGGCCAGGCCTTTGGCCAGTTCGACACCGATGCCGGACGAGGCGCCGGTGATGACGACGGTGGACTCTGTGCTCGGTTTCGGCAGACTCATGACGTCACCAATGTATCCCTCGGGTCGCCTGCAGGAAGGTTTCGCTGCGCTTGTCGAGACCTGATGTGTCGCTTGCGGATTCGCTGCCCTTGGCCGCGGCGGAGTCCTGGAACATGCCGAAGGCGCGGTTACGCACCCGGTCCATCACTGCCGGGTTCACCGCGTCGGCCACCGCGGCGAACTGACCGAACGGCGAGCTGGACCGCCGCGGCCGGTGCACGATCGCGTCGGTGATCACGCCGGCGGCCTGATCCGGTGTCAGTGCCGGGAACTTGTCGTACATGGTGGTTGGGCTGATCATCGGGGTCCGTACCAGCGCCATGTGCACGGTGGTGAAGCGGATGTTCTCGTTGACGACTTCGGCCTGCAGCGCGTCGCACAGGCTGTCCAGCGCGGCCTTGCTTGCGATGTAAGCGCCGAAGCGGGGGGCGCGCGTCTGCACGCCGACCGACGAGACGTTGATGATCTGGCCGTAGCCGCGTTCGCGCATCCCGGGAATGAACTTGAGGATGAGCTGAACCGCGCCCAGGTAGTTCAGCTGCATGGTCCGCTGGTAGTCGTGGATGCGGTCGTAGGACAGTTCCAGGGATCGCCGAATCGACCGCCCCGCGTTGTTGATCAGGATGTCGACGCCGCCCAGGTCGGCGAGCACCTTGTCGGCCATCGCTGCGATCGCGTCCATGTCGGACAGGTCGCACGGGTAGACGTGGGCGTCTCCGCCGTTGCCGCGGATGTCGTCGGCAACTTTTTCCAGGTTCTCCAGCGTCCGCGCGACCAGCGCCACCGTGCCGCCGGCTTCGGCGATCTTGTGTGCGGCCGCCTCGCCGATGCCCGAGGACCCGCCGGTGATGAGGATGGTTCTGCCCTCGACGGCGTCGTTGAGTTTGCGGCCCTGTACCGCATCGAGCAGGTTGCGCAGATAAAACGGGCGATATCGCCCAGCCGAATTCGGCGTGTTGATGATGTTGGACACCGTTGCGAACGGTTTTTCCACGAGGTTCGTCAGGTCACCGAGATTCATCGATTGTCGCTCCTGATAGCAAGGATGTGACACGGGTCATACGGCCAACCTAGGGCATCCGCCGCCGTGGGGGTGCACAGGGGGGCGTCGACGCCGGACGTGAACCCCGTCACACCGCAATCAGCTTGTTACGTAAGGCAATCCGGGCGTGATCGGTGCCTAACTGTCGCGCAACCTGGCCATGGTTGCCTGACGCGATGGGACTACTCTCACGCTTGCGCAAACGCGCGCCGGTCAGCATCTACGACAAAATCGGTGGCCACGAGGCGATCGAGGTCGTCGTCGAGGACTTCTATGTCCGCGTGCTGGCCGACGATCAATTGTCGGGGTTCTTCGCCGGAACGAACATGAGCCGGCTGAAAGGCAAACAGGCGGAGTTCTTTGCGGCCGCCCTCGGCGGACCGGAGCCCTACACCGGCGCGCCGATGAAGCAGGTGCATCAGGGACGCGGAATCACCATGCACCACTTCAGCCTGGTCGCCGGACATCTGGGCGACGCGCTGAGCGCGGCCGGAGTTCCGTCGGCGACGGTGACCGAGATTCTCGGTCTCATCGCCCCGTTGGCCGCCGACGTCGCATCCGGAGAGACCAGCACGGCCAAGGTCTGAGCGCCCGGCCAATTCCGCCCGTTGTGGGCGTGTCGCGTTCCGCCTGCCAATGGCAACCGGTAGTCAGCACATATGAGACTGATCGCCGTGCTCGTGGCAGCCCTGGTTTTGAGTGCCTGCAGTTCGAAAGCGACGCCGCCGGCGTCCAGTTCGCCTTCCAGCGGATCACCGGCTGCAGCCCCGGCGGCCCCGGTTGCCGGGACGTCGCTCGACTGCGCCAAGCCGGCCAACGCCGCCCAGCAGCTGGTGTGCACCGACCCGAAGTTGACCGATCTCGACCACCGGTTGCAGGCGGCCTACACCCAGGCACTGGAGCGTCCGGGTGCGGACAAGGCGGCGCTGACTGCCGCGGAAAACAATTGGGCCGCAACTCGTGACCAGTGCGCGCAGAACCCCGACCTGTCCACCTGCGTGCTGCAGGCCTACCAGACGCGACTGGTCCAATTGGCCATCGCCGATCCCGCCACGTCGACACCCCAGGTGATCACCTATCGCTGCCCGGCCGACAAAGGCCCCCTGACCGCGCAGTTCTATAACCAGTTCGACCCCAAAGCGGCGGTACTGAATTGGAAAGGCGACCAGTACATCTTGTTCGTGGAAATGTCCGGCAGCGGCGCCCGGTACGGCCGCCAGGGCATCGAATACTGGGAGCACCAGGGTGAGGTGCGCCTGGACTTCAACGGCGACAAGTTCGTCTGTCAAACACCCTGAGCGCCATCAGGTTTCGTCGTCGCCAAGGGCGGCCAAGCGCCGGTTGAGATATCTGGCGACCCCGGCGTCCACGGTGAGGGCGATGGCCCTGCGGTAGGCGTCGGCCGCGGGCCGGCCGGCTTCGGCCAGCAGATGCGCACGGACACTCCACGCGGGCTGGAACTCTCCGACCGCCGGGTCGGTAATCGCGTCGAGGGCACGCAAGCCTGCCTCCGGTCCGTCCAGCTCGCTGTCCACGACGGCCAGCGAAACCATTGCACCCAACGACGGCGCGACACGCAGTAGCGCCCGGTGCAGCTTGCCTAGCGCCACCCAGTCGACCTGGCCGCCTGCCGCGCGGGCGCAGTGCGTCGATTGGATCGCCGCCTCGTACTGATAGCGGCCCGGCCGGCCGAGGCGGTGGGCGCGATGCAGTAGCGCCTCCCCGCGCGCGATCAGCGCCGCATCCCACAGCCTGCTGTCCTGTTGGTCCAGCGGGACGAATTCGCCGCTGCCGGTGCGCCGCGCCGATCTGCGGGACTCGGCCAGGCATACCAGCGCGGCCAGGCCCAGCGCTTCGGGCTCGTCGGGCAGCAATTCGGCCAGGACCAGCGCCAGGTGCAGCGCCTCGGCCGTCAACGACTCGATGGGCGCGCCCGCCGGCTCGAGCTGCCAATCGATCGCCCAGGCACCGTAGACGGCCTCCAGCACCGCCGGCAGCCGCTCGTCGAGATCGGCCCGGTCCGGGACGACGAACGGAATACGGGCGTCGCGGATCCGTCGTTTCGCGCGGACCAGCCGTTGTGCCATCGTCGCGGCCGGCACCGAGAACGCGCGCGCGATCGCGGCGGCCTCGATGCCGAGCACCGTCTGCAACATCAGCGGCGTTCGGCAGCTGGCGGCGATCGCGGGGTGCGCGCACACCAGCATCAGCTCGAGACGGCGATCGGGAATAGCGTCGGGGTCGCGCCATTCTTCCTCGAAAGTGGTTGCGGCGCTCTCTGTTTCGGGCAGCGGGCCGGTCATTCGGTACGCATGCGACTTCCAGCGGTCGCGCAACCGGTTGCGCGCCACGGTGAGTATCCACGCTTCCGGGTTTACCGGGACCCCTTGGCTGGGCCACCCGATGAGGGCGCGCTCGATTGCGTCGGCGATGGCGTCCTCGGCCGCCGCGATGTCGCCGGTCGGTGCGGCCAGCAGCGCCAGCAACCGGCCGTACGATTCGCTAACCACCGCGGCCACCCGGGCCGCCACCTCACTCAGGCTGGTACCAACCTTTGCCACTGGCGTAAGTGACTGCGACGGGCCGTATTTCGATCGAACCCCACGCGGCGGCCGGGCAGCGTTCGGCCCAGGACAGCGCGGCGTCGAGGTCTGGCACGTCGACGACGAAGACCCCACCGAGGCGTTCCTTCGTGTCGGCGAACGGGCCGTCCTGAATCCGCGGGGTACCCTCGCGCGCGGTGAAGGTGGTGGAGGCGTGCGCCGATTGCAGCACCTGGGTGCCTACCAGAACACCGGCGGCATCCAAGTCGTCGGCGTACTTGGCGAACGCCGCTCGCGCGGGCGCCATGTCTTCGTCGGTCAGCCCGATCTCGCCGCCCTCCTGATAGTGCATGAGCAGGCAATATTGCATGATGTGTCCCCTTTCGATACCGAGTCGATGGTGTCACCCGTATGACGATTGACCCGGCCTCCGATCGACAAGTGAGAGCGCCCACCAGAAATTCCTGCGGCCATCACACGTCCGGGTAAGAATGCACGTCATGGGCCGCTCATTCGAGTTTCTGGTGGCGGAGGCCCTCGCGGCACCAGTCGAGGGCTGGGATTTCTCCTGGCTCGATGGGCGTGCGACCGAGGAACGACCATCTTGGGGCTACCAACGGCTGATGAGCCAACGTTTGGCCAGCGCCTCAGCTGCATTGGACATCCACACCGGTGGCGGGGAGGTGCTGGCGGGTGCGGAGAAGTTCCCGCCGACGATGGCGGCCACCGAATCGTGGCCGCCGAACGCGGCGCTGGCCACCAAGCGATTGCATCCGCGCGGAGTGGTGGTTGTCGCGACGCGCGAGGAGCCGCCGCTGCCGTTCGCCGACGAGTCGTTCGACCTGGTGACCAGTCGGCACCCGATCACCGTGTGGTGGAGCGAGATTGCCCGGCTGCTGCGCCCGGGCGGTGTCTACTTCGCACAGCATGCCGGACCGGCGACGGTGTGCGAACTGATCACGCACGTGATCGGCCCCCAGCCCCAAGCGTGGTCCCAGCTCGAGCCGGCCGCCCAGCGGGCCCAGGCACATGCGGCCGGGCTGGAGATCGTGGACATGCGCATGGAGCGGCTCAGAGCTGAGTTCTTCGACATCGGCGCCATCATCTATTTCCTGCGCAAGCTCATCTGGACGGTACCGGACTTAACCGTCGAGCCCTACTACGAGCGGTTGCGCGAATTGCATGAACGCATCGAGGCCGAGGGGCGCTTCGTCACCCACCCGACGCGGGTTCTCGTCGAAGCGCGCAAACCGCACCGGGACTTCGATTGAGCAACCCGGTCACCCTTCGTCCCGTAACACGTCGAGCGCGCGCTGCAGATCGGGTGGGTACGGGCTGACGATCTCGATCCGCCGGCCATCCGCCGGATGGGCGAATGCCAGTGAACGCGCGTGCAGCCATTGGCGTTCCAGCCCAAGCTTTTTCGCCAGCGTCGGGTCGGCTCCGTAGACGAGGTCGCCACAGCAGGGATGGTGCAGGGCGGCGAAATGCACCCGAATCTGGTGCGTGCGACCGGTTTCCAGGTGCACGTCGAGAAGGCTGGCGGCGACGAAGGCCTCCAGGGTGTCGTAGTGGGTGAGGCTGTGTCGGCCGTTCTTGGTGACCGCGAACTTCCACTCATTGCCAGGGTGCCGGCCGATCGGCGCATCGATCGTGCCGCTGGACGGGTCCGGATGTCCTTGCACCAGCGCGTGGTACCGCTTGTCCACCGTGCGCTGTTTGAATGCCCGTTTGAGCACGGTGTATGCCCGCTCCGATATCGCCACCACCATCACGCCCGAGGTGCCGACGTCGAGGCGATGCACGATGCCCTGACGCTCGTGCACACCCGATGTGGTGATCCGGTATCCGGCGGCTGCCAAGCCGCCGAGGACGGTGGGGCCGGTCCAGCCCACCGAGGCGTGTGCCGCGACCGCCGCGGGTTTGTCCACGGCGACGATGTCGGCATCGGAATACAGAATCGTCATGCCCTCGATTTCGACGGGCGTGTTCTCCAGCGGGGCTGGCGCCTCGGGCAGCCGCACCTGCAGCCAGGCGCCGGACGTCAGGCGGTCGGATTTTCCTGCCTGTACTCCGTCCAGCTCGACGCCGCCGTCTTCGGCCAGCGCGGCTGCGGCGGTGCGGGACAGCCCCAGCAACCGGGCCAGGCCAGCGTCAACACGCATGCCCGCCAATCCTTCTGGAACCGGCATCGAACGATGGGGCATCAGCGTTGATCGGCTTTGCGGCCACCGGTTGCGCCTTCGGCTTTCCGCCGGCCCACGGTGTCGAAGTCGTAGCCGAAGATCGACAGGACCACAAGCAGGATCGCACCGCCTACCACCGACGGATCGGCGACATTGAACACCGGCCACCAGCCGACCGACAGAAAATCCACGACATGACCTCGCAGGGGCCCGGGCGCCCGGAAGAAGCGGTCCACCAGGTTGCCCATGGCGCCGCCCAGGATCATCCCGAGACCCAAAGCCCACCAAGGCGACACGAGCCGGCGTCCCATCCAGAAGATGCCAACCACCACTCCCGTCGCGATCAGTGTCAACACCCAGGTGTAGCCGGTGGCCATCGAAAATGCGGCCCCCGAGTTGCGCACCAAAGTCCAGGTGACGGTGTCGCCGATGATCGACACCGGCTGTCCGGGGGGCAGCAGTTTGACGGCCAGTACCTTAGTGACGATGTCGAGGACCAGAACGACCGCCGCGACCGACAACAGCAGGCGTAGCCGCCGCGGCGGTGCAGGAGCTTCTGGTTCGCCAGCGTCCCCGGTCCCCTTGGCTGAGGTCAGCGGATCCCCCGATCCGGTTGGTTCGTCACGCACTCTCCCATCATCCCCCAAACCCACCCTGGTCCCCGCACGCGGATGGGCGTCCCGCGCATGCGAGATGATGCCCTGATGGGCCGGCTGACCGTCATCGCCACCGGAGGGACGATATCGACCAGCACCGGCACGGACGGGGTACGCCGCCCCGCCCGCAGCGGTGTGGAACTGACATCCGGATTGGACGTGGATGTCGTGGATTTGATGTCCATCGACAGCTCGCAGCTGATACCGGCCGACTGGGATCGGATCCGCACCGCGATACAGGCTGCAATCGATGCTGATGCCGACGGCATCGTCGTCCTGCACGGCACGGACACAATGGAAGAAAGCGCGCTCTGGCTGGAGCTCACCTATTCGGGGAACGTACCGGTCGTACTGACCGGCGCAATGCGCAGCGCCGACGCCCCCGACGCCGACGGTCCGGGCAATCTGCGTCATGCGCTGGCGGTGGCGGCCAGCCCGCAGGCGCGCGACCTCGGCGTGTTGGTGTGTTTCGCGGGCCGCGTGTTGCAGCCGCTGGGCCTGCGCAAGGCGGTTACCGATGACCTGAGCGGGTTCTGCGGACAGCTGCTGGGCACCATCGACACGCAGTTAACCCTGACCGGCACTAAAACCCGGCCACATGCTGGCAACCTCAGCGCCGTAGCCGATGCGCCCCGCGTTGACATTGTCGCCGCGTATTTGGGCAGTGACTCGGTAGCGCTGGACGCGTATGTGGCTGCCGGGGCGCGTGCGGTGGTGTTGGAGGCACTGGGCTCCGGCAACGCCGGACGCGCGGTGATCGACGGAGTGCGCCGGCATTGCCGCGACGGGATCGTGGTTGCAGTGTCCACCCGCGTCGCCGGTGGGCGGGTCGGTGCGAATTACGGTCCCGGGCATGAGCTGGTTGAGGCCGGCGCAGTGATGGCGCCGCGGCTAGCACCGCCGCAAGTCCGGGTGCTGTTGATGGCGGCGCTGGCGGCCGAGCTACCGGTCGCCGACGTCGTCGGCCGCTGGGGGTGAACTCGACTCCTCGACCCTCAGTTCACCGACATAGGTGGGCCAGTCCAGGCTGTCCACCGGGTTGGCGCTGGTGACGTCGTCGGTGTCGATGGGGAAGGTGCGGGCCGGGCCCGGGCCCGTGGCACGAGTCTCGAACCGGATGGTGACCACACCGTGGCCCGCGCCCTGCACCCAGCCATGCCCGAACTCGCGGTGCGCGACGTCATCGCCGATCCGCCACGGCGCGGTGCCCGGGCCGGCCAGCTGCGCGGCGCGCATCGACTCGAAATCCTGATGGGCTTCCTCCGAGGTCTCCGGCGAAAAATCCAGATCCGGAAACAGCGACTCTTGGCGCACGTCGCTCAACCCCGAAAACCCAACGCCCAGCAGCCGAATCGGGCCGATCTGCAGCGGATCGAGCAGCAGCCGCCGGGCCACCACAAGCAGCGCTCCCGCCTCGGTCGTCGCATAAGGCAGCGTCGCGGAGCGGGTCAGCGTGCTCATGTCGGACTTCTTCAACTTCACCGTGACGGTCCGTGCGCCGCGGCCGTCGCGCAGTAGGCGTTGATGGGCGTGCTCGGCGATCGGCTCGATCGCCTCCTGCAGCTGGTCCAGGCTGGTCAGATCGACCGCGAAGGTGGATTCAGCGCTGATCTGTTTGGCTTCGGCCCGCTCGGTGACCGGGCGGTCGTCAATGCCGCCGGCCAGCCGATGCAGCGCGGGACCAATCGAGGCGCCGAGGATGTTGGCCGCTTCGGCGTCGGTCAGTGCGGCCAGTTCTCCGATCGTCTCGATACCGAGTCGATGTAGCTTCTCTTCGGCCACCGGGCCAATACCCCATAGCCGCCGCACCGGCAATCCGCCGAGCAACGGCTGTTCTTCGGCCCGCCGGACCACCCGAATTCCGTCGGGTTTGGCCAGGCCAGAGGCGATCTTGGCGATCTGCTTCCCCGAGCCCGCGCCCACCGAGGCGATCAGACCCGTCTCGTCGCGCACCCGGCGTCGCAGCTCCTCGCAGAACGTCTCGACATCCTCGGCCGACGCCCCGGCCAGTTGTTGCGGCTCGCCGAAGGCCTCGTCAAAAGACAGTTGCTCGACGACGGGAACCAGGCCGCGCACCGTGTCGAAGACGCGCCGGCTCGCCAACCCGTACACCACCCCGCGCGGCGGCAGCACCACTGCCGTCACGCCGATCAGCCGACGGGCCTGATGCATCGGCATCGCGGAGCGCGCGCCGAATACCCGCGCCTCATAGCTGGCCCCGGCCACCACGCCGCGGCCCCCCAAGCCGCCGACCAGTACCGGCCGGCCGCGCAGGGTGGGTCGGGTCAGTTGTTCGACGGATGCGAAGAACGCGTCCATGTCCAGGTGCAGCACCCAACGGGACTCCACGATTGCCGATGCTATTTCTCCTGGACGGGCTAACGTGCTTCCGTATGGCGATGAACTTGTGTCACAGGTTGTGCTGCAGCTCGAATCGCTGGGCGCGGGAAGTGGAAGAGCGCGTGTTGCCCTGGGCGCTCGCTGGCGTAGAACTGGGCGACAACACTCTGGAGATCGGACCGGGATACGGCGCGTTTCTGCGAATGCTGGTGAACAAGACAGCAAAGCTCACCGCGGTCGAAATTGACGCCTCGATGGCGCAGCGGCTGCAGGACCAGTACGGAAACCGCGCGCACATCATCAACGGCGACGGGACCGATACCGGTTTGCCCGCCGATGAGTTCAGCTCGGTGATGTCTTTCACGATGCTGCACCACGTCCCTACCGCCGAACTGCAGAACCGGCTGTTCGACGAGGCCTTCCGGGTGCTTCGCCCCGGCGGGGTCTTTGCCGGCAGCGACGGCGTGCCGTCGGTGATGTTCAGAATTTTGCACTTCCGCGACACCTGCAACCCGGTGCCGCCGGAGCACATGCCGGATCGATTGCGCGCAGCGGGATTTCACGATATCGACGTACTAGTCGATGCCGGCACGCAACGCTGGCGTGCAGTCAAACCGGATTCGTGAAAATTCCCCCGCCGAAGTAGTCGAAGTAGTCGAAGTAGTCCTTGGCCTGGTGATTCCTTCGCTAGACTGCGGACCACCGAGACGCCCCAGCGCCGAAAATGAGAAGGAACGTGTCGCCGTCCCATACCGAGTCCACTGCAGTGGCCCGATTCGGTGGTGATCCCTCGGCTGAACTCCGCCGACAGGTCAAGACATGGACAGATAATCCCGCCTTGGCCGAGCTCGTCGACATGTTTGGCGGCAGCCTCCCGCAGGAACTCAACCTCAGCGCTCGACTGGCGTTTCTGGACGAGTTCAGTGCCGTGTGGGATTACCGGGGGCGGGCGCGGGCCCGCGGTGCCGGCCGGTTGCACAGCCAGGATGCCGCCGGCGCGGTCAGGTGGTTGATTCCCCGCCTGGAATTACCTGGCTCGCAGTTGGACAAGATCACTGTGCTGGCCGGCGAGCTAGGGCTCACCGGCGAATCAACCCCGGAAGCAACCGAGTTCGACCATCTCCTGGTGATCGGCGGGGGTCGGTATACGAACCTGCTCCGGGCCGGCTACGCGCGTGAAATGGCTACCGGCCGGCGTGTGGGCCACGTGGTGTTGGCCGCCGCCTCACGCCGCCTACTGGACTCCGAACAAGACGCGGTTGCCGCCTGTGCTCCCGGGGCACAGACGGAATTCGATCTCCTGGTGGCCGCGGCAGCCGACGCGTTCGGACTCGACACCCGGCGAGCCCGGGACCACCGCGCGCGCGAACGCGCCGACCGGCCCCAGCGCGACCGCACGGTCTGGGAATTCGCACCCGATACCAATGACCTTGGTGTGCCAATCACTTTGCTCGAAACACCGTCGCCAGACCCGGAGAATCGTCGGGCCAACTCCGGTGACACGTACACGTTTGCCGCGCAGACGGTTGGCATGCATCGATCTACGTGCTTGCTGGTGACGGGTCAGCCGGTGGTCCCCTACCTACACTTCGAGGCATTGCGAACTCTGGCGCTGCCCTTCGGAATTCGCGTGGAGTCAGCGGGCTTCGGGGTGGAGCGGTACAACAGGCTCAGTGAATTGGACCAGCAACATCCGGCGAAGCTCCTGCAGGAGGTGCGCTCGACGATCCGATCCGGCCGAGCCTTAGTTGAACAGCTCGCGGCCCCGCAGGTCATGCCTACGTCCGACGGATGACGCCGGGTTGGTCAGGCGGATATGGTGCACGGCGTTACCGGAGCATAACTGCCCAGCACAGGCCGTGGGCGTCCCTGCGGCGGCCACGGCTGCAGCCCGATGTTCGCCAGATAGCGCAACGGGCTGGTGTGCTTACCGCCGACATGAACCTCGAAATGCAGGTACCCGTCCATTGATTCGGTTTCACTGCCCAATGTGCCGATCCGCGCGCCGGCGGTTATCTGATCCTCGACTGTGATCCGTCGGTCTCCAGCGGATCTGAAGACGTAGACGGTATCGACATTGGCGTTGCAGACCGTGATCGACCGAAGCCCGGTGCTATCGTCGAGATCGGCTGCACGACAAACTATTCCGGAAGAAACGGCATAGATCGGGGTCCCCGGCGCGGCGGCGAAGTCGACACCGGGGTGGAAGCCACCCGCCTTGGGGCCGTAGGCAGAACCGAAAGCCAGCCGCTCCCGGTCGATGGGCAGCCGCGCGCCCGGCTCGGCCGGGTCAAAGTCACCGCGCACTCGCCGCCAATAGTCGGCCTTCAACAGATCAATCTCTTCGAGCGCGTAGCCGAACAACAGTGCCCGGTCGTAGGGGACTCCGAAGTTCAACTGACAGTTCGGATCTAACCTGCGGTAGTGCTCGACCTTAGCGATCCGTTCGGCAAGTGAAGCCCACCCGGTGTGGACCAACCGAATCTCATTCACCAGTTCAATCCGGCCGTGGTCGGTGATGTTGGCCGGCCAGTGCGGATTATGCAGCGCCTTGGAGCCTGCACGTAGGCCCGGGCGCCAGCGCCAGAACGGCCCGCGCACGGATTCCGCGCTTCCCATGACTGGGATCATGTCCGGGAAGTCCGGATCGTCCCAGCGCGGAATCATCGGGCACATCAGCGCGGCGACGTCCGGCGGCAGGCGCGACAGGACACCGCGAATATCGACGTCGGACTCGACCAGCTGATCCGAATCGATCATCAAAATCCAGTCCGGGCGGCAGAAATCAGCCATCCGGTACAGCAATTCCAACCCGACGGACTCAGGAATCAGCCACGGCGTCGGCGGTAGATCCGAACGGGCGCGAACGACGTTCGTCACCGCAGAATGTCGCCTCAGGATCTGGCTGGTGTTATCCGTACTGCGGTCGTCAATCACATAGATGTCGTTGCAACAGCCGGATAACGAATCCAACGCTGCAGGCAACGTGCGCTCTCCGTTGTGCACACGAAGCAGCGCCAGAACCCGCATCGCCCCTCCGCTACCAGGGCGGGCCTCTGTCCGCCACCGTAACCGTATCGAGTACGCAAGAACTCAGGTTCCACCCTATGGCGCTTCGCCGATACCCGACCCGGAATTCGGCCACCCAATAATGGCGAAACGGTTGCTCTTCTCAAACCACGAGAGGCACCATCCCGGTAATGGATTTAGACCGAGTTGGCTAGCATACGGCCGTGGACGACAGGCTCGCATACCCCGATCAAGCCGCGTTTCTCGCACTGCGGGCACTTGGCTTTGCGACGCTCATTCAGTTCACCTGGGTTTACGACCGTGCAATTGATCTGGACGGGTTAGTCCGCTTTCAGCACAACCTCGGCTACGGCTTAATGGGACGCAGAATCGAACGATCGCCGTTGGGTTTCGCGCGTGATCGGTGGGTTCTGTCTGCGGCACCTCGGACTATCGACATGGCTGCGAAGCCGCGTCGACGCGCCGACCTCAGCGCGTGGGTGGACGAGCGGGCGCACTTGCCTATCGATCCGGAACACGGACCCAGCTGGCATCTCGGCGTCCTTCCGCTCGAGGACGGTGGGTTTGCGGTGAGTCTGGTGGCTTCCCACGTGGTTATCGACGGAGTGGGGATGTGCCTTGCGATCGCCGATGCCGTGGAAGGCAGGACCCGCGATCTGGGATATCGACCTGCGGGTTCGCGCACCTTCGGGCGGGCACTGATCGAGGACGGCTGGCACACCCTGGCCGCCACGCCGGAGTTGATGCGGGCATCGCTCGCAGGCGCGCGGTGGGCCTGGCGCAACCGCGCGGGCCTGTTCTCGTTCAGTGCGGCCACGCTCATTTCCGCCCGGGACTGGGGCGCCGATCAGGCTGTTGCAGTACCCACCCTCATCGCGTACCTCGACGCCGAAGAATGGGATGATCGCGCGAGACGCCTTGGTGGAACCAGTAATTCACTGCTGGCAGGATTTGCATCCAGACTCGCAGTCAGAGTTGGGCGGGTTCTTGACGATGGAACAGTAACCCTCTGGATGCCGGTAAACGAGCGCGCCCCAGCCGATTCGCGCGGAAACGCGTGGACGAGAGCGATCGTCAGGGTCGACGCGACGGGCGCGGCGCGAGACCTCAGCGAGATACGGGTCAAAATAAAAGAGGCACTTGTCGATCAGGCGCCAGGCTCCAACGAGTGGCTAGCGCTGTTGCCGCTGACATCGATGACACCGAAATGGCTTTACCGAAGGTTCATGGCTATGTTGTCGACAGTCAGCGATTTTCCGATCGATTGCTCCAATTCCGGTCAGCTCGACACCGCAGTGAACCGCCCGGACGGCACCGAGGCCGACTACCTGTTCGTGCAACCTGTCGAGCCCGGTATCCAGAAGAGCCGCCTTGAGCACATGGGTGGACAGCTGTTCCTGGGTTCGATGCGGATCCATGGAAAAATCTGCATCTCGATCACGGCTTATCTGGTCGGCCGGGAAAATTCCAAAGATGAGTTGCGCAAGCTAATATCACCCACCTTCGCCGAATTCGATCTGACCGCGGCGATCGACTGATTTTCTCGCCTAAGCGAGGCGAACGTCTCGGGCAATCGCTACCCGAACGCCGTCGCCGATCTCGACCCCATCGGCGGGTTCGCCGAATTCGAAGCTGGTGGCCAGGATTTCCCCGGCGATCAGATCGCGATGCGTGTGTGCCCAGTCCGCACGCTCGGACGGCACCGCGATGACGACCTGGATGCGGTCGGACACGTCGAGACCGGTCGTTTTACGTAGCTCCTGCAGCTCGCGGATGCGGTCCTTGGCCCAGCCTTCGGCTTCCAGCTCGGGAGTCACCGTGCCGTCAAGGACAACCAGACCGGTGCCACCCGGTAGTGCCGCGGTGAACTCGGGGTCGGCGGCCACCAGCCGCGAGCTGTACTCCTCGGGCTGCAACACGGCGGGTCCCGCGGTCAGCGTCCCATCCGGATTGACCACGCCTTCACCGGCCTTGACCGCCTTGATCGCCGCTTGCACGTCCTTGCCCAGGCGCGGACCGGCGACTCGTGCGTTGACGGTGAGCTCGAACCGGCCGTAGGTGTCGATCGCGTCGGTCAGTTCGACCTGCTTGACGTTGAGCTCGTCGCCGATCAGATCAGCGAACGGCTTCAGCCGTTGCGGATCCGCAACGGCCACAGTGAGTTTCGGCAGCGGCAGCCGGACGCGCAGTTTCTTGGCCTTGCGCAACGACGACGCGGCCGAGCAGACCTCACGCACCTGGTCCATGGCGGCAACCAAGTCGGCGTCGGCGGGCAGCTCTTCGCCGCGCGGCCAATCCGTCAAATGGACCGAACGCTCACCGGTCAGCCCGCGCCATACCATCTCGGTGGTCAGCGGAAGCAATGGAGCGGCCAGTCTCGCGGTCACCTCCAAAACGGTGTGCAGGGTGTCGATCGCGTCGACATCTTCCTCCCAGAACCGCGAACGCGACCGTCGCACATACCAGTTCGTCAACGCCTCGGCGAACAGGCGCAGCTGTTCGCAGGCGCCGGAGATGTCACAGACCTCCATCGAATCGGTGAGGTCGTCGCGCAGCTCAGCCAGCTTGGCCAGGATGTAGCGGTCCAGCACGTGGGACGAATCGGTGCGCCACACACCGACTTTCGGCGCGTACAGGGCCAGGAAGCTGTACGCGTTCCACAGCGGCAGCAAAACCTGCCGTACCCCCTCGCGGATGCCCTGTTCGGTGACGATCAGATTCCCGCCGCGCAGGATCGGCGAGGCCATCAGAAACCACCGCATGGCATCGGAGCCGTCGCGATCGAACACTTCGTTGACGTCGGGATAGTTGCGCCGCGACTTGCTCATCTTCTGGCCGTCGGAGCCCAGCACGATCCCATGTGCCACACAGCTTTTGAAGGCAGGCCGGTCGAACAGCGCGGTGGCCAGCACATGCAGCGTGTAGAACCAGCCGCGAGTCTGCCCGATGTACTCCACGATGAAATCGCCCGGGTAGTGACCTTCGAACCAGTCGTCACTCTCGAACGGGTAGTGCACCTGGGCGTACGGCATGGAACCCGAGTCGAACCACACATCCAGCACATCTGGAATGCGTCGCATGGTGCTACGGCCGGTCGGGTCGTCCGGGTTGGGGCGGGTGAGTTCGTCGATGTAGGGCCGGTGCAGATTGGTCGGCCGGACGCCGAAATCGCGCTCCAGCTCGTCCAGGCTGCCGTATACGTCGATGCGCGGGTAGGCCGGGTCGTCGGATTTCCACACCGGAATCGGCGTGCCCCAGTAGCGGTTTCGCGAGATCGACCAATCGCGCGCACCCTGCAGCCACTTGCCGAACTGGCCGTCTTTGACGTGTTCGGGATACCAGGTGATCTGCTGGTTCAGTTCCACCATGCGGTCGCGGAATTGGGTCACCTTGACGAACCACGACGACACCGCGCGATAGATCAACGGGTTTCGGCATCGCCAGCAGTGCGGGTAAGGGTGCTCGTAGGTCTCATGGCGCAGCAACACCGCGCCATTGACCGCCGCGGGCCCACTCTGATTCTTCAGATCACGGATGATGTGCGGGTTGGCCTCGAAGACGTGCTGCCCCTGGTAATCCGGGACGCTGGCGTCGAAGCGGCCCTTGGAGTCGACCGGGGTGACCGGCACGATGCCGACGGGGTCGGTGGTCGCCATGTCGTCTTCGCCGTATGCCGGCGCCATATGCACCAGCCCGGTGCCGTCCTCGGTGGTGACGAAGTCGGCCGAGAGCACCTGAAAGGCGTTGGGCGAGTCCATGAAATAGGCAAACGGCGGCAGATACCGGGTGCCCAGCAGATCCGCTCCCCGGTAGCTGCCCAATACCTCGGGCTCGTCACCGAGTTCACGCGCGTAGGCGGCGAGCCGCGCCTCGGCCAGCACGAAGCGCCGATCGCCGACCCTGACCTGGACATAGGTCACGTCCGGGTGTACGGCCACCGCGAGGTTGGACGGCAGCGTCCACGGTGTGGTCGTCCACACCAGCAGGTAAGCCCCATCCAGCGCGCCGCCCGCAACCTGGAAACCGACGGTCAAAGCGGGATCTTGGCGGCTTTGGTAGACGTCGTCGTCCATCCGCAGTTCGTGGTTGGACAGCGGGGTTTCGTCGCGCCAGCAGTAGGGCAACACCCGGTAGCCCTCGTATGCCAGGCCCTTGTCCCACAGCTGCTTGAAGGCCCACAGCACCGACTCCATATAGCTGATATCAAGCGTTTTGTAGTCGTTGTCGAAGTCGACCCAGCGGGCCTGCCGAGTGACGTAGGCCTGCCATTCGTCGGTGTAGCGCAACACCGATGCGCGGCAGGCATCGTTGAACGCGGCGATACCCATGACGTCGATCTGGGATTTGTCGGTGATGCCCAGCTCGCGCTCGACTTCGAGCTCGGCGGGCAGCCCGTGGGTGTCCCAGCCGAAGCGGCGTTCCACCTTGTAGCCGCGCATGGTGCGGTAGCGCGGCACGATGTCCTTGACGTAGCCGGTGAGCAGATGCCCGTAGTGCGGCAGGCCGTTGGCAAACGGCGGGCCGTCGTAGAAGACGTATTCCGGGGCGCCGTCACGGCGGGCGATGCTGGCCCGGAAGGTGTCGTCGCGAAACCAGTGGTCGAGGACCTCCAGCTCGAGGGCCGAGAAGTCGGGCGCGCCGCCGCCCAGCTTGCGATATGCCCTGGGGTCAGCGTTATCGGTCACAGTGCGTCGTCTCCCGTGTGCCACGTCAGGCCCGGGGACGACGATGCGCTGGTGCGCAACCGCCGCGGTACCACCCCGCTTGCCACGCTGACGCGTGACCGCTCAACTTGAGGCTGTGACGGGCCTACCCGTTCGGCTCTACTGGGCCTGGCTGGCTGTTCTTCCGAAGACTCCCCGGTGATGGCCGGATCGATGCCGTTGGGTCGATTCTACGGCTCCAAGGGGCTACCTGGCCGCAGGCGGTACCTGCAGTCGGGTTGCCCCTTGGAGCCGGGCTTGGTCGTCCATCGATTAGGCCTGACTAGGCCTGGATTTCGAGGATTCCGGCCCGCCACAGCGCTGCGTACATGTGGCGCAGCGGAACGGTCAGCAGCCGGGCCGCGCCGTCGACCAGCGGGTCGCCACCGGCGCCGAAAGGCTGGCTGTCGGTCCGGCGCGCCGCCTTCTTGGGCGCGGGCGCGGGGGCCTCGATCGGCGTGGTGTCGCGCACGACGTGCAGCTTGGGCGCGGCGGTTACGGTTACTACTTCGTCGTACAGAACAGCGGTCATGATCGCCTCCTAGCGGGGAATCAAGCGGAACGTCTGAGCTACTGGAACTGGCTTGGTTCCGTCTCGTAGCGGTTCCGATCTAGAGGCGCTTGCGTCTGCGATGACGACTCAGCGGAGAGCAGCGCGGCAGAGATCGGTTCGGGACGAAACGGTGCCCGGATATCGATCCGGACTATCACTGGAACTCATGCGTCCCTCACCTCCTCATGGCCACACCGCGTGCGGATAACCGCACGATTTACGCGCGCACAAAGGAGCACAGGAAAGACCGACGACCGTCGGAAAATCCGCACCCCTCTCGTCAGAGCTTTGGCACCACACGACGTGTCCGATGAATCGGAAGCCACCTGGGCTCAACCCTTAAGCCGGGAAGAGCTGTCCTGACCCGGGGCGTCTTTCGACGTTCGGGGTCAGTGGCCTGTGTTCGTGTAGCCGCCTCACCTAACGAGGTGCTTACCGGACCGATGATGCACGACCCATCCGACTCGGTCAACGTGATCGAGGTCCTGTGTCCGAATCTTTACGCTTTCACTAGGTCCGCTGACAGCAATTGGTCAGGTTTGTGGCCCCTGACCTGGTGTTATGAACGTCACAGTCAACCGTGTGAATCACGTAAGAATCGTCGCTGTGAGGTCACGACGGGCGCGGGCGTAGCCCGTCGAGCACCAGCGAAACGACGAAATCCGCTACCTCGGCGGCGCTGACGTCGTCGTCGGTGTTCAGGCGCCGATGCGCCAGTTGGCCCACCAGCGCGGCCATGGTGTAGGCGACCATCCGCGGTGGGGCCGCCACCACCTCGCCACCGTCTTGAGCAGCTACGACAAAGATTTCGATGTCGTCGATGAACCGCTCGTAGATCCCGCCCAGGTGCTTCTCGAATCGGTCGCCGAGGGCGTAGGCGTCGCGGAAAAGCAGCTTCACCGTGGCCTTGTCGGCTTCGAAGAACTCGAACGTCGCCTGCACAGCGGCTTGTAACAGGGTTCGGAACGGCGCTTCTCCCCCGGTTCCCCCGGTTCCCCCGGTCAAAGACGACAACGCCGCCCTCAGATGCGCCCGCAGGGCGTCTTCCTCGACGGCCATCAAGGCATGGAACAGGTCATCTTTGGAGTCGAAATACCAGTAGACCAAGCCATATGCCATGCCGGCCTGCTTGGCGATGTCGGCGATGGTGGTGGCATGAAAACCCTTGGCGGCGAACACTTCTTTGGCCGCGGCCATGATCTCCTCGCGCCGCTGCAACTTCTCTTCGTCGCTGACCGCACGCCGGCGCCGGGCACCGGCGCTGCTCACTTCACGTCACCTGTCAACGAGACCCTCGAGCCGCCCGATCGTGTCGATGAACTCCTCGACCATCTCGAGCACCACCGAGCGCGTCGGGCGCACCCGCTGTAGCGAACCGACAACCTGACCGACGAAGTAGGTCGCCAGCTCACGAGCCTTGGCGCCGGGCTGCCCCGCCGCCTGGTTGATGCGCAGCTGCGGCTCGTTGATCAGCGCATTCTGCAGCGGCATGCCGAGCGGTTTGGGTGTGTCGGGCCGGTCCCACTCGTCGGTCCAGGCCGTACGCAGCATGCGCGCGGGCTTACCGGTCATCGATCGGGACCGCACCGTGTCCGACGAGCTCGCGGCCAAGAACTTGTCCTTGACCACCGGCGGCGTCTCGGCTTCATCGGTGGTCAGCCACACCGAGCCACACCACACACCTTCGGCACCCAGTGCCAGGGCCGCAGCGATCTGGCGGCCGCGGGCGATTCCGCCCGCGGCCAGGACGGGCGTCGGCGCTACGGCGTCCACCACTTCTGGAACCAGCACCATCGTCGACACCTCGCCGGTGTGGCCGCCGGCTTCGGTGCCCTGCGCGACGATCAGGTCCACGCCCGCGGCCGCGTGGCGTCGTGCGTGTTCGGTGGTGCCGGCCAGCGCGGCGACCAGGACATCCCGCTCGTGCGCGCGCTCGACCAAGTCGCGCGGCGGTGGCCCGAGCGCGCTGGCGATAAGCCGGATGTCGTGGGCGAAGGCCACCTCCAGCAACGGCTCGTAGCCCTTAGGCGAGATGTTCAGCCCGCCACCGGAAGCCACGCGCTCGTCGGCCGGCGCCGCAATTCCGTACCTGGTCAACAGATCTTCGACGAAGGCGCGGTGCTCCTCGGGCAGCAGCTCCTGGACCTGCTTGGCGTTGATTCCGCCTTGCTCGGCGCCAACGTACTTGGGCGGCAACAACAAATCGACGCCGTAGGGCTTGCCGCCGGTCTGCTGCTCGATCCAGGTGAGTTCGCTATCCAACCTTTTGGGGCTGTGCGCGACGGCGCCGAGGACGCCGAAGCCACCGGCGTTGGTGACCGCGGCCACGACATCGCGGCAGTGGCTGAAGGCGCAGATCGGAAACTCAACGCCGAGCAATTCGGCGACTCTGGTTCGCATTTCGTGGACGCTAAAAGCTATTGATTGATATGTCAATCGAATCCGGTAGCCTACCCGCTATGCCCCAGCCGTTGACCGCCGAAGAGCAGCACAAGCGTCGTCAGGCGGTCCGCGATCTGATGCAGAGCACGCCGTTCATCGGCGGGCTCGGCCTCGTCTTCGAACGCTACGAACCCGACGACGTGACGATCCGGCTGCCGTTCCGGGAAGACCTCACCAATGACGGCATCTACTTTCACGGCGGGGGGATCGCCTCGGTGCTCGATACCGCCGGTGCCGCCGCCGCGTGGTCGAACCACGACTTCGACAAGGGCATGCGCGCCTCGACCGTCGCGATGAGCATTCAGTACACCGGCGCGGCCAAGCGGTCAGATCTGCTCTGCCAGGCGAGAACCGCGCGGCGGCGTAAGGAACTCATCTTCACCGAGATCACCGCCACCGACCCGGACGGCAATGTCGTCGCCCATGCCGTGCAGACCTACCGGATCGTCTGAACCCCAAGGCTTTACACCTGCGCCCAACGTGCACTCAGTGCGAAAAAATCGCCAAAATGTCGCAGTGATTACACGCTCGGTGAGCTACTAGGGCGAGACGCCGTCCGGCGGCCAACTCGCAACCCCTTCTTCCAGCGGGACCTGCAGACTCTTCAGGATCGACGCCACCATCCGCCACGCGCTTATTGCGGTGACGAGCTCGATCAGAACCGTTGTGTCACCCGGTAATTCGCGCTCACAGGCGGCCCAGCTCTCAGCACTGACCGCGCCGTCGCGCACCACGTCGTCGGTGGCCGCGAGGACGGCTCGCTCGGTCTCCCCGAAGCCGGAATAGCTCTCCCAATCCCGCACCCCGAGCAGGTCTTCGGCCGTCACACCGAGCCCGGATGCCACGCGCCAGTGCTGCGTCCATTCGTAGTCGCAGGCGGTGAGCCAGCCGATGCGCATGATCACCAGTTCGCGCAGCCTGGGTTCCAGCGCGCCGTGCCAAAGCATCGTGGCAAGCAGATCATTGAATGTCCGCGCCAGCCGTGGATGGTTCAGCAGAACCTGAAAGATGCTCAGGTCGGCCATGTAATCGGGCACACCGGCTTCGTCGGCTGCGGCCTTGGCCTCGGCGACCGGCAGCAGGGGCACCCGGGTCGGCTTCATGGATGTCATGGTGTGAGCACTCCGTGTATTGGCGGCAGGGTGTCGCGTTCTCCGGCCATGGTAGCCAGCAAATCCTCGGCCTCTTCGAGGCGCACGCAACGGCGTGGCACGCTTTCGAAGGGGTAGCGACCGGAACGCAAGAGATCGAGCGCGGCCCGGTAGGCGGGGGTATCCACGCCGAGGGCCCCGATCACCCGTAGCTCCTTGACCACGACCACGTCGGGGGAAAACCCCGGCGCGCCGCTGCCGAAGCCACGCGTCCCGGCGACGACGACGGTTCCGGCGGGACGGGCCAGCGCGATCGCTTGCGCGAACGCTGCCGGCGCCTTCGCGGTCACGTCGACGACGACGTCGGCCAGTCCGCCGGTCTCGCGCGACAGGGCGGCCACCGGATCGTCGAGCGTGACGTCGACGGCCAGGTCGGCTCCGAACTGCGCGGCCAGCGCCAACCGTTCGGCGTCACGGGGACCCGCTCCGGTCACCATCACGAACCCCGCGCCGGCCTCCTTTGCCGCCGCGGCGGTGCACAGGCCCCGGATACCCGGGCCCAGGACCGCGACGACATCACCTGGCTTGGTACCCGGAACCGTTGCACCCCAACGTATTCCAGCGCCCAACGGATTGAACAGGGCAGCCACCTCCGGGCGCAGGTCACCGCCCACCGGCAACACCATCGAATCGGCTGCCAGATACTGGTATTCGCCGTAGCCGCCCCACAGTCCGGGCGCGCGGTCAGCCGGAATGAAGCCGTACATGTCGGCGAGCCCGTGACGTATGCAGCGCCGGTACTCCCCCGAAACACACTGCGGGCATTGGCGACAGGACTGGAACACCTCGACGGCCACCCGATCGCCCGCGGACACGCCCCAGCGCTGGGCCGCTCGCGCTCCGATCACCTCGATCGTCCCGACCGTCTCGTGGCCGGGCACGAACGCAAAGCCGCCGGACAGCTCGCCGGTGTACTGCTCGTGATCGGTCCCGCACAGCCCGCAGGCCTCGACCCGCACCAGGGCGTCCTCGGCGCCGATATCCGGAAGGGGAAACTCGCGAACGACCAAGCTGCGCGGGGCGTCTAGCACCAAAGCCCGCGCAACCGAGCCGTCCGGCATGGCGCTAAGCGTCCAGGCGGCTGAACTCGCGTTGCCGGTAAAGCTCGACGCACTGTGCGCGCCTGATCTTGCCGCTGGTGGTGATCGGAATCGACCCGGGCGACACCAGCACGAGGTCGGCCACGCTCAGTCCGTGCGACTTGTAGATCGCCGCGTTCACATCCTGCTTGATGACGCGCAGCCGGTCCTTGGCGTCCTCGTCGGAGTCGCCGCGCTTCTTGACTTCGACAATGGCAACCAGCTTCTCGGCGCTGCCGTCCGGAACCCCGATCGCCGCGCAGCGGCCCGCGGTAATCTCCTGGATCGTCGCTTCGATGTCGTCGGGAGAGTGGTTGCGCCCGTAGATGATCAGCAGATCCTTGATGCGTCCGAGGATGTACAGCTCGCCGTCGGACAAGAAGCCCGAATCTCCGGTTCGCAGCCAAGGGCCTTCGGGCGTGCCCTCCACCGGGTTGGCGATCTTGGCGCCGAAGGTGCGGTCGGTCTCTTCGGCTTTCTGCCAGTAGCCGGCCGCGACGTTTTCGCCGTGCACCCAGATCTCGCCGACCGCGCCGTCCGGGCATTCGGTGCCCGTGTCGGCGTCGACGATGCGCACCGCCAGCGACTTCGGCGCACCGTAACTGACCAGCGGGGTGCCGCCTTCGGTCGACGACGGGACGGCTTGGCCGGCGGGCAATTTCTCGGATTCGAAGTAACCGATTTTGGGTGGTTCAGTCGCGGTACGGGTCGCGATGTACACCGTCGCTTCGGCCATCCCATACGCCGGCCGCAGTGCCTTGGCGGGAAAGTTGAAGGGCGCGAACCGATCGGCGAAGCGCTTGAGGGTGGCGGGCTGCACTCGCTCGCTGCCGTCGAGGATGCTGTGTGCGCCACTGAGATCGAGGCCGGCCATGTCCTCGTCCGACGTCTTGCGCACCGCCAGCTCGAACGCGAAGTTCGGCCCGCCCGAAGCCGTACACCCATTGCGCGCCAGCAGTTGAATCCAGCGGGCCGGCCGCTGCAGGAACCCCACCGGACTGGTGAGCACGGTGGGCTTGCCGATCAGGATCGGCATGATGGCGCCCAACAGCAGACCCATGTCGTGATACAGCGGCAGCCAGGACACCACCGTGAGGTCCGACGGGACCACTCCCCCCTCGCCGGCAAAGAAATCGGCGACCATCTGAGCGAAATTGGCGAAGACGTTCTTGTTCGTAATGCCCACCCCGGCCGGCGCCCGGGTGGAGCCCGAAGTGTATTGCAGATATTGGATCTCCGGCGCGTCCTTGACGCCACGCGAGCCACCCGGCCGCGGCCGTGCATCCAGCTCCAGCAAATCAAGTTCGACGAGTGCCGGTGCGTTTTGTCCGGGATGCGGCTGCGCGTGCGGGGCGACATTGTCGACGACGGCCGACGTGGTCAGCAGGACAGTCGGCGACGTGTCGCTCAGCACCGAAATCGTCCGCTCATCGTGGGCGCCGCCGTAGGGAACCGTGAGCGGAACGGCGGTGAATCCGGCGTGCAGCGCACCCAGAAATCCGACGATGTATTCGAGGCCCTGCGGCGCGAGAATGACTGCCCGATCACCGGTCGAGCCGCAATCCTTGATTTGATCGGCAACGTTGAGCATTCGCCGATACAGCTGTGACCAGGTCAATGTCTGGGCAACGCCGTCCCAATCTTGCTCGTAATCGATGTAGGTGATTGCCGCATCGTTGGGGTTCAGACTGGCGCGCTCGCGCAGCACAGTGGGAATGGAAGAGCCGACCACGTGCAGCAACACTACCTGTTTCGCCTTCGCCGCAACCCCGGTTTGCCCGCCCCAGCACCTGCCGCACCCTCGCCGGACAAAACGTCGGCGCGTTGCTCCCCGATCTGGTGGCCCTGAGCAGGGAAGATGGCCGTCAAAGACTGAGCGCTGCACGCAATCGCCGAGGGGATCAAGCCATGGGTGTCACTCCGATCGCAGTCATCGGCATGGCATGCCGGCTCCCCAAAGGCGTTGATTCCCCGGACCGGTTCTGGGAGGCGTTGCTGTCCGGCGACGACCTGATCACCGAGATTCCCAGCGATCGATGGGACGCCGACGAGCACTTCGACCCCGAGCAGGGTGCGCCGGGCCGGTCGGTGTCGCGCTGGGGCGGATTCCTCGACGATGTCGCGGGCTTTGATGCCGAGTTCTTCGGTATCAGCGAACGAGAAGCCACCGCGATCGATCCGCAGCACCGACTGCTGATGCATACCTCATGGGAGGCCGTGGAGCATGCCGGCCTGGATCCCAAAGCGTTGACCGGCTCGCTGACCGGTGTGTTCGTCGGCATGTGCCACGACGACTACGCGTTCGTAACCGACCAGGCAGGCGCCCGGGCTGACGCGTACGCGTTCACCGGAACCGCCTTCAGCATGGCGTCGGGCCGGGTGTCCTACGCCATGGGGTTGCGCGGTCCGGCGATGACCGTGGACACCGCCTGTTCGTCGAGTTTGCTTGCGGTGCATATGGCTTGCCGCAGTTTGCATGAGCAGGAGAGCGACCTGGCGCTGGCCGGCGGTTGCCTGGTGATGCTGGAACCGCACGTGTTCAGCTCGGCCTCGGCGCTGGGCATGTTGTCTCCCACCGGCCGCTGCCGCACGTTCGACGCCGCAGCTGACGGGTTCGTCCGTTCCGAGGGCTGCGCCATGGTGCTGCTCAAGCGACTGCCCGACGCCCAGCGAGACGGCGACCGCATCCTCGCGGTGCTGCGCGGCACGGCCACCAACCAGGACGGCCGAACCGACACCATCGCAAGCCCGTCGCGCGACGCGCAGGTCGAGGCCTACCGCGCGGCGCTGGCCGCGGCCGAGGTGGACGCCGACACCGTCGGCATGGTCGAGGCACACGGCACCGGCACCCCGGTTGGCGACCCGATCGAATTCACCAGTCTGGCAGCGGTTTACGGCGCCAACGGGACTCGATGCGCGCTCGGATCCGCGAAGAGCAACCTTGGTCATGCCGAGGCCGCCGCCGGCGCGGTGGGAATCATCAAAGCGATCCTGTCGGTGCAACATGGCGTGGTGCCGGCGATGCTGCACCACACCCGGCTGCCCGACGAGCTCGCCCGGATCGACACCGGACTCTTTGTGCCGCAAGAGATTACGGCGTGGCCCGTCGAGGCGCCGACGAACGGCGATCAACCCCGGCGAGCGGCCGTGTCCTCGTACGGCATGTCCGGCACCAATGTGCACGTCATCGTTGAGCAGGCGGGCCAAACCGCAGCGGAAGCCTCTCCGACGCGGCCGGCAGGACCCGAATTGTTTGTGCTGTCAGCAACTTCGGCCGCGGCGCTGCGCCACACCTCGCGCCGGCTGGCGGACTGGATCGACCAGCACCCCGACCCGGTGCCATTGCCGGATCTGAGCTACACCCTGGCACGCCGACGGGGCCACCGTCCGGTGCGCACGGCGGTGGTCGCGGCCGGTCACACCGAGCTGATCGTGCGCTTGCGTGAGGTCGCCGACGGCGACACTCCCTACCAGGCAGCGGTCGGCCAGGATGACCGCGGACCAGTGTGGATCTTCTCCGGCCAGGGTTCGCAGTGGGCCGCGATGGGCACGGATCTGCTGGCCAGCGAGCCGGTTTTCGCCGCGACTATCGCGGCGATCGAGCCGCTGATCGCCCAGGAATCGGGTTTCTCGGTCACCGAGGCGATGACCGCACCCCAGACCGTCACCGGAATCGATCGGGTCCAGCCGACGCTGTTCGCCATGCAGGTCGCGCTGGCAGCCACCATGAGGTCTTACGGCATCACGCCGGGTGCGGTCATCGGCCACTCACTCGGTGAAGTGGCCGCCGCCGTCGTCGCCGGAGCGCTGTCCCTGGAAGACGGAGTGCGCGTCATCTGCCGCCGTTCTGCCCTGTGCACCCGCATCCGGGGCATCGGCGCGATGGCGGCGGTGGAGTTGCCCGCCCAGCAGGTGCGCGAGGAGCTGGCCAAGCGCGGCGTCAGGGACGTCGTGATCGCCGTCGTCGCCTCGCCGCAGTCCACCGTGATCGGCGGGGCCATTCAGACGGTTCGCGACCTCGTCGCGGCGTGGGAAGACCGCGACGTGCTGGCCCGCGAGGTCGCCGTCGACGTGGCCTCGCACACCCCGCAGGTCGATTCGATACTCGACGAGTTGTCCCGGGTGCTGGCCGACGTCACGCCGTTGGCACCGCAGGTCCCCTACTACTCGGCCACCCTGTTCGATCCTCGCGAGCGGCCGGTGTGTGATGCCCGGTATTGGTCGGACAACCTCCGTCACACCGTGCGCTTCTCCGCGGCGGTGCGGGCCGCCCTGGAAGACGGGTATCGGGTGTTCGGCGAGCTGTCACCACACCCGCTACTGACCCGTGCCGTCGACCAGACCGCAGCGAGCCTGGACGTTCCGGCGGCAGCCCTGGCCGCTATGCGGCGCGAACAGCCGCTGCCACACGGCATGCGCGCCCTGGTGGGCGACCTGTACAGCGCGGGTGCGGCGGTCGACTTCTCGGTCACCCATCCCGCCGGGCAGTTGACGGACGCGCCGCTGCCCACGTGGACCAGCCGTCGCCTGCTGCTGGAGCCGGCGGGCCGGCCTACGGGTGCCAACACCTCCAATACTGTTGTGGTGCACCCACTTTTGGGCTCGCACGTGCAGCTGCTGGAGGAGCCGCAGCGGCATGCGTGGCAAGCAGACGTGGGCACCGCCGCACTGCCGTGGGTGGGCGACCACCAGATAAACGGCGTGGCCGCGCTTCCTGGGGCCGCCTATTGCGAGATGGCGCTGGCCGCGGCCCGCTGCGTCCTTGGCGAGGCGTCCGAAGTCCGCGATATCCGCTTCGAGCAGATGCTGTTGCTGGACGAACAGACCCCGGTCGGTGCAGTCGCGTCGATGGCCGGCGACGGTGTCGCCGCCTTCGAGGTGGAGACGTTGCAGCAGGGCGAGCGGTTGCGGCGGGCCAGCGCGACGCTGGGTGCCGTCGCAGCTGACGAGCCGCCAGCGGCGCGAAATATCAGCGCCCTGCTGACGGCCCATCCGCATCGCATCGACGGCGATCAGCTGCGCGAGTGGTTCGACGCGCGCGGTGTCCAATTCGGTCCCGCGTTCACCGGCTTGGCCGCGGCCTACTTATCGGAAGGCGCAATCGACGCCGTGCTGGCCGAGGTCGCCCTGCCGACGTCCGTGCGGACCCAGCAAGCCGGATTCGATGTGCATCCCGCGCTGCTGGATGCGTGTTTTCAATCGGTCGCGGCCCACCCGGCCGTGCAGGAGCTGGGCAACGGCGGCCTACTGCTCCCGTTGGGTGTGCGCTACTTGCGCACCTACGCGGCCACCCGCACTGCCCGCTACTGCCTCACCACGGTGACCGCGTGCACGACCGACGTCGAGGCAGACATCGACGTCATGGACGAGCACGGGAGCGTCCTGCTGGTGGTGCGCGGGCTGCTGATGGGCACGGGTTGCTCGGAGAGCGCCGAGCAGGATCGGCTGCTGGGTGAGCGGCTGCTGACCATCGAATGGCAGCGTCGCGAGCCGCCCGAAATCGAGACCCCGCCAACGGGCACCTGGCTGCTGATCGACATCGATGCCGCTGTCGATGCACCCGGTACGCCGTTGGCGAGGCAGTTGAGCGATGCGTTGACGCGACACGGCGCGACGGTTGTCAACGCCACGGAATTACGGCCCGGCTTCGAGCACCTAGTCGTTCTGACCGGGCGGCCGACCGGCGACGGCGTTCTGGCCAGCGACAACGTCGAGCAGCTCGTGCGCATCGCCGGGGAGCTGGCCGACCTGCCCGGCCAGGCGCCGAGGTTGTATGTGGTGACCCGCGGCGCCCAGACGGTACTCGCCGATGACCGCGCAAATCTGCAGCAGGCCGGGTTGCGCGGGCTGTTGCGGGTGATCGGCGCCGAGCACCCGCATCTGCATACCTCCCACATCGACATCGACGAACAGACCGACGCCGGGCGGCTGGGCCGCCAACTGCTGGCCGGCTGCGACGAAGACGAGACCGCCTGGCGCACCGGCCAGTGGTACACCGCACGGTTGTGCCCCGCTCCCCTGCGCCCCGACGAACGACCCGCAACCATCGTCGACCATGCCCGGGACGGAATGCGGACCGACATTCGCACCCGCGGCGACCTGGAGACGATGGAATTCGTTGCCTTCGAACGAGTTTCGCCGGGCCCGGGACAGATCGAGGTCGCGGTCACCGCGTCCAGCATTAACTTCGCCGATGTTCTCGGCGTATTCGGCCGCTACCGCACCAGCTTCGGACCGCAGCCGGGACTGGGTACCGATTTCGCCGGTGTGGTGACCGCGGTCGGACCTGACGTCACGACGCTGAAAGTCGGTGACCGGGTCGGTGGCCTCTCCCCGCACGGCTGTTGGGCGACGTTCGTCAGCTGCGACGCCCGCCTGGCCGCCAAGATTCCCGCGGGCATCACCGACGCCCAAGCCGCCGCGGTCAGCACCGCAACGGCGACCGCCTGGTATGGGCTGCACCACCTGGCCCGGATCAAGGCCGGCGACAAGGTGCTGATCCATTCCGGGACCGGCGGCGTCGGACAGGCGGCGATCGCGATCGCGCGCGCAGCGGGGGCCGAGATATTCGCCACCGCCGGCAGTCCGCAGCGCCGGAAGATGCTGCGCGACATGGGTATCGAGCATGTATATGACTCGCGCACCGTCGAGTTCGCCGAACAGATCCGCCGCGACACCGCCGGCGGGGTCTCGGGGGGCTCAGACGGCTTGGATATCGTGCTCAACTCACTGACCGGGGCGGCGCAACGGGCCGGGGTGGACCTGCTCACCTTCGGCGGCCGGTTCATCGAGATCGGCAAGCGCGACATCTACGGCGATACCCGGCTTGGACTCTTCCCGTTCCGCCGAAACCTGACGTTTTTCGCTCTTGACCTGTGGTTGATGTCGATCACCCACCCACACGAGGTGCGGGAGCTGTTGGAAACGGTGTACCGGCTGACCGCCGACGGCGTGCTCCCGATACCGGCGAGCACGCATTACCCGCTCGGCGAGGCAGCAACCGCACTGCGGATCATGAGCGCGGCCGAACACACCGGCAAGCTCATCCTCGACATACCGCAAGCCGGAAACAGCAGCGTCGTGATCCCCCCTGAGCAGGCTCGCGTCTTCCGTCCCGACGGCGCCTACATCATCACCGGCGGTTTGGGCGGCCTCGGGTTGTTCCTCACCGAGAAGATGGCGGCCGCCGGCGCCGGCCGCATTGTGCTCAACTCTCGCGGCGTACCCAACCAAAAGGCAATGGAGACAATAGAACTCATCCGCGCCACCGGCTCTGACATCGTGGTGGAGTGCGGCGATATCGCCCTCGCCGACACCGCGCAGCGGCTGGTCACCGCGGCAACGGCCACCGGGCTGTCGTTGCGTGGTGTGCTGCACGCTGCTGCGGTCGTCGAAGATGCCACCCTGACCAACATCACCGCCGAGTTGATCGAGCGGGTGTGGGCGCCAAAGGTTCACGGCGCGTGGAATCTGCATCAGGCGACGGCAGCCGCACCGCTGGACTGGTTCTGCGTGTTCTCCTCGGCGGCCGCACTGCTGGGCTCACCGGGTCAGGGTGCATATGCCGCCGCCAATAGCTGGCTGGACGCGTTCGCCCACTGGCGACGGGCCCAAGGGCTTCCGGCCACCGCGATCGCGTGGGGTGCGTGGGCCGAGATCGGCCGGGGCGCAAGCCTGGCCGAAAGCGGCGACACCACGATGATCACTCCCGACGAGGGGGCCCGCGCGTTCGAGGCGCTGCTGAGCCACACCCGCGGATACAGCGGCTACGCACCGATCGCCGGATCGCCGTGGTTGACCGCCCTGGCCCAACGGAGCCGATTCGCCGACGCATTCCGCTCCGCCGGGGTAAAGCACTCGGCCCACGGCAAGTTCCGCGCCGAACTCTCCGAGCTCGCCCACGACGAGTGGCCAATCCGCTTCAGGCGGCTCATCTCCGAACAAGTGGGGCTGATCCTGCGCCGCTCCGTCGACCCTGACCGGCCACTTTCCCAGTACGGGCTTGACTCGCTGGGCAACCTCGAATTGCGAACCCGCATCGAAACCGAAACCGGCATCCGCATCCATTCGACCGACATCACCACGGTGCGCGGCTTGGCGGATCACCTGTGCCAGACGCTGACGCCAACCGGAAACGCCGCGGCCGCAATGTAAGGCTCAGCGGCCGACATGAAATAACCTGGGATTCAGGGCTGAACCGAAGGAGCGATGTTGGTTGTCTTGGGCCACTTGGGTCTAGAGACCGTCGGCAATTGGGCTCCCGACCCCGGCTCGGTGTGGCGCTGGCACCCCACACCCGCCGCACTGGAAACGGCACGCCAAGCACCGATAAGTGCTGTGCCGCCAAGCTATATCCAAGCCCGCCACCTCCGCGGCTATCGCGACCAGGCCGCACGCGGCCGTGAAATGTCACGACTCGTGGTCGCCGCCTTGGATTTCCGCGGCCAATGCGACATCCGCGCGATGACCTATGTCCTCAATTCGCACCTCCGCCGACATGACACATTCCGAAGTTGGTTCGAATTCACCGACACTGCGCGCATCGTCAGACATACGATCGGCAATCCCACTGATATCGAACTGATTCCGGCTGAGCACGGCGAGATGACGCCCAAGCAATGGCAGGACTACATACTGGCGACGCCGAGCCCGCTGGAGTGGGATTGCTTCAGGTTCGCAGTCATTCAGCGCGACGACCACTTCACCTTCTGTTTCAGCGTCGACCATCTCCATGTCGATGCGACATTTCTGGGTGCCGTGTTCTGGGAGATCCAGGGTTTGTACGACGCACTGATGGACGGCGGCGGCCCGATTCCCTTACCGAGCGTCGGCAGCTACGACGAGTACTGCCTGCGGGAGCGCGCCCACACGTCGGCGCTGACATTGGCCTCACCGGAGATTCGGCAATGGATCGAATTCTTCGAAAGCGATGCGGGAACGCTGCCCGCATTCCCGCTGCCACTGGGTGACACCTCGCTGGTCACCAGGGGTGAATTGCTTTCGCTGCAACTGATGGACGCACGCCAGACCGCCCGATTCGAAGCGGCCTGCACCAGCGCCGGCGCCCGGTTCAGCGGTGGCGTGTTCGCGGTCGCCGCACTCACCGAATACGAACTCACCGGGTCAGACACCTACCGCGCCGTCACCCCGACCAGCACCCGCAGCACCCCGGATGAGCTGATGACCACGGGCTGGTTCGTCGGCCACATCCCGTTCACGGTGGAGGTCGGGCCGTCGTTTGCTGAGACTGCCCGTCGCGCACAAAAATCCTTCGATGCCGGCACCCCGCTGGCCAACGTGCCGTTCGAGCGGGTACTGGAACTAGCACCGTGGCTCGAGGCGACCCCACGAGGCGGCTTTCCCATGCTGTCGTTCCTGGACGCCGGGGTGCCTCCGCTTTCAGCTGTGATCGCAATGAATCTGGAACGAATGAATGCCAAAGTCTTCAGCGATGGCAGGATCGCGGCGCGAGTGTGTATGTGGGTCAACAAGTTTCAGAACGAGACCACAGTGACCGCGTCGTTCCCGAACAATCCGATCGCCCATGAATCGGTGACGCGCTACCTCGAAGAAATGAGGTCGGTGTGCGTCCAGGTGGCCGACGGCCTGATCGACCGCCCCAGCGAGATCGCGGTTGCCCCCCGCCTGGGCCAGCTTCAGCGGCAACGGCCCTGATCACGGCTGAAAAGAGCGGGCCCGGAATATCTCGATTCCGGCCTCTGCGGGCGCCGAAAGGCATAGCCTGAACATCGGAGTCGGACCGCTTTCCACACTTCGGCGATTCGCCTTCCAAAGCAGCAGAAAATCGCGTGGTATTTGACGTGGTTCAGGGCCCCGCTGGCTACCAAAGCCGGCCCCGACCGGCGGCCCCCTCCACCGTCGCTTTGTGACCAAAAGGCAGGGAAGGTGGCATCGGGCCGCGCGGTGCACAGCGCGCTCTGGAACACCCGTACACATCCGCCGATTAGTGCCACATGCTGGCACTTTGCCTATTGACTCGACAGTCAACAAGGCCTGTAGCCGTCGCGAAATTGACGTCACCGGCAGGAAGTTTTTTTGTACGTACGCACGATTTTTCCACGCGTGCGAAAACAACCGGCTACGCTGCTGATCACGCCAATCACCAATCCGTTTGGCTGAAGTGTGGGGGTCGATGGGAGCGCCCGGTGCTGCGATTGGCGCAGCCCGGAGCAAGGTTCGACGATGCGCCACCGAAAAAGCATGGACGCGGGTAAGGAGACGAGAAGAACCGTGGATACGACACGCGTTACGCCGGTTGCCGTCATCGGTATGGCGTGCCGGCTGCCGGGGGGCATCGACTCACCTGAGCTGTTGTGGGAGGCGTTGCTACGCGGCGACGATCTGGTCACCGAGATTCCCCCGGACCGCTGGAACGCGGATGAGTACTACGACCCCGAGCCCGGCGTGCCCGGCCGGACGGTATCCAAGTGGGGCGCGTTCATCGACGACGTCGCGGGTTTCGACGCCGATTTCTTCGGAATCAGCGAGCAGGAGGCCACCGCGCTGGACCCGCAGCATCGCTTGCTGCTGGAAACCGCGTGGGAAGCCATGGAGCACGCCGGTAACACCCGGGCCGAGCTGGTCGACACGCAGACCGGCGTGTTCATGGGAATGACGAGCGGCGACTACACCCTGCAGACCGCCGACGCCAACGCGCTGGACGGGCCCTACGGATTCACCGGCAACAACTACAGCTTCGCCTCCGGGCGGATCTCCTACACGTTGGGGCTGCACGGCCCGGCGATGACCGTCGACACGGCATGCTCGTCCGGCCTGGTCGCCGTGCACTCGGCCTGCCGCAGCCTGCACGAGAGCGAGTGCGAACTGGCACTGGCCGGCGGCGTCTCGTTGACGATGGACCCGCGCAGGTTTGTCTCCGGCTCGCTACTGGGTATGGGGTCTCCTACGGGACATTGTCATGCGTTCGACGTCGCAGCGGATGGGTTCGTAGTCGGTGAGGCTTGCGTAGTGCTGTTGCTCAAGCGTTTAGCTGATGCACAGCGAGACGGCGACCGGGTTCTGGCCGTCATCCGCGGCACGTCGTCCAACCAGGACGGCCGCACCGTCAACATCGCCACCCCATCCGGACCCGCACAGGTTGCGGCTTACCGCGCCGCACTCGCCGCGGGAGCCGTGGACCCCTCCACCATCGGCATGGTGGAAGCGCACGGCACCGGTACTCCTATCGGCGATCCGATCGAGTACGCCAGTCTGGCCGAGGTTTACGGCATCGACCGCCCCTGCGCACTCGCATCGCTGAAAACCAATTTCGGGCACACCCAGTCGGCCTCCGGTGCGCTTGGACTGATGAAGGCGATCCTCGCCCTGCAGCACGGTGAGGTTCCACAAAACATCCACTTCACCCAGCTGCCCGACGAGATGGCTGCCATCGAGACCAATCTCTTTGTGCCAAAGGCGAATACACCGTGGCCGGACAACGGCTCCGGCGAGCCGCGGCGGGCGGCGGTGTCGTCATACGGCATGTCGGGAACCAATGCTCACGCCATCATCGAGCAAGCTCCCGCGGGTGCGGCACAGGACGCTGGGACAACCGAATCCGGCGCGGCCGGCCCGCAGGTGTTTGCGCTGTCGGCCACCTCACCGGAAGGACTGCAGCAAACCGCTGCGCGACTGGCGGATTGGGCGACCGAGCGCGCAGGCGAGGTCGACCTGGCCGACGTGGGCTTCACGCTTGCTCGCCGGCGCGGGCACCGGCCGGTACGCACGGCCGTCATCGCCGGCGGCCCCGAGGAACTGTCCGCGGCCCTGCGTGAGGTCGCCGAAAGCGAAACCCCATACCTGCCCGCGGTCGGTCAGGATGATCGCGGTCCGGTGTGGGTGTTCTCCGGGCAGGGTTCGCAGTGGGCGGCGATGGGGGCTGACCTGCTGGCCAGTGAGCCGGTGTTCGCCGCCACCATCGCCACGCTCGAGCCGCTGATAGCCGCCGAGTCGGGCTTTTCGGTGACCGAAGCGATCACGGCACCGGAGGTCGTCACCGGTATAGACCGCGTACAGCCGACTCTGTTCGCCGTCCAGGTCGCCCTGGCGGCGGCGATGAAGTCCTACGGCGTACAGCCCGGAGCGGTCATCGGCCACTCCATGGGCGAGTCCGCGGCCGCGGTGGTCGCCGGCGCGCTGTCGCTGGAAGACGGGGTGCGGGTGATCTGCCGGCGCTCGAAGCTGATGACACGCATTGCCGGCAGTGGCGCGATGGCATCGGTGGAACTGCCTGCCCAGCAAGTGATTACGGAATTGATGTCCCGCACGGTCGACGACGTCGTGGTCGCCGTTGTCGCCTCGCCGCAGTCCACGGTGATCGGCGGGGCCACCCAGACGGTGCGCGATCTGG